>WLJH01000001.1 GCA_009701885.1 Actinomycetota bacterium
GGGTGAGCCCCTTGAGCTGACCGACCTGGTCGGTGGTGGCCGCCGCCCCCTTTGGGCAGATCCCATGGCCACCACCGGGCAGTTCTCGTGACCGTCAGCGGGCAGGTCTTATGTCCGCCACTGGGCAGTTCCTACTGTCCCTTGACACCACTTTCCGCCCGCTCTGCTTGGGCGGTTATCGCGGCCTCGGCGAGCTACCGCGGGCCGGCAGGCTCGGCGCGCGTCCGGCAACAGTTGGATCGTCTCCTCGAGCCCGCTGTCGAGCTTGCCGCGGATGAGGAGGTGGTCAGTGGCATGGCGGTTTCGCTTCGGTCGGTGTTCCGTAACCGTGCGCATCGACGGCTATTTCGTGCTGCGCAGGCTGACCTTGCCGATCTCAAGGGTGACGAGCGCTGGGCCCTGCTGGTCGACCTCGGGGTCAGCGGCATCGCATCGGCAGACGTCGAGGGGTATCTGGGTGAGTCCGTCGTTGACGGAATTCTGAAGGACTATCTCCTGGTCGACGCCGACCGCGACGCGAACGTCATCCTCCACGTCATTCCAGACGGGCAGGACCCGTACCCCGAATCCGAGCTCAGGCTCGCGGCCGACCTCGCGGAGCACCGAGGCCCGCGCGAGGAGGCCCGCGCAGCGGAGTTGTTGCACGATCTCGCCCTGGAGTGGAAGGCGGCGCAGCAATGATCGTGCTGCCGGCCATGCCGCCTGAGCAGACCGCCTCCTGGCTGGGCCTTCTCGACCTCTACGAACGGCTCGCGGACGGCTGGACGCTGATCGGCGGTCAGCTCGTCCACCTGCATTGCGCCGAGCGAGGGGCCTTCCCGGTGAGGCCGACGAACGACGCCGACACCGTCATCGACGTCCGCGCCGACCCGACGATGCTCGCCACCTTCACCAGGACTCTGACAGACCTCGGGTTCGCCTCGGCCGGCATCTCCGCGGACGGTCTCCAGCATCGCTGGGTCCGGGGAGACGGATCCATTGACGTCCTGCTGCCGGACGGGATCGGGGAGCGGGCCAGCCTCCGTCCGGGTGTCTCCGGCAGCCCGACCCTCCCGACTGCTGGCGGGACCCAGGCGCTGCAACGCAGCGAAACGGTGGCGGTGACGGTCGCGGGCCGCGAAGGCTCCGTACGCCGTCCCAACCTCGTCGGTGCTCTGGTGGGCGCAAGGCGGCCGCTCTCAACAACGCGGGAGACCCCGGGCTCGGCCGCCACCGGCGCGACTTCGTCATCCTCGCGGGGCTGCTCGCCGCGCGTGACTTCCGGAATGAGGAGGTCACGAAGAAGGACCGCCAGCGGCTGCGTGCCATGGTCGCCGCTGTCAAGAAGGACCGCGCGTTGCTGCTTGAGATCCCGGACGCCGAGGTCTCTCTCGCGCGCCTGACGACGGCGGGGGAGCTGTAGCCATGCCCGAGGACTTCGTGATCGCTCGCAACCCCGAGCCCGGGTCGACGCTGCCGTACCTCCTTCGGGTCCCGCTCGGGGGCGGGATCATCCTCAAGGCCAAGGACACCTGGCCGCGCACGGGCAAGGTCTACTGCCACCGCGTCGATGAATGGCCGGAAGACGCCGACATCGTCGAGCGGGTGCCGGTTCGCTCGTGCGTACGCCGGGGTGCGGCGATCGACCTTGTGCTCGACCGGGGCCGGGAGAACCGCTCCCAGATTGTTGTCACCAACGCCCGCGGTCGACAGATGATCTTCTGGCAGACGGCACGCACTTCGAAGCAGGCACGCCCGGCAGTGAACCTTCCTGGCGCCCGTGCCAGTGGCGTCGCCGACCTGGAGATCACCATCGACATCCGCGAGCGGTATCCGCTTACCTTCGCCGACCGGCAGGCGACGACCCGGCGTGAGCCGCTCAGCGCCGGCGACTACGGGCTCCTCGTCGACGGCGTCTTGCAGGCAACCGTCGAGCGCAAGTCACTGGCTGATCTGGTCACCTCGCTGACGACCGGCAAGCTCAAGTTCCAGCTCACCGAGCTGTCGGCGATCCCGCGGGCCGCGGTCGTCGTGGAAGAGCGCTACTCGCAGGTGTTCAAGCTGGATCACGTCCGGCCGAGCGTCGTGGCCGACGGGATCGCCGAGTGCCAGGTCCGGTTTCCGGCCGTTCCCATCGTGTTCTGCGAGACCCGCAAGCTCGCCCAGGAATGGACCTACCGGTTCCTCGCGGCCGCTCGGGTGGGGCTGGCTGAGGAGTTGGTGGGTGACCTCGCCGTACGAGGCCTCGAAGCGGCGCCGCCGCTCGCGCCCGCACCGCCGAGGCCGACCGATGTGAGGCGCTGGGCGGCCCGGGCGGACATCGTGGTCTCCGACCGCGGCCGGATCCCGGCAGCGGTGATGGATCAGTACCTCGCGGCCCGCGCTCGCGGCGAGGTCTGACCTTGCTGTCGCTTGCGCCAGTTGGCGCCTGCCGGCACGAGGGCTCGGATTGGGCTCGGTTTGATTCGCAAACGCCCGCAACGGCGTACCGAGGCCTTCAGGCGCCGAAGTCGACATCGTCGCAGGTCAGACGCCACTTTGCGTCGATGGCTGCAGTCGGTCGCGAAGGATCGCGATCGCGCTCAGGGCCGTCTGCCTCCTCCCGATGACCCACCACGTCGAGTGCGTGGCGGTCTTCGAGCGCGCCGCCGCGCACTGACGCCTCAGCAGGGCTCGATCGCCACCAGGTCCAGGCTCGAGACCGCCGTGCCGGTCGTCGTGCCGAAGCCGGGGATGTTGAGGCTGCCGGCGAAGTCGAAGGTCATCGTCCCGGTCGTGGCGTCGCCGGAGAGGCGGATGCTGTAGGCGCCGCTGCCGTTGAGGCGCAGCCCGGCGTTGCTCACGACGCCGGTGTAGGCAAAGGTGCCGCCGGTCTCGCGGTTGGGGCGGAAGGAGAAGGTCCCGACGAGGTCACCCGTGGTGGTCGCGGTGTAGCGCTTCTCCAGCGAGCAGGCGGTGCCCTCGACCTCGATGCCACCGGGCTGGGAGGGGATGGTGCCGCTGATGGTGTAGCTCCGCTTCGTGCACTTCGGCACCAACACCTCCGCCTCGCGCACCCGCTCGGCGATCAGCGAGGTGAGCGTCTGCTTGACGTAGGCGGTGGCCGGGGCCACGACGAACCCGAGCCACTTCACCGAGCCGGCCAGCGAGGAGCCCGTGTCGGCGAGCAGCTGGAGGAACAGGGCCGCCGCGTTGGCCTGGATCTCGCCCTTGAGGTCCGCGAGCTGCTCGGTCACCTTCGCCTTGGCGCTCGGGTCCTCGGCGTACTGCTTGATCGTCAGAGGGTTGGAGGGGTTCTCGGCGCACGCGGCGAGGGCGTCCACCTTCGCCAGGGCCTGGGCGACCAGGTCGTTGGCGTTGACGGCGTCCCAGACCTTGTTGCCGGCCTTCCACGCCTCCCACGAGACCGAGGCGGGCTTGGACCCGGTCCTGTCGACCACGCTGTCCTGGAAGGTCTCGGCCGCCTGGTTGACGACCGCGTCGACGACGACGTCGAATGTCGAGCGCGCCTCCTGGGCGCGGAGCGCGGCCGGTCGCGGGACCGCGCCGGCCACGGTCGTGCCCCCCGCCGCACCTCGGGCGGAGCCGGGGTCGGTGCCACCCAGGACCCGCTCGCGGATGTCCGCGGGGAGCGTGTCGGCATCGATGGAGTAGGACAGCGACATGACGTAGCGGTCGCCCTCCTCCGCGCCGGTGAGGGTGACGCCGTCCTCGGGAGCGGTGTCGCCGCTCCCGGGGGTGAGCCGGTAGGTCAGCTCGGCGACGGCCCCGTTGGGCAGGTCGTGGGTGAGGACGAAGGAGCGGGAGTCGACGACGTCGAGGCTGGAGCGCGTCTCGGCGGCCACGAACGCCGTGCCTGCGTCGAAGCCGGCCGCACGGACTGCCTCGTCGAGGGCCGTGGAGGGCCCGAGACGGGGCACGTCCTCGGCGAAGGGGGCGCCGGTCCCTGGGGTGGCCCCCTCGACGGGCGGGGTGGGCTCGGCGACCGGGTCGGAGGAGCACGAGGCGAGCAGCAGTGCGCAGGAGATGGCGGCGACGCCGACCCGGAGGGACATGGCCGGAATCTAGTGGAGCCGCAGGGCGCTGACGAGGCCTGCTGGACCGGTCCGCGAGCGCCCTTGGTACGCCGCCGGGGCGGGTGCTCGCCGGGGATCAGCGTCGACTCGCGTAGACCCTCCGCACGACGTCCTCGACGTCCGGCTCCTCGATGGAGAGGTCGAGGACCTCGGCGGCGGTGCTGACGGCCGCCAGGACGGCGGCCGCGGTGGCCTGCTCGGAGTCGAAGCCGATCCGGTGGCGCAGGCCGTGGCCCTCCTCGCCCACGTGCGACGCGCCGTCGGGGAGCGCGAGCGCCGTCGCGGGGACCGGCTCGGCCAGGTCGACCGTCATCACCCGCTGCGCGCCGACGGTGCGGGACAACCCGGCGAGGTCGCCGTCGTACGCCGTGCGGCCGCGGTCGACGAGCACGACCCGGTCGCAGAGCCGTTCGACGTCGCCCATGTCGTGGGTCGTGAGCAGCAGCGTGGTGCCGTGCTCGCGGCGCTCGGCGACGAGGAACTCCCGCAGCCGCTGCTTGCTCAGCACGTCCAGGCCGATCGTCGGCTCGTCCAGGATCACCAGGCGCGGCCGGTGCAGCAGGGCGGCGGCGACCTCCGCGCGCATCCGCTGGCCCAGCGACAGCTGGCGCACCGGTGTCGTCCAGAACTCCTTGAGCTCCAGCTGCGCCACCAGCTCGTCGCGGCGGGAGGCGGCGTCGGCGGGGGAGAGGCGGTGGATCGCGGCCAGCAGGCCGAAGGAGTCGCCGACCGGCAGGTCCCACCACAGCTGGGAGCGCTGGCCGAAGACGACGCCGACCTGCCGCGCGAGCCGGCGCCGGTCGGCCACCGGCCGCAGCCCGCAGGTGCGGGCCTCGCCCGAGGTGGGCACGAGGATGCCGGTGAGCATCTTGATCGTCGTCGACTTCCCGGCGCCGTTGGCGCCGATGTAGCCCACGGCCTCGCCGGGGTCGACCCGGAGCGAGAGGTCCTCGACGGCCACGACGGTGCGCCGGGTCAGCCCGTCGCGGACCCGGAAGGTCCGGGTCAGGCGCCGCGTCTCGATGATCGGCTCGCTCATCAGCCCCCTGCTCCCTGGTAGTGCCGGACCCCGGTGCGCCACGCCAGCAGCGCCGCCAGCCACGCCCAGACCGCCGCCACCGGCGCGGCCCAGCCGACCCAGCCGGGGAGACCGGCGAAGGCGGGCAGGTCGAGCAGCGTGACGACGGGCAGGTAGGCGGTGAAGGCCATGGGGAAGAAGAAGCCGAAGACGACCACCAGCGGGCGGCCCCAGACCGAGCCGGGCTGGGTGGCGGCGTACCGACCGCCGTACACGAAGGCGTTGGTCATCTCCGAGCCGTTGACGAGGAAGAACTGCAGGCCACCGGCCATGACGAACATGGCCGAGAAGGTCGCGGTCCCGCTGAGGACCGCGAGCAGCAACAGCGCCACGGCGCCCGGCCCCCACGCGATCTCGTTGACCGTCAGGCCCACGACCAGCGCGACCAGACCGACGGCCGCGCGGGCCAGCCGGCGCAGGCTCACGTCGGAGGTGACCAGCTGCAGGAGCAGCGGCTGGGGACGGAGGTAGAAGACGTCCAGGCGGCCGGTGCGGACGTACTCCGGGAGGTTGTCGCAGTGCCCGAAGACCATGTCGGCCACGGAGAAGCAGAGGTCGGCCAGGCCGAAGACGAGCAGGATCGCGGCGAGGTCGAAGCCGCCGATCGCGCTGACGCTGGTGAAGAGCACCGCCACCTCGGCGAGCTCGACGATGCCGACGAGGAGCGAGCTGCCCAGGTCGAGCCCGAAGCTGGCGCGGTGGCTGGCCTGGGAGCGCACCCGCGAGCCGAGGACGGCGCGGTACGGCGTCCAGCGGCTGCCGTGCAGGGCCGGCTGCGCCCGGGGCCCGGAGGAGGTGGTCACCCGCCCTGCACCTCCAGCTTGTGCCGCCCGCGGCGGGTCAGGACGTGCCCGAGGGCAGCGGTGGCGACCAACCAGGCGACCTGGGCGGCGACCAGGCCGAGCGCGGCCACGCCCTCGACGCGCCCCGACAGGACGTCGACGGGGTACTGCAGCATCGAGGGGAACGGGGTGGCGCTGGCCAGCGCGAGCAGCGGGGCGGGGAAGAGGCTGATCGGCACGAAGAGCCCGGCCAGGAAGCCGGAGACGACCATGTAGAGGATCTGCACCCCGCGGGTCTCGACCAGCCAGAAGCCGGTCGCGGCCACGAGGTAGACCGTCGTCACCGAGACAGTGATGCCGAGCAGGACGCTCACCAGCCCGAGGGCGTAGGGGAGCGGGCTGGTCGGCATCGTCATCCCGACCACGAGCGCGCCGACGAGGACCGAGGGGATGCCGCGGGGGAGCAGGGCGAACAGGTTGCGCCCGACCTCGGTCGCGACGGCCGCGCCCTGGACGTCGAGGGGGCGCAGGAAGTCGACGACGACGTCGCCGGTGCGGATCCGCTCGGCGACCTCGGTGCGGCCGAACAGGTTGACCGACCCGAGCAGGCCCTGGGAGATCCAGATGTAGGCGGCCATGCTGCCGGCGTCGTACCCGTTCAGCTCGCCGCCGGCCGCCTCGACGGTGGCCAGCAGGATCGCCACCTTGAGAAAGCCGAAGGTGGTGTTGGCGACCAGTCCGGCGAGGGCGGCCAGGCGGTACGCCGACTGCTGCCGGAAGCCCGCGAGGACCAGCAGGGCGTAGGGGCGCACGGCGCGCGACTCTACGCAGCGAGGCGTGGTGCGTGGCCGCCGACACGGGTCGGAGGGGTGCTGCGCGGTCACTCGATGTCATGTATCTTGACGTCAAGAGATATGACCCGTCCGGCTGGGGCCGGAGGGTGGCAGGATGGCCGGGGTCACCCGGCACGGACGCGACACACAGACGCGACAGAGGAGAACGCAGTGGCGAGCAAGGACAGCTTCGGTGCCAAGAGCACCCTGGACGTCGACGGGACGTCGTACGAGATCTTCCGCCTCGATGCGGTGAAGGGCGACGGGCTCGACGTCGACAGCCTGCCCTTCAGCCTCAAGGTCCTCCTGGAGAACCTCCTGCGCACCGAGGACGGCGCCAACATCACCGCCGAGGACATCAAGGCCCTCGCCGGCTGGGACGAGACCGCCCAGCCCGACAAGGAGATCCAGTTCACGCCGGCGCGCGTGATCATGCAGGACTTCACCGGCGTGCCCTGCGTCGTCGACCTCGCCACCATGCGCGAGGCGATGGCCGAGCTCGGCGGCGACGCCACCCGGATCAACCCGCTCGCCCCGGCTGAGATGGTCATCGACCACTCGGTGATGGCCGACGTCTTCGGCACCCCGGAGGCCTTCGAGCGCAACGTCGAGATCGAGTACGAGCGCAACCGCGAGCGCTACCAGTTCCTGCGGTGGGGCCAGGGCGCCTTCGACGACTTCAAGGTCGTCCCGCCGGGCACCGGCATCGTGCACCAGGTCAACATCGAGCACCTGGCCCGCACCGTCTTCACGCGCGAGGTCGACGGCGAGCTCCTGGCCTACCCCGACACCTGCGTCGGCACCGACAGCCACACCACCATGGTCAACGGCATCGGCGTCGTCGGCTGGGGCGTCGGCGGCATCGAGGCCGAGGCCGCGATGCTCGGCCAGCCGGTCTCCATGCTCATCCCCCGCGTGGTCGGCTTCAAGCTCTCCGGCGAGCTGCCCGAGGGCTCGACAGCCACCGACCTGGTGCTCACCATCACCGAGATGGTCCGCAAGCACGGTGTGGTCGGGAAGTTCGTGGAGTTCTACGGCCCCGGTGTCTCCGCGCTGCCGCTGGCCAACCGCGCCACGATCGGCAACATGAGCCCCGAGTTCGGCTCGACCATCGCGGTCTTCCCGATCGACGAGGAGACCACCAACTACCTCCGCCTCACCGGCCGGTCCGAGGAGCAGATCGCGCTCGTCGAGACCTACGCCAAGGAGCAGGGGCTGTGGCTGGACCCCTCCGCCGAGCCGCGCTACTCCGAGAAGCTCGAGCTCGACCTGTCCACGGTCGTCCCCTCGATCGCCGGCCCGAAGCGTCCGCAGGACCGGGTCGAGGTCACCGAGGCCAAGGCCGGCTTCCGCGCCGCGCTGGTCGACTACGTCGACGGTGACGGCGGCGAGCCCACCGGCTACGACGAGGCCGTCGACGAGACCTTCCCGGCCTCCGACCCGGTCTCCTCCTCCGACGCCGGCCAGGCGCCCCCGAAGGACTGGGCCTCCTGCGCCCCGACCGACGGCGGCCGCCCGAGCAAGCCGGTCGAGGTCACCCTCGAGGACGGCACGAGGTTCACCCTCGACCACGGCGCGGTGACGATCGCCTCGATCACCTCCTGCACCAACACCTCCAACCCCTCGGTGATGATCGGCGCCGCCCTGCTGGCCAAGAAGGCGGTCGAGAAGGGCCTCCAGCGCAAGCCGTGGGTCAAGACCACGCTCGCACCGGGTTCGCAGGTGGTCTCCGACTACTACGAGAAGGCCGGCCTGACGCCGTACCTCGACAAGCTGGGCTTCAACCTCGTCGGCTACGGCTGCGTGACCTGCATCGGCAACTCCGGTCCGCTCATCCCCGAGGTCTCCGCGGCCGTCAACGAGCACGACCTCGCCGTCGTCTCGGTGCTCTCGGGCAACCGCAACTTCGAGGGCCGGATCAGCCCCGACATCAAGATGAACTACCTCGCCTCCCCGCCGCTGGTCGTCGCCTACGCGCTGGCCGGCTCGATGGACGTCGACCTGTTCAACGACCCGCTGGGCGTGGACACCGACGGCAACGAGGTGTTCCTCAAGGACATCTGGCCCTCGCCGCGGGAGGTCGAGGAGACGATCGCGGGTGCGATCAACTCCCAGATGTTCGCCGACTCCTACGCCGACGTCTTCAAGGGCGACGAGCGCTGGCGCTCGCTGCCCACCCCGGAGGGCAACACCTTCACCTGGGACGAGGACTCCACCTACGTCCGCAAGGCGCCCTACTTCGACGGCATGCCGGAGGAGCCGGAGCCGGTCACCGACATCGAGGGCGCCCGCGTGCTCCTCAAGCTCGGCGACTCGGTCACCACCGACCACATCAGCCCTGCGGGTGCGATCAAGAAGGACAGCCCGGCCGGTCGCTACCTCGCCGAGCACGGTGTCGAGCAGCGGGACTTCAACTCCTACGGCTCGCGCCGCGGCAACCACGAAGTCATGATCCGCGGCACCTTCGCCAACATCCGGCTGCGCAACCAGCTGGCCCCCGGCACCGAGGGCGGCGTGACCCGCGACTTCACCGCCGGCGGCGACGTCACGACCGTCTACGAGGCCTCGGAGAACTACATCGCCGCGGGCATCCCGCTGGTCGTGCTCGCGGGCAAGGAGTACGGCTCCGGCTCCTCGCGCGACTGGGCCGCCAAGGGCACCGCGCTGCTGGGCGTCAAGGCCGTCATCGCCGAGTCCTTCGAGCGCATCCACCGCTCGAACCTCATCGGCATGGGCGTCATCCCGCTGCAGTTCCCCGAGGGCGAGAGCGCCGAGAGCCTGGGCCTGACCGGTGAGGAGACCTTCTCGATCACCGGCATCACCGAGCTCAACGACGGCACGACGCCGCGCACGGTCAAGGTCAAGGCCGACGGCGTCGAGTTCGACGCGGTCGTGCGGATCGACACCCCGGGCGAGGCGAGCTACTACCGCAACGGCGGCATCATGCCGTTCGTGCTGCGGTCGCTGCTGAAGGGCTGACCAGACGCCCCGCTGGGGCGTGACAGCGTGCTTGCGTGGAGGGCTTGGTTCATGAGGTGGACTAGGTCCTCCACGTTGCTGTTCGGGGGTCCCCCGAACGGGGGGCGTCGCCGACGACGACGTGGAGGCCCTCGATAGCGTGGCGCCATGATCGCGGCCTTCAGCATCTCCCCGACCACCGGCGACGAGACCGGGGGTGTCTCGGAGGCGGTCGCTGCCGCGGTCCGGGTGGTCCGCGAGTCGGGGCTTCCGCACGAGACCAACGCGATGTTCACCAACATCGAGGGTGAGTGGGACGAGGTCATGGCTGTGGTGAAGCGGGCCGTCGACGTCGTCGCCGAGGTCTCGCCCCGGGTCGGGCTGGTGCTCAAGGCCGACATCCGGCCCGGCTGGGACGGGCAGCTCACCGCCAAGGTCGAACGGGTCGAGGAGATCCTGGCCCGCGGCGACCAGGGCCCGGCGAGCGGCGCGTGAATCGTCGGGTCCTGCTGGTGGCCCTCCTGGGCGTCCTGCTGGTGATGGGCACCGCGCTGCTGCTGCCGCAGGCGGTGGAGCGAGCGCGCCCCGAGCCCGTGGACCTGACCCTCGACGCGGTCGAGGTCTTCGAGGACCTGCCCACGACCCACACCGACGAGGACGTCGACTACCCGACAGAGCCGCCGGTCGGTGGCCCGCACGCGGACCGCTGGCTCGACTGCGGGGTCTACGACGAGCAGGTGCCGGCGGAGAACCTGGGCCACGACCTCGAGCACGGGACCGTCGTCATCGCCCACGACCCCGGCCTCGACGACGGCGACGTGGCGCTGCTCGCCGACCTGCTCCCGCAGAACGGGATCATGACGCCCTGGGTCGGCCTGGACGCCCCGGTCGTCGTCACCGTCTGGGGCCACCGGCTCGCGCTCACCGGCGCCGACGACCCCCGACTGCCGCTCTTCATCGCCCAGCTCGGCAACGGCGAGACCGCGCCCGAGCCGATGGCCTCCTGCGCCGGTGGGATCGAGCCTCCGCAGGACCCCGGCGTCACCCAGGTCTGACCGCAGCCCGCCGAGCCGGCCCGTCATTCCGTACGACGTGTACGGAACTCCGGGCCGGCTCGGCGGGAGCGGGCTGGGTACCGTGACGCGCGTGTCCCACCTCGAGCCGCTGACCCTGCCCGCGACCGACGACCTCGAGGCCTGGAACGGATTCCTCGACACCCGCGTCCTCGGTGGTCTCGAGGAGGCCCGGGGCCTGGTCGCGGTGCTCCGCGAGACCCCGGCGGGCGACCCGGAGACGTTGCTGATCTGGAACGACGTGCACGTCGCGCTCGCCAACGCCTTCGCCGTGGCCGGCCTGCTCTCCCAGGTCCACCCCGACGGCGAGCTGCGCGAGCGGGCCGAGGGCTACGAGCAGCAGCTGCACGAGCTGCGCACCACCCTCATGCTCGACCCGGTGGTGTATGCCGTGCTGTCGGCCGCCCCGACTGACGGACTGCCCGACGGTGCCGACCGGGTGCTGGCCGACGCCCTGCGCTCCTTCCGCCGCTCCGGCGTCGACCGCGACGAGCGCACCCGCGAGCGGCTGCGCGAGCTGTCGGCCCGCGAGACCGACCTCGGACAGGCCTTCTCCCGCAACATCCGCGACGGCGCGGGGGAGACCCGCGTGCCGGCGAGCGCCCTGGCCGGCCTGCCCGACGACTACGTGGAGGCCCACCCCGCCGACGAGGACGGCAAGGTCACGATCACCACGGGATACCCCGACACCAACCCGTTCCTGATGTTCTCCGCGGATCCCAAGGCCCGGCACGCGGTCATGCACACCTTCCTCAACATCGGGTGGCCGGCCAACGACCCCGTCCTGCACGACCTGCTGCGGGTGCGCGACGAGCAGGCTCGGCTGCTCGGCTACGCCTCCTGGCCCGACTTCGACGCCGAGGTCAAGATGATCGGCACCGGCGACGCGGTGGCCGCCTTCATCGACAAGATCGCCGAGGACGCGACCGCCAGCGCGGAGCGCGATGCCGCCCTGCTGCTGGAGAGGGCCCGCCAGGACCACCCCGGCCTGGGCCGGCTGGACGTCGCGGACGCCCGCTACTACGGCGAGGTCGTGCGCCGTGAGCGGTTCGACGTCGACGGCCAGGCGGTGCGGCGGTACTTCGCCTCCGACCGCGTCCGGGCCGGGCTGCTGGAGGTCACCGGACGGCTGTTCGGCCTGGAGTACGTCCCGGTCCCGGACGCGCCCAGCTGGCACACCGAGGTGGCGACGTACGACGTCAGGCTGGTCGAGTCCGGCGACCTGCTCGGCCGGATCCACCTCGACCTGCACCCGCGGGCGGGCAAGTACAACCACGCCGCCCAGTTCGACCTGGTCCGCGGGGTGGGTGGTCGCCAGCTGCCCGAGGGCGTGCTGGTCTGCAACTTCGGCCGCACCCGGATGGACCACTCCGAGGTCGTGACGCTGTTCCACGAGTTCGGCCACCTGCTCCACCACGTGCTGGCCGGGCGCCACCCGTGGGTCCGGTTCTCCGGCGTGGCCACCGAGTGGGACTTCGTCGAGGCGCCGAGCCAGATGCTGGAGGAGTGGGCCTGGGACCACGGGGTGCTCAGCAGCTTCGCCGTCGACGAGGCGGGGGAGCCGATCCCGGCGGCGCTGGTGGAGCGGATGCGCGCCGCCGACGAGCTCGGCAAGGGCTACTACGCGCGCACGCAGATGTACTACGCGGCCGTCTCCTACCGCTTCCACGCCGAGCTCCCGGTCGACCTGACCCGGCGCTCGCAGGAGCTCTCGGACCGCTACGCGGTCTGGGCGCAGCTGCCCGGCACCCACTTCCACTGCGGCTTCGGTCACCTGGAGGGCTACGGCTCGGGCTACTACACCTACATGTGGAGCCTGGTCATCGCGAAGGACCTCTTCTCCGCCTTCGACGAGGGCGACCTCTTCGCGCGCGACGTGGCCACCCGCTACCGCGACACCGTGCTCGCCGCCGGGGGCAGCCGGGACGCCGCCGACCTGGTCGAGTCCTTCCTCGGCCGCCCCTACGACTCGCGCGCCTTCACGGCGTGGCTGGAGGGCTGAGCGCCGTGGACAGCGAGACGTTCAGCGTCCGCACCGGCGGCCGCGACACCGTCCTGGACCTGACTGACCGCGCTCGCGCCTGGGTCGCCGGCCGCGGTGACGGGCTGCTGCACGTCTTCGTGCCGCACGCGACCGCGGGCCTCGCGGTGCTGGAGACCGGCGCCGGCTCCGACGACGACCTGCTCGCCGCGCTCGCCGACCTGCTCCCCGCGGACGACCGCTGGCGGCACCGGCACGGCACCCCCGGTCACGGCCGGTCCCACGTGATGCCGGCGCTCGTGCCGCCGTACGCCACGCTCCCGGTGCTCGACGGCGAGCTCGCCCTCGGGACCTGGCAGAGCCTGTGCCTGGTCGACCTCAACGTCGACAACCCCGAGCGCGAGGTGCGGTTCTCGTTCCTGGCAGGGTGAGGCGGTCCTGTCCGGGTCGAACAGGTGTTCGATCGTGGCGTACCCTGGATCGCATGGACCGACTCGTCGCCCCGCCCGGCTGGCCGCGGGCCGTGCGCCCGCCCGACGCGCCCGACTGGGAGGCCACGGCCTGCGCCTGGCTGCTCGACCTCTGCCCCCCGGAGTTCCGCTCCTACCCCGCGCTGCGGCGCCACCCGGTCGTGCTCGCACGGTTCGCGGTGCTGCACGTGGAGGGCTGCCACGCCGCGGTCCGGCGCGGGCTGAGCGAGGCCCGCGCCGACCTGCCGCAGGTCGCCGACGGCGACGTGGTGGAGGCGGCCGTGCAGACCTTCCTGGCCGAGGAGGCCCGGCTCGTCGGCGTACGACGGGAGGTCGGCCTCGTGGAGGAGGCGCTGCGCGGGCGGCGCTACCGCGCGCGGCTGTGATGGCGGGTCGGAGGGCACGGGTAGGTTCCGGGACGTGCACGACTTCGCCTGCGTCGTCCTGGTCGACCGCCGTGGCCGCCTGCTCATGCAGGAGCGCGACGAGCACCCGGTGATCGACCCCGAGAAGTGGGGCTTGTGCGGGGGGCACCTCGAACCCGGCGAGGACCCGCTGACCGGAGCGGTCCGCGAGCTGGAGGAGGAGACCGGCGTCGTGCTGGCCCCCGAACACCTCGAGCTCGTCGAGCAGCTGCAGGTCTTCCACGAGGGCTACGGCACGTGGGACCAGATGACCTTCTACGCCGCGGGTGTCGACCTCGACGACCCCGACATCACCTGCACCGAGGGACGCCAGATCGTCTTCGTCGACCCCGACCGGGTGCTCGACCTCGACCTGACCGGCTCGGCGCGCACCGTGCTGCCGGGGTTCCTCGAGGGCCCGATCTACAGGAGGCTGTCCGCATGACCCGCTCCCGCACGCTCCAGGTCCACCCCGTCGGCTACGACGGTGCCGAGGACGTCGTCGTCGCCACCTCCGGTCGGCACGAGGGGGCGGTCTACACCGGCACCGTGGACGGCGCGGTGCTGCGGGTCTCCCACGACGGCTCCCGGGTCGAGCGGGTCGGCAGCACCGGCGGCCGCCCGCTCGGCATCGAGGTCGACCCCGACGGCCGGCTGCTGGTCTGCGACTCCCACCGCGGCGTGCTGCGGATGGACCCCGACACCGGGGCGGTCGAGCAGGTCCTGGCGGCGGTCGACGGCGTCCCCATGGTCTTCTGCAACAACGCCGCGATCGCCAGCGACGGCACGGTGTGGTTCTCCGACTCCTCGCGGCACTTCGGCATCGACCGGTGGAAGGACGACTTCGTCCAGGACACCGCCAGCGGCCGGCTGCTCGCGCTGCGCCCCGACGGGTCGGTCGAGACCGTGCTCGACGGCCTGCGCTTCGCCAACGGCGTGGCCCTGGCCCCCGACGAGTCCTTCGTCGTCGTCGCCGAGACCCGGGGGCGCACGCTGGTGCGGCACTGGCTCACCGGCGACCGCGCCGGCACCCGCGACCTCCTCGTGGACGGCCTGCCCGGCTACCCCGACAACATCGCCCGCGGCAGCGATGGCCTCATCTGGGTCAGCATCGCCAGCCCGACCGACCCGGTCGTCGAGCGACTGGGCCGCGCGCCCCTGTTCGTGCGCAAGGGTGTGACCAAGATCCCGGAGCGGTTCCAGCCCGCCCCGAAGCGCACCTGCCGGGTCCAGGCCTACGACGCCGCCGGCACGCTCGTGCACGACCTGGACCTCGACACGCCCGACTTCCACATGGCCACCGGGGTGCGCGAGCACGAGGGGCGCGTGTGGATCGGCAGCCTGCACGAGCCCTCCGTCGGGGTCGTGGATCTGTGAGCCACCCCGTCTAGACTCGGAGGCTCCGCCCCGGGCTGCGTGACCCGCACCGTCCCGGGGGCAACGACGCAGGAGGAGGACCCCCCGAATGGGAGTGCTGGAGTCGGTCTCGGGACCCCGTGACCTCCGGAGCCTCACCGACGCGGAGCTCGACCTCCTGGCGAGCGAGATCCGCGACCTGCTGGTCCGCTCCACCTCGCGGGTCGGCGGCCACCTCGGCCCCAACCTCGGCGTCGTGGAGCTGACCATCGCGATCCACCGGGTCTTCGACTCCCCGCGCGACCGGGTCGTCCTCGACACCGGCCACCAGTCCTACGTCCACAAGATGCTCACCGGGCGCGCCGGCCAGTTCGACGGCCTGCGGCAGGAGGGCGGGCTCTCGGGCTACCCGAGCCAGGCCGAGTCCCCGCACGACATCGTGGAGAACTCCCACGCTTCGACCGCCCTGTCCTACGCCGACGGCCTGGCCAAGGCCTACCGCATCCGCGGGGAGGACCGGCACGTCGTGGCGGTCATCGGCGACGGGGCCCTCACCGGCGGCATGGCCTGGGAGGCGCTCAACAACATCGCGGTCGCCCCCGACAGCCGCCTGGTGATCGTGGTCAACGACAACGGCCGCTCCTACACCCCGACCGTCGGCGGTCTCGCCACCGCACTGTCGAGCCTGCGCACCGACCCCCGCTACGAGCACGTCCTCGACGTGGTCAAGAAGCGGCTCAACGCCGTGCCGGGCGTCGGCCCCGCGGCGTACGACGCGTTGCACGCCATGAAGAAGGGCCTCAAGGACGCGCTCGCCCCCCAGGGCCTCTTCGAGGACCTCGGCCTGAAGTACGTCGGTCCCGTCGACGGCCACGACCGGGCCGCCATGGAGACCGCGCTCACCCAGGCCAAGCGCTTCAACGGCCCCGTCATCGTGCACGCGCTGACCCGCAAGGGCTTCGGGTACGACGCCGCCGAGCGCCACGAGGCCGACCAGTTCCACAGCCCCCAGCCCTTCGACATCGAGTCCGGCGAGGAGCGCAAGCGCGGTCGCATCTGGACCGACTTCTTCTCCGACGCCATGGTCGACCTGGGCCACCGACGCAAGGACGTCGTGGCCATCACCGCCGCGATGATGCACCCGGTGGGCCTCGACGCCTTCGAGGCGCACTTCCCCGAGCGTACCTTCGACGTCGGTATCGCCGAGCAGCACGCCGCCACCTCGGCTGCCGGCCTCGCGATGGGTGGCCTGCACCCCGTCGTCGCGGTCTACGCGACCTTCCTCAACCGCGCCTTCGACCAGGTGCTCATGGACGTCGCGCTGCACAAGTGCGGCGTCACCTTCGTGCTCGACCGCTCCGGCGTCACCGGCGACGACGGTGCCAGCCACAACGGCATGTGGGACATGTCGGTCCTGCAGGTCGTGCCCGGCCTGCGCCTGGCCGCGCCCCGCGACGCCACCCGCCTGCGCGAGCTGCTCGACGAGGCCGTGCAGGTCGACGACGCCCCGACCGTGGTCCGCTTCCCCAAGGGCGCCCCGCCCGCCGACGTGCCCGCCGTCGACCGGGCCGGCGGGTGCGACGTGCTGGTGCGCTCGGGTGCCCGTGACGTCCTCGTGGTCGCCGTCGGCTCGATGGCCACCACGGCCGTCGAGGTGGCCGAGCGGCTGCGCGACCAGGGCATCGGCGTGACCGTGGTCGACCCGCGCTGGGTCAAGCCCGTCGACCCCGCGCTGGTCGACCTGGCCCGCGAGCACCGGCTGGTGGTCAGCGTCGAGGACAACGGCGTGCAGGGCGGCTGCGGGGCCTCGCTGCTCCAGGCGCTCGTGGCCGCCGGCGTGCGCACCCCGGTGCAGCTGCACGGCATCCCGCAGGAGTTCCTGGGCCACGCCAAGCGCGACGTGATCCTCGAGCGGGTCGGACTCACCGCCCAGCACCTCGCCCGCGGCATCGTCGAGGCCATGGCCGGCGACCTCGTCGGCGACGGCGACACGGTCGTCGACCCCGTCCAGCCCGGCCCAGCCCAGCCCGAGGTCGCCGGTCCGCCCGGCGACCGGTCGCGTGACCGGCGCGGCTGAGAGGTCCTGGGAGGGAGACCCGCACCTCGGCCCCGGTCGGTCGCAGCGCCGGACCGTCCGCTGGACCTCGGCGCTGCTCGGTGCCGTCCTGGCGCTGGGAGTGCTGAGCGGCTGCAGCCTGCTCTCCGACGACGAGACGTCCTCGCCGGGGACCTCGGCGGCACCGGCACCACCGGGGGTCGTCGAGGAGCTCACGCGGGTCCTGCGCCGGCGTGCGGTCGCCGTCCGCGAGGGGGACGAGCAGGTCTTCCGCTCCGGCCTGGCGCGGCGCGGCGGTGAGTTCGGCACGGCGCAGGCCGACTACTTCCGTGCCATGCAGGACCTGCCGGTCCAGGTGTTCCGCTACTCCTTCGACCCCGCCGAGGTGCTGCGCGACGGCGAGTCCTACTGGGTCGTCGTGCGGGTCCACCTCCAGCTGGAGGGGTACGACGCCGCCCCGGTCGTCGCCCGCGACCGCTACCTCTTCACGCCCGGATCGCGGGGCCGGCTGCGGCTGGCCTCGGTGACCGACGAGGCGTGGGAGGAGCGCAACGGCGTGGTGGCCCAGCCCTGGGACCGGGGCCCGGTCGAGGTCCGCGAGGTGGCGGGCGTCCTCGGCGTCTTCGACGCCACCTCGGTCGGCAGTGCCGACGCGCTGCTGGAGTCGGTGCAGCGCGGCATCGCCGACGTCAGCGCCGTGGTGCCCTACGACTGGGAGCGCCGGGTCGTGGTGTACGCCCTGGGCGACTCCGGGTTCCTCGGCTCGCTGGCCGAGCTGCCGGGCGGCGACCCCGAGCTGGTCGACGCGGTCGCGTTCCCGGTGCCGCTCGACGACGCCGACCCGAGCGCCGGGACCGCCGGGGTCCGGGTCGCCCTCCACCCGCGGATGCTGACCCGCGAGGACGGGGCCCGCGACCGGCTCGTGCGCCACGAGCTCACCCACGTCGCCCTCGGACCGCGCGACGACGCCGTGCCGGTCTGGCTCTCGGAGGGGATCGCTGAGTGGGTCTCGGTCGCCCCGCTCGCGCCCGAGGACCGGGCGCTCTCGACGGGCTCGCTCGTGGCTGCCCGCGACGGGCTCGACGGGGAGGAGCCGTCGGGGGAGCCCCTCGACCTGCCCCGCTCCGACGGGTTCAACGGCGCGACCTCGGGCGCCAACTACGGGCTCTCGTGGTGGGCGTGCGAGGCCCTCACGACGGCGTACGGCGACGAGGTGCTGTGGACGCTGGTCGACGACCTCGACGCGGCGGCCGAGGTGGTCACCGCCCGCGGGGAGGACCCGGCCGTGGGGGTCGACGAGCGCGGCGAGGAGGTGCTGGCCCAGCGCACGGGGCTCACCACCGAGGACCTCGCCCGGCGGGCGGCGAGGCTGATGCTGGCGACGTACGGGCCCTGACCCCCTCCTCCTGCGAGGCGGGAGCCAGGGCCCGTCGTGGTCCGCTGGTCGTGCGGTGCTCAGTGGAAGGAGCCGAGGCCCTCACGCTCGAGGAGCATCGTGAGCCCGCCGTTCCAGAACGCGAAGCCGGCACCGGTGATCATCGCCAGGTCGAGGTCCTCGGCGGCGGTGACGACACCCTCGTCGAGCATGAGGCGCGCCTCCTCGGCCAGGCCGGTGAGGACCTGGGTGCGGACCTCCTCGCGGGAGAGCACGACCGGCGAGGCCGGCTTCTCCAGCAGCGCCTCGACCTCGGGGTCCAGGAACCCGTCGGGACCGAAGTAGGCACCCTTGCGCGCCGCCACGACCCGCTCGAGGGCGGGGGAGACGTAGAAGCGGTCGGGGAAGGCCGCCGCGAGCGTCTCGGTGTTGTGCAGCGCGATGGCCGGGCCGACCAGGGCGATCAGCGTGAACGGCGACATCGGTGCGACACCGGCGAAGGCGCCGTCGACGACGTCGATCGGGGTGCCCTGGTCCAGCACCCGGCTCACGTCGGACATGAAGCGCCCGAGCAGCCGGTTGACGATGAAGGACGGGCTGTCCTGCACCAGGATGGTGGTCTTCTTCAGTGCCTTGCCGGTGCCGAAGGCGGTGGCCAGCGTGGCGTCGTCGGTCTTCTCGCCCTGGACGATCTCCAGCAGCGGCATCACGGCGACGGGGTTGAAGAAGTGGAAGCCCACGACCCGCTCGGGGTGCTGCAGGTCCGCGGCCATCTCCGTGATCGACAGCGAGGAGGTGTTGGTCGCCAGCACGCACTCGGGGGAGACCACGGCCTCGACGTCGGCGAAGACCGACTTCTTGACCGACATCTCCTCGAAGACCGCCTCGATGACGAAGTCGGCGCCCGCGAAGCCGGTGGCCTTGTCGACCGAGCCGGAGACCAGGGCCTTGTGGCGGTTGGCCTTGTCCTGGTTGATCCGGCCCTTGGCGAGCAGCTTGTCGATCTCGGCGTGGACGTAGCCCACGCCCTTGTCGACTCGCTCCTGGTCGAGGTCGGTCAGCACGACCGGCACCTCGAGGCGGCGGACGAAGAGCAGCGCCATCTGGCTGGCCATGAGGCCCGCGCCGACGATGCCGACCTTCGTGACCGGGCGGGCCAGCGAGCGGTCCGGGGCGCCGGCGGGGCGCTTGGCGCGCTTCTGCACCAGGTCGAAGGCGTAGAGGCTGGCGAGCAGCTCGGGGGTCTGCGACAGGGCGTGCAGGGCGTCGTCCTCGCGGGCGAAGCCCGCGTCGCGGTCGCCGTCGCGGGCGGCGTCGATCAGTTCGACGGCCTTGGCCGCTGCGGGGGAGGCCCCGCCGGTGCGGGCCTGGGCGACCTGCTGGGCCCGGCGTACGGCGTCGTCCCAGCCCTGGCCGCGGTCGACCTCGGGTCGCTCCACGACGACGTCGCCGCGCAGCACCGAGGCGGCCCAGAGCAGCGACTGCTCCAGGAAGTCCGCGCCCTGGAAGACCGCGTCGGCCAGGCCGAGCTCGAAGGCCTGCTGCCCGCCGACGGTCTTGCCGTTGTTGAGGGGGTTCTCGAGGATCAGCTGCACCGCGGTGGCCGGACCGACCAGGTTGGGCACCAGGTAGGCGCCGCCCCAGCCGGGGACGAGGCCGAGCATGACCTCGGGCAGGCCGAGGGCGGGCGCGGAGTCCATGACGGTGCGGTAGGTGCAGTGCAGCGCGACCTCGAGGCCGCCGCCCAGCGCCAGGCCGTTGACGAAGCCGAAGGACGGCTTGCCGCCGGGGTCGCCGAGCTTGCGGAAGACCGCGTGGCCGAGCTCGGCCACGACCCGCACGGCGTCCGGGCCGCCACCGGCGATGCTGGTGAGGTCGGCGCCCGCGGCGAGGATGAACGGCTTGCCGGTCACGGCCAGCGCGGTGACCTCGTCGTCGGCCAGCGCCGCGTCGATCGCGGTGTTGAGGCTGATCAGGCCGCGGGGGCCGAAGGTGTTGGGCTTGGTGTGGTCCTCGCCGTTGTCGAGGGTGATGAGGCCGATCGTGCCGGCGCCGCCGGGGAGGGCGACCTTGCGCAGCTTGGCCTCGGTGACGCGCTCGGCGTCGGAGGAGATGGCCTGCGCCCGCTCGAGGAGGGTGTCGATGGTGGTGCTCACGTCAGTTGGCTCCGTTCCAGTGCGGGTTCTCCCAGATGACCGTGCCGCCCATGCCGATGCCGATGCACATGGTGGTCAGGCCGTAGCGGACCTCGGGGCGCTCCTCGAACTGGCGCGCCAGCTGGGTCATGAGGCGCACGCCGGAGGAGGCCAGCGGGTGGCCCATCGCGATCGCGCCGCCGTAGGGGTTGACCCGGGCGTCGTCGTCGGCGATGCCGAAGTGCTCCAGGAAGGCCAGCACCTGCACGGCGAAGGCCTCGTTGACCTCGAAGGCCTCGATGTCGTCGATGGTGAGGCCGGCCTGCTTGAGCGCCTTCTCGGTGGCCGGGATCGGGCCGGCGCCCATGACCTCGGGCTCGACGCCGACGAAGGAGTAGGACACCAGGCGCATGCGCACGGGCAGCCCGAGCTCGCGGGCGGTCTCCTCCTCGGCCAGCAGGGCGGCGGTGGCGCCGTCGTTGATGCCCGCGGCGTTGCCGGCGGTGACGTTGCCGGCGGCACGGAACGGGGTCTTGAGCCCGGCGAGGCTCTCCATCGTCGTCTGCGGGCGCATCGGCTCGTCGGTGGTGGCCAGGCCCCAGCCCAGCTCGGCCGAGCGCGTCGCGACGGGCACCAGGTCGGGCTGGATCTTGCCGGCGTCGTACGCCGCGGCCGTCTTGGCCTGGGAGCGCACGGCGTAGGCGTCGACGCGCTCCTTGGTGATCGTGGGGTAGCGGTCGTGCAGGTTCTCCGCCGTCTTGCCCATGACGAGCGCGTCGGGGTTGACCACGCGCTCGGAGAGGATGCGCGGGTTGGGGTCCACGCCCTCGCCCATGGGGTGACGGCCCATGTGCTCGACGCCGCCGGCGATGGCGACGTCGTAGGAGCCGAAGGCGATGCCGCCGGCCGTGGTGGTGACGGCGGTCATCGCGCCCGCGCACATGCGGTCGATGGCGTAGCCGGGCACCGACTGCGGCAGCCCGGAGAGCAGGGCGGCGGTGCGGCCGATGGTCAGGCCCTGGTCACCGATCTGGGTGGTGGCGGCGATCGCGACCTCGTCGACCCGCTCGGGCGGCAGCGACGGGTTGCGGCGCATGAGCTCGCGGATGCACTTGATGACCAGGTCGTCGGCGCGGGTCTCGGCGTACTGGCCCTTGGCCTTGCCGAAGGGAGTGCGCACGCCGTCGACGAAGACGACCTCTCGCAGTTGTCGGGGCACGGGGTCTCCTGTGGGTGGGGTGCTCGGGGACGGGCGACACGCTACCCGCTCGGTTACCCGTGAGTAGTACCCACCGGTAACTCGAGGACGATCCGGGGACGACAGGGTGCCCGGTGGGGGACGGCGGCCCGGGAATATCGTGGGCCGTCCCTGGCTTCCCCGACCGTCCGAACGACCGGCGGACCAGCCGTCCCCCACCGGAGAGGAGCGTGGCGCCACCGTGGCCGACCACCGTCTCGTGCACATCGTCGACGTGGTGCCCGAGCTCGACTCGCGGGTCGAGCACGTCGGCCCGGCCGGGCACTCGTCCGAGGGGCTGACCATGGTCGTGGTCCTCGACGGGTTCCTCGACGCGGGGAGCGCCGCCGCCCGGGCCGCCCAGCACCTCGTGGACCTCGACGACACCGGCCCCTCGGCCGGACGGGTGGTGGCCACCTTCGAGGTCGACGAGCTGCACGACTGCCGCGCGCGTCGGCCCGCCGTCTCCTTCGTCGTCGACCGCTACACCGACTACGACGCGCCCCGGCTGGTCGTCCGCCTGCTCCACGACACCGGCGGCACGCCGTACCTCCTGCTGCGCGGGCCGGAGCCCGACGTGCGCTGGGAGGGCTTCGTGCGCGCGGTGCGCCGGGTGGTGGAGCGCTTCGGCGTCACCCGGGTCGTCAGCATGGGCTCGGTGCCGATGGCCGTGCCGCACACCCGCCCGATCGCGATCACCCACCACGCCAACGACCCCGAGCTGCTCATCGGCGCCTCGCCGTGGCGCGGGGAGCTCCGGGTGCCGGCCAGCGTCCAGGCGCTGCTGGAGATCCGGCTGGGGGAGTGGGGCCACCCCGCGCAGGGCTTCGTCGCCCACATCCCGCACTACCTCGCCCAGCTGCCCTACCCCCAGGCCGCGGTCGCGCTGCTGGAGCAGGTCGAGCGCGCCGGCCGGCTCACCGTCGACCTGTCGGGCCTGCGGGCCGAGGCCGAGGACCGGGAGGCCGAGATCAGCCGCTACCTCGTCGAGCACGAGGAGGTCGCCGACGTGGTGGCCGCGCTCGAGCGGCAGTACGACGCCTTCGAGCGGGCCGAGGAGTCCGGCGCCTCGCTGCTGGCCCCCGACGAGCCGCTGCCGACCGGCGAGCAGCTCGGGGAGCAGTTCGAGCAGTTCCTGGCCGGGCTGGACGGCGACGACCCGGGCCGCGGGTCCGGGGATGTTCCCGGCGACGAGACGGACGGAGGTCGCTGATGCCCCGCGACGTCGACGAGCTGCTGCGTCTGCTCGACATCGAGACCATCGACGACAACCTGTTCCGCGGCAGCCAGCAGGCCTCGGTCCTGCCGCGGGTCTTCGGCGGCCAGGTGGCCGCGCAGGCGCTGGTCGCCGCCGCGCGCACCACCGACCCGGCGTACGTCGTGCACTCGCTGCACTCCTACTTCCTGCAGCCCGGCGACACCGGCGCGCCGATCGTCTACGACGTGGAGGCGCTGCGCGACGGCCGGTCCTTCGCCACCCGCCGGGTGCTCGCCCGCCAGCACGGCCGGCCGATCTTCGCGCTGACCACGGACTTCCAGAAGCCGGAGGAGGGCCTGGACCACCAGGACGTCTTCCCCGACGACGTGCCCTCACCCCAGGACTCCCTCGACCCGATGGCGCGCCGCGCCGACGGGGAGTTCACCGAGTGGGACGCCATCTCCATGCGGTACGTCGGCTCCTCGGCCGACCTGCTGCCGCCGGACCCGCAGCGGCCCGGCCGCCAGCGGTTCTGGCTCAAGATCGACGGCGAGCTGCCCGACGCCCCGCTGGTGCACGCCGCGGCCTTCGCCTACGCCTCGGACATGACCATCGCCGGTGCTGCGCTCGCACCCCACGGCTACCGCCTTGGAGGGCCCGACATCATGGTGGCCTCGCTCGACCACACGGTGTGGTTCCACGAGCCGTTCCGCGCTGACCGGTGGTGGCTCTACGACCAGCACGCCCCGCGTGCCTCCGGCGGCCGCGGCCTGATCAACAGCCGGGTGTTCACGGAGGACGGGCGGCTGGTGGCCTCGACCGCCCAGGAGGCGCTGCTGCGCAAGGTCCGGCCCAAGGCGGAGCGCGGCTGATGCGCGTCCCCGAGCCCACGCCGCTGCGCGAGCCCGACCAGGTCGCCGTCGACGAGCTGGTCGCCCTGCTCGACCTCGAGGAGATCGACCAGGACCTCTACCGCGGCCAGTCGGTGCCCACGCCCCGCGGCCGGGTCTTCGGCGGCCAGGTGGCCGCGCAGGCGCTCTGCGCCGGCATCCGCACGGTGCCCGAGGAGATGGGGGTGCACTCGCTGCACTCCTACTTCCTGCTGCCGGGGGACCCGTCCCTGCCGATCGTCTACGACGTCGAGCGGATCCGCGACGGGCGTTCCTTCGCCACGCGTCGGGTCGCCGCGCGCCAGCACGGTCGCCCGATCTACTTCCTCACCGCCAACTTCCAGCGCGAGGAGGAGGGCTGGTCGCACCAGGACGCGATGCCCGAGGTCGCCCGCCCCGAGCAGGGCCTGGACCTGGTCTCGCTCATGACCGCGCGCGGCAACAGCGACGCCGAGGCGCTCGGGCGGGAGTGGGCCTCCCTCGACGTGCGGTGGATCGGCAACTCCAAGCACGGGCTCGAGCCCGACGAGGTCCATCCTGCCCGCGCCCGGATGTGGGCCCGGGTCAACGGCGACCTCGGGCAGGACCCGGTCACCCACGTCGCGGCCTTCACCTTCGCCTCCGACGTCTCGCTGCTCGGTGCCACGCTGGCCGCCCACCCGGTCTCGCCGCACGAGGTGCAGATGGCCTCGCTCGACCACACGATCTGGTTCCACCGACCCTTCCGGGCCGACCGGTGGTGGCTCT
Organism: Actinomycetota bacterium; assembly: GCA_009701885.1. Lineage (GTDB taxonomy): Bacteria > Actinomycetota > Actinomycetes > Propionibacteriales > Nocardioidaceae > Nocardioides. The sequence continues at coordinate 24,629 of WLJH01000001.1, forward strand.
ACGACCAGTGGTCGCCCTCGGCCCAGTCGGCCCGCGGTCTGGCGCTCGGGCGGATCTTCACCGAGGACGGGACGCTGGTGGCGACGGTCGCCCAGGAGGGGCTGATCCGGCCCCGCGCCTAGCATGACAATGGCGTAGTTCGTGACATCTGCCGCGGCGTGTCGTTACCTTTGTGGCGAATGTGGTGGCTGAGCACTCCTGTGGTGCCTGTGACGACCTCGTGACGGAGGCCGCCCGGACGGACAGGGGACCCCATGAGACGCTCGTCGACGGCCCGGCACCGGGCCGCGCGTGCCAGCGGTACGGCGCTCGCCGCGCTCCTCGCCGGCCTCACGGCCGGGTCGACCCTCTGGGCGGTCGCTCCGGCGTACGCGCAACCGGTGAGCGACTACGAGATGCCGTTCCCCTGCGCGCAGGAGTGGACCGGCACCACGCGGTCCTCGCACAGCCCGAGCGTCCGGGCGATCGACTGGAACCGGGTCGACGACCTCGATGACCCGGTCGTCGCGTCCGCGCCGGGTGTCGTCTCCCGCGCCGACGCCACGTCCGCCCGCGGCTACGGCCGGCACGTCGTGGTCGACCACGGCGCAGGGGAGAGCACCGTCTACGCCCACCTGCAGGACGTGCACGTGGTGACCGGTCAGCGGGTCGACCAGGGGGCGCTGCTCGGCACGGTCGGCTCGACGGGCAACTCCACCGGTCCGCACCTGCACTACGAGCAGCGCCAGGACGGGCAGGACGTCGAGGCGTGGTTCGGCGGGGTGCCGTTCACCTACGGCGCCACGCAGGCCTCGGGCAACTGCGTCGACCTGCCGCTGGCCGGCAACCTGCTCGGGGACCGCACGGCCGAGCTGGTGGTCTACCGCCGCGCCCCGCGCTCGCTCTTCCTGGTGCAGCGCCCCGGCCGCGAGCCCAAGACGATGCGGCTCGGCACCGCTACCGACGAGCCGGTCCTCGGTGACTGGGACGGCAACGGCAAGGCCAACCTGGGCGTGTGGAGCCCCGCCGAGGGCGTCTTCACGATGCGGGTGGGCAAGCGGGCCACCACGACGCTCGCGCTCGGTGCCGGCTCCGACCAGCCGGTCGCCGGGGACTGGGACGGCGACGGGCTGTGGGAGGTGGGCGTCCGATCGCCCGCCACCGGCGCCTGGACGCTCCGCGGCGCCGACGGCTCGGTGCGCACCGTCTCCCTGGGCGACGCCGCCGACCTCCCCGTGACCGGCGACTGGGACGGCGACGGGACCACCGACGTGGGCGTCTTCGACCCCTCGACCGCCACGTTCACGCTGCGCCGGGTCGACGCCGAGGGTCTCACCTGGAGCGCCGAGGTGCAGTTCGGCCAGCCCGGTGACCTGCCGGTCACCGGCGACTGGGACGGCAACGCCACCACCGACGTCGGGGTGTGGAACCCCGCGACGGCCACCTTCACCGAGCGCCGTGCCACGGCGGCGACCGCGGCACGGAGCACCACGGCCACGACGCAGTTCGGCCGACCCCGCTGAGCACCGCCGACCCGTCAGGAACGAACCGCCGACCCGTCAGAAGTGAACCCTCGACCCGTGAGCCCCGGGCCAGGTGCGGTCCAGAACTGACGGGTCGAGGGTTCGGAAGTGACGGTTCGGCGGTGGGGCGGCCGGCGGCGGATCAGCGCGCGGTGGTGCGGCCGACCAGGTGCGGGGCGCCTGTGCGCGGGTCGGTCAGGGAGAAGGTGTAGCTGCCGTCGTACCTCTCCGAGCCGAAGGCGACCTTGCCGGGGAGCAGGATCGGCTTCTTGAACGCCACGTCGACGGTGACCGCCTCGGGGAGACGGTTCTCCAGCGCGGCGACGCACCGGGCCAGGCTCCACATGCCGTGCGCGATCTGGCGCGGGAAGCCGAGTGCCTTCGCGGTGAGCGGGTAGAGGTGGATCGGGTTGAGGTCGCCCGACACCGCGCCGTAGCGGCGGCCGAGGTCACCCGGCAGGCTCCACACGACGCCGTTGGAGGCGGTCACGGGGATGTCGAGACCCGCGGGGGCGCTCTCGTCGCCCTTGCCGCGACGGAGGTAGGAGCTGGTGCTCTCCCACACCGGCGCGCCGTCCGGGTCCGTGATCGTCGTGACGAAGTCGAAGACCCGTCCCTTGGCGTGCGGGCGCGGCGGCTCCACGCGGGCTGCGACGGCGAGGGTCTCCCCGACGCGGACCGCGCGGTGCGCCGTGATGGAGTTCTCCAGGTGCACGGTGCCGATGGCCGGGGCCGGGAAAGCCGGGTCGGTCATGATCGCCATGTGCAGCCCGAAGGCCAGCATGTGGGGGTAGGTCAGCGGGACGGTGTCCTTCTGCGGGAACCCGCACACCTCGGCGTACGCCGCCACGTGCTCGGCCTCGACGGTGACGGGCGGCCGCTGGTAGCCGAGGCCGCTGAAGCCCTCCGCGGACGCCTTGCGCACGCCGGGGAGCGACCCGACAACCGGCACGCTCGGCAGGGCGGCCTTAAGCAGGCTGCCGAGGCCGGCGCCGCCGTCGTGCTGCTTGACGGTGGTCTCCGCGGTGCCCATCAGGCGCCCAGCATCATCTGGCCGCAGACCCGCACGACGTTGCCGTTGACGGCGGTCGAGCCGGGGGAGGCGAACCAGGCGATGGTCTCGGCCACGTCGACGGGCAGGCCGCCCTGGGACATGGCGTTGAGGCGCTGGCCGACCTCACGGTTGGCCAGCGGGACGGCCGCGGTCATGGCGGTGATGATGAAGCCGGGAGCGACGGCGTTGATCGTGATGCCGTCCTTCAGCTCGTCCTTGAGGCTGTCGACGAAGCCGATGACGCCGGCCTTGGAAGCGGCGTAGTTGGTCTGGCCGACGTTGCCGGCGATGCCGGCGATGCTCGCGACCCCGATGATCGAGCCGCCCTTGTTGACGACCTTCTGCTCCAGGAGCTCCCGGGTGATCTTCTCGGGTGCGGTGAGGTTGACCGCGATCACCGACTCCCAGCGGTCCTCGCCCATGTTGGCGAGCTTCTTGTCGCGGGTGATGCCGGCGTTGTGCACGACCACGTCCACACCGCCGTGCTTGGTGGAGAGGTGGTGGGCGATGCGCTGCGGGGCGTCCTTGGCCGTGATGTCGAGGGTCAGCCAGTCGCCGTCGAGCTCCTTCATCAGCGACTGCAGCTCGTTGGCGGCCTGCGGCACGTCCACGCCGACGACGGTCGCACCGTCGCGGTGCAGGACCCGGGCGATCTGCTCGCCGATGCCGCGGCTGGCACCGGTGACCAGGGCGACCTTGCCGGCCAGCGGCTGCTGCCAGTCCGTGACGGCGCCGGCCTTCTTCGTGCCGGTCGCGCCGATCCGCACGACCTGGCCCGAGACGTAGGCGGACTTGGGCGAGAGCAGGAAGGCGAGGGTGCTGGTGACCGCGGCCTCGGCGCCGTCGGCGACGTAGACCAGCTGGACGGTGCCGCCCCGGCCGATCTCCTTGCCGAGGCTGCGGGTGAAGCCCTCGAGCGCACGCTGGGCGACGCGCTCGCCGCCCTCGACCTGCTCCGGCGGGGTGCCGAGCACCACGACGCGGGGGCACGAGGCGAGGCTGCGCATCAGGGGGGTGAAGAACTGCTGCAGCGCGACCAGCTGGTCGGCCGAGGTCAGGCCCGTGGCGTCGAAGACCAGGCCCTTGTACTTCTGGCCGTCCTCCGTGACCTGCGTGCTGGCGATTCCGACGGTGTCGAGCAGACCGGGCAGCGACTCCGCCAGGCGACCGCGACCGCCGACGACGACGGTGCCGTCGACCAGGGGGGCGCCGGCGGTGTAGCGCTCCAGGCGCGTCGGGGCGGGGAGGCCGAGGTTCTTGACGAGCAGCTTGCCGAGCGGGCTCTGGGTGAAGCTCTGGTACTTGTCGCTCATGGCGCGCGGATCCTCCGGGGCTGGTCGTAGGTGGACGGGGCGACGCCCCGCCAGTAGGTAACTAGACGTGTAACTCAGTGTCCACTTTTCGTGACGTGGCCCTCACAGCCTTCCTCCACGGCCCCGTCCGGGGCAAGGATGGCCCCATGCAGACCCAGACCCGTCGTGTCGCCGTCATCGGCGGCAACCGCATCCCGTTCGCCCGCTCCAACGGCGCCTACGCCACCGCTTCCAACCAGGAGATGCTGACCGCGGCCATCGACGGTCTCGTCGACCGCTTCGGCCTGGCCGGCGAAGCCGTGGGCGAGGTCGTGGCCGGTGCGGTCCTCAAGCACTCGCGCGACTTCAACCTGACCCGCGAGGCGGTGCTGGGCTCCAAGCTCGCCCCCGAGACCCCGGCCACCGACATCCAGCAGGCCTGCGGCACCGGCCTCCAGGCCGCCATCCAGGTCGCCAACAAGATCGCCCTCGGCCAGATCGAGGTCGGCATCGCCGGCGGCACCGACACCACCTCCGACGCCCCGGTCGCGATCAGCGAGAAGCTGCGCAAGAAGCTGCTCAAGGTCAACGCCGCCAAGGACACCAAGGGCCGCCTCGCCGCGCTCGGCGCGATCCGCCCCGGCGACATCGGCCTGGCGATCCCGCAGAACGGCGAGCCCCGCACCGGCATGTCCATGGGCGAGCACGCCGCGCTGACCGCCCTGGAGTGGCAGATCACCCGCGAGGCGCAGGACGAGCTGGCCGCCGCCTCCCACCAGAAGCTCGGCGCCGCCTACGACCGCGGCTTCCTCGACGACCAGATCACCCCGTTCCGCGGGCTGGAGCGCGACTCCAACCTGCGCCCGGACTCCTCCGTCGAGAAGCTCGCCAAGCTCAAGCCGGTCTTCGGCAAGGGCGAGGCCGCCACCATGACCGCCGCCAACTCCACCCCGCTGACCGACGGTGCGTCCGTGGTGCTGCTGGCCTCGGAGGAGTGGGCCAAGGAGCGCGGGCTGCCCGTGCTGGCCTACATCACCGAGTACGAGACGGCCGCGGTCGACTACGTCCACGGCGGCGAGGGCCTGCTCATGGCCCCGGCGTACGCCATGGCCCGGATGCTCCAGCGCGCCGGCCTGACGCTGCAGGACTTCGACTTCTACGAGATCCACGAGGCCTTCGCCTCCCAGGTGCTCGCCACCCTCGCGGCGTGGGAGGACCCGGTGTTCTGCAAGGAGCGCCTGGGCCTCGACGCCCCGCTGGGCTCGATCGACCGGGACAAGCTCAACGTCAACGGCTCCTCGCTGGCCGCCGGGCACCCGTTCGCCGCCACGGGCGGTCGGATCATCCCGGTGCTGGCCAAGCTGCTCGCCGAGAAGGGCTCCGGGCGCGGTGTCATCTCGGTCTGCGCTGCCGGTGGCCAGGGCGTGACCGCGATCCTCGAGCGCCCCTGATCGCCCGCTGACCTGACGACGGCCCCGTCCCCCGTGGGGGCGGGGCCGTCGACGTGTCAGCGTCCCAGGACGAGGGCCGCGATGATGCTGCCGACCAGGATCGAGCCGATCACCAGGGCGACCACGAGGTGCAGCGGGTCGTCCTGGGGCGACGCGCCGGGCCGCCACAGGTAGCCGGGGCCCCTCTTCCCGGGGTCCGCCCGGCCCTCGTCGTCGTGACCGCTCATCTGCCGCGGGCCAGGGCGAGGGCGGAGACGACGAGGTGGTCGCGGACCTGCTCGTGGGAGATGGTGCCGACGGTCGGCACGCCCGGGGCGGCCTCCATGACCAGGATCCCGACGCGGGCGAGCTGGAGGGCACCGAGACCGCTGGCGTAGAGGGTGTTGGCGAGCAGTGTGGGGTCCTGCACGCGGAAGTCGCCGCTGCGCACGCCGTCCTCGAGGGCGCCGGAGAGCTGGGCCAGGCAGCCGGAGATGCCGCGGCCGAGGCGGAAGAGCGCGCTCTCGGAGATCTCGTCGAGCAGCTCGGGGCCGGAGCGGCGCATCAGCGTCTGGGCGCAGTCGACGAAGGCGGGGTGGGCCAGGGAGTAGTCGACGAAGGCGGTCACGATCCGGGCAAGTCGCTCCTCGGCGGTGCCGCCGGCGACCGAGGCGGCCTCGAGGTCGCGGCGCAGCTCCTCGAGGTAGCCCACCAGCGTGAGGGCGAAGAGCTCCTCCTTGCCGCTGAAGTGGCGGTAGACGATCGCGCGGTTGATGCCGACGGCGCGGGCGATGTCCTCTATCTGGGCGTCGCGGACGCCACGCTCGTCGAAGAGGGCCCGGGTCGCGGCGAGGATCTCAGCCTCCCGGGCGCGCCGGCGCGCAGCCGCCGCGGAGCGGCGACCGTCGGTCTCGGGGGCACGCGTGGTCACGGGTCAACGATACGCACGTGCAACTCGGAGTTGCACGCGTGTGACGCCGACGTCACGCCCCGCTCATGATCCCGCGAGGTGCGCCCGCACCGTCTCGAGGGTGTCGGCCGCCTCGGGTCCCTTGTCGTCGCGGTAGCGCACGACCCGCGCGAAGCGGAGCGCGACACCGCCGGGGTAGCGGGTCGAGCGCTGCACCCCGTCGAAGGCGATCTCGACGACCTGCTCGGGCCGGACGAAGACGGTGTGGCCCTCGCGGTGGGTCTCGAGGTCGAGGAACCGCTCGGTCTGCCAGGCCAGCACCTCGTCGGTCATCCCCTTGAAGGTCTTGCCCAGCATCACCAGGCCCTCGCCGTCCCGGGCGCCGAGGTGGACGTTGGAGAGCTTCCCCGAGCGTCGGCCCGAGCCCCACTCGACGGCCAGCACGACCAGGTCGAGGGTGTGGACGGGCTTGACCTTCACCCAGGCCGCACCCCGCCTCCCCGCGTCGTACGACGCCAGCAGGCTCTTCACGACGACGCCCTCGTGGCCTGCGGCCAGCTGTGCCGACGCGAACGCCTCCGCCTCCTCGACGGAGGACGTCTCGACGCGCGGGACGCGGTGCTCGGGCGGGACGAGCCGGGCCAGGGCGGCGGCCCGGGCGGAACCGGGGCTGTCCATCAGGTCCTCGCCGTCGAGGTGCAGCACGTCGAAGAAAAACGGGGTGACCCGGGCGCCGGCGGTCTGCGCCGTGCGGGAGGCCGTCTCCTGGAACGGCCGCGGCCGACCGTCGTCGCCGACCGTCAGCGCCTCGCCGTCCAGCACGAACCGCTGCGCCGGCAGCCGGCGTGCGACGGCCACCACCTCGGGCAGCCGCTCGGTGATGTCGTCGAGGGAGCGCGTCACGACCAGCACCTCGTCGCCGTCGCGGTGCACCTGCACCCGGATGCCGTCGAGCTTGGTGTCGACCGCGACCGGTGCGCCGTCGGGGCCGGCCTTCTCCATGGCCGCAGCGACGTCGGTCGCCGAGGAGGCGAGCATCGGGAGGACGGGGCGACCCACCTCGAGGACGAAGGCCGCGAGCCCCTGCTCGCCCTCGCGCAGCGCCGCACCGGCCACCGCGACGGTCGACCCGGCGAGCATCGCGGCCCGGCGTACGGAGGTCAGGGGGACCTCGGCGGCGAGCGCGACCGCCTCCTGCACGAGCGCGTCGAGCGCGCCCTGGCGGACCTCGCCGGTCGCGATGCCGCGCAGCCAGGCCTGCTCGGGCTCGGTGGCGCGGGCGAAGAGGTCGGTGACCGCGGCGGCGCGGGCCGCGGCCGACCCGGGGCCGGACAGGCCCGAGAGCGACTCGAACGCGTCGTGCACGCCGAGGACCGTCAGCGACGGCTCGCCAGCCGGGTCGGGGAGCGAGGTGAGCGAGCGCCAGCCGACGCCGGTGCGGCGCTGTCGGAGCTTGCCGCCGAGGTAGGCGACGACGGTCTCGACCTCGTCGTCGTCCGTGCGCGCGAGCAGCTCGGCGATCGCGGCCACCTTCGCCTTGCGCGAGCGCGTCGCGGCCACGGCGGCGGAGGTGGTGACCAGGTCGTGGAGGAGCACGCGACCAGCCAAGCACCGGCCACCGACGGCGGCCCACCCCCGTCAGGTCCGGCGCAGCCGAACCAGTGCCGAGTGAGCCTCGAACCAGCGCCGAGTCGGCGTCACCAGCCCGGGGGCAGGGAGGTGAAGTCCGGCTCGCGACCCTCGGCGAAGGCGGCGAGCGCCTCGCTGTTGGCGGGGCCGCCCATGAGCTCGGCGAAGGCGGCGTTCTCGCGCTCGCGGGCGGCGTCGATGCCGGCGCGCAGGGGAGCGGTGACGGTGCGCTTGACCGCGATGAGCGAGGAGATGGGACGGGAGGCGAGAAGCTCGGCGTGGCGGCGGGCCTCCGGGAGCAGGTCGTCGGGCTCGCAGACCTGGCGCACCAGGCCCATCTCGAGGGCCTCCTGCGCGCCGAACCACTCCGCCGACAGCAGCAGCCACGAGGCCGCCTGGCGTCCGAGCAGCAGCGGGAGGAGGTACGACGACGCCGCCTCCGGAGCGACCCCGAGGGAGGTGAACGGGCACTTCAGCCGGGCCGTGCTCGACATCAGCGCCACGTCGGCGAAGCCGAGGATCGTGCAGCCGATGCCCAGGCCGATGCCGTTGACGGCCACGACCAGCGGCTTGGGGAAGTCCACGAGCGCGTCGACGAGGTTGGTGAAACCGCCGTCGCCCTGGTCGAAGTCGGGGTCGGTGGCGATCTGCGCCATCTCCAGCAGGTCGGTGCCCGCGCTGAACCCGCGACCGTTGCCAGTCAGCAGCACCACCGCGACACCCGGGTCCTCGGCGGCGGCCCTCAGCGCGGCGGCCGTGGCGTCGTACAACGCGATGTTGAAGGCGTTGAGCGCCTCCGGCCGGTCGAGGGTCAGCGTGCGTACGCGCTTGTCGTCGTTGATCTGCAGGACCATGGACGCAGACTAGAACCTGTTTCAGTATGTCCGCGTGACCTCCACGCGCACCGCGCTCACGTACTGCCGGATCTGCGAGCCGCTGTGCGGTCTGGTCGCCGCGGTGGAGGGGGAGCCGGGGAACGAGCGGCTGGTCTCGCTGCGTCCCGACGACGAGCACCCGCTCAGCCGCGGATACGCCTGCCCCAAGGGTCTGGCCTTCGCTGACGTCCAGAACGACCCCGAGCGGGTGCTGCAGCCGCTGCGCCGGGTCGCGGGTGGCGCGCCGGGGGAGTTCGAGCAGGTCACCTGGGACGAGGCGCTCGGCGACATCGCGGCGCGGCTGCGGGAGACCATCGACACCTACGGCGGCACCTCGGTCGGGCAGTTCTTCGGCAACCCCGTCGGCTTCAACGTCACCGCCGCCCTGTGGTCGGGCGCGCTGATGACGGCGCTGGGCACCGGCCACCAGTACTCCGTGGGCAGCCAGGACATCAACAGCCGGTACGTCGCCAGCAAGCTGCTCTACGACTCGATCTCCCAGGTGCCGTTCCCCGACCTGCGCTCGACCGACTTCCTGCTCGTGGTCGGTGCCAATCCGCTGGTCTCCCGCGGCAGCGGGGTGCGTGCGCCCCGGGTGAAGGAGCACCTGTCGGCGATCACCGCCCGCGGCGGCCGGGTCGTGGTGCTCGACCCGCGGCGCTCGGAGACCGCGCGGGCCTTCGAGCACGTGTCGGTCGAGCCGGACTCCGACGCGTTCCTGCTGGCCTCGGTGGTCCAGGTGCTGGCCGAGGAGGACCTGGTCGCCTGGGACGCCGTCGCCGCCCAGTCGGTCGGCGTCGAGACGCTGCTCGACGCCGTGAAGCACTTCCCGCCCGAGGCGACCGCCGCGCGGACCGGCGTCGACCCCGCGACCGTGCGCGTGCTGGCGCGCGACCTCGCCGCGGCACCCCGCGCCGCGGTCTACGGCCGCACCGGCTCCTGCCTGGGTCGCCACGCGACGCTGACCAGCGTCCTCATCGACGCCCTCGCGCTGCTGACCGGCAACCTCGACCGCGAGGGCGGCGTCCTGCTCGGGCAGGCGGTCGTGCCGTTCGAGGAGGTCGCCGAGAAGGCAGGTCGGCTGACCTACGACGCGCAGCGCAGCCGGGTCGGCGACTTCCCCGACGTCATGGGCACCTGGCCGGCCGCCATCATGGCCGAGGAGATCCGGACCCCGGGCCCGGGACAGCTGCGCGCGCTGTTCGTGCTGGCGGGCAACCCGGTGCTCACCAGCCCGGACGGACCGCACCTCGCCGACGCGCTCGAGGAGCTGGACCTCCTGGTCTCCCTCGACCTCTACGTCAACGAGACCAACCGGCACGCCGACTACGTCCTGCCCGCGACCACCTGGCTCGAGCGCGAGGACGTGCCGTTCGCGATCGTCGCCTCCAGCCCGTGGCCGCACGTGCAGCACACCACCGCGGTGCTGGCGCCGGCCGGCGAGGCGCGGCCCGAGTGGGAGGTGATCGACGAGGTCGCACGGCGCGCCGGGATCACGCTGTTGCTGCCGGCCTGGCTCGGCACCCTCACCGCCCCGCTGCGGTACGCCGCCCGCCGGGTCGGCCTGCGGACGACCCCCTGGACGCTGGTCGACCTGCTGCTGCGCACCGGCCCGCACGGCGACCGGTTCGGGCTGCGCCGCGGCGGGCTCAGCCTCCGCGCGCTGCGCAGCCTGCCCCGTGGCCGCATGCTGCCCCCGCCCCGGGGCGGCCGGCTGGCCGAGGTCGTCCGGCACCCGCACGGGAAGGTCGACCTCGCGCCCGCGCAGCTGGCGGCCGAGTGGGACCGGCTGCGGTCGAGGCTGGAGGAGACCCGCGACCCGGCGTACCCGCTGCGGATGATCGGGCTGCGAGAAATGCGCTCGCAGAACTCATGGATGCACAACAGCCCCACGCTGATGAAGGGCCGCAACCGGCGCCACACCGCCCGCATCCACCCCGACGACGCCGCTGTCGCCGGGGTGGTCGACGGCGCCCCCGTGCGGATCCGCTCCGCGGTCGGCGCCATCGAGACCCTCGCCCACCTCACCGACGAGGTGCGCCCGGGCACGATCGCGGTCCCGCACGGCTGGGGCCACGCCGCCGGCTGGAGTACCGCCAACGCCGCGGGAGGAGCCAACAGCAACGAGCTGGCCTCCTCGCGCGTCGAGGACGTGGAGCACCTGGCCGGGATGGCGCTGCTCAACGGGATCCCGGTGGCGGTCGAGCCGGTCTGAGCCGGTCCGGGTGGGACCGTCGGGCCCGTCGGCTAGCGTCGAGCAGGTGAGCGAGGCGGGCACCCGACGGGTCTGGCGGCCGGACTGGCCGTGCCCGGTCGAGGCGGTGCTGCGCCAGCAGAAGCACGGGGGCGCGGACCCCACGTGGCAACGCGACGAGGACGGGCGGATCTGGCGCGGCCTCCGCACTCCGCAGGGGCTCGTCACGCTCAGCATCCACGCCGAGGCGCGGCTGGGCGAGGTGCACGCCGAGGCCTGGGGGCCGGGCACGCAGTGGGCGCTGGACCAGGTGCCGGCGATGCTCGGCGGCGAGGACGACTGGTCGGCCTTCGAGCCGCGCCACCCGGTGCTGGTCGAGGCGCGGCGTCGGTTCCCGCACGCGCGGCTGGGCCGGGGCGGCCTAGTGATGGAGGCGCTGGTGCCGGCGATCATCGAGCAGAAGGTCACCGGACAGGAGGCGTTCGCAGGCTTCCGGATGCTGGTGCACCGCTTCGGGGAGCCGGCCCCCGGCCCCGGCGCGGAGCGAGGGCTGAAGGTGCAGCCCGACGCCCAGACCCTGCGGACGGTCCCCTCCTGGGAGTGGCTGCGGATGCACATCGACCCCGCTCGCAGCCGCACGATCGTGACCGCCGCCCGGGTCGCCGATGCCCTCGAGCGCACCGCGGCCCTCGACCCCGCCGAGGCGGACCGCCGGTTGCGCACCCTGCCCGGCATCGGGGAGTGGACCAGCGCCGAGGTCCGCCAGCGGGCCCACGGCGACCCCGACGCGGTCAGCTTCGGCGACTACCACGTGGCCAAGGACGTCGGCTGGGCGCTGACCGGCACCCCGTTCGACGACGAGGAGATGCGCGCCTACCTCGAGCCCTGGCGCCCCCAGCGCGGACGGGTGCCGGCGCTCTTGGCGATGGCCGGCCTGCACCGGCCGCGGCGCGGGGCCCGGATGGCGCCACGCACCCACCTGCCTGCGCAAGTCACCCGCCACCGACGGTAAAGCCGGTTACCGTGACAGTGTGACGCAGGTAACGTTCGAGCCGCTCCGCACCGCCACTGCCGCCGAGGCCACCCGCTTCTTCGCCGACACCGACGCCGTGGCGCTCGTGGACGCGATCCGGCTCGCCTCCGACGAGGAGCTGCGCCGGCTGGTCGGCCGCGAGGAGATCCGCGTCCCGGCCGTGCGCGGGGTCCTCTCCCGCCTGCACGAGTACGCCGACCCCGACAGCCTCGCCTCCGCGACCGGCACGGTGCGGATCGACCTCACGCGCGACGACGCGCGGCTCGGGCACCACCTGCTGCGGCTGGTCTCCGGGGCGATCGAGGTCGAGGTCGACGTGCCCGCCTCCGCGCCCGCCGACGTGGTCCTCGGCACGGGCGTCGTCGGCTTCATCCGGCTCGTCAGCGGGCAGGGCGACGCCGCCCTGGACTACCTCGCCGGGCGCCTGCACGTCCAGGGCGACGCCGCGCTGGCGCTCACGGTCGGCGGGCTCTCACGATCCCCGGCACCGACGCGGTGGCCGTGGACCCCACCGCCCTCGACCCGGTCGACGTGGCCCGGGCGCTGGCGGGCGTGCCGACCAGCCACCTGCGCGAGGTGATGTCCGGCGGCTTCCGCCCGGTCGTGCTCGACGAGATCTTCCGCCGGCTGCCCGACTTCGTGAACGCCCGGCGGGCCGCCCGGCTCGACCTCACCATCGGCTTCCGGCTGCTCGGCGGCCCCGGCGGCGAGCCCGAGCGCTGGGTCGTGCGGATCGACCACGGCGCCTGCAAGGTCGAGGCCGGGGACCCCGGCGGCCACCGGGACGCGACCATCACCTGCGAGGGCCACGACTTCCTGCGCCTGGCCACCGGCCACCTCTCGGCGGTCTCCGGGGTGCTCAAGGGTCAGCTGAAGGTCAAGGGGGAGAAGGCCAAGGCACTGCAGCTCGCCTCGGTGCTGGACATCCCGAAGGCGTAGGTCCGCTAGAGCAAGGGGCGCAGCGGGGCGAGCACGAACTCCGTGAACTTCCGGTGCAGGTCCCGGGCCTCCCACTCACCGATCGTGAGCTCGAGGCAGTGCGACTCGTCGGTGGCGAAGATCGTCTCCATCTGCCGGGCCAGCCCGCGGTCGATGACCTCGATGTTGATCTCGTAGTTGCCCGAGAGGCTGAGCCGGTCGATGTTGGCGGTCCCGACGGTGGTCCACGTGCCGTCGACGGTGGCGGTCTTGGCGTGCACCATCGCGTCGCGGTAGCGCAGGATCCGCACGCCCGACTCCAGCAGCTGGGAGAAGTACCCGCGCGAGGCCCAGTCGGCCACGATGTGGTTGGACTTCAGCGGCACCAGCAGCCGCACGTCGACCCCGCGGCGCGCGGCGGCCTTGAGCGCGTCGACGAAGTCCTGGTCGGGCAGGAAGTAGGCGGTGGTCAGCCACACGTTGCGGCTCGCCCGGTGGATCGCCTCGAGGTACATCGAGCGGATCGGGAACATCCACAGCCGCGGCACGTTGCGCTGGATCCGGATCCGCGGCTCCCACTCCGAGTGGGTCTCCAGCAGCAGCGGGGGTTCGCTGGGGCGGAACCGGTGGCGGCGGTGCAGGTTCCAGAAGTCGGCGAAGGCCCGTTGGAGGTCCCAGACCCCGGGGCCGGTGACCCGCACGTGGGTGTCGCGCCACTCGGTGGCGTAGGCGTCGCCGATGTTGTAGCCGCCGACGAAGCCGACCTCGGAGTCGACGACGAGGATCTTGCGGTGGTTGCGGCCGTAGCGGCTGAGGTCGAAGAACCGGAAGCCCGCGGCGTACACCGGGTAGCGCAGCACCTTCATCGTGCGCGGGAAGTGCTTGAAGACCGGCGAGACGACGAGGTTCGCGAAGCCGTCGTAGATGACGTAGACGTCCACGCCGCGCGCGGCGGCGTCGGCCAGGGCCCGCTTGAACCGCTCGCCGGTCTCGTCGCCCTTCCAGATGTAGGTCTCGAAGAGCACCTGGCGCTGGGCGCCCTCGATCGCGGCGAGCATGTCGTCGTAGAGGTGCTGCCCGTAGGTGTACGTCGTCACCGTGCTGTCCCCGATGGGGACCTGCGCCGGGGGAGTGACGGGGAAGGGGCCGGGCTTCTTGCCGCGCCGGCGGTAGGAGTCGACCAGCGACATGCTCACCGCCAGGAGGATCTGGACCCCCACGATCGTCAGGAGCGTGCGCCGGATCGCCCTCAGGACGCGGTCGGTCCAGGTCTGCTGGGCTGCACTCACGGGGCCAAGGTAGTGGCCCGCGCTAGACCCGCCGGTCGTCGCCGCGCACGAAGGTGCGCTCGGGGCAGTCGAGGATGACCTGGCTGTGCACGACCAGCGGCACGGCGAGGTCGACCGTGCGGGTCACCTCGCGCCCCAGCGAGGTGCCGGTGAGCCGCACCTGGTCGTAGGTGTTGTTGGCGCGCTCGTGGTAGTACCGGCAGTTCGTGAACTCGAACTCCAGGACCACCTCGCCGTCACCGAAGGGACCGAGCTCCACGGGCTCGACCGGTCCGCCGACCGGCGCCAGGAGGGGGTACGTCGGCTCGACCAGCTCCGCGCCGGTGACCCGGAAGGGGACGACCGAGGCGTTGTCCAGCGGCAGCGTCAGCGCCGTCCGCTGCCCGTAGCGGTAGTGCAGCGCCAGGGTGCCGCTCGGCCCGTAGCCCTTGACCAGGAGGCCGTCCGCGGCGGGGACCGACGGCACCGGGTCGGTCACCAGCACCGCCTGGGGCGCCAGCGCCCAGGCGCCCGCGACCAGCGCGAGCAGCCCGCCGACCGCCGCCGCGCGGGCACGACGGGTACGACGGGGCGCGCGCGCCTCCGCGGACGACCCGGCGGACGTCGTACCGGCGGGGGAGCCGGGGCCGAGGGTCCGGTCGGGGCGGGCGTCGAGCAGGCTCACGACCCGACCTCCTCGTGCCGACGACGCGCGCCGGCGACCCGGGCCCCGGCGACCCGGATGCCCAGCGCGCCGAGGAGCGTGACCGCCACCAGCGCGGCCGGCGTGCCGGGACCGTCCTCCTCGGGCGCCCCGGCGGCGCGGGTGCCGCCGCGGGCCCCGGTGTCGGTCGCGGGCTTCTCCGGGGTGTCGAGCCAGTCGCAGCCGACCGGGTCGGTGTTGGAGTAGCGGTCGTAGACCGCGCACGGCAGCAGCTGCGTGGTCTTCACCAGGTTGCCGATCGGCCACTGGGAGGGGTTGCCGCAGTCGGGCAGCCCGACGACGTAGTTGTGGGTGACCTCCTTGCCGGGGGCGGTCAGGTTGTCCTGCCAGCAGTTCCCCTCGCCGGCCTCGTCCCAGTAGAAGTCCATGCCGTTGGGCAGCACCTCGCCCGAGGGGGAGTAGCCGAGCTCGTTCTTCACGAACGCGTTGTGGTTGGAGTTGTCCTGCTGGTGCGTCGGGTCGTAGTCGCCGCGCATGAGCGCCGGCGGGACCCAGAAGAGCATGAAGCCCTGTCGCCAGTTGTCCCAGACCTGGTTGGAGCTGATGAAGTTGTGGTTGCCGATGACCATGCCGCCGGTGCCCACGGGGAAGCCGAACGCGGGGCACACGACACCGTCCTGGTGGCCGACCTCCTCCGGCGTCGCGGCCTGGCACGGGGCGTCCTCGCCCTGGACGTACTTCTCGTAGTAGTTGGTGTTGTTGCTGTAGATGAGGTTGTCCTCGAACCACCCGTGGTCCTGCGGCATGCCCGGGTGGCCGCCGAGGATCGACTCGACGATAAAGCCGAGCCCGTTGTGGTGGATCCGGTTGTCGTGGACGTAGACCGAGTTGCCCGCCGTGCCGGAGTAGCCCAGCGCATTGTGGTGCATGGTGCAGCGGTAGACCTCGACGGCCCAGCGGTCCAGCGGGCCGGTCTCGGTGCTGCTGGCGTTCACGTCCGCCGAGGACCCGGGGTACACGCCGGAGTCGCCGTTGTGGTGGGTGTCGCAGCGACGGATCACGCCGTGGTCCGAGGCGAAGGTGAGCACGCCGTAGAGGTCGTTGTACGCCGACTCGAAGTCCTCCAGGACGTAGCCGTCGGTCTCGTGGACGTAGAAGGCGTTCTCGCGGAACAGCGTGGCCTTCATGTTGCCCAGGTAGAACCCGTCGGCGCGGTCGGCCTTGATGCCGTTGTGCTTGAGCCAGTCCCCGTCCTCGGTGAAGCCGCCCTCGAGGTGGACGTCGGAGGGCTTCGCCCCGGTCCCCAGCAGCTGCAGGTCGCAGAGCTGGTTGTCGCACTTGATGTCCGGGTCCTCGGGGTCGTCGCCGGCGATGGTGACGAGGTTGAGGATCTCCCCGCACGACACGATCTGGTCGTACTCCACGACGCCGCCGTCGTACCCCTCCATGCAGGGGACGTCCCAGCTGGGCTGCTCGCGGTAGACGCCGGGCAGGACGTAGATGTTCGTGCGCTGCTCGCGCACCGCGTCGACGGCGGCCTGCATGTGCCGGTGCTCGCAGCGCTGGAGCAGCCGCTGGTTGAAGGCGCGCAGCCTCCTGTCGCGGATCTTCGCGATCCGGCGGCCCGAGTCGGGCTTGCAGACCACGATCACGTCGGCGGCCTGCCTCAACGACCGCTTCTCCGGCACGGTGCCGTCGCCGGCGGGGAACTGGGACTCGCGCTCCTCGTGCGCCGAGGCCGGGGCGACCGGCAGCAGCAGCGCGAGGAGCAGGCCCAGGAGGGCGAGCAGTCCGGGGAGGGCGAGGGACGGGGCAGCGGCACGGCGCACGGGGACTCCAGGGGAGGAGGGAGCAGCGCTGGCGACAATATGAGCGATGTTCACTTATGGGAAGAGGGGGCGCCCGCCGCGGTGAAGCCGACTGTCGGTGGTCCCTCGTAGGCTCGAGTCCATGCGTCCAGTCACCGATCTCGAGCGCCGCGTCGCCCCCTTCAAGGTGGTCTCGGACTACCAGCCCTCCGGCGACCAGCCGGCTGCGATCGCCGAGATCAGCAAGCGCATCCGGGGCGGGGAGAAGGACGTCGTGCTGCTGGGTGCCACCGGCACCGGCAAGACCGCGACCGTGGCGTGGGTGACCGAGCAGCTGCAGCGCCCGGTGCTGGTGCTGCAGCCCAACAAGACGCTGGCCGCGCAGTTCGCCAACGAGCTGCGCCAGCTCTTCCCCGACAACGCGGTGGAGTACTTCGTCTCCTACTACGACTACTACCAGCCCGAGGCCTACGTCCCACAGACCGACACCTACATCGAGAAGGACTCCTCCATCAACGAGGAGGTCGAGCGGCTGCGGCACTCCGCGACCAACTCGCTGCTGACCCGCCGCGACGTGATCGTGGTCAGCACCGTGTCCTGCATCTACGGCCTGGGCACCCCGCAGGAGTACGTCGACCGGATGCTGCGGCTGCGGGTCGGCGAGGAGCACGACCGCGACTCGATCCTGCGTCGGCTGGTGGAGATCCAGTACACGCGCAACGACATGTCCTTCACCCGCGGCACCTTCCGGGTCCGCGGCGACACCCTCGAGATCTTCCCGGTCTACGAGGAGCACGCGGTGCGGATCGAGTTCTTCGGCGACGAGGTCGAGCGGCTGATGACCCTGCACGCGGTCACCGGCGAGGTGCTCACCGAGGACGAGGAGCTCTACGTCTTCCCCGCCACCCACTACGTCGCCGGTCCGGAGCGGATGGAGCGCGCCATCGCCGGGATCGAGAAGGAGTTGGAGGAGCAGCTGGCGGTCTTCGAGCGCGAGGGCAAGCTGCTGGAGGCCCAGCGGCTGCGGATGCGCACCACCTACGACATCGAGATGATGCGCCAGGTCGGCTCGTGCTCGGGCATCGAGAACTACTCGATGCACATGGACGGCCGCAGCCGGGGCAGCGCACCCAACACGCTCCTCGACTACTTCCCCGAGGACTTCGTCCTGGTGGTCGACGAGTCGCACGTCGCGGTCCCGCAGATCGGCGGGATGTACGAGGGCGACATGTCGCGCAAGCGCAACCTGGTCGAGCACGGCTTCCGGCTGCCCAGCGCCATGGACAACCGACCGCTGCGCTGGGAGGAGTTCCTCGAGCGGATCGGCCAGACCATCTACCTCTCCGCCACGCCGGGTGACTACGAGCTCGACCTGGTGGGTGGCGACCAGCCGCCGCACGTGGTGGAGCAGATCATCCGGCCCACCGGCCTGATCGACCCCGAGGTGGTGGTGAAGCCGACCAAGGGCCAGATCGACGACCTCATCCACGAGATCAGGCTGCGCACCGAGAAGGACGAGCGGGTCCTGGTCACGACGCTGACCAAGAAGATGTCGGAGGACCTCACCGACTACCTCCTCGACGCCGGCATCAACACCCGCTACCTCCACTCCGAGGTCGACACCCTCAAGCGCATCGAGCTGCTGCGCGAGCTGCGGATGGGCGCCTACGACGTGCTCGTCGGCATCAACCTGCTCCGCGAGGGCCTGGACCTGCCCGAGGTCTCGCTCGTCTCGATCCTCGACGCCGACAAGGAAGGCTTCCTGCGCTCGGACAAGTCGCTGATCCAGACGATCGGCCGCGCGGCCCGCAACGTCTCGGGCCAGGTGCACATGTACGCCGACAAGATCACGCCCTCCATGGAGGCCGCGATCGACGAGACCAACCGGCGCCGCGCCAAGCAGATCGCCTACAACACCGAGCACGGCATCGACCCGACGCCGCTGCGCAAGAAGATCGCCGACATCACCGACATGCTCGCCCGCGAGGACGAGAACACCCAGGCACTGCTGGAGACCTGGGCCGGCACCGAGGCCAAGGGCCGCGCCGGCAAGGTCGGCAAGCGCCAGCCGGTCCCTGCCCTGGCCTCCGGCGACGTCGGCAAGCACGCCAAGGACCTCGCCGGCATGCCCAGCGCCGACCTCGCCCAGCTGGTGCAGGACCTCACCGACCAGATGCGGGAGGCCGCCGCGGAGCTGCAGTTCGAGGTGGCCGCACGGCTCCGCGACGAGATCCAGGAGCTCAAGAAGGAGCTACGCCAGATGATCGAGGCGCAGAAGTAGGAGGAGCCGGACCTCAGTCCTCGGTCGTCTCCTCGACCACCTTCATCGCCTGCCGGCTGACCACGAGCCCGACCAGGCGCGAGACCACCAGCGCGACGTACAGCACGCCGGCCACCATCTCGACCGCCACGATCGAGCGTGCGTGCGCGGCGACCGGCACGACGTCGGACAGCCCGACGCTGGTGAGGACCGAGAAGGAGAGGTAGAGCAGCTCGAACCAGCTGCGCTCCGCCGTCTCGCCGGTGCCGACGAAGGCGCCTGGGTCGAGGACCTGGACGGCGGCGTAGAGGTAGGCGAACGCCCAGGCGACCACGGTGAAGGCAGCGCCGGTGGCGTAGAGCTCGTCGCTGGTGACCCGGTCGTCGTGGAAGACGTAGCGGATCATCGAGTAGGAGACGTAGAAGTAGAACGGCGCGTGCAGTGCCGCACTGACCAGCAGCACCCACGCCGTGTCGCTGGCGAGGGCCTCGGCCACGCTGAACGCCGCTGCAGGGGCGCCCAGGGTCAGGGCGACCCAGGACAGGGCGGGCGTGCGTCGTACGGCGGCGACGGCCGCGCCCACGGCGAGGATCTGGAAGACCCCGAGGACGGCCCGACCGGCGGCGCTGTCCTCGAGGAACGGGTAGGCCAGGACGACCAGCAGCTGGGCACCCAGCAGGACCGCGGAGGGGTGCCGGCCGAGCAGGCCGTCGGGGTGCGGGCCGGGTGCGGGTCGGGTCACCCCGCGACCCTAGGGCAGCGCGGAGGACAATGGGCGGCGTGACGCCCCCCGCCGACGCCGACGACGAGACGTCCCGCGGGGGCTGGCTCGTGTGGGGCAGCGCGCTCTCGCTCTACCTCCTGGCGGTCTTCCACCGCTCCTCCCTCGCGGTCGCCGGACTGGCCGCGGCCGAGCGCTTCGACATCACCGCCGCGCAGCTGGCGACCTTCACGATGCTGCAGCTGCTGGTGTACGCCGGGATGCAGGTGCCCGTGGGCCTGCTGGTCGACCGGTTCGGCCCGCGCAGCGTGATCCTGACCGGCGCGCTGCTGATGGCGGTGGCCCAGGTGGGCTTCGCGCTCGCGGAGACCTTCGTGCTGGCGCTGCTGGCCCGGACCCTGGTCGGGCTGGGGGACGCGATGACCTTCATCTGCCTGCTGCGGCTGGTCGCGACGTGGTTCCCGCCGCGGCGCATCCCGTTCCTCACCCAGCTCAGCGGCACCCTGGGCCAGAGCGGCGCCCTGCTCGCGGCCGCCCCGATGACCTGGGCGCTGGGCAGCCTGGGCTGGACGGGGGCCTACCTGTCCTCGGCGGCCATCGGCGTGGTGCTCAGCCTGGTCGCCGTCGTGGTGCTCCGCGACGGGCCGTCCGGGCGCCACCACCGCGGCGCCACGATGGCGTGGGCGTCGGTGCGCGCGAGCCTGCGCGCCTCCTGGGCGCACCCCGGCACCCGTCTGGGCTTCTGGATCCACTTCAGCACCCAGTTCAGCGCCACCGCGCTCGGCCTCCTGTGGGGCTACCCCTTCCTCGTGCGCGGTGAGGGGCGCAGCGCGGCCGAGGCGGGCCTGCTGCTCAGCCTGCTCGTCGTGGCGGTCGTCGTGGCGGGCCCGGTGCTCGGCTGGCTGGTCGGCCTGCACCCGTGGCACCGCTCGTCGATGGCGCTGGTCATCGTCGGGTCGATCGTCACGGTGTGGACGGTGGTCCTGCTGTGGCCGGGCGACGCGCCGACCTGGCTGCTCGTCCTGCTCGTCGTGGTCGTCGGCATCGGGGGACCGGCCTCGATGATCGGCTTCGACGTCGGCCGCACCGCCAACCCCGTCGAGCGGCTGGCCTCCTCCAGCGGCATCATCAACGTCGGCGGCTTCTCCGCCAGCCTGCTGCTGGTGATCGCCATCGGGCTCGTGCTCGACTGGCGCACCCCCGGCTCGGGCACCGACTACCCGCCGGAGGCGTTCCGGTGGGCGATGTCCACGCAGTACGTCCTGTGGGCGGTCGGGCTGACCCAGCTCGTGCGCTACCGCGTCCGCGCCCGCCGCGTCTTCGACCGCGCGGCGTTCCAGGCCGAGGTGCGCGCGCGGTGAGCGAGCCGGAGCGCACCCCCGACGGCAGGTACGTCGTCATCGACGGCCGCCGCTGGCGGGCCACCGACCCCGACATCCCCGACGAGCGTGCGGCCGAGCTGCGCAAGGTCCTCATGGCTTGGCGCCGCGAGGTGCGGCGGACAAAGGGCACCGACGAGGAACGGGCCTCCCGGGATGGCGTCCAGGCCGCCAAGGTCGCGCTCGGCGAGCGGGGCACCCCGTGGTGGGAGCAGACCGACGCCGAGCGCCGGGCCCGCTGGGAGGCCGACGTGGCCTGGCCGGACGAGCGCTCCTGAGCGGCGCCGGTCGACCCTGGGGGTCAGCCCGAGCGGCGGCGCCACAGCCGCCACCGACGAGGTGCGCGCTCGGCATCGGACTCGACGGAAGCCTCCGGAGGTGAGAGCCAGGCAGCGATCTCGGGTGCCGGGTGCCCCATCAGCGTGGTGCTGACCGAGGTGTGCGTGGCCGACCTCGGGGGGCGCACCATCGTGAGCAGGGGCGGGCCGAAGGACCGGCAGGCGGCCGTGCTCGAGAGGACGGCCACGACGTCGTTCCCAGCGCCGTCGCCGTCGTCCCAGCCCTGCACCCGGATCACGTCGGCGCGAGCGACCCGCGCCCGACCTCGCTCGGAGTCGTGGACGATGTCGGTCTCGGTGACCCACAGCGCCTCGCGCCGGCAGCGTCCTGCTGCCTTCGTGGCCCAGCGGGCTGCGAAGTACGTGAACGGCACGAGTGCCAAGCCGATCAAGAAGAGCCGGTCGAGGCTGGCGTTCCACGCCAGGTAGACCCAGAAGCCGCTCAGGACGAGCAGGCCGAGATCCAGCACAGAGTTGAACCACCATCGCACCGGCCAGGTCGGGAGCAGCACCGCGGGCTGACCCTCGAACCGCGAGCGACGAGCTGTCGGGAAACGGCGCACCAGCACGACGGCGAGGGCGTAGGTGAGGCACACCACCGCGGCGGTGACCGTGTACCAGACGATGGATCGGAAGAAGAGGGCGTCCTCGGGGATGTCCTGGCTGTGCAGCACGGAGGAACCAGTGAGGCCTGCGATGCCGGTGGCCAGGAAGGTCCCTGCCTCGCGCCTGCGCCACGACGGGTTGACCGGCTTGGCGGTCAGGCCCGGGACGGTGCTCATGTGGACCTCCGAGAATGGGCGAGCGGGGTCACGCTCACCGACGGCGCACCACGGTTTGCTGGGTCCTCCCGAGCCCCGGCACGATGGCCCGGTCCGAGCACCCGACGACAGCCGCAGGTGGGCGATGAAGCAGCCGAAGACACAGCTGGGCGCAGGGGAGACCCTCCTGGAGCGGTGGGGTGCCAACCGCACCCAGAGCGACCAGCGGGCCGTCGGCGGGCACCTCTACCTCACCGACCAGCGCCTGCTCTTCGAGCCGCACCGCTTCGATGCCAGCCTGTCGGGGCGCGGCGCCTCGGTGCTGCTGCACGACATCACCGACGTCGTCCGCGTGCCGCGCGACCTGAAGCACTTCTTCGGCGGCGGACTGCGCGCTCGGCTGGGTGTGGTGACCGCCCGAGGGACCCACCTGTTCGTCGTCAACGACCTCGCCGGCAAGGCGCGCAGGATCCTGGAGGAGCGCGACCGGTCGAGGAGCTCGGGCTAGACGGGGCCAGCGGGTCGGGTCATCCGGGAAGGACCGCGCGCAGCACGCGCGAGCGCACCGCGAGCAGGACGACCGCCACCACCGCGAGGGTGGCGAGCGCCCGCACCCATCCGGTCGCCAGGTCCAGCGGCAGGGCTGCCAGTGCGACCAGCAGCAGCACGTGCACCGCGAGCACGGTGGTGCCCGCGGAGCCGACGGGCGCCACCACCGGTTCGAGCACCCGCGCGAGCGGGCGCCAGCAGGCGGTGAGGAGCAACCAGGCGACCAGGGCGACGAGGACCAGCGCGACGAGCCGTCCCGCGGGCAGGTCGCGCCCGTCGGTCAGGTCCAGCAGGCGCTCGGCCGGTTCGCCGCCGGCCACGGCCGCTGCCGTGGTGGCGCCGGCCCAGGCGAGCCCGAGCACGACCGCGACGGCGAGCAGGGCGCGGCGCAACCAGGCGCGGTCGAGCAGGGCACGGACCTCGCGCCGGTGGTGGGCCAGCACCAGGCCGTGGACGAAGACGACCTGCCACAGCAGCGGCGGGTACGCCGCCTCCCAGGTGCCCCGGGTCCAGTCGGGCGTCCACACCACGCCGGCGGCGTACGTCGCCCAGGAGCCGAGGAGTACCAGCCACCAGGCCCGCCGCCGCAGCAGCGCGACGAGCAGCGGCGTCACGAGGGCGAGCACCACGAGCAGGCCCAGCATCGACAGCGGCCAGGGGATGGTGCGCAGCACGAAGAGCTCGCGCACCGCCCACCAGGGCGGCGGGTACTCCAGCAGGGGAGCGGCATCGACGTACAGGTCCGTGCCGCCGGTGCGCCCAGCGCCACCAGGGAGCCAGTGGGTGACCGCGCGGTCGGCGTCGCCGGGCAGGTAGCGCAGGCCGAGCACGACGAGCGCGACGAGCACGGCCACCGACCACCAGGTCAGGGCCCGACGCCAGCGGGCCGACGCGGCCGCCAGCGCACCGCCGGCCTCGACGAGCGCCTCGTGGCGCAGGCCGACGGCGAGCCCGGCGACGAGGACGAACGCCTCGGGACCGACCAGCCCGCCCATGAGGCGGGCGACCGGTCCGTCGGTGGTCACCAGCAGCTCGACGTGGGCGGCGACCAGACCGACCAGCAGCAACCCGCGCACGACGTCGAGACGCAGGTCCCGGTTGCCCGGGACGGCGTGGTCGTGTCCGTCGGCGGCGTAGCCCCATTCGGGGCGGCGCCGCGCGGCGAGTGTGGCGAGGCCGGCCAGCAGCAGGAGCGAGAGCGCGCTGCCGGCCAGCCACCAGGGGCGGGGGACCGGCAGGACCGCGGTGGCGAGCCCCGGGTCCGGGCTCGGTCCACCCTGCTCCTCACCCCCGGTCTCCTCGGCGCCGCCACCCTCGACGTCCTCGGGATCGAGCTCGACCACGGGCGTCACCGGTCCCAGGTCGACCTCTCCCTCGAGGTCGCGGAGCAGCGCAGCAGCGAGGTCGGGGTCGCGGGTGGCGCGCCAGTCGACGATGCGGTCGCGGGCCTCCGCCTCGCGGCGACGCTCCTCCAGCCAGAGGATGCCGGCGATGCGCGGCCAGTCCTCGTCGGCACGGAGCACCTGCCGCCACCACGCCCGCTTGATCTCGCCCTCCGGGTCACCGCGGCGGTCGGCGATCCACAGGGCACCGGTGTCCATGAGGAAGGGCTTGTCGAAGCCGTCCGCGAACCGGTCGTAGAAGGGGCGGGTGGGTGCCTGCTGCCCGTAGTTGTAGACCTCGTTGAGGCGCGCCCGGAGCGCGCCCTCACCGGGCACCCGGTCGATGTCGAACCCGGTCGCGGACTCCTCCTCGCCGGTCTCGCCGCCGGTGCCCGGGTCCTCGAGCTCGTTGTCGACGCGTCCGCGGTCGGGCCCGTAGTGGTAGAGCGTGAGCCCGACCCAGTCCACGGCCTCGGACCCGGGCCAGTACGGGCCGTAGGGGTCGTCACCGCTGCCCAAGCGGCCGTCGCCGTCGGTGTCGAGGGTCTCGACGTCGGCGTTCCGCTCGGGGTCCACGTCGCCGAACGCCGCGCCGTAGGGGTAGCCGGCACCGTAGACCGGCGACCAGACCATGGCCGCCGAGGGCAGCCGGTCGTGCACGACGTCGGCGAGCTCGCGGAACGCCTCGACGTAGGCACCCGGCTGCTGGCCCCAGGAGTACCACGTGCCGTTCATCTCGGGGGCGAAGCGCAGCAGGTATCTGCTGTCGAGCTCCTCGTGCAGGGCCGACAGCTCGTCGGTCAGCGCCGTCGCGTCCTCGGCGTCCAGCTCGTCGAGGGGCACGCTGGGCTCCAGGCTGAGCACCGGCACGGCGCCCTGCGCCGCGGACTCGGTGACCAGGCGGCGCAGGAAGAAGGTGGAGTCCTGGGTCAGGGGGTAGGCCACGCGCTGGCCGTAGAGCGCGGCGTCGCTGCCCAGCCGGTCCCGGTAGTCCTCCGCGGAGTCGGTCAGCCAGTCCAGCTGCGGGCCGAACCAGGGGCGTCCCGGCGTTGGCAGGGGCAGCCCGTCGTCGTCCTCGCCCGAGGCAGCGGCGCCGGGCGCCAGCCACAGGAGGGGAGCGAGCACTCCGACGAGGGCCAGCAGCACCCCAGGCGTCCGCCCCACGACGTACGCCGCGACGCGGGTCATCCCAGGTTGCACGCGAGGCACCAGTGGTTGCGACCCTCGACCCGCTCGAACCACAGGGTGTCGAGGGCGGAGGCGGCCAGGGCCAGGCCGCGGCCGGACTCGGCGAGCTCGTCGGGCATGGACAGGTCGCCGAGGTCGAGGCTCACCGGCATGCCGTTGTCGCTGAGGGTGGCGACGACCTCGCGGTCGGTGGCCAGCAGCTGGATCTCGAAGCGGCGCGCCTCGGACGGGTCCACGGCAGGCAGCGCTGAGTCGTGCGCGTAGGCGTGCTCGACGATGTTGCCGAGGATCTCGATGACCGACATCTCGAACTTCATCCGGATCGGGTCGGTGACCTGGGGGTGGTGCGCGAAGAGGTGCTCGAGCATGGAGTGGACCAGGTCCATGACCTCCGGGTCGGCCGCCGCCGAGAGGACCAGGCGGTGCGGCGCGGCAGCGAGCTCGTCGAGGACGGCGGGACGACCCGCCTCCCCGCCTCGCCCGGCTGCGCTCTCAGGCATCGAAGGCCGTCTCGACGCTCTCGCGCGCCCGCAGGACCCGGTCGAGGTTGGTCAGCTCGAAGACCGAGACCACCGCCGGGGTGGGCCGGGCGACGCGCAGGTCGCCACCGGCCTGGCGAGCGGCCTTGAGCCCACCGATGAGCGCGCCGAGCCCGGAGGAGTCCAGGAAGGTCGTCTCCCCGAGGTCGACGACGATCCGGGCGCTGCCTCCCGCCACGAGGTCGGAGAGGGTCTCCTTGAGCTGGCGTGCCGAGACCATGTTCAGCCGGCCTCGGGGCACGACCACGGCGATGCCGTCGTCACGGGTGGAGACGTCGAGTTCCATCAGGTTGCTCCTTCACGGGCAGGTGCCGCGATGTCGGTCGGTGGGTCGGACTGCACGTCGGACGAGGGTTCGGGTGGCTCGAAGCCGCGGTAGCGGGCGGCCTTGATGATGACGGAGAAGATGAGCAGGTCGAAGGCGACCCACACCATGTTGAACAGCGCCCCGGCGGTGTTGGCCTGACCGGCGAGGATCCGGATGGTGCCGACGACCATGGCCGCCAGGAGCAGCCCGATCGCCCACAGCTGCGGGCGGACCAGGTGCCAGGCCGGTCCGGTGGGTTCCTGCTTGGTCTTGGGGGTGACCGCGAAGTCGAGCGGGCGGCCCAGGAAGACGTTGCCGAACGCCGAGGTGAAGGACTTGATCCACACCGGGAACAGCGCCAGGGAGTACTGCTGCCCGCGCCAGGTCGGTCTCCCGTCGGCGACCAGCCAGAAGAGCAGCTGGTTGACCACCAGGAAGGGGATCAGGCGCAGGAAGAACTCCGTCGAGAGCGCCTGCACCGGGAGGACGCCGATCATCAGGTAGACCACGGGGGCGCCGATGTAGACGATCGCGGCGAAGCCGGAGAGGTAGCTCCACATCGTCGCGAAGTACATGAGCCGCTGCGCCAGCGTGAGGCCCTTCTGCACCAGCGGGTTCTCCCGGAACATCACCTGCACGGTGCCCTGGGCCCAGCGCAGCCGCTGGACCAGCATCGTCTGCAGGTCCTCCGGCGCCAGGCCGTGGGCCAGCACCTCGTCGTGGTACGCCGAGTGCCAGCCCATCGTGTGCAGCCGCATGCAGGTCGCCATGTCCTCGGTGACCGAGATCGTGGCCAGCGGCATGATCGCCTGCGCCTCGCCCCCGCGGTCGACGTCGATGGCGCGCACCAGGGTCTCGACGGCCTCGACCGCCGCGAGGGGCGAGAGGTCGCGGGCCAGCACCTGGCCCAGCTCGCCGGCGTCCATGGAGCCGAGGTGGATGTCGGGGTCCTCGGCGATCTCCTCGAGCTCGGCCAGGACGGCGAGGTCCTCCTGGAGCGTGGCGAGGTCCTCGGCCACCAGCGACGCGCGCACGGCGGCGACCCGCTGCTGGAAGGCGAAGGTGACGTCGAAGAGCGGGACGTCCCGGGCGAGGTCGCGCCGTGCCCTCTCGATGTCGGCCAGGATCGTGTCCAGCGCCGCCCGGACCTCGTGCTCCTCCGCGCCGAGGGCGGCACGCGAGCGGCGCACGACGCTGCGGGCGGTGCGCAGCGCCCGCTCGACGCCGGTCTCGACCTCCTGGACGTAGCGGCTGATGCCGAGCTGCATCAGGGCCTCGCGCCGGATCACGGCGTTGGAGCCGCAGAAGAACGCGGAGTTCCAGCCGTCCTTGCCCTGCTGGATCGGTCCGTAGAACAGCGGGGCCTGGCTGCCGAGCGGGTCGTCGTCCGGCACGTTCACGAACCACTGCGGGGTCTGGACGAGGGCCATCTTCTCGTCGGTGAAGTAGCCCAGGGTCCGGTCGAGGATCTCCGGCATCGGGATCTGGTCGGCGTCGAGGATCAGCATGAACTCGCCGTCGGTGTTGAGCAGCGCGTTGTTGAGGTTGCCGGCCTTGGCGTGCCGCGGCATCCCGACCCAGTCCGCGGAGCGGGTCAGCCAGCCGATGCCCTCGGCCTCGGCGGCCGCCCGCATCTCGGGCCGGTTGCCGTCGTCGAGCACCCACGTGCGGTGGGGGTAGGTGATCGCCTTGGCCGCCCGCGCGGTGGTCATGACCAGGTCGATCGGCTCGTTGTAGGTCGCGATGAACACGTCGACCGTCAGGTCCGGCGGGGCAGGGGGCGGCTCGCCGCGTTCGCGCAGCCTCCACATGCCCAGTCCGAAGAGCAGCGAGTCGATGAGGCTGTAGGTCTCGGCCAGCACGAGCGGCACGCCGATCCACCACGCGTCCCAGTTGACCGAGAACAGCCAGCGCCAGGTGACGTAGTTGAGACCCAGCAGCGCGGTCAGCACCACGACGATGCGGATCTGCAGCAGCCGGTGCCGCCGGCGCCGCTCGGCGGCCTCGGGCGAGAGTGCGGCCAGGTCGGCCCGGCTACGCCTCACCCGATCTCCTCGACGCCCTGCCGGAACACCGCCACGACCGTGATGTCGTCCAACGGCGTCTCCTCGGTCGCGTGACGCGCCATCGCCGTGAGGAAGGAGGGCAGGTCGTCGGCCTCGGCGACCCAGGCGCCGACCGCCCGGGGCCAGTCGTCGGGGTCCTCCAGCAGGTCGAGGACGCCGTCGCTGAAGAGCACGAGGCGGTCGCCGGTCCCCAGCTCGACCTCGACCTCCTCCCAGTGGTCGTCGGGGAGGATGCCGAGCGGCCGGTCGCGACCCGACAGCCGCACGGGCGTGCCGTCGGCGCGGACGAGCAGGAGCAGGCCGGAGCCGGCGTCGACGTACCGGGCGACGCCCGACTCCAGGTCGAGGGCGAGGTCGATGAGGGTGACGAAGGACTCCGCGCGCTCCAGGTCGTCGAGCATCGAGCGGGCCACGTGGGTGACCGTGACGCCCAGGTCGACGCCTGCGGACACCGCGGAGGACGTGCCCCGGAGCGCGGTTCGGGTGGCGGCGCCGATGAGCGCGGCGCCGGTGCCCTTGCCCATGACGTCGCCGAGGCTGACGTGCAGGACCCCGCCGCTGACCTCGTAGTCGTAGAAGTCGCCACCGACAGCGAGCGCCGGCAGGCACAGCCCGTCGACGTCCCACTCGCCGACCCGCACCGGGCGGGAGGGCAGCAGGGAGGCCTGCACCCGGCTCGCCTGCTGCATCTCGGTGGAGGCGACGAGCTCGCGCTCGGCCCAGGCGGCGAGGTCCTCGAAGGCCTCGCGCTGCTCGGGGGTCAGCTCGCGCGGCTGGGTGTCGAAGACGCAGAAGGTCGCCACCGCCGTGCCGGTGTGGTCGCGCAGCGGCAGCCCGACATAGGCGTTGACCCCCTCGTGGACGACAGGCAGGTCCTGGAACCGGGGATCGGCATGGGCGTCGACGACCGCCAACGGCTCGTCGCCGTCCTCGGCCAGCGTGGTCGAGCAGAAGGTGTCCTCGGCCGGCATCGGGCCCGGCTCGAACCCGGCGGCACTGGGAAACCACGCGCGGCCGCGGTCCAGCACCGTCACGGCGGACATCGGGACGTCGAGCGCCAGGCAGGCCAGCCGGGTGATCCGGTCCAGGCGCGGGTGGCTGCCCACCTCAGCCAGCCCGAGACCGTCGACCGCCCGCTGGCGGCGCTCGTCCTCGACCCCCCCGACCACTCGCAAACCTTCCCATCGGCGCGTCTCGTCCACTCGGTGGGTGGACGCTACCGCTTCGACCGCTAGTTTGTGGGCGACCGCCCGGGTGTGCCGCGGCGGTGCGTCGAGAGGCCGCGCCGAGAGCCGCGGTCGGGAGGTGGCAGACGTGACCCAGGTGCGGCACCGGGCCCTGGTGGTCGACGACGACCCCGACATCGCCGACCTCGTGGTCATGGTGCTGGAGGCCCTCGACCTGGACGTCGTCGTCGCCCCGACCGGCGCGGCGGCGCTGACCCTGGCCCGCGAGCGCCAGCCCGACCTGGTGACCCTCGACCTCACGCTGCCGGACATGGACGGCACCGAGGTCTGCGAGCAGCTGCGCGCCTTCACCGACGCCTACATCATCATGATCACCGGCCGCGACGCCGAGATCGACCGGCTGGTCGGCCTGGAGGTCGGCGCCGACGAGTACCTCTGCAAGCCGTTCTCCCCGCGGGAGCTGCGGGCCCGCGCCGCGGCGCTGCTCCGGCGCCCGCGCATGGGCCTGCCCGCCGCGAACGAGGGCGAGGACCAGGACCGCACGACCGTGCGCGCATCTGGCGTCTCGATGACCGACCTGGGCCACGGCCTGCTGCTCGACCCGCTCACCGGCGCTACCCGCTACCGCGACGAGTCGGTGCCGTTGACCCCGACCGAGGGCCGCATCCTGCTCACACTGGCGCGACACCTGGGCGAGCCGCTCGAGCGCGGGGCGCTGGTCAAGGAGGTCTGGCAGGGGGAGTTCATCGAGTCCGACTTCCTGGTCGACGTCCAGGTGGCCGGGCTGAGGCGCAAGCTGCGCAGCACCACCGGGCGCGACTGGATCGCGGTCGTCGGCGGCACGGCGTACCGGCTCAGGACGGCCCAGGAGGCCTGAACCGCTCGTTGAACCGGCGTACGACGTCCTGCTCGACGGTGCGCGCCGCCTCCCTTGCCTTGCGCCGGGCCAGCTCGGAGGCCGCCTGCAGCGCCTGGGGGTCCAGCCGCTCGCGCGCGGCGGACTCCTTGGCCAGCGCCTTGGCCTCCTTGGCCCGCTTCTTCTCCAGCGCGGCGAGCTCGGAGGCCACGATGTCCTCGCGGGCGACGTGCACCCGCACGACGTTGAGGAAGGTGACCACCGTGACGATGAGGGGCCACGGCAGCTGCCACTCGCCCGGGGACTCGCCCCAGGCGAGGGTCGCGTAGACCGCCCAACAGATGAGGCTGGGCGCCAGGAACCCGAGCACCGCCTGGCGCCGGTCGCTGGCCCACTCCTGCTCGGCGCGGGTCCGCAGCTCGGCGGGGGTGGCTCGCACGAGCCCGCGGCCCTGCGGCGCCGTGAGCCGGGGGACCAGGTCCTCGAGCAGCGGCACGAGGTCGCCGAGCACCCGGGCCCCGCGGGCGTGCTCGGTCCGCTCGTCGTGCTCCTCCAGGTCTAGGCGTCCCTCGGCGTAGGCCTCGCCCAGCAGGTGCGTGGCGGTGAAGCGGTCGGCGTCGCTGGCCCGCAGCCGGGCGTGGGCGGGGTCGCGCGGGTCGTGCGGGAACGCGCTCCACGCGTCGGCGTCGAGTCCCACGGGCCCTCCTCCGCTGCTGGCCGGTCACTGGTCGGTCGCTCGGGGTCCAGCCTAGGTGTCGTGGCGGAGCGCGGCGTCCGGACCTGGCGGGTCGCTGGCGGCGGACAACTAGAACACGTTACAGTTCCGGCGCGGTCGCCACCCGGCGGGCGCACGACGAGACGAACCCTGGCGGGGCCGCTCGGGGAAGGGGAGGATCACCCGCTGTGACCACACCCTCATCCCCGTCGCCCGCGGGCCAGGACGTCGAGGTCGACCTCGTCGTCGTCGGCGCGGGCCCCACCGGCCTCTTCGCCGCCTACTACGCCGGCTTCCGCGGCCACCGCATCGCCGTCGTCGACTCGCTGCCCGAGCTCGGCGGCCAGGTGACCGCGATGTACCCCGAGAAGCAGATCCTCGACGTGGCCGGCTTCCCGTCGGTCAAGGGCCGCGACCTGGTCGCCGGCCTGGTCACGCAGGCCGCGACCGCCGACCCGGTCTACCTCCTGGGTCGCACGGCCACCGACCTGGAGCACTCCGAGGACGGGGTCGTGCTCAGCCTCGACGACGGGACGGTCGTGCGGGCCGGCGCCATGCTCATCACCGCCGGCATCGGCAAGTTCAGCCCCCGGCCGCTGCCCGCCGGGCACGAGTTCCTCGGCCGCGGGCTGGAGTTCTTCGTCCCCTCCTTCGCCCCGTACGCCGGCAAGGACGTCGTCATCGTCGGCGGCGGCGACTCGGCGTTCGACTGGGCCGTCCACCTCGAGCCGGTCGCCAGGTCGGTCACCCTCGTGCACCGCCGCGACGCCTTCCGCGCCCACGAGCGCACCGTGGAGCAGGTGCGCGCCTCGTCGGTCCGGATCGTCACCAAGGCCGAGCTGACCGCCCTGCGTCCCGGCCCGGACGGCCACCTCGGCGAGGTCGACATCACCGACCCGGACGGTGTGACGACGTACCCCTGCCAGGCCGTGGTGGCCGCGCTCGGCTTCGTCGCCGACCTCGGACCGATCCAGCAGTGGGGCGTGGAGGTGCAGAAGCGGCACGTCGTCGTGGACTCCTCGATGCGCACCAACCTGTCCCGGGTCTTCGCCGCCGGCGACATCACCGAGTACCCCGGCAAGGTGCGGCTCATCGCCGTCGGCTTCGGCGAGGCGGCCACAGCCGTCAACAACGCGACCGTGGCGATCGACCCGACCGCCAAGGTCTTCCCTGGACACTCCTCGGAAGGTGGCTGACATGGGTGGCGGACGCGACGGCGTGAAGATGAGCGACGCGGAGGTGCAGGCGCTGCTGGGGGAGAACCTCAAGGTGCAGATCGCCAGCAACGGCCACGACGGGTTCCCGCACCTCTCGACGCTCTTCTACGTGCTGCACGAAGGCAACATCGCCTTCTGGACCTACGGCCGCAGCCAGAAGATCCGCAACCTCGAGCGCGACCCCCGGGTCAGTGCCCTGGTCGAGGACGGCGTCGACTACTTCGAGCTGCGCGGCGCCTCGATCACCGGGCGGGCGGAGATCATCCGCGACCGCGACGGGATCCTCGAGATCGGCTCGGCCGTGGCCACCCGGATGCTGAACGCCGAGTCCTTCGAGGCGCTCGGGGACTTCGGTCGCGAGACCGTCGAGAAGCAGGCCACCAAGCGGGTCGCCGTGGTGGTCCATCCCGAGCACGTCGCGACCTGGGACCACCGCAAGATGGTCTGACCCGAGCCCCACCGAACCCCACCGCCCCTTCGAGGAGAGTCACGATGAAGATCAAGGTCGACTTCGACCTGTGCGAGTCCAACGCCCTGTGCGAGGCCATGGCCCCCGAGGTGTTCGAGCTCGACGACGACGACTACCTGGTGGTCAAGACCGACCAGACGACCGACGAGAACATCGAGGACGTGAAGCGCGCCGTGGCGGCCTGCCCGCGCGCCGCCATCACCCTCGTCGAGGACTGATCCGGTGGCCGAGAGCACGAGCACGTCCCTCGACGGCAAGGTCGCCGTCGTCACCGGTGCGGGCGCGGGACTGGGTCGCGCCGAGGCGCTGGCCCTGGCGGACGCCGGCGCCCGCCTGGTCCTCAACGACCTCCCGGGCGCCGCCGACGCCGTTGCCGAGGAGATCCGCGGCCGGGGCGGCGAGGCCGTCGTGGCCGCCGGTGACGTCTCCGAGCGCGCCACCGCCGACGCCATGGTCGCAGCGGCCGTCGACGGCTTCGGCTCCCTCGACGTCGTCGTCAACAACGCGGGCATGACCCGCGACCGGATGCTCTTCAACCTCTCCGACGAGGAGTGGGACGACATCATCCGGGTGCACCTGCGCGGGCACTTCCTGCTCTCGCGCAACGCCTCGGCCTACTGGCGGGCCAAGGCCAAGGAGACCGGTGCGCCGGTCGACGCCGCGGTCGTCAACACCGCCTCCGAGGCGTTCCTGTCCGGTCCTCCGGGCCAGGCCAACTACGCCGCCGCCAAGGCCGGCATCGCCGCCCTCACCGTGAGCACCGCGCGTGCCATGGCCTCCTCCGGCGTCCGGGCCAACGCGATCTGCCCGCGCGCCCGCACCGCGATGACCGCGCAGGTCTTCGGCGAGGACACCTCCGGCCAGGAGGTCGACCCCTACTCGCCCGAGCACGTCGCCCCGGTCGTGGCCTACCTCGCCAGCCCGGCGGCCGCGCGGATCACCGGGCAGGTGTTCGTGGTCTACGGCGGGATGGTCGCGCTGGTCGCGGCCCCGGTGCTCGAGGAGCGCTTCGACAAGAGCGGCACGCTCTGGACACCCGAGGACCTCGACAAGCAGCTCGGCAGCTACTTCGCCGACCGCGACCCCTCCGTCGGCTTCGCCGCCGACTCGATCATGAAGCTGAGTGCCCAGTGAGTGACGCAGTGAGCACGCCCCGCAGCAGCCGACTCGCCGGCAAGGTCGCCATCGTGACGGGTGCGGCCATGGGCCAAGGCGCGGCCATCGCCCGCGCCTACGTCGAGGAGGGTGCCCGCACCGTCCTCGCCGACGTGGCCAAGGACGAGGGCCAGGCGCTCGCGGCCGAGCTCGAGGCCAGCCATCCCGGGATGGCGGTCTTCGCCCACCACGACGTCTCCGACGAGGGCGCGTGGGCCACGCTGGTCGAGGAGACCAACGAGCGCTTCGGCCCGGTCACCGTGCTGGCCAACAACGCCGGCATCCTGCGCTTCGGCCAGGTCGGTCGGCTGGACCTCTCCGACGTCGAGCTGATGTACCGCGTCAACCAGCTCGGCACCCTGCTCGGGATGAACGCCGTCACCAAGACGATGCGCAAGAACGGCGGCGGCTCGATCATCAACGCCTCCTCCACCGAAGGCCTGGGCGGCATGTCCGGCTGCGTCGCCTACGGCGGCACGAAGTTCGCGATCCGCGGCATGACCAAGGGCGCCGCGCACGAGCTCGGCCCGATGGGCATCCGGGTCAACTCCGTGCACCCCGGGATGATCGACACCCCGATGACGCGTGTGCACGGGGGAGACGCGGCGATGGAGTACGGCGCCTCCAAGATCCCGCTGCGCCGGGTCGGGCACCCCGAGGACGTGGCGCCGCTCTACGTCTTCCTGGCGAGCGACGAGTCGTCGTACATCAACGGTGCGGAGATCGCCGTCGACGGCGGCGTGACCGCCACCCACGGCTTCGGCGGCTGAGCGTCTCGAGGCTCAGTCCCGGAGCAGGAGCCTGACGGCGACCTCGATCTGCTGACCGGTCTCCGCTGCGGTGGAGCGACCGGTCACCCAGCCCATGAGGGCGGAGAGCCACACGTCGCCGATCACCCTGGCGATGGCGACGTCCTGGTCGTCGAACTCGGTGCGCCCGGGGTGCATGGCCCGGGTGACCATCGAGGTCATGAACATGCCGACCTGGTTGATCTCGGTCTGGACCGAGGAGTCGGCGAACATGAACGCCCGCGTGAGGGCCTCGGTGAGGTGCGGGTCGCCCTGCAGGCCGCGGCTGGTGAGCTTGAGGACCTCGATGACCCGCTCGGCAGGGGTCTGGCCGGTGAGCTGGCGCTCGCGCAGCGCCGTCTCGGTCTTCTCGAACTCGCGGCCCAGCGCGGAGACCAGCAGGTGGATCTTGGAGGGGAAGTAGCGGTAGAGGGTGCCCAGGGCGACCTCGGCCTGGTCGGCCACGGCGCGCATCTGCACGGCGTCGAACCCGCCCTGCGAGGCGAGATCGATGGTGGCGTCGAGGATGCGCTTGCGGCGCTCGCGCTGCGCGGTGGAGCCGAGCTCCTCGGTCGCCAGGCTGTGTGCTGTGCTCATGTGGCCCCCATGGTCGGGTGGTGGAACGTTCCAACGGTAACGCTCCGCGGCATCCGTCCAGGTGAGCGACCCGGCAGCGTGACCGGGCCTCCTGCGTCTAGGCTGGTGCCGCGTGGTCCATAATAGGAACACGTTTCACTTCTTCGGCTCGTCGCCGCGCCCAGCGGTGCCGACCAGCAGTCCGGCCCAGCAGTCCGGGGGAAGTGCTTCCGGACCGTCGTACGACCCGTCGAAGGAGAGCCAGCAGGTGCGCATCGCAATGCTGTCCTACCGCTCCAAGCCGCATTGCGGGGGGCAGGGGATCTACCTGCGCCACCTCAGCCGCGAGCTGGTGGCGCTGGGGCACGAGGTCGAGGTCTTCTCCGGCCAGCCCTACCCCGAGCTCGACGAGGGCGTGCGGCTCACGAAGGTGCCGAGCCTGGACCTCTACCGCGAGCCCGATCCCTTCCGCGTCCCGAAGCTGCGCGAGTTCCGCGACCGGGTCGACGTCGAGGAGTTCGCCACCATGTGCGCGGCGGGCTTCCCCGAGCCCAAGACCTTCGGCACCCGCGTGGCCCGGTTGCTGCGCGAGCGCGCCGGTGAGTTCGACATCGCCCACGACAACCAGGTGCTGGCCTACGGCATGCTCGACATCGAGCAGCAGATGCCGCTCATCACGACGCTGCACCACCCGATCACCTTCGACCGGCGCATCGACATCGCCCAGACCCGCAACCCGTGGCGCAAGTTCACCCTCAGCCGGTGGTACGGCTTCCTGAGGATGCAGGGCCGCGTGGCCCGCTCGATGCGGCTCGTCATGACGCCCTCGGAGACCTCCAAGCGCGACATCGCCACTGACTTCGGCGTCGACCCGGCACGCATGCAGGTGATCCTGCTCGGCGTCGACGACGGCTTCGTGCCGCCGACGGTGCCGCGGGTCCCCGGCCGGATCCTCGCCATGGCCAGCGCGGACGCCCCCATGAAGGGCATCGCGACCCTGCTGGAGGCCTTCGCCAAGCTGCGCACCGAGCGCGACGCCGAGCTGGTCCTCGTCACCAAGCCCAAGCCGGGCGGGCGCACGGAGAAGCTCATCGAGAAGCTCTCCATCGGCGACGCGGTCCGCTTCGTCCACGGCGTCTCGGAGGAGGAGCTGGTGGCGCTCATGGGCTCGGCCGAGGTCGCGTGCGTGCCGTCGTTCTACGAGGGCTTCTCCCTCCCGACCGCCGAGCTGATGGCCTGCGGCACCCCTCTGGTGGTGTCCCGTGCCGGCGCGATCCCCGAGGTCACCGGCCCCGACGGGGAGTGCGCCGACCTGGTCACGCCCGGCGACGTCGGCGAGCTGGAGCAGGCGCTCGCCGCGCTGCTCGACGACCCCGAGCGCCGCGAGCGGATGGGCCGCGCGGGGCGCCGTCGGGTCGAGGAGATGTTCAGCTGGCGCGCCGTGGCCGTGAAGGTCGCCGCCGCCTACGAGCAGGTCGTCGCCGAGTGGCACGAGCAGGGGCCGATGCCCGTCCAGGGGCGCAAGGGCCGGCGTACGAAGAAGTGGAGTGCCTGAACCATGCTGACCGTTGACTTCGACCGCCTGGGCCTGCGCCCGGGAGAGCGCATCCTCGACATGGGCGCCGGCGCGGGTCGCCACGCCTTCGAGGCCTACCGCCGCGGCGGCGACGTGATCGCCTTCGACATGGACGCCGAGGAGCTGGCCCGCGTCCGCGACCTGTTCGTGGCGATGAAGGAGGCCGGCGAGGCGCCCGCCGGCGCCGAGGCCGACGTGAAGGAGGGCAACGCGCTCTCGCTGCCCTTCGCCGACGGCGAGTTCGACCGGATCGTCTGCGCCGAGGTGCTCGAGCACATCCACGAGGACGTCGCCGCGATCAAGGAGCTCGTCCGCGTCCTGCGCCCGGGCGGCACCATGGCGATCTCGGTGCCGCGCTGGCTGCCCGAGGTCGTGAACTGGAAGCTCTCCCCGGACTACCACCACGCCGAGGGTGGCCACATCCGCATCTACACCGACCACGAGCTCATCGACAAGGTCACCAAGGCCGGCCGGTCCAACGACGGCACCCCCGGCGACGCGATGGTCTACGAGGGTCGCGGCTACGCGCACGGCCTGCACACGCCGTACTGGTGGATCAAGTGCGCCGTCGGCGTGGAGAACGACGAGCACCCCGCGGTCAAGGCGTGGCACAAGCTCCTGGTCTGGGAGATCATGAAGCAGCCGACCGCCCTCAGGTTGGCCGGCAAGGTGCTCGACCCGCTGATCGGCAAGAGCCTGGTGCTCTACTTCCGCAAGCCGGAGGCCGGCGGCTCGGACGGGGCCACCGCGTGAGCGTGCCGTACGTCGAGGGGCTGCTCACCGCGGACCAGGTCGCCGACACGGCTGCGGCGATCGCGGCGATGCAGGAGCCCTGCGGTGCCGTGCCGTGGACCACCGGCGAGCACGTCGACATCTGGAACCACGTCGAGGCCGCCATGGCGATGCTGGTCGGCGGCGAGGTGGAGGCCGCCGAGCGCGCCTACGCCTGGGTCCCCACGATGCAGCGCGCCGACGGCTCGTGGCCGATGAAGATCGTGGCGAACACGGTCGAGGACGAGCGCGGCGAGTCCAACATGTCCGCCTACCTCGCCGTCGGTGTGTGGCACCACTGGCTGGTGCGCCGCGACCTGGACTTCGTGCGCACCTACTGGCCCTCGGTCCGGGCCGGGCTGGACTTCGTGGTCTCGCTCCAGACCGCGTGGGGCGGCATCGCGTGGACGCCGGTGGACGACTTCTGCCTGCTCACCGGTTCCTCGAGCATCTACCACTCGCTGCGCGCAGGTGTCGCGATCGCCGAGCTGCTCGACGAGCCGCAGCCGGAGTGGGAGCTGGCCGGCGGCCGGCTGGGCCACGCCGTGCGCGAGCACCAGGACCTGTTCGCCGACAAGTCGACCTACTCCATGGACTGGTACTACCCGGTCCTCGGCGGGGCCGTCCGCGGCACCGCGGCCTTCGACCGGCTGGCCGACCGGTGGGACGACTTCGTGGTGCCCGGCCTGGGCATCCACTGCGTCGACACCAACCCGTGGGTCACGGGTGCGGAGACCTGCGAGCTGGCGATGGCGCTGGACGCGGTCGGCGACCACTCCCGCGCGCTCCAGCTGGTGCGCGACATGCAGCACCTGCGCGAGTCCGACGGCCGCTACTGGACCGGCTGGGTCTACGACACCGGCCGCACCGACGAGCCGTCCGACGTCTACTGGCCGCACGAGCACACGACGTACACCGCCGCCGCGGTCGTGCTGGCCGTCGACGCGCTGGGGGAGACGCACGGCCACGCGACCCCGGGCTCGGGGATCATGCGCGGGACCTCGCTGGCCCCGCACTTCGCCGAGATCGCCCTCGAGTGCGGCTGCGCGTCGGCCGACGCCTCAGCCGACCGGCTCGCCCGCTGACCCGGAGGTCCGCCGCAGCACCCGCATGGACCCCAGCGCCTCCTCCTCGGTGAAGGCGCCGGAGGCCAGCGCCCGCTGGAACACGTGGTACGGCGCCTGGCCGCCGTCCTCAGGGTGCTCGAAGACGTCGTGGATGACGAGCAGGCCGTCGCGGTCGACGTGGTGCGCCCAGCCGGAGTAGTCGTTCTGCGCGTGCACCTCGGCGTGCCCGCCGTCGATGAACAGCAGCGACAGCGGCGTGCGCCAGTGTGCGGCGACGGTCGTGGACTGGCCGATCACGGCGACCACGACGTCCTCGAGGCCGGCGTCCTCGATCGTGCGGCGGAAGACCGGCAAGGTGTCCATCCGCCCGGTGCGCTGGTCGACGAGGCTGGCGTCGTGGTGCTCCCAGCCGGCCTGGTTCTCCTCCGACCCGTGGTGGTGGTCGACGGTGAAGACGACCGCCGGGGGGCCGCCGACGGCGCGGGCCGCGGCGCCGAGGTAGACCCCGGACTTGCCGCAGTAGCTGCCCACCTCCAGGGCCGGGCCGTGCGGGAGCCGCTCGAGGGCGCGTCGGTGCAGCAGCATCCCCTCGTCCTCGGGCATGAAGCCCTTCGCGGCCAGGGCGTGGCTCAACCAGTCGTCACTCACGGCGGCAGCCTATAGAGTGAGAACACGTTCTAGTTTTCGCGGTCAG
Source organism: Actinomycetota bacterium (assembly GCA_009701885.1). Classification (GTDB taxonomy): domain Bacteria; phylum Actinomycetota; class Actinomycetes; order Propionibacteriales; family Nocardioidaceae; genus Nocardioides. The sequence goes on from WLJH01000001.1 coordinate 63,767, forward strand.
GCACCCGCCGTCGCTGGAAGGACACGCATGTCGATCGGCATCTCCGAGGAGCACACCGAGCTCGCCGCCAGCCTGCGCGGGTGGGCCGCCGACGCGGGGGGCCTCGCGGCAGCCCGGGCCGCCGAGGGTGACCCCGGCGCGCGCTTCGACGACGCCTGGAAGGCCAGCGTCGAGATGGGCCTGGTGACGATCGCGGTGCCGGAGTCCCAGGGCGGCGGGGGCGGCACCATGCTCGACCTGGCCGTCGCGCTCGAGGCCTGCGCGGAGGAGCTGGTCGCCGGTCCGCTGCTCGGTCCCGCGGTCGTGGCCGGCGTGCTGGCGCGCGCCGGCGCCGGACCGGCCGTCGAGGCCGGGCTGGCGGCACTGGCGGGCGGCTCCGTGGTCTCGCTCGCGCTGCCGACCGCCTCGTCCGACGTCCTGCTCGACGCGCCGTCGGTGGAGCACGCGCTGGTGCGGGGTGGCAGCGGCTGGGCTCTGCTGCCCGCCTCCGCGCTGCGATTCGAGGCCGCCACCGGGCTGGACCTCTCCCGCCGTGCGGGTTCGGTGGTCTCGTGCGAGGAGTCGGCGGGGGAGCGCGTCGACGTCGACGACGCCCTCGTCCGTCGGGTCGCCGTCACCCTGGCCGCTGCCGAGGCCTCGGGGATCGCCCGCTGGTGCCTGCGCACGGCCGTGGCGTACGCCGGGGTGCGCGAGCAGTTCGGGCGCAAGATCGGCTCGTTCCAGGCCGTGAAGCACCTGTGCGCCGAGATGCTCGAGACCGCCGAGGCGGTCACCGCCGCGGCCTGGGACGCCGCGGCCGCGGCCGACGCGACCGGACCCGACGCCGAGGCCCAGTGGGCCTTCGCCTGCGACGTGGCCGAGGCGACCTGCTTCGACGGGGCCGTCGAGGTGGCCAAGACCTGCATCCAGGTGCTCGGCGGCATCGGCTTCACCTTCGAGCACGACGCCCACCTCTACCTGCGCCGGGCACTGTCGCTGCGGGCCGCGCACGCCCGACCCGAGGCCGCCGCGGAGCGGCTGGCCGCCCAGGCCGTCGAGGGTCGGCGCCGTCGGGTCGAGGTCGACCTCGAGGGTCGCGACGAGGCGGTCCGTCCCGGCCTGCGCGCCGACGTCGAGTCGGTCGCGGCCCTGCCCACTGCCGAGCGCCGAGCCGCCCTGGTCGACACCGGCCTGCTCATGCCGCACTGGCCGGCGCCGTACGGGCGCGACGCGGACGCGGTGACCCAGGTCGTCATCGACGAGGAGCTGGCCCGGGCCGGGATCGAGCGGCCCGACATCGTCATCGCGGCGTGGGCCCTGCCGACGATCCTGCAGCACGGCACCGAGGCCCAGCGCGAGCGCTTCGTGCGCCCCTCGCTGCTGGGGGAGCTGGTCTGGTGCCAGCTCTTCTCCGAGCCCGGATCGGGATCCGACCTGGCCTCGCTGCGCACCAAGGCCGTGCGGGTCGAGGGCGGCTGGCGGCTGACCGGGCAGAAGGTGTGGACCTCGGTGGCCGACCAGGCCGACTGGGCGATCTGCCTGGCCCGCACCGACGCCGACGTCCCGCAGCACAAGGGGATCACCTACTTCCTCGTCGACATGCGCAGCGAGGGCATCGACGTGCGGCCGCTGCGCGAGATCACCGGCGAGGCGCTCTTCAACGAGGTGTTCCTCGACGACGTGTTCGTGCCCGACGACTGCGTCGTGGCCGAGCCCGGCGACGGTTGGAGGCTGGCCCGCACGACGCTGGCCAACGAGCGGGTCGCGATGGCCACCACGCGGCTCTCGGCCGCGACCGAGCGGGCCGTCGAGCTGGCCGCGGAGGGCCTCGACCCGGCGCAGCGGGTCGCCGTCGGGCGGGCCGTCGCCCTGTCGACGGTCTGCACGCTGCTGGGGGTCCGATCGACGCTGCGGTCGCTGGCCGGTCAGGGCCCGGGTGCGGAGTCGAGCGTCGCCAAGCTGCTGGGCGTGCGCAACCGCCAGGACGCCGCCGAGCTGGTCGTCACCCTCCAGCAGGAGCGGCTGCTGCTCGTCGACACCACCGCGCGGGGCGAGGACCGCTTCGCCGCGGACGTCTGGGAGATGCTCAACACCCGCTGCCTGTCGATCGCCGGCGGGACCACCCAGATCCTGCGCAACATCGCCGGCGAGCGGATCCTCGGGCTGCCCCGGTAAGGATCACCGCTGGCGGTACTGGTTCCAGTGCCAGTGCAGGTAGCGGTCGATCGCGCGGACGATGTGGGCGCTGCGGATCGAGGGGAAGACGTCGAAGGCGTGCTGCGCCCCGGGCAGCTCGGCGTAGACCACCGAGCGCTTGGAGGTGCGGCGCAGCTCCTCGACGAAGAGCCGGCCCTGCTCCACCGCGACGAGCGTGTCGCGCTGGCCGTGCAGCACGAAGAAGTCCGGGGCGTCCTCGGTGACCTGGAGGATCGGGGAGGCGGCCTCGAAGGCCTCCGGGTCCTCCGACCAGCGCCGCTGGAGCACCCGCGGGCCGAGGAACCGGTCGCGCATGAGCTCGGCCGAGCGCAGTCCGGTGGAGCCGGCGAAGTCGTAGACGCCGTAGTGGGGGACCGCGACCTGGACGGAGGTGTCGACGTCCTCGAAGCCGGGCTGCCACTCGCGCCGGTGGGGGGTCAGAGCGGCGAGCGCGCAGAGGTGGCCGCCCGCGGAGCCTCCCGTGATGGCGATGTAGTCGGGGTTCCCGCCGTACGCCGCGATGTGCTCGCGGATCCAAGCGATCGACTTCTTCACGTCGATGACGTGGGCCGGGAACGGGTCGCGGGGGGCCAGGCGGTAGTTGATCGCCACGCACACCCAGCCCTTGGCCGCCAGGTGCTGCATCAGCGGGATGCCCTGCTGGTCCTTCTTGCCGATGGTCCAGCCGCCCCCGTGCACCTGGAGGAGGACGGGCGCGCCCTCGAGCGGCGTGTCGGCCGGGACGTAGACGTCGAGGAGCCCGCGGCGGCCGGTCTCGTCGTCGTAGGCGATGTCCTTGTGCACCGTGACCCGCGGCTCGCGCATCCGGAACGGGTAGACCAGCTTGCGCCACGGGACGGCGAGGTCGGCCGGGGTGGGTGCGCTGTCGAGCTGCTCGACGTAGTCGGCACCGAGGCCCTCGACCAGCGCCTCCTCGGCCGCGGTGCCGACCTGGCGCGACTGGGCGACGAGGTAGGTCAGTCCGGCCGCGCTGGCAGCGGCGAGCGCGAGGCCGCGCGGGTCCCGCTTCTCGCTGCGCGCGTTGGCCAGGGCGTCGACGGTCGTGGCCGCCAGGACGTGCGGGGCCAGCTCGCCGGTGAGCCAGCCGGCGAAGAACGCCGGGATGCCGGCGCGGAAGCCGGGGACCGGGCGGATGGCGTTGGCGGTGAGGGCCGCGGTGATGACCTGGCGGCGCAGGAACGACATGGCGCGATCGTAGGGGCACGCACCGGTCCCCGTGTCCGCGCCGTCCACCCGACGCCGTCGCCTTCGGGTCCGTCGCTCGTTGTGAGGGCGACCCCGCAGCGCCACCCCTTCGGAGATTGACAGTGGACCGACTCTCAGGGCTCGACGCGAGCTTCCTCTACCTCGAGACCCCCGAGCAGCTGATGCACGTGTGCGCGCTGTTCGTGCTGGACCCGAGCACGATGCCCGAGCCGTACTCCTTCCGCCGGCTCCAGCAGCAGATCGAGGACGCCGTCAGCGACGTGCCGACCTTCACCCGCAAGCTGCGCCGCGTGCCGCTCGGCCTCGACCACCCGATCTGGGTGCGGGACGCGCGCTTCGACATCGAGCGGCACGTGCACCGCCTCGCCGTGCCGCCGCCCGGCGGCTACGAGGAGCTGACCGCCCTGACCGCGCACCTGGCCGGCCTGCCGCTGGACCGCTCGCGGCCGCTGTGGGAGATGTGGGTCATCGAGGGGTACGCCGACGAGGACGGCGAGAAGGTCGTGGTCTTCTCCAAGATGCACCACGCGACGGTCGACGGCGTGTCCGGCTCCAACCTCGTCAGCGCCCTGTGCAGCCTCTCGCCGACCGACCCGCCGCTGCGCCTGGAGGAGGTCGGCACCCACGGGCGCGAGCCCGGGCGCCGCGAGCTGCTGGGTCGCGCGGTCCTGACGAACCTCACGCGCCCGGTCGCGGCCGCCCGCCTGGTCCAGCCGACGACCCAGATGATCACCCGCACGGTGGCACGGGCCCGCGCCGGCACCGCGATGGCCGCGCCGCTCACCGCGCCGCGGACCTCGTTCAACGGCACCATCACCGGGCACCGCAGCATCGGCTTCCTCGACCTGGACCTCGAGGAGGTGCGCGCGGTCAAGAACGCCACCGGGACGACGGTCAACGACGTCGTGCTGGCCATCGCCGGGGGAGCCCTGCGGGCCTACCTCGCCGAGCACGACGACCTCCCGGAGGAGTCGCTGCTGGCGACCGTCCCGGTCTCGGTGCACGCCTCGACCCGGCACTCGACCGGCGCCAACAAGGTCTCGGCGCTCTTCACCAAGCTCGCCACGCACCTCGACGACCCGCTCGAGCGGCTGGCCGACCTCGCGGAGCGCAACCGGCACGCCAAGGAGCACCAGCAGGCGATCAGCGCCGACGCCCTCCAGGACTGGGCGGAGTTCGCGGCCCCGCGGACCTTCGGGCTCGCCGTCCGGGCCTACGCCGGCCTCGGGCTGGCCGACCGGCTCCCGGTCGCGCACAACCTGGTGATCTCCAACGTCCCCGGGCCGCCGATCCCGCTGTACCTGGCCGGCGCCCGGATCCAGGCGCTCTACCCGCTCGGCCCGGTCTTCCACGGCGCCGGGCTGAACGTCACGGTGCTGTCCAACGCCGGTCGCCTGCACGTGGGCGTCATCGCCTGCCGCGAGTCGGTGCCGGACCCGGACGTCCTGGTGGGCCACTTCCCGAACGAGCTCGCGCGGCTGCGGGCCGCCGTGGAGGCCCAGCACGTCTGACCCGCGGCGCGCCCTCCCGCGGCGAGGTAGAACACGTTACAGTTTCGGGTGACGACCCCGCCCCAGAGCAGCAGGAGGCACCCGTGACGAACGGCTACGACCCGCAGGAGCACGCCGAGCAGACCGAGGCGGTCCGCTCGGTGGTCCGCGAGGCGCTGGACCGCGACGCCGACTGGGCCGCCCTGGCCCAGGCAGGCCTGCTCGGCCTCGGCATCCCCGAGGAGCACGGCGGCGACGGCCTCGGTCTCCTCGAGGTCGGCGTGCTGCTGCGGGAGGCCGCTTCCCGGGCCCGTCACCTGCCGCTCTGGGAGACGCTGGTCTGCGGCGGGCTCGTGCTCACCGCCCACGGCACCGACGCCCAGCGCAAGGAGCTGCTCCCGGGCATCGCCTCCGGCGAGGTCCTGCTCACGCCGGCCCTGCGGGAGGTCGGTCGGGGCCTGGGCGCCACGCCCTCCACGACGTACGCCGAGGGGCGGGTGACCGGCCGCAAGATCGCCGTCACCCATGCCGCCGACGCGACGCGCCTGCTCGTGACCGCCGTGGACGGCGACCGCCCGGTCGTGGCCCTGGTCGACCCGCACGGCCCCGGTGTGGAGCTGCACGTCTCCCCGTCCTCCGCGCGGATCGACCGCCACACGGTGGTGCTCGACGGCGCGCCCGCCGACCTGCTCGAGGGCGACGCCGCGCAGGCGCTGCTCGACCACGCCGTCGCCGGGCTGTGCCTGGTGGGCGCGGGCGCCCTGGCCGGTGCGCGCGACCTGACCGCGGGCTACGTCAAGGGCCGCACCCAGTTCGGCCGCACCCTGGCGGAGTTCCAGGCGGTCGCCATGCAGGTCGCCGACGTCTACATCGCCGCGCGCACCACCGACCTGGCCGCCGACAACGCGGCCTGGCGGGTCGCGGCGGGCCTCGACGCCGGCGACGACCTCGCGGTGGCGGCGTACTGGCTGTGCCAGGAGGGGCCGCGCACGCTGCGCACCTGCCACCACCTGCACGGCGGCATGGGCGTCGACGAGACCTACCCGCTGCACCACTACTTCTCGCTCGTCACCGACCTCGTCCACGACCTCGACGTCGCCGCCGCCCAGGTGCCGGTCGAGACGGCCGCTGCCAAGAACCTCGAGCTCACCGCCGACCAGCGTGCGCTCAAGGACGAGGTGCGCGCGTACTTCACGGGCCTCGCCGCCGAGAACGAGCACCGCGACTCCACCGAGGAGGGTGCGCGCGACCGGCACGGGGAGACCTACCAGCGCGTCATCCGGCAGATGGGTGCCGACGGCTGGATGGGCGTCGGCTGGCCGACGGAGTACGGCGGTCGCGGGCTCGGAGAGGTCGAGCAGACGATCTTCGCCAACGAGGCGCAGTGGGCCGACGTGCACCTCCCGGCCGTGACCCTGCAGACCGTGGGCCCGACGCTGATCCGCTACGGCACGGAGAAGCAGAAGGAGATGTTCCTCGAGCGGATCCTGGCCGGCGACGTGCACTTCGCGATCGGCTACTCCGAGCCCGACGCCGGCACGGACCTGGCCTCGCTGCGCACCACCGCGCGCCGCGACGGCGACCACTACGTCGTCAACGGCCAGAAGCTGTGGACCACCGGCGGCCACCAGGCCGACTACGTGTGGCTCGCGGTGCGCACCGACCTCGAGGCGCCCAAGCACAAGGGGATCTCGATCCTCATCGTCGACACCACGGACCCGGGCTACTCCTGGACCCCGATCATCACCGCCGACGGCTCGCACCACGTCAACGCCACCTACTACAACGACGTGCGCGTGCCCGTCGACATGCTGGTCGGCGAGGAGAACCAGGGCTGGAAGCTCATCACCACCCAGCTCAACCACGAGCGCGTCATGCTCGGCCCGGCCGGCCGGATCGAGGGCCTGCGCGACAAGGTCGCCGCGTGGCTCGGCGAGCGGGACCTGCTGGACCGTCCCGACGTGGCCGACGTCCTGGGCCGGGTCACCGCGGCCTTCCGCGTCAACGAGCTGCTCAACTGGGAGGTCGCGCGCGCCGCTGCCACCGGTGAGGTGTCCGTGGCGGACGCCTCCTCGTCGAAGGTCTTCGCCGCCGACCAGGTCCAGCACCTGTTGGCCGACCTGATCTCCCTCGTGCACCGCCACGGTGACCCGGGGGAGCCCGCGACCCGTCAGCTCCTCACCTACCTCGACGCCCAGGCGAAGCGGAACCTCGTGCTCACCTTCGGTGGGGGCGTGCAGGAGGTGCAGCGCGAGCTGATCGGCATGTTCGGCCTCGGGATGCCCCGGGTGCCCCGATGAGTGCCGGCACCGACGAGCTGTTCGGCGTCGACGAGGCCGTCCACGCCGAGGTCATGGCCGAGGCCGAGCGGATCAAGGCGCTGGGCGAGGCGGCCGAGCGCGAGGCCCGCGACCCGGTCAACCAGCCGACGATCAACAACTGGCTCGAGGCCATGGGCTACGACGACCCCCGCTGGAAGGCGGGGGAGGCGCCGCCGTCGATGGCGCAGGTGTGGACGATGTACGGCCTGGGCGGCAAGCCGCCGGCCGACGACCCGCTGCACGGGATGATGCGCGTGCTCACCGACGCCGGGTTCACCGCGGTGCTGGGCACCAACTGCGAGCAGGAGTACGTCCGCACCCTGCGGGTCGGGGAGCAGGTGCGGGTCACCACCGCCCTGGAGTCCGTCGTCGGACCCAAGCGCACCGGCATGGGCGTGGGCTACTTCGTGACCTCGCGCAACACCTGGTACGTGGGCGACGAGGTCGTCGCGACCATGCTGTTCCGGGTTCTCAAGTTCGTCCCGCGCTCGAAGGAGACCACCGCGTGAGCGGGGTCCTGCGTCCGCAGCACAACCGCGACACGGCGTACTTCTGGGAGGGGACAGCGGCCGGCGAGCTGCGCCTGCAGAAGTGCAACGCGTGCGGTGCCCTGCGGCACCCGCCCGGGCCGGCGTGCCCCGAGTGCGGCGCGCTCGACCGCGGCCACGTGCGGGCCTCCGGCGAGGGCGAGATCTTCTCCTGGGTGGTCCACCGCCACCCGCAGGTGCCGGGCCGGCAGACCCCGTTCGTCATCGCGCTCGTGACCCTCTCCGAGGGCCCGCGGGTGCTGGGCGAGCTGCTCGGGGTCGACCCGGACACCACGGACGACCTGATCGGCGCCCGCGTGCGCATCGACTTCCAGCGCGTCGACGACGAGCTGACCCTGCCCGTGTGGAGGCTGGCGTGACCACGACCCTTCTCGAGCCCGGCACGACCCTCCCGGAGTGGAGCGTGCCGCTCACCCCGACGATCATCGTGTCGACGGCGATCGCGACCCGCGACTTCCAGGACGTCCACCACGACCGCGACATCGCGCAGGCGGCCGGGTCGAAGGACGTCTTCATGAACATCCTGACCTCGACCGCGTTCGTCGAGCGCTACGTCAACGACTGGGTGCGCGCGGAGACCGGCGAGGGGGCTGTCGTGAAGGGCATCGCGATCCGGCTCGGCGCCCCGGCGTACCCCTACGACACGCTCACCTTCACCGGGTCGGTCGAGTCGGTCGAGGACGGCGTCGCAGTGCTCAAGGTGACCGGGTCGGTGTCGCTGGGCGACCACGTGATCGGCACCGTGAAGGTCGCCGTCTGATGGGGCTCTCGAACAAGGCGGCCATCGTCGGCATCGGTGCGACGGAGTTCTCGAAGGAGTCCGGCCGCTCCGAGCTCCAGCTCGCGGTCGAGGCGGTCGGTCACGCGTTGCGCGACTGCGGCATCGCGCCCTCCGAGGTGGACGGCCTGACGACGTTCACGATGGACAACAACTCCGAGATCGCGGTCGCCCGCGAGCTCGGCATGGGCGACCTGCGCTTCTTCAGCCGCATCAACTACGGCGGCGGCGCCGCCTGCGGCACCATCCAGCAGGCGGCCATGGCCGTCGCCACGGGCGTCGCCGACGTCGTCGTGGCCTACCGCGCGTTCAACGAGCGCTCCGGCATGCGCTTCGGCCAGGTCTCCTCGTGGGCCAACGCCCAGGTCAACACCAACGGCCTCGACAACGCCTGGTCCTACCCGATGGGGCTCTCCACGCCCGCGGGCACGGTCGCGATGCAGGCGCGTCGCTACATGCACGAGTACGGCGCCACCTCGGAGGACTTCGGCCGGGTCGCCGTCGCCGACCGCCGGCACGCCGCCACCAACCCGCAGGCGTTCTTCCACGGCAAGCCGATCACGCTCGAGGACCACCAGGCCTCCCGGATGATCGTCGACCCGCTGCACCTGCTCGACTGCTGCCAGGAGACCGACGGCGGGCAGGCCTTCGTCGTCGTGTCGGCGGAGCGGGCGCGCGACCTGCCGCAGGTGCCGGCGTACATCACCGCCGCGGCCCAGGGCTCGGGCGCCGACCAGTTCGTCATGACCTCCTACTACCGCGACGACATCGGCATCCCCGAGATCGGCGTGGTCGGGCGCGAGCTGTGGCGGCAGAGCGGGCTGCGCCCCGACGACATGCCGATGGCGGTCCTCTACGACCACTTCACGCCCTACGTCCTCATGCAGCTGGAGGAGCTCGGCTTCTGCGGCCGCGGCGAGGCCAAGGACTTCGTGAAGGACGGCGCGATCGAGGTCGGCGGCCGGCTGCCGCTCAACACCCACGGCGGCCAGCTCGGCGAGGCCTACCTCCACGGCATGAACGGCATCGCCGAGGCGGTGCGCCAGGTGCGCGGCACGTCGGTCAACCCGGTGTCGCTGGACGAGAAGCCGCACGTGCTCGTCACTGCCGGCACCGGCGTCCCGACGTCCGGGCTGATCCTGTCGCGGTGACGCAGCCGCTCGCCGTCGTCCGCACGCCCGACGAGCGGTTCGCCGACCTCCCGGGGTGGCGGTGGGAGCCGTCGTACGCCGAGGTCGAGGCGGGCGACGGCTCCGGGCCGCTCCGCATGGCGTACGTCGACGCCGGCCCGTCCGACGGGCCGACCGTCCTGCTGCTGCACGGCCAGCCGACCTGGTCCTACCTCTACCGGCACGTCATCGACGTCCTGGTCGCCGGCGGCGCGCGCGTCGTCGCGCCCGACAACATCGGGTTCGGGCGTTCCGACAAGCCGGTCTCGCCGTACGACTACACCCTGGCCCGGCACGTCGGGTGGACCCGCTCGCTCGTCGCGGCCCTGGACCTGCGAGAGGTGACCCTCGTGTGCCAGGACTGGGGCGGGCCGATCGGGCTGTCCGCCCTGGCGGCCGACCCCGACCGCTACGCCGCGGTGGTGGCGGCGAACACGATCCTGCACACCGCCTCGCCCGACCTGGCCGGCCGGCTCACCTGGGCGGTCCACGGCCAGGGCGACTCGCGGGTGGTGCTGGAGGAGTGGCTGGTCGACTACCTCCTGCACACGCAGCGGGCCCCGCGCCTGCGCGCCTCCGACTTCGTCGCGGGTGGCACGACGGTCCGCCCTTCGCGGGAGGTGCTGGCGGCGTACGACGCGCCCTTCCCGACCGAGCAGCACAGCGCCGGGCTGCGCCAGATGACGGCGCTGCTGCCGCTCACGCGCAACGACGTGGGCGCGGCCCTGTGTCGGGAGACGATGGCGTTCCTGGGGGAGTGGGAGCGACCGTTCCTGACCTGCTACTCCGACGGCGACCCGGCGACCCGTGGTTGGGAGACGGTGTTCCGCGACCACGTCCCGGGAGCGGCCGGCCTGCCGCACCGGGTGCTGGAGGGAGCCGGACACTTCCTGCAGGAGGACGCCGGCCCGGAGCTCGCGCGGAACGTGCTGGACCTGCTCGGTTGAGCTGTGGCTGGATGGGCCCCTGACCGTCCGGACCGTCCAGGTGACCTTCGACTGCGCCGACCCCCGCAGGGTCGGAGTATTCTGGCAGGAGGCGCTGGGCTACGTCACGCCGCCCGTGCCGCCCGGCTTCGACAGCTGGGACGACCTCGACGCCCCGCATGGGCGAGGGTCAAATCAGCGCTGCTCGTCGAACGGCTGCATGAAGCCGACCGTACCCAGACGCGGCAGCAGCGGACGTTCCTGGACGCGGACACCGTGGAGCGGCATGCTGGATGTGCGGCACTGGTGGCCGCATCTCGGATCCAGCGCACGTTCGGAGGCGTGATGAGTTTCGACATCTCGCTTACAGGCGACACCGGTCAGCGGTCTCGCTGCGAGCAATGTGGAGCAACGGGCTCATGCTCGTACACCCCCATGGGACGCCTGCTGTGCGGCTCCTGCCAATCAGCGTTTTCCGCTGGAGTCGTCACCGCGGGAATGACCGGTGGCTCCGGGGCGTCAAGCGACATCGGTGAAGCCGTCGTTATCGAAGGATTCTTCCGGCGGCTCACGGCGCGGTTCCGCAAGCGCTGAGGCCAGACTGCGGCACAAGGGCGCGCGGGCAGCGCACGTGAGGCGGCATCTGCGGATTCAGGCCGTCGGTCGTAGCCAAACGGTCATGCGGGCTCGCTCGTCGCCGAGGTGAGGCGTTCCCAAGCGGCGGGTGCGTGGCCAGCCGCGCGGTATGACCGTCTGGCTACGTCAGCGACCGCGCTTTCCACGGCATGAGAGTGCCCTCCGGTGGCGTCCAGCGACTGTCCCAAAACTCTTGCGATTCGAACGGCTGTTCGAATAGAATGGAGCATGAACTCGGCCACCAGTCTGCAGGGCCTGCGGGAGCAGGTGCTCAGTCGCGCACGGGCGGTAGGAGACACGGATCTGGTCGACCGGGACGTCGCGGCGGTAGAGCTCTTGAGTGAGCTGGAGTCGTTGAAGAACACGATCGCTGCGGCCCAGGCGTCGCTAGCGGTGACTCTCAAGGAGTCGCGGATCGCTGAGCGTGCGCACCAGCCGGCCGCTACCCGGGAGCGGGGGATCGGCGCGGAGGTCGCGCTGGCGCGCCGCGAGTCGCCGCACCGCGGCGGTGTCCACCTGGGGCTGGCGGTGGTGCTGTGCGCGGATCTGCCGCACACGCTGGCGGCGATGGAAGCCGGCCGGTGCTCGGAGTGGCGAGCAATGCAGATCACGCAAGGCACCGCCTGCCTGTCGCTGGCGGACCGACGGGCCGTCGACAAGACGTTGATGGCCGACCCGGCCACCACCGACGGGTGGGGCGACCGGCGCTTCCGCGCCGAGGTCGACCGGCTCGCGTACGCCGCGGACCCGGTCGCGGCGGTCGAGCGCCGCGCCAAGGCGGTCGCTGAGCGGCACACCAGCCTGCGCCCGGCACCGGACGGGATGACGAGGTTCTCGGCGGTGCTGCCGCTGGAGCAGGGTGTAGTGATCCATGCGACCTTGGGCCGCGCCGCGGACACCGCACGGGCTGCGGGTGACGAGCGGACCCGGGGGCAGGTGATGGCTGATGCGCTGGTCGCCGCGGTCCTCGGGGGTCCCTTCGATAAGCAGCCGCAGCCGGGTTCGGTGGCCGAGTCAGTGGCTGCTCGCGCGGGCACCTGGGACCAGACGGTCGCCCCGACCGCACCGCAGGCGCCGGTGGTGCCGGTCGCGGTGCAGGTCGTCGTCTCGGACGCGACGCTGCTGAACCTGTCCGGCGCTGCCGGTGATGAGCCGGGCTGGGTCTCGGCTCCCGGCGTCGCGCCGGTCCCGCTGCCGGCCGACGACGTGCGGGACCTGGTCGCTCGCGCCCAGGAAGCAGGGCTGGCCAGCCTGCGCCGGCTCTACGCCGACCCCGACGGGCAGCTGGTGACGATGGACTCCCGCTCCCGCGTCTTCCCAGCCGGTCTCGCGCAGTTCCTGGCCACACGCGATCGGTCCTGCCGCACGCCTTACTGCGACGCACCCGTGCGCCACCGCGACCACGTCACTCCGTGGGCCGACGGCGGCGCCACCACCGCGGAGAACGGCCAGGGGCTGTGCGAGGCCTGCAACCAGGCCAAGGAAGCCACCGGCTGGATCGCCCAGGTCACCGACACCGACCCCCACGAGGTCGAGACCACGTCGCCCAGCGGCCACCGCCACCGGTCCCGGGCGCCAGGACTCCCGCCACCACGTGCGCACCTGAACCGGCTCGAGATCTACCTCGCCGACATCGTCCTCGCCGCCTGAGCACGCCTTCCCGCGCCCTCCTAGGCTCTCCGTCGTGCCCACCGTGACCGCCCTGCACGTCGCGAAGGCGACCCGCCTCCCCATGCGCGCCGTCGAGAAGGTCGAGATCGAGGCGGGCCAGGGCATCGTGGGCGACCGCTACCACGGCACGAAGCACCGCCACGTCACCGTGCAGAGCCAGGACGACCTCGACACCGCCAGCGGCATCCACGGCGCGGAGGTGCGCGCCGAGCTGACTCGGCGCAACATGACGATCAGCGACGGGCCCGTGCCCCGCGAGCCAGGTGCCCGCATCCGGATCGGCGATGTCCTGCTCGAGGTCGTCCGGGTCGCCGCACCCTGCAAGCTGCTCGACGACACCATCGGCCGCGGCGCCCAGGAGGCCCTGCGGCGGCGCGGCGGGTCGGTCTGTCGCGTGCTGGAGGGCGGGGTGGTCTCGCTCGGGGACCCGGTCGAGCTCGTCGCGCGACCCGCGTCCGGGTGACGTGACGAGCCTGACCCGGGTGCCAGGATCGGCCGCATGGCGATCGACCCGCGAGGCACGGACCTCAAGCGCTACCTGGCCGAGGATCCCGGCGGCCCGGTGGTGATGCTCAACCTGCTCCGCTTCACCGAGGACGGACGCGCTTCCTACGAGCAGTACGCCGCCGCCCTGGAGGAGACCTTCCTGCCGCGCTACGGCGCCGAGGTGCTGTACGCCGGCGACGGCTCGACCACGCTCGTGGCCGAGCCCGGGCAGGACTGGGACGTGGTGCTGCTCGTGCGCTACCCCTCGCGGCAGGCGTTCAGCCAGATGGTGGCCGACCCGGAGTACCAGCAGGTCACGGCGCTGCGCACCGGAGCACTGACCGAGGCGGTGCTGCAGGCGACCGTCCCCTGGGCCTGATCGATCACGCCCGGAGGAGTCAGGCGCCGGCGTGCAGCCGGTCGCCGAAGAAGGACAGCACCGCGTCGACGGCCTCCTGGGAGCGCTGCTCGGTCACGACCGAGTGCCCCTTGCCCGGCAGGTCGACCCGGATGAAGCCCTCGCCCAGCTCGCGGTCGAGGGTGTCGAAACGGGTGCCCGTGAGCGGGTCCGAGGCGTACTGGATGCCGAGGACTGCGCAGCCGCCCGCCGCCCGGCGGCGTACGACCTCGAGGTCGGCGGGGGAGAGGTTCACGTCGGCCGAGCGCGCCTTGCCGACCGTGAAGGGCACCGACGGCTGGCACAGCACGGGCGCGGCGACCGAGTCGTCGACCATCATCGCGAGCGCGAACCCACCGGTGAAGCACATGCCGAGCGCGCCGACGCCGGGACCGCCGAGCTCGGCGTGCAGGTCGCGGGCGAGCGAGCGCAGCCAGCCGGCGATCGGCGTCGTGACCCCGGTGGCGAGCTTGGTGAACTCCGAGCTGATGCAGACCTGCGCCATCGCGCGGGCGACGTTGACGCCGTTCCAGTCGCCGCCCGCCTTGCCGAACAGGTGCGGCAGGACGACGGTGTAGCCCGCGTCCACGAGCTCCTGCCCGAACCCGATCACCGACGGCGTCGGTCCGGGGATCTCGTGGATGACCACGACGCCCGGGCCGCTGCCCTTGCGGTACGTCGGGTGGGAGGTGCCCTCCCAGGTGTGCTCGCCGCGGGTCCAGCTGTCGAGGATCGTCATGACCAGACCCTAGGGGTCAGGCACCCCAGGGGTGGCCGGGTTCCACGGACGGCCTGCCTAGGCTCGCGAGGTGGCAGCCACCCGCGTCCGACTGGTCCTCCCGCACCAGCTCTTCGAGCAGCACCTCGGAGCAGCCGAGGGCACCGTCTTCGTGCTCCTCGAGCACGAGCTGCTCTTCCGGCAGTACCGCTTCCACACCCAGAAGCTCGTCCTGCACCGGGCCTCGATGCGCCGCTTCGCCACGCGCCTGGAGGAGGCGGGGTACGCCGTCGAGCGGGTCGACACGGACGGCCGCACGACGTCCGCGGCGGCGCTGCAGCGGGTCCTCGACGGGCTCGGCAGGTCGGCGGACGTCCACGTGACGGCGTACGACGTGGTGGACGAGCCGTTCGTGGACGAGTGGCTGGAGACCCCCAACTTCCTCTGCACGCGCGACGACCTGGCCACCCACTTCGACGGCGTCAGCGGACCGCGGGGCCGCCGGGCACGGATGCAGCACTTCTACTCCTGGCAGCGCCAGCGCCTCGACGTGCTCGTCACGGACTCCGGTGACCCCGTCGGCGGCAAGTGGTCCTTCGACGAGGACAACCGCAAGAAGCTGCCCAAGGGCCACCCGGTCCCCGCCATCGACCGCCCCGGCCAGGGCGAGCGGCACCCCGAGGTGGAGGACGCGATCGCCTGGGTCAAGCGGTCCTTCCCCGACAACCCCGGGGACGCCGACGCCTTCGCCTGGCCGACGTCCCACGCCGAGGCCCGCGCGATGTACCGCCAGTTCCTCGACGAGCGGTTCGAGCAGTTCGGTCCCTACGAGGACGCGATCTCGGCTGAGCACCCGCACCTCTTCCACGCACTGCTGACCCCCGGCCTCAACATCGGCCTGCTCGACCCGCGCGACGTGCTGGCCAGGGCGCTCGAGGTGGGCGAGCAGTCCGAGGTGCCGCTGGCCAGCCTCGAGGGCTTCGTGCGCCAGGTGATTGGCTGGCGGGAGTACATGCGCGCCACTTACGTCCTGTGGGGCAGGCAGATGCGCACCCGCAACCACCTGCAGCACACGCGGCCTCTCGCCGAGGGCTGGTGGACGGCGAAGACCGGCCTGGCGCCCGTGGACCTGGTGCTCGAGCGGGTGCTGGAGCACGGCTACGCCCACCACATCGAGCGCCTGATGGTGCTCGGCAACGCCCAGTGCCTGCTGCGCACCGACCCGGACGCGGCGTACGAGTGGTTCATGGAGCTGTTCGTCGACGCCTACGACTGGGTGATGGTCCCCAACGTCTACGCGATGAGCCAGTTCGCCTACGGCGAGGCCATCACCACCAAGCCCTACGTGTCGGGGTCCAACTACCTCAAGAAGATGAGCGACCTCCCGCGCGGGGACTGGGAGGCCGACTGGGACGCGCTCTACTGGACCTTCGTCCGCGACCACCGCGGGGTCTTCGAGCGCAACCCCCGCTCCGGCTTCGCCGTCCGCACGTACGACGGCTTCGACCCCGCCAAGAAGGCGACCCTCACCCGCCGCGCCGCGCCGTGGCTGGGCTGAGCAGGAGCCGCTCGGGCTAGGTTCGGGTCATGACCTCGGACGGCTCGGGCGCCCTGGACGACGACGGCCTGCGACGTGCGCTGCAGCGGCTGGTCAAGCAGCTGCTCAAGGAGGAGCCGGAAGCGGGTCGACGTGGGGACGACCTGATGCCGATCCTGGACACGCACCTCGGGGTCGACGCCGACCAGCTGCCCGTCGTCGTGGAGCCCGTCGCCAGCCACCGCTGGGCAGACACCGACCTGGCGATGGAGGCCCTGACCTCCCGCGACCCGGATGCCCGGCTGATGGGCGTGGGCGGCGGAGAGCAACGCCACCACAACTCGCTGGGCGACCTGATGGCCCAGGCCGAGTGGGGTCGGTTCCGTTCCGGCCAGGTCGACCGCCTCAACGTCGCGACCGGCCCGGACTCCGAGCGGGCGACGGTCGGCTTCGGTCTGCACCTCTTCCGGCACCACGGTGCACCCCTGGTGGTCGTGCAACGGGTCGGCAACCCGCAGTACGGCTCGTCCTCGCGCCTGGAGGTGCTGGCCCCCGAACCGGAGGCCGCCACGGCGTTCCTGGCCGAGCTCCGCGAGGAGGCGATGCGTCGCAGCGTCCTGCGCGGGCAGGTGGTCAGCTTCGGGGGCAATCCCTACGAGCGGGCCATGGCCGAGCTGACGTTCCACCACCGTCCCGACGTCCCCGTCGACCGGGTGGTCCTGCCCGCCGGGACGCTGGAGCAGGTGCGGGCCCACGTGATCGGCCTGGCCGAGCACCGCGACCGGCTGCGCGAGCAGGGGCAGCACCTCAAGCGCGGCATCCTGCTCTACGGGCCACCCGGCACCGGCAAGACCCACACCGTCCGGCACCTGGTGGGCGCCGCGGCCGACGCGACGGTGGTGCTGCTGACCGGGACGCAGATGGCGCACGTGGGCGCAGCCGCCCAGATCGCCCGGGCGCACCAGCCGGCGATCGTCGTGATCGAGGACTGCGACCTCATCGCGGAGGACCGCGACCACCACTATGGCGGCGGACCCTCGCCGCTGCTCTTCTCCCTGCTCGACGCGATGGACGGGCTGGACGAGGACGCCGACATCGTCTTCCTCCTCACCACCAACCGGGCCGAGGCGCTCGAGAAGGCGCTGGCACAGCGACCCGGCCGCGTCGACCTCGCCGTCGAGGTCCCGCTGCCCGACGAGACGGCGCGGGCTCGTCTCGTCCGGCTGTACGGACCGACCCTCGAGCTCGGCGACGCTGCCGTCGCGCAGGTCGCTCGTGAGTCGGCGGGCACGACCGCGTCGTACGCCAAGGAGCTGGTGCGCCGCACGGTGCTCAACGCCGCGCTGGCCGGTCACGCGCCCGTTGATGCCGACCTGGTGGCGGCCAACGCAGAGCTGCAGTCCGACACCGAGGCGCTCACGCGCTCGCTGCTCGGCTCAGGGGCAGCACACCATGACTGACCGATCGTGGCTCGAGGATCCGGACTCGGTCGAGGACTGGAGCCCGGTGAAACGTCGCCTCCTGTTATGGCGGCTGGTCAGGATCTCCGCGGGCCTCCTCCCGCTGTGCCTGGTCACGACCGTGCTCTACGGGTGGCTGGCCGCCACCTCCGACCAGGAGCTGTTCTGGATCGGCCCGGCGCTCGGTCTGCCCGCGCTGGCGCTCGCGGGCGTCGCCGTGTGGCGCGGCTTCGGGATGATCGACTCGCCGGGTCGCGCGCAGACCGGCCCGTACCGGTTGCTCCTGCTGTCCGGGGTCATGGCGCTCCTCGGGCTGGTGCTGCCGGGCTACCTCTACGCCTGAGGCGGACTCGCGCCTGGCAGGCTGGCCCGATGCCGAAGCTGCACTCCCTCGAGCTGGTCCCCGACGAGTCCGGACGCGGGGCGGTCCGCAGGCTGTGGGACGCGCTGCGCGACGCGGGGTTGCCGAGCCAGGCCGACCACACGGGCGCGAGCAACCAGCCGCACGTGACGGTGGTCGAGGCCGAGGACCTGCCGGACGCAGCCATCGACGTGGCGCGGGCACGGCTGCGCGGGATGCTGCCGGTCACGGCCACCGCCCGCGGGCTGCTGCTGCTCGGCGGGGAGAAGGTCACCGTGGCGCTGGGGGTCGACCTCGACGACGACGTCGTGCGCCGCGTGCTCGCCGTGCGCGTGCAGGTGCCCGACCGGGCGCACCGCGGGTGGCTGCCGCACGTCACCCTGGCGCGACGGGTCCCGCGCGCGGACCTGACGCGCGCGCTCGAGCTCGTCGGCACCCCCGAGATCGAGCTGCGGCTCACCGAGGTGCGGCGCTGGGACCCCGACCGCGGCCACGTCACCACGCTCTAGACGAGCTCCTTGCGCAGGTGCACGTCGGCCTGGCCGACGACCGGCAGGTCCTGCCAGCGGAACAGCTCGACGTACCCGTGCCGCTCGTAGAACCCCGGGGCCTGGAAGGTGAACGACGTCGTGAAGACGTGGGTGCAGCCCCGCGCCCGCGCCTCGGTCTCGAAGGCGTCGAGCAGCCGCGCCCCGGTGCCGTCGCCGCGCCGGTCCGCGCGCACCCACGTCATCCCGATGCCGGCCGCGACGCCCCAGGTCCAGCCGCTGAGCCCGCCGACGAGTCCGTCCTCGTCGCTGAGCTGCACCGTCAGCTCGCGGGCGGCCGGGGTGCCGGTCGTCGCGGCGGCGTTCACCGCGTCGAGCTCGTCGGAGAGCCGCTGGTCGAGGTCGGGGTCGCCGTCGCCGACGAGGATCTGGTCGCTCTGGTTGCTCACCCGAGGACCCTCTCATCGTCGACCCCGGTGGCTAGGGTCGGGCCGTGGCCGACCTCGCACCCGACCTCCAGCTCACCCCGACCGAGCAGCGCGTCCTCGGCAGCCTGCTGGAGAAGCAGGTGACGGTGCCGGCGTCGTACCCGCTCACGCTCAGTGCCCTGCGCACGGCCTGCAACCAGACCTCCAGCCGCGAGCCCGTGACGGACCTGGCGGAGCAGGAGGTCGAGCAGACCGCCAAGGAACTCAAGGAGAAGGGCGCCCTGCGGATCGTCTGGTCCGACACCGGTCGCCGGACCCTGAAGTACCACCAGGTCCTGACCGACCTGCTCGACCTCGAGGACGACGAGCGCGCCCTCCTCACGGTGCTGCTGCTCCGCGGACCACAGACGCCCGGCGAGCTCCGGCCGCGCACCGAGCGGCTCCACGCCTTCGACGGCCGCGACGACGCGGAGTCGTGCCTGGTCGGCATGGCCGAGCGCGGGCTCGTGCGGCGGCTCGACCGGCGCCCCGGCGACCGCGACCACCGCTGGGTCCACCTCCTCGGCCCCAGCGGTGTCGAGCAGCCCGAGCCGGCGCGCCGGGCAGACCGCGAGGCGCCGATCTCCGACTCGCCCGAGGCGCGCGACGAGCGGGTCCGGGCGACGTACGCCGCCGTCGCCGAGGTCTACGCCGACACGCTGACCGACGAGCTCGACCACCTGCCGTTCGAGCGCTGGCTGCTGGAGCGGGTCGCGGCCGAGGCCGACGGCCCGGTCGTCGAGGTCGGCTGCGGGCCGGGCCACGTCACGGCCCACCTCGCCGCCATGGGCGCCGACGCCCGCGGGCTCGACCTGACCCCGGAGATGGTCGAGCAGGCACGGCGCCGCTACCCGCAGGGGCGGTACGACGTCGGCGACCTGCGCCGGCTCATGCGGCCCGAGTCCGCGGCCGGCTGGGGCGCGGTGCTCGCGTGGTACTCCCTCATCCACCTCGCCGACTCCGAGCTGCCCGGCGCCCTGGAGGCACTGGTCCGTCCGCTCGCCCCGGGCGGCCTGCTGGTGCTCGCGATGCAGGCCGGTGACGACGTACGCCGGATCAGCGAGTGGCACGGCGTGGAGGGGCTGGCCCTCGACCTGGTCCACCGCGACCCGGAGGCGGTCCTCGAGCTCGTGGCGGCCGCCGGCCTCACCGACGTCGAGTGGTTCGTGCGCGGACCGCTGAGCGGCCTCGGTGAGACGGCCCGCCGCCTCTACGTCCTAGCGCGCCGACCCTGACGTGTCCGCCAGCGGACGTCATACGTTCCGCGGGGGCGGACATCCCGACCGTATGACGTCCTGTTAGCCCGGTCGGGGACGTCATACGGCCCGCGGGAGTGCACGTCCCGCCCGTATGACATCCCGTGCGCGTCAGGCCAGGTCGACAGCGCAGTCGGCCAGCACCGGCGAGCCGTCACGCTCACCACCGGCGATGCTGGCGGTGGCCACGATCCGACCGTCCTCGTGCCAGCCCTGCACCCGGATCGTGTCGCCCGGGAACACGACGCCCGCGAAGCGCGCACCGAAGCCGGAGACCCGGGTGGCGTCGCCGCCCAGCAGGGCGTCGGTGAGCTCGCGCAGCACGATGCCGTACGAGCACAGCCCGTGCAGGATCGGCGCCGGGAAGCCGGCGGCCTTGGCGAAGTCGGGGTCGGCGTGCAGCGGGTTGCGGTCTCCGCAGAGGCGGTAGAGCAGCGCCTGCTGCGGCGTCACGGCGTACGACGTGTCGCAGTCCGGCGCGCGGTCCGGCACCTCGATCGCAGTGCTGGTGCCGCGGTCGCCGCCCCAGCCGCCCTCGCCCTTGACGAAGATCGAGGAGCGGACGCGCCAGAGCTCCTCTCCGGTGGGTGCGGTGGCGACCCCCTCCTGCCAGATGACTGCCGCCTTGCCCTTGTCCCACACGTCGGTGAGCGTCGTGCGGATCGTGGCGGTGCCCGAGGTGGGCAGCGGCGCCGACAGGGAGATCGACTGCGCGCCGTGGACGACCTGCGCGAGGTTGATGTCGCAGCCCGGCAGGTCCAGCGGCGGCGGGTCGGTCATGTGGAACGTGGGCGCGACGACCCCGAAGGACGGCAACACCTGCAGGGCAGGGCCGTCGAGGGTGTAGCGCAGTGCCTCGGGCGAGAGGTTGTCGCCCGGCCTCGAGCCGGCGCCGATCCCGAGGTGGTAGAGCAGGACGTCGCTCTCGGACCACGAGAAGGTCGTCTCGCCGACGGGTGAGCCGATGGCGGCGCTCGGGTCGATGGGCATCAGGCGGTCTCGCTCTCGATCGGGACGGCGGTGGGCGCGGTGGCGGACGCCGCGATGTCGTCCGCGGCCAGGTAGCCGAAGACCAGCGCGGGGCCGATGGTGCCGCCGGGGCCGGGGTAGGTGTGGCCCATGACGGCGGAGGAGGCGTTGCCGGCGGCGTACAGGCCGGGGATGGGGGAGCCGTCGGCGCGCAGCACGCGGGCGTGCTCGTCGGTGACCAGGCCGCCCTTGGTGCCGAGGTCGCCGGGGACGATCTTGACCGCGTAGAACGGGCCCTGGTCGATCACGCCGAGGGAGGGGTTCGGCTTGACCGTGGGGTCGGAGTAGTACTTGTCGTAGGCCGACTCGCCGCGGCCGAAGTCCTCGTCGACACCGGTGCGGGCGAAGCGGTTGAACCGCTCCACGGTGGCCTCGAGCTCGGCGGCGGGGACGCCGATCTCCTCGGCCAGCCCGGCGATGGTGGAGGCCTTCCTGATCGTGCCGAACTTGTACCACCGGCCGGGGAACGGCTGGCGCGGGAAGAGGCCGGCGAACAGGTAGCGGTTGCGGTAGCGGGTGTCGATGATCATCCAGCTGGGCACGTGGCCGACACCGGTGGCCTCGCCCTCGTAGATCTTGTGGGTGGCCTCGACGTAGGGCAGCGCCTCGTTCATGTAGCGCTTGCCCGCCTGGTTGACGATGATCGAGCCGGGCAGGTTGCGCTCGGCCAGGCAGAACCACGGACCGCTGGGCAGCGGGATGGTCGGGCCCCACCAGGAGTCGTCCATGAGACCGACCTCGGCGCCGGCCGCGATGCCGGCCAGGATGCCGCCGCCGGTGTTGAACTGCGAGCCGGTGGTCCACTCGACCGAGGTGGGCTTGGGCTGGTACTTCTCGCGCATCTCCAGGTTGCGCTCGAAGCCGCCGGAGCCGATGACCACCCCGCGACGCGCGCGGACGGTGTGCGAGGCGCCGTCGCGGGTCACCACGACACCGGCCACCCGACCGTCCTCGAGCAGCAGCTCGGTCAGCTCGGCGCCGTGGACGACTGGCACGCCGGCGTCCATGAGGCCCTTGCGCAGGCCGATGGCGATGGCGTTGCCCATCCCGAAGAGCCGCTGGCGCCGGAGGCCGGCCAGCGTGCGGCGCAGCAGCACGCGGAGCATCGTGATCGGTCCGCCGATGGTGCGCAGGCCCAGGCTGATCTTCCGGAAGTCGCGCTGCAGCACCACCATGTTGGCCGGGGCCTTGGTGTACTGCGGGTGCAGGCGCTCGATCTCGGCGCCGATGATGCGCCCGTCGATCGGGTCCGGCTCGACCGAGCGGCCGCGGGCACGCCCGCCGGGCTGCTCGGGCTGGTAGTCGGCGTACTCCGGCACCCAGCGGAAGCGCACGGGGGAGTGGTCGCGGATGAAGTCCATGACCTCGGGGCCGCGCTCGAGGTAGGTGTCGCGGCGCTCCTTGGGGACCACGTCGCCGACGATCGCGTCGAGGTAGGTCTTGGCGTCCTCGATGCCGTCGGACTCACCGGCCGCGCGCAGCGCGTAGTTGTCGGGGATCCAGACGCCACCGCCGCTGCGGGCGGTGGAGCCCCCGAAGTAGTCGCTCTTCTCCAGCAGCACCGTGTCGAGACCGTGGGCAGCGGCCCGCAGGGCCGCGCTCATCCCGGCCGCGCCGGCGCCCACGACGACCACGTCGACCTCGGTCGGCAGGGGGGTTTCCTGGGTACCCGTCATGGCGCGAAACTGTAACAGGTTCTAGTATCCAGGGGTGACGTCCAGCGATGCTGTTGCCGACCGGATCCGCGCCGCCAGCGAGCGCCTGGTCCGGGCCCAGGAGACCCGCACCCCCTGCGCCCCCGTCCGGGACCTGATCGGGACCGAGGACCTCGACGCGGCGTACGCCGTGCAGATGGGCGTGGTCGAGCGCCGCCTTGCCTCGGGCGCGGTCGTGGTCGGTCGCAAGATCGGCGCCACGTCGAAGGCGGTCCAGGACCAGCTCGGGGTGGACCAGCCCGACTTCGGCTACCTCCTCGACGACATGGACGTCAGCACCCACGACCCGATCTCGATGGCCGGCCTGCTCCAGCCCCGGGTCGAGGCCGAGGTCGCCTTCGTGCTCTCCCAGGACATCGACCCCGGCAGCCCCGACGACATCACGCTCGAGGCGGTGCGCGAGTCCGTCGAGGTCGCGCTGCCCTCGCTGGAGATCGTCGACTCCCGCATCGACGGCTGGGACATCGGCTTCACCGACACCGTGGCCGACTGCGCCTCCAGCGGCCTGTACGTCGTGGGTCGCGACGCCCGCACGCTGGCCGAGCTCGAGCCCCGCGACGTGGACATGACGCTCGCGATCAACGACGAGGTCCGCTCGAGCGGCAACGGCGCGGCCTGCCTGGGGGACCCGCTCGAGGCGCTGCGCTGGCTCGCGGTCCAGGCCGCCCGCTTCGGCGACCCGCTGCGCAAGGGTCACCTGGTCCTGTCCGGCGCGCTCGGCCCGTTCGTGCCGTTCGCGCCCGGCGACCGGGTCGTGGCCTCGATCAGCGGCTTCGCGCCGCTGGCCGTCACCTTCACCGACTGACCCACACCTGCTCACCAGACCTGCTGAACCGCACGAAGAACCAGGGAGACCCATGGCCAAGGACAAGCTGACCGCGGCGATCGTCGGACCGGGCAACATCGGCACCGACCTGATGTACAAGCTGCTGCGCTCGGAGGTGGTCGAGCCGCGCTGGATGATCGGCGTCGACCCGTCCTCGGAGGGCCTCAAGCTGGCTGCGGGCCAGGGCCTGGAGGCCAGCCACGAGGGCGTGGACTGGCTGCTGAAGCAGGACGTGCTGCCCGACCTGATCTTCGAGGCCACGTCTGCCTACGTGCACCGCGAGTACGCCCCGCGCTACGAGGAGGCCGGCATCCGGGCGGTCGACCTGACGCCCGCGGCCATCGGCCCCGCGGTGATCCCGCCGGTCAACGGCGAGACCCACGTGGACGCGATGAACGTCAACATGATCACCTGCGGCGGCCAGGCCACGATCCCGATGGTCGCGGCGGTCTCCCGGGTCGCCCCGGTGTCGTACGCCGAGATCGTCGCCTCGGTGTCGTCGATGTCCGCGGGACCCGGCACGCGCGCCAACATCGACGAGTTCACCCGCACCACCTCGGCCGGGGTGCGGGACATCGGTGGTGCCACGGAGGGCAAGGCGATCATCATCCTCAACCCGGCGGAGCCGCCGATGATCATGCGCGACACCATCTTCTGCGCCGCCGACCCCGACGCCGACCGGGACGCGATCATCGCCTCGGTCCACGCCATGGAGAAGGCCGTCCAGGAGTACGTCCCGGGCTACCGCCTGCTGCAGGAGCCGCAGCTCGACGAGCCGTCGGCCGCCACCCGCGGGGCGCTGAAGGTCTCGATCTTCGTGGAGGTCGAGGGCGCGGGCGACTTCCTCCCGCCGTACGCCGGGAACCTCGACATCATGACCGCCGCGGCCGCCCGCGTCGGCGACAACATCGCCCGCTCGATCCTCGCTGGGAGCAACTGATGACCGCCTCCGACCTGAACACGCTGACCCGCACCTGGTCCGGGTCCCACGGCACCGAGCCGTTCGGCGAGCTGGACCTGCGCCTGACCGACACCTGCCTGCGCGACGGCTCGCACCACAAGCGGCACCAGTTCACCGCGACCGAGGTCCACGACATCGTCGAGGCGCTCGACTCCTCGGGCATCCCGGTGATCGAGGTGACCCACGGCGACGGCCTGGGCGGCTCCTCGTTCAACTACGGCTTCTCCCGCACCCCCGAGCAGGAGCTCATCCGGATCGCCGCGGAGACCGCGAAGCGCGCGAAGATCGCCTTCCTGATGCTCCCCGGCGTCGGCACCAAGGACGACATCCGCGCCGCTCAGGACAACGGCGGCCAGATCTGCCGGATCGCCACGCACTGCACCGAGGCCGACACCTCGATCCAGCACTTCGGGCTCGCGCGCGAGCTCGGCCTGGAGACCGTCGGGTTCCTCATGATGTCGCACACCCAGGCGCCCGAGGTGCTGGCCAAGCAGGCGCGGATCATGGTCGACGCCGGCTGCCAGTGCGTCTACGTCGTGGACTCGGCCGGCGCGCTGATCATGGAGCAGACCGCCGACCGCGTCGCTGCCGTGGTGGCGGAGATCGGTGACCAGGCCGACGTCGGCTTCCACGGCCACGAGAACCTCGCCCTCGGTGTCGCCAACACCGTCGCGGCGGCGCGTGCGGGTGCGACCCAGATCGACGGGTCGGTCCGCCGCTTCGGTGCCGGCGCGGGCAACACGCCGCTGGAGGCCTTCATCGGCGTGTGCGACAAGCTCGGCTGGCGCACGGGGGTGGACTTCCTGCAGATCGTGGACGCGTCCGAGGACGTCATCAAGCCCGCGATGCCGGAGGAGTGCGAGCTCAACCGGATGACGCTGATGATGGGGTACGCCGGGGTCTACTCCTCCTTCCTCAAGCACGCCGGCAACGCCGCCGAGCGCTACGGCGTCTCGGGCGCGAAGATCCTGCTCGAGGCCGGTCGCCGCAAGCTCATCGGCGGCCAGGAGGACCAGCTCATCGACATCGCGCTGCTGCTCAAGGCCGAGCAGGACAAGCAGGCCGCGAACGCCTGACCCGCCGAGCGGTGACAAGGGCTGAGACACGTCTCATGTACCAGGTCCTTGGCCAAAACTGGAACGTGTTCTAGTCTTGCTGCAACAGGTTCCACCGACCCAGGAGTTGTGCGATGTCCCAGGCAGTCCTCGACGGCGTCCGCGACCTGCTCCCGACCTTCCGGGAGCGAGCCGAGGAGACCGAGGCACTCCGTGTTGTGCCGGAGTCCAACATCAAGGAGCTGGAGGAGACCGGCTTCTTCCAGCTGCTCCAGCCCAAGCGGTTCGACGGCTTCGAGTCCGACCCCGTGGACTTCTACACCGCGGTGCGTGACATCGCGAGCGCCTGTGGCTCGACCGGCTGGGTCTCCAGCGTCGTCGGCGTCCACCCCTGGCAGGTCGCCCTCTTCGCCGACGAGGCCCAGCAGGCCGTCTGGGGCGAGGACACCAAGACCCGCCTCTCCTCGTCCTACGCCCCCACGGGCAAGGCGACGGTGACCGAGGGTGGCTACATCCTCAACGGCAAGTGGAGCTTCTCCTCCGGCGCCGACCACTGCCAGTGGGTGCTGCTCGGCGGCCTCGTGTTCACCGAGGAGGGCCAGATCGTCGACTTCAAGACGTTCATGGTCCCGCGCGACAAGTACACGATCATCGACGTCTGGAACATGGTCGGCCTGGCCGGCACCGGCTCCAACGACATCCTGGTCGAGGACGTCTTCATCCCCGAGGCCTTCACCCTCTCCATGGGCGAGACCGGCCAGTGCCGCGGCCCGGGCCAGGAGCAGAACACCTCCGACCTCTACAAGCTGCCCTTCCACTCGATCTTCACGGGCACCATCACCACGCCGATCATCGGCATGGCGATGGGCGCCTACGAGGAGCACATCGAGATGCAGCAGAAGCGCACCCGCGCCGCCTACCTCGGTGAGAAGGCCAGCCTCGACCCGTTCGCCGCGGTGCGCATCGCCCGCGCCTCGAGCGAGATCGACGCCGCCTGGGCCCTGCTGGTCAACAACATCCGCGAGGAGCAGGACTACGTCGCCAAGGGCGAGAAGATCCCGCTCAAGACCCGGCTCAAGGTCCGCCGCGACCAGGTCATCGGCTCGCAGCGCGCCATCGAGGCCATCGACTCGCTGTTCGAGGCCTCCGGTGGCCGGGCCCTGACGAAGGGCACCTACCTCCAGCGTGCGTGGCGCGACGCCCACGCCGGTCGGGTGCACGCGGCCAACGACCCCGAGCGCGCCCTGCAGATGTTCGGCGCCCACGAGTTCGGGCACAAGATCGACCCGGGGATGTACTGATCACATGACCTTCACCAAGGAGGACACCCGCCGCACCGTCGCGGTGAAGACCGAGGCGGCGGGTGACCTCTCCCTGGCCTACTACGAGGCCGACGCCCGGGGCGACGACGCCGGCAAGGCCGAGCGCCTGCCGCTCGTGATGCTGCACGGCGGCGGCCCCGGGGCCTCGTCCTGGTCCAACTTCGGGCCGGCGCTGCCGGGCTTCGCCGAGGAGTTCCGCACCCTGCTGGTCGACCAGCCCGGGTTCGGCGCCTCCGACAAGCCGCCGGTGGTGGGCAACTACTACCGCTTCTCCGCCGACGCCGTCGTGGCCCTGCTCGACCAGCTCGGCATCGAGAAGGTGCACCTGCTCGGCAACAGCCTGGGCGGCGGTACGGCGATGCGGCTGGCGCTGTCCCACCCCAAACGGGTCGGCCGGCTGGTGCTGATGGGACCGGGCGGGCTCTCGCTCAACCTCTTCCACGCCGACCCCACCGAGGGCGTCCAGCGACTCATGGACTTCGGCGCGGACCCGACCCGCGAGAAGCTGCGCGCCTTCATCTCCTGCATGGTCGTGGACCAGTCCCTGGTCACCGACGAGCTGGTCGAGGCCCGCTTCGCCGACGCCACGGCCCCGGGGGCCCAGGAGGCCATGCGCTCCATGGGCATGTCCTTCTGGAACCCGGAGACCGCCGAGGACGGCATGCTGTGGCGCGAGGCGCACCGCCTGCGCAAGCACACCCTGCTCACCTGGGGGCGCGAGGACCGCGTCAACCCGCTCGACGGCGCGATGGTGGCGCTCAAGACCATCCCGCGCGCCCAGCTCCACGTCTTCCCCAACTGCGGCCACTGGGCGCAGATCGAGGCCGCCGAGGAGTTCCGCGAGGTGGCGACCGCCTTCCTCGCGCGCCACGTCGAGCGCACCCGCTGACCACAGTCTCCGCCTCGGGAGGGGCGCACCGATGATCGACATCAAGTCCATGGGCTACGTCCGGGTCTCCAGCACCGACCTCGACCAGTGGCGCACCTTCGCCGGCAAGGTCCTCGGCCTCGCCGAGGGTCGCGGCCCGACGCCCGGCCACCTCTACTACCGCATCGACGAGGTGTCGGCACGGCTCGTGGTCGTGCCCGGCGAGGTCGACCAGCTCGACTGCGTCGGGTGGGAGGTGGCCGACCACCGGGCCCTGCAGGAGTGCCGCGAGCACCTGCAGAAGGCGGGCGTGGACTTCGTCGAGGGCACGAAGGAGGAGCTGGACGAGCGCCGCGTGCAGGAGCTGGTCCGGTTCACCGACCCCTTCGACAACGTCTTCGAGCTGTTCCACGGCATCACCTACGAGGCCCGTCCCGTCGTGACGCCGTACGCCGCGAGGTTCGTCACCGGCGACCAGGGGATGGGTCACATCGTGCTGCCGGTCACCGACGACGTGGAGGCCCTGCGCTTCTACACCGACGTCCTGGGCTTCCGGCTGCGCGACTCCATGAGCATGCCGGGCGAGTTCGTCGGCAAGGAGCCCGGCTCGAAGGTGTGGCTGCGCTTCCTGGGCGTCAACCCGCGCCACCACTCATTGGCGTTCCTGCCGATGCCCAACCCGGCCAAGTGCGTCCACATCATGCTCGAGGTCGACGAGCTCGACGACGTGGGTCGAGCGCTCGAGCGCGTGCGCAAGCACGGGGCTCCGCTCTCGGCGACGCTGGGCCGGCACATGAACGACGAGATGGTCTCCTTCTACGTCAAGAGCCCGGCAGGCTTCGACGTCGAGTTCGGCACCGACGGCCTGCGGGTCGAGGACCGGTCGTGGGTCGCGCGCGAGTCGACCGCGGTCTCCTACTGGGGCCACGACTTCGGCGGCGGTCGGTAGACCCCGTCGTGCTGGAAGGCATCGAGGTACCTAGGCTGGCACGCATGGAGTCCCACGAGATCCCCGAGGGCATGCGCGCGGACGCACGCGCCACGTGGCCCAGCCCCGAGCTGATCGACTCCTGGCTGGGCGACTCCCTCTTCGGGCTGCGCCCCGGCGACGAGGTCGAGGTCCCGGCCGACGACGGGGAGGCCGTGGCTGCCGCCCGGCGCTTCCGCGACGTGCTCTCGCAGTTCGCCTCCGGCGTCACGGTGGTGACCTCGATGAGCGGCGGTGAGCCGGTCGGCATGACCTGCCAGTCCTTCTCCAGCGTCTCGCTCGACCCGCCGCTGGTCACGTTCATCCCGGCCAAGACCTCACGTGCGTGGCCGCTGATCCACCGCTCCGGCAAGTTCTGCGTCAACGTCCTTGCCGCCGACCAGGACTGGCTGTCCAACCAGATGGCCAGCCGCGGTGCCGACAAGTTCGCCGGCGTCGACTGGGTGCCGACCGAGGCGACCGGGTCGCCGCTGATCCGCGGGACGCTCGCGCACCTGGACTGCACGATCCACGCGGTCCACGAGGCCGGTGACCACTACATCGTGGTGGGCCGGGTGCAGGCGCTGGAGACCGGCGACGTCGAGGACCCCCTGCTCTTCTTCCGTGGTCGCTACTCGACCACGGAGCGGGTGACCGACGGGGCCTGAGAGAGCCAGCACGCAACTCCCAGGCACCGCCGAGCCCCCCAAGCCGGCTGACGCCCTCCGGGGGTGGGTGAAGGACCCAGCCGTCGGCCCGGGTCGATCCCGCGTGCTGCGCGGGCCCTGGGCCATGACAAGAAACCTAAGCGGGGGCACACCACACGTCCGCCACCTCGACCTCACCCACGCACCACGGCTCGGCAACAACTGCCGGTGGGTGCGTTGTTGCCGAGCCGTGGGGTGAGGTCGCCGGCGTGGCGGCGGGGCCGGGGGTCGTCGCCCGGCTAGGGCAGGACCAGCGCGGCGCGGTGCTCGTGGGGCGCCCCGAAGAGCCGTCCGAGCGCGTGCGCACGCTTGACGACCAGGTGCGCGTCGTGCTCCCAGGTGATGGCGATGCCGCCGTGCATCTGCACGGTCTCGGCCGCGACCCGGGCCACGGCCTCGCCGACGTAGGACTTCGCGGCGTGCACGACCTGGCCGGCCTCGGGGTCGCCGGCGGCGACGGCGTACGCCGCTCCCCACGCCGCCGAGCGGGACATCTCCAGGAGCACCAGCATCTCGGCCATCCGGTGCTTCAACGCCTGGAAGGAGCCGATCGGCCGACCGAACTGCACACGGTCCTTGCTGTAGGCCACCGTCATGTCCAGGCCGCGCTGGGCACAGCCCACGGCGAGTGCCACGGCGCCGACCGCGCCCACGAGGTCGGCGCGCTCGACGGCCGGTGCCGCGTTCCCGATGCGGGTCGCGCGCGCGGTGTCGACGGTCAGGCTGCCCAGCCGCAGGGTCTGGTCCATGGAGGGGGTCCAGGTGGCCGCGGCGCCCGGGACCTCCAGCAGGTCCTCGCCCGAGGCGACGACCAGGACGTCGGCGTGGTCGGCGTCCAGCACGGCCCGTGCGTGGCCGTCGACGAGGACCGCGAAGGCTCCGACCTCACCGGCGACCAGACGGGGGAGCAGCCGTGCCTTCGCGTCGTCGTCAGCACCGGCCAGGAGGGCCTCGGCGGTGACGAGCGAGGAGAGCATCGGCACGGGTGCCAGGGCGCGACCGAGCTCCTCGAGCACCAGCACCGCCTCGACCAGCGTGGCCCCGACACCGTCGTGCTCCTCCGGCACGACCAGCGCCGCGACGCCGATCTGCTCGCACAGGAACCGCCACAGGTCGGCGTCGTAGCCGGCCTCCGACGCGATTGCCGCCCGCACCGCGCGGCTGTCGCAGCGCTTGTCGAGCAGCGCGCGGACGGTGCTGACCAGCTCGGTCTGCTCCTCGGAGAGCGAGAGGTCCATCAGCGCACCTCCGCCCCGGTCTCGGTGAGCTGCTGGAGCAGCCGCTCGCGGTGGAGGGACGCGGTGCCCCACGCGCCGACCAGGGCGCGGATCCGACCCAGCCACAGGCTCAGGTCGAACTCCTGGGTGTAGCCGATGGCGCCGTGGACCTGCAGGCCCGTGCGCGAGGCGAGGTACGCCGCGTCGCCGGCCGCCACCTTGGCGGCCGAGACCGGCACGTCGCCGAGGGCGACACCCAGCACCAGGGGCCGGGCGAAGTCGAGCGCGATGCGCACGTCGGCCAGCGCGTGCTTGATCGCCTGGTAGGAGCCGATCGGGCGGCCGAACTGGGTGCGCTGCTTCACGTAGGTCACCGAGTCGGCCAGCACCCGCTCCCCGGCGCCGAGGAGCTCGGCGGAGCAGGCCAGCACGGCCAGGTCGAAGGCCTCGCGCAGGCGCGGCGTGCCCTGGTCGAGGTCGGCGCCGTCGACCTCGAAGAGCCGACGCGTGCGGTCGACCGAGCCGCGCATCGCACCCACCTGCGTGGTGGGGGCCGCCCCGACGTACACCTGGTCGGCGATGTCGGCGTCGAGCGCCAGGGGCACGTGCGGGGGGACGACTGCGGTCGCGACGCCCTCGACCTCGCGGCCCAGCAGCACCGGGAGGAACGCGGCGGACTCGATCCACGGGCCGGGGACGACGTGCCGCCCGATCGCCTCGAAGGCGATCGCCACCTCGACCGACGACGCGTCGGTCGCCAGGGAGGTCACCCCGAGGTCGGCGAGCCGCTTCCACAGCCCCAGCCCGGGGGCGTGGTCGCCCTCGGCCCAGGCGCGGGCGGCCGCCACGGTGCCGGCGCCGGCGAGAAGGGACTCCAGCGCGGACGCGAAGTCGCGCTGGTCCTCGTCGAGCTCGAACCTCACGAGACTGCCCCCTTCGACTCGGGCCTGGGTTGGGACTGGGGTTGGTTCGGCTTCGGCTCGCGGGGGAGCCCGAGGATCCGCTCCGCGACGATGTTGCGCTGGACCTCGTTGGTGCCGGCGTAGATCGGCCCGGACAGCGAGAAGGTGTAGCCGTCGAGCCAGGTCGACTCGACCTCGCCCTCGGGGCCGAGCAGGTCGAGCGCGGTCTCGTGGAGGGCCACGTCGAGCTCGGACCAGAAGACCTTGTTGACCGAGCCCGCTGCGCCCATGTCGCCGCCGTCGCGCAGCCGCGTCACGGTGCCCCAGGTGTAGAGGCGGTAGGCCTGCGCGGCGATCCACGCGTCGACGACCCGGTCGCCGGCGGCGGCGGGGGCGTCCGGCGTACGCCGGTAGAGCTCGAGCAGCCGGTCGGCTGCGGCGCAGAACCGGCCGGGGGAGCGCAGGGAGAGCCCGCGCTCGTTGCCGGCGGTGCTCATGGCCACCCGCCAGCCGTCACCGACGCCGCCGAGCACGTCGGCGTCGGGGACGAAGACCTCCTCGAAGAAGATCTCCGCGAAGCCCGCCTCGCCGTCGAGCTGGGCGATCGGGCGCACGGTGATGCCGGGGGCGTCGAGCGGGAAGAGGAAGTAGGTGAGCCCCGCGTGCTTCTGCGCCTCGGGGTCGGAGCGGAAGAGCCCGAAGCCCCAGTGGGCCAGCGCCGCGCGGGAGGACCAGGTCTTCTGCCCGTTCAGGACCCAGCCGCCGCGCTCGTCGTCGCGCCGCGCGGTCGAGCGCAGGGAGGCGAGGTCGGAGCCGGCCTCCGGCTCGGACCAGCACTGCGCCCAGACCTGCTCGCCGGTGGCCATGCTGGGCAGGAAGCGCTGCTGCTGCTCGGGGGTGCCGTGCTCGAAAAGGATGGGGGCGAGCAGGAAGATGCCGTTCTGGGAGACGCGGCCGGGGGCGCCGGCGCGGTAGTACTCCTCCTCGAAGACCACCCACTCCACGAGCGAGGCCTCGCGACCGCCGAACTCCCGCGGCCACGACACCACCGAGAGGCGGGCCTCGGCGAGCCGGCGCTCCCACTCCTGGTGCAGCACCCACCCCTCGGGGGTGTCCATGGAGGGCAGCGGCTCGGCCGGGACGTTCTCGGCGAGCCAGGCCCGGGCCTCGGCCTGGAAGGCCAGCTCGGACTCGGACAGCTCCAGGTTCATCGTCTCGGTCATCGCAGATCCTTCTTCAGCACCTTGCCGGACAGGTTGCGCGGGAGCGCGCCCGTGAACTCCACCTGTCGCGGCACCTTGAAGTTCGCCAGGTGCTCCCTGGCGAACGCGACGACGACCTCGTCGGTGAGGTCCTCGCCGGCGGGGGTCGCGGCCCGGACGACGAAGGCCTTGCCGACCTCGCCCATCCGCTCGTCCGGCACCCCGACCACGGCGACGTCCGCCACGCCGTCGAGCCGCATCAGCTGCTGCTCGACCTCGGCCGGGTAGACGTTGAAGCCGCCGGAGATGTACATGTCCTTGAGCCGGTCGGTGATCCGCAGGTTCCCCGCCTCGTCGAGGACGCCCACGTCGCCGGTGTGCAGCCAGCCGTCCTCGTCGATCGCCTCGGCCGTGGCCTCCGTGTCGTCGAGGTAGCCGAGCATCACGAACTCGCCCCGCACCAGCAGTTCCCCGGTCTCCGGGTGCGTGCGCGTCTCCATCCCGGGGATCGCGCGGCCGCACGTGGTGGCGACCAGCTCGGCCGGGTCGCCGTCGCGGGCCATCGTCACCACCACGGCCTCGGTCATGCCGAACGCGGTGACGACCTGGTCGATGCCGAGCCCCTCGGGGGCGGCGGCGCGCATCCGCTCGATCAGCACGACCGGCACCACGGCGGCGCCGGTGACGGCGAGGCGGAGGCTGGAGAGGTCGCGCTCCGCGCGGCCGGGAGCGGCGAGGAGCGACTGGTAGATCGTGGGGGCGCCGGGCAGCACGGTGATCCGCTCGGTCTCGACCAGCCGCATGGTCTCGTCGAGGTCGAAGGTCGCGACCGGGTAGAGCGTGGCGCCGGTGAGCAGCCCGACGAGGATGCCGATCTTGTAGCCGAAGGAGTGGAAGAACGGGTTGACCACGAGGTAGCGGTCGTCCTGCCGGACGCCCCCGAGCTCGGCCCAGGCGCGGGCGACGCCGATCGACTGGCGGTGGGCGCTCATCGCGCCCTTGGGCTTCCCGGTGGTGCCCGAGGTGAACAGGACGTCGGCGACGTCGTCGGCGGTGACCGCGTCCGCCCGTGCCTCGACCTCGGCTGCAGGCACCTGCTCGCCGGCCTGCCGCACCCGAGCGAGGTCGGCGAGGTCGACGACCGCCTCGGGGGCGTCACCGCCGCGCGCGGCGGCCAGCTCCGCACGCTGGCTGCGGCCCAGGAAGCCGTCGGCCAGCACCACGACCGGGGCCGCGGTCCGGGCGACCAGGTCCGCGACCTCCGCGCCGGTGTAGCGGGAGTTCGCAGGGACGAGCACGCCGCCGGCGTACGTCGTCGCGAGGGCCGTAACGGCCCAGTCGATGCTGTTGGGTGCCCACAGGACGACCCGGTCGCCGACGCCGAGGCCGTGGGCCACCAGGCCTCGGGCCACCGCGCGCACCTCATCGAGCAGCGCGGCGTGGGAAAGGGTGCGGTCGCCCTCGATGTACGCCGGGTGGTCGCCGAAGCGCGCCACAGCGGCCCGGAGCACCGCGGGGATGGTCTGCTCTGTGATCACGCTGATCGACGTCGCCTCTCACTCAACCAAGCAAGTGCTTGGTAGGGTAGCACCCGTGGACATGGGTTACTCAGCAGCCGACGAGGCGTTCCGCGCCGACCGGCGCGCCTTCCTCGAGGACCACCTGGCCGGGGAGTGGAAGGGCCTGCGCGGCCTCGGCGGGCCCGGGCGCGACCACGAGGCGCTCGACGAGCGGCTGGAGTGGAACCGCTTCCTGGCGCGCGAGGGCTGGACCTGCGTGGGCTGGCCGACCGAGCACGGCGGGCGCGGGCTCAGCCTGTGGCAGCAGGTGATCTTCCACGAGGAGTACGCCCGGGCCAACGCGCCCGCCACCGTGAACCACCTCGGCGAGCAGCTGGTGGGGCCGACCCTGCTGGCCTTCGGCACCGACGCGCAGCGCGAGCGGTTCCTCCGCCCCATCCGTGAGGTCGAGGAGCTGTGGGCGCAGGGCTACTCCGAGCCCGGCGCCGGTTCCGACCTCGCCAACGTGCAGACCCGTGCGCGGCTCTCGGACGACGGCTCGCAGTGGGTGGTCGACGGGCAGAAGGTGTGGACCTCGAACGCCCACTTCTCCCAGTGGGTCTTCGTCGTCGCCCGCACCGAGCCCGGCTCGCAGCGCCACCACGGCCTCTCCTTCCTGCTCGTGCCGCTCGACCAGCCGGGCATCGAGGTGAGGCCGATCGAGCAGCTGACCGGTGGGTCGGAGTTCAACGAGGTCTTCTTCACCGGTGCCGTCACCGACGCCGACCTGGTCGTCGGTGAGCCGGGTCGTGGCTGGGGCGTGGCCATGGGCCTGCTCGGCTTCGAGCGGGGTGTGTCCACGCTGGGCCAGGTCGTCGGCTTCCAGCGCGAGCTGGCCGTGGTCTGCGAGCGGGCCCGCGCCAACGGCGCGATCGACGACCCGGTGCTGCGCGACCGGCTCGCCTCGCTGCAGGCCGAGCTCACCGTCATGCGCGCCAACGGCATCCGCGGGCTGTCCTCGGTCAGCGGCGGCGAGGACTCCGCCGCCGGCGGGGGAGCCGGGTCGATCTTCAAGATCGTCTGGGCCAACTGGCACCAGCGTCTCGGCGAGGTGGCCATGGACGTGCTCGGCGCCGAGGGGCTGCTGCAGTCGCCGGAGGCCGGGCCCGGGGCCTACGAGCTGGACGAGCTCCAGCGGATCTTCCTCTTCGCACGCGCCGACACCATCTACGGCGGCAGCGACGAGGTGCAGAAGAACATCCTGGCCGAGCGCGTGCTCGGTCTGCCCCGCGAACCCAAGGGAGCCTGACCCATGACGACCACGCGACCGGAGCAGCCCACCCCGGCGTACGTCCCCCCGCACGACCTGCTGCGCGGCAAGGTGGTCGCCGTGACCGCTGGTGCCGGTGCCGGCATCGGCGCCGCGGTGGTGCGGCGGGTGCTGGAGGAGGGCGCGAAGGCCGTCGTCTTCTCCGACACCCACGCGCGGCGGCTCGCCGAGGCCGAGGAGGCGCTGGCCGCCGAGTTCGGCGCCGAGCGGGTGCGCCAGCTGGTCTGCGACGTCACCAAGGAGGAGGACGTCCAGGCGATGCTCGACGTCGCCGACGAGCTGGGCGGCGTGGACGTGATGATCAACAACGCCGGCCTCGGCGGCACCACCTCGGTGCTGGAGATGACCGACGAGCAGTGGCTGAAGGTCCTCGACATCACCCTCAACGGCGCCTTCCGGTGCGTGCGGGCCGCCGGCCAGCGCATGGTCGCAGCCGGCACCCGCGGCGTGATCGTCAACAACGCCTCGGTCATCGGCTGGCGCGCCCAGGAGGGCCAGGCCCACTACGCCGCAGCCAAGGCCGGCGTCATGGCGCTGACCCGCTGTGCGGCGCTCGACCTGGCCCCCCACGGCATCCGGGTCAACGCCGTCAGCCCGTCCCTGGCCATGCACCCGTTCCTGGAGAAGGTCACCTCGCCCGAGCTGCTGCACGAGCTGAAGCAGCGCGAGGCGTTCGGTCGCGCGGCCGAGCCGTGGGAGATCGCGAACGTGATGGTCTTCCTGGCCAGCGACTACGCCTCCTACCTCACCGGCGAGGTCGTGTCGGCGAGCAGCCAGCATGCCTGACCAGGCCGGCGGCTCGACGGCGACGGAGTCGCGGCGCGAGGAGCTGCTGCGGATCGCGGCCGACCTCTTCGCGAGCAAGGGATTCCGCAACACCACGGTGCGTGACATCGCCGACGCGGCCGGCATCCTCTCGGGCAGCCTCTACCACCACTTCGACTCGAAGGAGTCGATGGTCGACGAGCTGATGCGCACTTTCCAGGCCGAGCTGTTCGCGGCGTACGACGAGATCCTGGCCAGCAGCGACGACGCCCGGACCAAGCTGGAGCGGGCGGTGCGGTTGTCCTTCGACACCATCGAGCGCCGCGGCGCCGAGGTGGCGATCTTCCAGAACGAGGCGGCCACGCTCGGCGCCTCGGAGCGCTTCGGCTACCTCGCCGAGCGCAACCGGCAGTCCCGCGACGTCTGGGTCACCCTGCTGACCGAGGGCGTGCAGTCCGGGGCCCTGCGCCCGGACCTCGACATCACGCTCACCTACCGCTTCATCCGCGACACCGTCTGGGTCGCGGTCCGGTGGTACCGCCCCGGCGGGCCGCACACGGCCACGCAGGTGGCCGACCAGTACCTCACCATCCTGCTCGACGGAATCGCGAAGGGAACCCCCCATGCCTGAGGCCTACATCATCGACGCCGTCCGCACGCCGGTCGGCAAGCGCGGGGGCGCCCTCGCGGGCGTGCACTCCGCCGACCTCGGTGCGCACGTGCTCTCCGCCCTGATGACTCGCACGGGTGTCGACCCGGGCGCCGTGGACGACGTGATCATGGGGTGCTGCGACACCATCGGCTCCCAGGCCGGTGACGTCGCCCGCTCCGCCTGGCTGGTCGCCGGGCTGCCCGACCACGTGCCGGGCGTGACCATCGACCGACAGTGCGGCTCCTCGCAGCAGGCGGTCCACTTCGCGGCGCAGGGCGTCATGTCCGGCACCCAGGACCTCGTCGTCGCCGGGGGCCTGCAGAACATGTCGGCGATCCCGATCTCGGCGGCGATGCTGGTCGGTCAGCAGTACGGCTTCACCACGCCCTTCGCGGAGTCGCCGGGCTGGAACGCGCGGTACGGCGACCAGGAGGTCTCGCAGTTCAGGTCGGCCGAGATGATCGCGGAGAAGTGGGACATCACGCGCGAGGACATGGAGGCCTTCGCGCTCGCCTCGCACCAGCGTGCGCTCGCCGCCATCGCCGAGGGCCGCTTCGCCGGCGAGATCGCTCCGGTCACGCTCGCCGACGGCACCGTCTTCGACACCGACCAGTGCCCGCGGGACACCTCGCTCGAGAAGATGGCCGGCCTGCAGCCGCTGGCCCCCGGTGGCCGGATCACCGCCGCCGTGGCCTCGCAGATCTGCGACGCCTCGACCGCGATGCTCATCGCCTCGGAGGGGGCCGTCTCCGAGCACGGGCTCACGCCCCGCGCCCGCGTGCACCACCTGTCGGTGCGCGGCGACGACCCGGTCTGGATGCTCACCGGGCCGATCGAGGCGACCAAGCACGCCCTGGCCAGGTCCGGGCTCTCGATCGACGACATCGACCTGTTCGAGTGCAACGAGGCCTTCGCCTCCGTCGTCCTGGCCTGGATGAAGGAGACCGGCGCGCCGCACGAGAAGGTCAACGTCAACGGCGGCGGCATCTCGCTCGGCCACCCGATCGGCGCCACCGGCACCCGGCTCATGACCACGATGCTCAACGAGCTCGAGCGCACCGGCGGCCGCTACGGCCTGCAGACGATGTGCGAGGGCGGCGGCCAGGCCAACGTCACCATCATCGAGCGTCTCTGACGCTGCGGATCCGGGCTCCTCTGGACCTCAGGGGAGCCAGGAGTCGCCACTGCCGAGCGGGAACCACAGCTCGCCGCGGTAGGTGTTGCCCGTCGTGGTGAAGGTCCCGTCCACCCACCCGACGTACCAGCCGGCACGGATGTCGTTGTCGCTCAGCACCAGGTGCGCGGGCGTGCAGGCCCCGTAGCAGCCGAAGCCGTAGGACTTCGCGCCGGTGAGCCGGACGGTGTTGCCGGTGGCCACCGTGTCGACGACCGGGCCCCAGACCTGCCCCGGGCCGCGCGTCATGAGGAACGTGCCCTCCTCGGCGCTGCTGGTCACGGTGTTGCCCAGCACGCGGGTGCCCGTGGTGCGGGAGCCGCCGAGCTCGGTGAACGCCAGGTCGTCGGTGGAGGTGTTGCCCTCGATCAGGGTGCCGACGGCCTGGTAGACCTCGACCGCGGCGCCGTCGACCCGGTAGTCCGGCGAGGGGGCGTGGTGCCCGGAGATCCGGTTGCCGAGGACCCGGGCGTGGTCGCCGTTCACCTCGATGCCGAAGGCGCCGTAGTCGTCGTCCGGACCGTGGGTGTCGGGTGCCATGAGCGTGTTGTCGTGGACGTACGACGCCGTGACGGTCGCGCGCTCCGAGCCCTCGCGGATCCAGACGCCGGCGACGCTGCCCGAGGCCTCGACGCCGTCCAGCAGGACGTCGTCGCCCTCGACCCGGAAACCGGCGCGGCCGCAGTCGTGGGCGTGCACGCCGCTCACGGTCGACCAGCTGCCCTGCAGCAGGACGCACCGGCCGTCGGAGACCAGCGGGGCGGATCCTTCGCCGTACGCCTCGACCCGGATGGGTGCCGCGGCAGTACCGCTCTCGCCGAGGACGAGCTCACCCACGTGGACCGAGCCGGCACGCAGCCGCAGCACCTCGCCGGGGGCCAGGGTCTCCGCGCTCGCGCGGGTCAAGGTGCGCCAGGCCGTGGCGGGGCTGCGTCCGTCGGCGGTGTCGGAGCCCGCGACCGGATCGACGTGGAAGGCGGTCGGTGCGGGGTCGGGGGTGGCCGTGGGACCGGGGGTCTCGGGCGTGGCGGTGGGCTGCGGGGTGGGCAGCACGGTCGGCTCGGCCGTCGGCGAGGGCGACACCGTCGCGGTAGGCGTCGGCTCGGCAGTGGGAGTCGGCTCGACGGTGGGGGTCGGGGTCGCGGTCGGCTCGGCAGTGGGGGTGGCGGTCGGCTCGACGGTGGGGGTGGCGGTCGGCTCAACGGTGGGGGTGGTGCCGCCGCCCGTACCGCCCTGCCCGCCTTTGCCGCCGCCCTTGCCCCCCTTCTTGTCGTCCTGCTGCCGCTTGCAGCGGCGCTCGCGCTTGGCGCTGTCGAGCTTGGCGCAGGCCCGGCGCTGGGCGCGCTCGCCCGTGTCCGCGCGTCGTGCGCTGGTCGACACCGCGGCGGCGCGTGAGCCGAGGTCGTCGACGCCACGGGAGACCGGCTCGTCAGCGGTGCGGGCCGAGACGGGCGTGGTGGCCATGGCGGCGAGGATCACCAGGACCGAGACCGAGAAGAGCAGGAGTCGCCAGAGGGACGCAACGGACATGGGGGTGCTCCGAGACCATGGGGGGTGGGGGGTGAGCCCACCGGTGGGTCGCCGGAGGGATCACCCCACGCTTCGGTCGCGGGACACGCGGACCTGAGGTCCCGCGCACGAAACCGCCCTCGTGGTCCCGGAGATGGCCCGAACGGGCCATGCCGGGCAGCGTCAGGCGGCGGGTTCCACCCACCACGGACTGGTGTAGGCGATCCCCAGGTCGTTGCAGGGGTGCCCGTCGGGACCCGGCGTCGCATTGGGCTGGTCGGGGTCGGAGATCCGCACGAGCAGCCAGTCGCCGTCGGCCACGTCGACCCGGGTCCGCAGCTCCAGCACGGGGCCGACGGAGAACTCCTCGACCGCCACCACCTCGGGCACCTCCGGGCCCGGACGCAGCACCTGGGCCGCGAGGCGCCGCCCGCGCCAGGAGCGGTCCCGGGCCAGGTCCAGCCGCAGGGTCAGCTCTCCCTTCCCGCCGCGCAGGGGGATGGTGCTGCCCATCCGTACCGGGCGGCCGCGGCGTGGTGTGGCCGTGGCGTCCAGGCGCAGCCCCGAGGTACGGGTCGCGAAGAACCGGCGCTGTCGCATCGCGCGCTTCACCCCGGCGCGGGAGTGGTCGGTGACCCACAGCCCCGTGCGGCCCTTGCCCTCCGGGAAGCCCCAGTCGGTGCCGTGCTCGTCGGTCACCCCGGCGATGCCCGTGCGCCACCCGGCGTTGAGGCAGGCCACCAGCGGGCTCGAGCTGCCGTCGGCGTACCCCTCGAAGAGGTAGTCGTCGGAGCGGTTGAACATCTCCAGGCTCACCACCCGGTCGCGCACCCGCTCGTCGTAGTAGAACTCCTGGAAGCGGCCCGGCTCGCGGCCCGGGTGGTTGAAGCCGGCCAGGCCGTCCGCGCCTCCGTCGAGGAGCAGCCCCGGCTCGCGAGCCAGCCAGCTGAGGAACGGCTGCATGAGGCCGGCCTGGAGCACGTCGACGTAGTGCTCGGTGAACCACACGTTGACGTGGCCGATGAGCGGCTCGGTCCACTCGAACCCACGGATCGCCGTGAACGCGCCGTCGGTGTCCGCGGTGTCGGCGAGCACCTTGGTGCGGGCCCAGTCGGCCTGGTGGATGCCGGCGAACTGCTTGTACTCCGGCGGCAGGGCGCCCGCGAGGACCTCCCCGAGCAGGTTGTCGCCGATCGTCGCGTGGTCGGTCAGCGCCGCGACGTCCAGACCCGCCGCGCGCATCGAGTCGAAGGCCAGCGCCGGATCGCCGTCCCCGTCGGAGAGCAGCGTGTGGTTGTGCAGGTCGGCGTGCAGCAGGCGGGTGCCCCGGGTGATCCGGCTGGTGCGGCTCGCCCCGGTGCCGGGTCGGGCCTCGGCCGACAGCGCCGTGCCGGTCGCGGCACCCAGCCCGGCGGCGGTCCCGGCGCCGGCGATCAGCAGGCCTGCGCCCGCCTGGGCGAAGGTGCGGCGCGACATCGGACGGGTGGGAGCGGTGTGGCGGTGGCCGTCGGTGCACATGTCCTGGTCAACGTCCTGGTGGCGGCGGGGTGAGGGAAGCCCGGGTGAACGCTCGTCGACGAACGGGCGCCGGGCGGCGCAGCGGTACCGGTGGGATAGGTTCGCGCTCGTGATCGCCCTGCCCGCCCACGGCTTCGTGATGCTCTCGATGCCCAAGTGCGCGTCGACGACGCTGGTCACCACGCTCAAGGGCCATGCGGAGATCCTGATGCGGGTCAACCCCAAGCTCAAGCACATGAACACGCGCACGTTCACGAAGCGGATGGTCCCGGTGCTGGCGGGGGCGGGCTACGCGCGCAGCGACTACGAGCTCGTCACGCTGTTCCGCGAGCCGGTCTCCTGGCTGGAGTCCTGGTGGCGCTACCGGCAGCGTCCGGCCCTGGCCGAGAAGGCCGACGGCAAGTGGACGGGCGAGACCTCCTTCGAGGAGTTCGTCGTCGCCCACATCGAGGGTGCGCCGGGCTCGATCTCCGGCCGGCAGGCGCGGTTCGTGTCCCTCGACGACGACCTCACCATCGGGGTCGACCGGATCTTCGCCCTCGAGCGCCCGGACGCATGGCAGGGCTACATCGACCGCAGGCTCGGGCGTGAGGTCGAGGTCGTCACCAAGAACTGGTCGACCTCGCAGGCGCTCCCCGAGCTCTCCGAGGGCACGCGTGCGCGCCTGACCGAGCACTACCGCGCGGAGTACGACATCTGGCAGCACCTGCTCGACCACGAGGGTGAGTGGGCGCCGCCGGCGGGGTACGTCCCGGGGCGCTGAGCCCCGGCCCGGCTCAGACCACGTACGACGCCCCGCGGCGCAGCTCCGCGACCGCGCCGGTCACGACCCGGTCGATGAGCTCCTCGCAGGTCGGCAGGTCGTCGATCAGACCCACCACCTGGCCGGAGGCGAGCACCCCGGCGTCGGTGTCGCCGTCGACCAGGCCGGCCTTGAGCATGGTGGGGGTGTTGGCCGCGAGGGCCATCTGGCCCAGGGTGCGGCCCGAGGCCTTCTTCATGGCCCGCCCGTCCTTGGCGATCTCCACCCACGACATGCCGGAGTCCTTCTTGAACTCCAAGGTGCGCTTCGTGGTGGGGCCCAGACGCTTCCAGCGCGAGGACTCCTCCACCTGCTCGACCAGGTCGGTGCGCAGCATCCGGTGCGGCATCCCGTCCACCTTCGCGGTGACGACCGTGTCGGTGAGGCCCCGCTCGAGGTAGAGCTGCTTCACCGCGTCGGGCACCGCCGAGTCGGCCGTGAGGAGGAACCGGGTTCCCATGCCGACCGCCGAGGCGCCGTACGTCAGGGCGGCCGCGAGGCCACGGCCGTCGAAGAAGCCGCCGGCGGCCACGACCGGGATGTCGCTGCCGATGCCGTGGAGGGCGTCGAGGACCGAGGGGAGCAGGAGCGTGGTCGGGACCGGGCCGGTGTGGCCGCCGCCCTCGCCGCCCTGCACCATCACCGCGTCCGCGCCCCAGCCGGCCACCTTGACCGCGTGCTTGGCCGCACCGATCGAGGGCATGACCACGATGCCGTGGTCCTTGAGCCGCTTCACGAGCTCGGCCTTGGGCTGCAGGGCGAACGAGGCGACCTTGACGCCGTGCTCGATCAGCAGCTCCACGCGCTGCGGAGCATCGCTGGCGTCGGCGCGCAGGTTCACGCCGAAGGGCTGGTCGGTGCGGCCCTTGACCTCGACGATCGCCGCCTCCAGCTCCTCGTAGGACATCGTCGCGCTGGCGAGGATGCCGAGGCCTCCGGCGTTGGCGGTGCCACTGACGAGTCGGGGCCCGGAGACCCAGCCCATGCCGGTCTGCACGACCGGGTGGCGCACGCCGACCAGGTCGGTGAACGGGGTGCGGATCTGCTGCTCGATCATCTCGGGGTCCCCTCGAAAGCGTGGAGTGGAGGAGCGAAGCGGGGGAACGGAGCGGTTTCGTGGGGTGAGGTCATGCTGACTCCTTCGGCACCGGGACCTCCTTGAAGCGCAGGCCCTTCGGGTCCAGCACCTCGCGGATGACCAGCAGCTCCTCGGTGGTGGGGGTGCGGGTCTCGGGGACGTCCTCGCCGTCGACGTGGAGGGCGCAGCCGCTGGCCTCGAGCACCTGGTCGACGGTCACGCCGGGGTGGACGCTCAGCAGCCGCAGCGTGCGGCCGGGGCCGTTGACGTCGAGCACCGCGAGGTCGGAGACGATCCGGTGGATGTCGTTGAAGCGGGCCGCGGCGGGACCGGCCTCGGCCGCTCGCGTCGGTCCCACGCCGGACACGACGTCCACGGCCTCGACGAAGACGCGGGGGGAGTGCCGGGGCACCCAGTACG
This sequence comes from Actinomycetota bacterium, assembly GCA_009701885.1. Classification (GTDB taxonomy): domain Bacteria; phylum Actinomycetota; class Actinomycetes; order Propionibacteriales; family Nocardioidaceae; genus Nocardioides. Next base: position 107,396 of record WLJH01000001.1, read on the forward strand.
ACGTGCGGTTGTTGACCGTGTTGCCGGGAGCACCGCGCGAGCCGAGCAGCTGGCGCTGGGGACGGTCGAAGTCGCCGATCGCGGAGATGTTCTGGTTGCCGAACCGGTCGACCTGGGTGGCGCCCATCATCACGTGCCGCTTGCCGTAGGCCACGACGTCGAAGACGCGGCGGAACGGGATCCAGCCCTCGACCTTGTCGGCCTTGGTGAACAGCGGGGGAGTGCCGGCCAGGAAGAGGGACTCGCCGTCCGAGATCACCAGGTCGGGGTTGGAGGTCAGCCGAGCCAGGCGGACGCCCAGCATCGGCAGCATCCCCATCGGGCTGGCGAAGATCTCGCCGTCGTCCTTGAAGGCGTCGGCGATGGCCGCGGCGCAGACGTCGGCGCGGGTCACGGTCTGCTCGGTGCTCACTTCGCAGCCTCCTTCTCGGCCTGCTTCTCGGCGCGGAACGCCTCGACGGCGGCCTGGTAGGCCGCCTCGTCACCGGCCAGGAACCGGTCGTGGAAGGCCTGCCAGTCCTCGTCGGACCCGCCTGCCGCGGCGGCGTACGCCCGCTGGAACGCCTCGTCGCGCTCGTAGTCGGGGGTGCACGTGGTGAAGTGCGCGCCGTGCGGCGTCTCGACGACGCCGCTCACCATCATCCGGTTGAGCAGCAGCCGCTGGACCGGGGTCTCGTAGGTGAGGCCCGCGGTGTCGACCACCTGTTCGCACGAGACGTACGCGCGGTCGGCGGCCATGCAGAACAGGTCGTCGAAGTAGGGGTCGGGGCCGAGGTAGGTCGCGTTGCCGTGGGCGTCGGCGCGGTTCATGTGCACCAGGGCCACGTCGAGCCGCAGCGCGGGGACGGCGACGAGCTCCTCGTGGCCGTGCCCCTCGTCGTACGGGCTGCGGACCGTCTTGATCCAGGGGTTGTGCACCAGCACGTCGGACCCGAGGCCGGCGCGCATCGGCAGGAACGGCAGGCGCTGCGCCGCGGCCTGCAGGCCGGTGTTGAACATGCCCTCGTCGAGCTCGACGACCTCGGGGATCGTGCCGTCCTGGCGGGCGCGCTGGAAGTTGGGCTCCAGCGGCACCGAGTCCAAGGAGACGAAGGCGTAGACCAGCTTGCGCACCTTGCCGGCGCGGGTGAGCAGGCCGACGTCGGCGCCGCCCCAGCTGACCAGCGTGAGGTCCTTCAGGTCGGAGTTGTAGAGGGCGCGGACCAGCGCCATCGGCTTGCGCCGCGGGCCCCATCCGCCGATCCCGATGGTCATGCCGTCCTCGAGGGTGGCGACGACCTCGTCGATCGTCATCCGCTTGTCGCGTGGGCCCTTCACTTCTTCCCTCCGGCCTTGTCGGTGCCGGCGAACTCGTCGCGCAGCTCGTCGGCCACCCCGGCGAGGTTCAGCTCGAAGGTGAACCCCTGCTCGAAGCGGTAGGACTTGTTGACGTCGACCGGGTCGATCCCGTTGAGCGCCTCCTTGGCGGCGCGGATGACCCGGGTGTCCTTCTGGGCGATCTCGCCCGCGACCTTCAGCGCGGCGTCGAGCAGCTGCTCGCGCGGGACGGTCTCGAGGACCGAGCCGAACTGCACGAGGTCGACCGCCTTGATCGTGCGGGCGGTGAAGTAGAGGGTGCGCAGCATGTGCGGCGGGACCAGCCGCGCCATGTGGGTGGCCGCGCCCAGTGCGCCCTGGTTGACCTCGGGCACGCCGAAGTAGGCGTCGTCGCTGGCAACGATGCAGTCGGCGTTGCCGACCAGGCCGACGCCGCCGCCGACGCAGAAGCCGTTGACCGCTGCGACCACCGGGACCGCGCACTCGTAGACCGCCTTGAACGCGGCGTAGCAGCCCTTGTTGGCGCCGAGCAGCGCCTCGAAGCCGCTGGTGTGCTGCATCTCCTTGATGTCGACACCGGCGTTGAACCCGCGCCCCTCGGCCCGCAGGACGACGACCTTGGTGCTCATGTCGGCACCGGCCTCGTCGAGGGCCGCGGCCACGTCGAACCAGCCCTGGACCGTGAGTGCGTTGACGGGCGGGTGCTCCATGGTGATGACGCGGATGCCGTCGTCACGGAGCTCGGAGTGAATCGTCATGAGGGCCTTTCAGGGCGACCAAGCAAGTGCTTGGTAGGGTAGCAGCATGGCGCTCTCGCTGGACCTCGCAGGACGGGTCGTCCTCGTCACCGGCGGCACCCGCGGCATCGGTCGCGGCATCACCACCGCGTTCCTCGACGCCGGGGCCACGGTCGTGACCTGCTCGCGCTCGGAGGTCGAGCCCGTGCCGGGCAGCAGCCACCGCGTGTGCGACGTCAGGGACGCCGAGGCGGTGACCGCCATGGTCGAGGCGGTCGTCGCCGAGCACGGGCGGCTGGACGTGCTGGTCAACAACGCGGGGGGAGCTCCCGCGACCGACGCGGCCACCGCCTCGCCGCGCTTCCACGACAAGATCCTCGCGCTCAACCTCAGCGCCCCCCTGGTGCTCGCCCAGGCCGCCAACCGGGTCATGCAGGAGCAGGAGAGCGGCGGCGCGATCGTGAACATCTCCTCGATCTCCGCGCACCGCCCCGCACCCACGATCGCCGCGTACGGCGCCGCGAAGGCGGGTCTGGACTCCCTCACCCGGTCGCTGGCGATGGAGTGGGGGCCGCGCGTGCGGGTCAACGCCATCGACGTCGGCCTGTGCCGCACCGAGCAGACCGACGACCACTACGGCGACGACGCGCGGGTCGCCGCGATCGAGTCGACCATCCCGCTCGGTCGGATGGCGACGCCGATCGAGGTGGGCCACGTCGCGGTCTTCCTGGCCAGTCCGCTGGCGTCGTACGTCTCGGGGGCGCGCGTGACCTGCGACGGCGGCGGCGAGCCGCCGGTCTTCCTCCACCTCTGACCCACCCGACCCTCCCCACCTCCCAAGGAGTCCCATGTCCGACCTCCTCGCCGGTCGCGTCGCGATCGTCACCGGTGCCGGCCGCGGCATCGGCCGTGCCCACGCCCTCGAGCTGGCCCGCCACGGCGCGGCCGTGGTCGTCAACGACTACGGCGTCTCGCTCGCCGGTGAGGACACCGGCGAGACCCCGGCCGAGCAGGTCGTCGCCGAGATCGAGGCCGCCGGCGGCCGGGCGGTCGTCAACACCGCCGACGTGGCCGACTGGGACCAGGCGGCGGCGATGGTCCAGCAGGCGATCGACACCTTCGGCGGGCTCGACATCCTGGTCAACAACGCCGGCTTCGTCCGCGACCGGATGCTCGTGAACACCTCCGAGGAGGAGTGGGACGCCGTCATCCGGGTGCTCCTCAAGGGCCACTTCGCGCCGCTGCGCCACGCCGGCGCCTACTGGCGCGAGGAGGCCAAGGCCGGCCGGACCCGCGCCGCGCGGGTCGTCAACACCTCCTCCGGCGCGGGTCTGCAGGGATCGGTCGGCCAGTCGGCGTACTCCGCGGCCAAGGCGGGCGTCGCGGGTCTGACCCTTGTCGCCGCCCAGGAGATGGGTCGTTACGGCGTGACCGTCAACGCCATCGCCCCGGTCGCCAAGACCCGGATGACCGAAGGAGCCTTCGACACCTCGCAGATGGCGCTGCCCGAGGACAACAGCCCGGTCGTCGCGTGGTTGGTCTCCGAGGAGGCAGGCGACGTCACCGGCCGGATGATCGAGATCGACGGCTCGGTCATCACGCTCGAGAACGGCTGGTCCCACGGGGAGTCCCGCGACGCCGGCACCCGGTGGTCGGCCTCCGACGTCGGGCCCGCCCTGCGCGAGATGATCGCGGCCGCGCCGGACCCGGAGCCGGTGTACGGGGCGTGAGGCGGGAAGGTTCAGCGGCCGGCCGCTGAACCTCACGGTGCCCCGCTGCACCTGCATCGGCGCACCGTCAGGTGGGGTGGGCCTGTGTCAGCGCTGGGTGGTGAGGTTCAGCGGCGCCCCGCTGAACCTCACGGTGCCGCGCTGCACCTGCATCGGCGCACCGTCAGATCAGGCCACGGCGTGTCACTCAGGCGGCCGCGTGCTCGAGTCGGAAGCGGAGCCGCGCAAGAAATGGCGCAGGATGCTCGAGGTCGGACCAGGTCATGCGTACGACGATCCATCCCTGTTCGCGCAGCCGGTCCTCGCGACGCTTTTCCCGCATGATCGCTTGCTCGAGGGTCTCACCGGGGCGTCGGTACCGGTGGTACTTCTGCCGGCCGTCGAACTCCACGATGACCTTGCGCGCCGGCCATGCGAAGTCGACCCGCCCGATGAGTGCACCTGTCTCATCGTGCACCTCCAGCTGCAGAACGGGCGCCGGCATGCCGTGGTCCTGGAAGAGCATTCGCGCCCGTGTCTCTCCGACGCTCTCGCTGCCAAGGCTCGCGTGATCCACTTTCAAGAGCAGGTCGAGGTGGGCAGACCACTGCTGTCGACGCGTCAGCTCGGCCGACAGGCCCTCCTTCGTCACGAGGCCTCGGTGCAGGAAGTCATCGAGGAGGACGACGGCGGGGTCGCGGGGGAGGATGGCAGCGGTGTCCAGAGCCGTCCTGACCGGGGTCGTCACCCAGTGCTCGCCCACCTTGGTGACGTCATGCACGTCGCAGCGGCCCTGGTGATGGTGCACGGATGCCTGACGTCGCTCGCCGGCGGCGTACAGGTCGGTGAGGTGCACGTCAGCCAGCGGCATGCCCCATTCCGGCGCGCCCTGGAGGAGTGCCGCGCTGATGTGGGAGGCGGCGACGTCGTCCCCGTACAACTGCAGCACCCCGTGCGTCAGCATCAGGTGCCGGTGGCGGGGCCCTGCGGCCGTCCAGCGGGCAGGGTCGGCGTAGACGCCGTGCCGGACCCTCGCCAAGCAGCCTGAGCGGCGCAGACGAAGGATCGCCTGGTCGTGGATCCCCATCGCGACCAGGTCCCGCCGCAGCACGATGCCGTGCTCGTCGAAGAGGTGCTCGATCATCAGCCCAGCATCGGCGAACTGCGCACGGGGCGTCGGGCGTCATCCACAGGCGGTCCTGCGTGAGGTTCATCGGCGCGCCGCTGAACCTCACGCCCCTGGGATGAAGGTGCAGCGGCGGACCGTGAGCTCCAGCGGCGCCCCGCTGAAACTCACAGCCGACAGCCTGAGCCCACAGCCGACAGCCTGAGCACCCCGCCGGCCCCGCCAGCGCCGAGCCGACCTTCAGATCAGCTCCAGCACCGTTCCGGTCGCCATGGCACCACCGGCGCACATGGAGATGAGGGCCGTGGAGGCGCCGCGGCGCTCGAGCTCGTGGAGGGCGGTGGTGATCAGGCGGGTGCCGGTGGAGCCGACGGGGTGGCCCAGGGCGATGGCGCCCCCGTTGACGTTGACCTTGTCCATGTCGACCTTGTGCTCGCCGGCCCACGACAGGACCACCGAGGCGAAAGCCTCGTTGACCTCGAACAGGTCGAAGTCGGCGATGGACATGCCGGTGCGGTCGAGCACCTTCTGGGTGGCGGCGACGGGGCCGTCGAGGTGGAAGTAGGGGTCGGAGCCGACGAGGGTGTGGGTGACGATCCGGGCCCGGGGGCGCAGGCCGAGGGAACGGGCGAGGTCCTCGTCCATGATCAGCACCGCGGAGGCGCCGTCGGAGATCTGCGAGGAGGTGCCGGCGGTGTGCAGGCCGTCGGGCAGCACGGTCTTGAGCGAGGCCAGGCCCTCGAGCGTCGTCTCGCGCAGGCCCTGGTCGGCGTCGACGGTACGACGCTCGCCGGTCGGCTTGCCGTCGGCGTCGAGCACCGGGGCGTCGTACGCCGCGATCTCGCGCTGGAAGCGTCCCTCGTCCACGGCGACGCGGGCCTTCTGCTGGGAGGCGAGACCGAAGGCCTCGAGGTCGGCGCGGGTGATGCCCCGGTGGCGGGCGATCCGGTCGGCGGCCTCGAACTGGTTGGGCATGTCGATGGTCCAGTCGTCGGGCCGCGGGTCTCCCATGCCGGGGGGCACGTTGGCGCCGAGCGGGATGCGCGACATCGCCTCGACACCGCACGCGATGCCGACCGAGATGGTGCCGGCGGCGACCATGTCGTTCACGAAGTGCGCCGCCTGCTGGCCCGAGCCGCACTGGGCGTCGATGGCGGTGCCGGCGGTGTGCTGGGGGAGTCCGGCGTGCAGCCAGGCCCGGCGCACCATGTCGTTGGACTGCTCACCGGCCTGGGTCACGCAGCCGCCGACGACCTGCTCCACGAGCTCGGGGTCCACCCCCGCACGGCGCAGGACCTCGCCCTGCACGAAGCCCAGGAGCTGGGCGGGGTGGACGCCCGCGAGCCAGCCCTTGCGCTTGCCGAGGGGGGTGCGGACGGCATCGACGATCACTGGTGTTCCCATGGCAGCAAACTAGAACACGTTCTTGTTCGTGTCACGGCAGTGCCACTCCGGGTGAGATCGTTGCCGCCGTACCGACGGTATGTAATGCTGCTCACTAGAACGTGTTCCACATCGCACGACCGTGCCGTCGGACGAGCAGATCACGCCCACCCCACCACGAGCCCATGACGAGGGAGCAGCCCGTGACGATCGCCGAGACCCCCCTGGCGCCGTTCGACCCGACCGACCCCGACCTGATGCTGGCCCGGATGCCGCACGACGAGCTGCTCGCGCTGCGTCGCAACGCCCCGGTCTCCTTCGTCGTCCAGGACGAGGTCGCCCGGGCGGGCTTCCCGGACCACGAGGGCTACTGGGCGATCAGCCGGCACGCCGACGTCGCGGCGGTGTCGAAGAACCAGACCGACTTCTCCACCGCCGCCAACGGCGTGATCATGCGGTTCGCACCCGACATGACCAAGGAGAACCGCGAGGGCTCCAACTTCCTGCTGATCAACCACGACGCCCCCGAGCACACCAAGCTGCGCCAGATCGTCTCCCGCGCCTTCACCCCGCGCGCGATCAACGCCCTGCACGACGACCTGCAGACCCGCGCCCGGACCATCTGGGCCGAGGCGGTCGAGTCCGGTAGCGGGGACTTCGTCGAGCAGGTGGCCGCCGAGCTGCCGCTCCAGGCGATCGCCGACCTCCTGGGCGTGCCGCAGGCCGACCGGGGCAAGCTCTTCGACTGGTCGAACCAGCTCATGTCGTACGACGACCCGACCGTCGAGGGCGACCAGATGGTGGCGTTCGCCGAGATCCTGGGCTACTCGATGGCCCTGGCCGACGAGCGCCGCAAGAACCCGCAGGACGACATCGTCACCAAGCTGGTCAGCGCCGACGTGGACGGTCGCGGCCTCACCGACGACGAGTTCGGGTTCTTCATGATCCTGCTGGCCGTGGCCGGCAACGAGACCACCCGCAACGCCATCACCTGGGGCATGCACGCCTTCGCCACCCACCCCGAGCAGTGGGAGACCTTCGTCGCCCAGCGCCCGTCGACGGCGACCGACGAGATCATCCGGTGGGCCACCCCGGTGACGGCCTTCCAGCGCACGGCCGTGCGCGACGTCGAGATCGGGGGCATCCAGGTGCCGGCCGGCGAGCGCGTGGGCCTGCTCTACGCCAGTGCGAACTTCGACGAGGACGTCTTCACCGACCCCTTCACCTTCGACGTGCTGCGCGACCACAACCCGCACCAGGCCTTCGGCGGCCACGGGGCGCACTACTGCATCGGCGCCAACCTGGCGCGCATGGAGGTCGACCTGATCTTCAACGCGATCGCCGACAGCGGTGTGAGGGTCGAGCTGCTCGGGGAGCCGGCCCGGCTTCGCAGCGGCTGGCTCAACGGCGTCAAGTCCATGCCGGTCGCCTACCACCACTGACACACTGCCCGCACCGCTCGACACCCCACGCACGAGGAGCACCATGTCCGTCGCCGACGTCCTGCCGGAGGGATTCTCCGACTTCACCGACCCGTTCCTGCTCGAGCGAGGCATCCCGCACGAGTCGTTCCGGGCGGCGCGCCAGCAGTTCCCGGTCACGTGGGTGGAGCAGGAGAAGGGCACGTACGACGGGATGTCGGAGGAGTCCGGCAGCGGCTACTGGGCCGTGACCAAGCACGCGGACGTCTCGGCCGTCTCGAAGAACTCCAAGGACTGGTCGACCGAGGAGAACGGCGCGATCATCCGATTCTCCGAGGGGATGCTGCGCGAGCAGGTCGAGCTGCAGCGCACCATCCTGCTCAACCAGGACCCGCCGCACCACACGCAGCACCGCGCGATCATCAGCCGCGGCTTCACGCCCCGCTCGATCGCGGAGCTCGAGGAGACCATGGAGCGCCGCTCGCGCCAGATCGTCACCGACGCGTTAGCCCAGGGGCGGGGCAACTTCGTGGAGCAGGTCGCCGCCGAGCTGCCCCTCCAGGCGATCGCGGACCTGATCGGCGTCCCGCAGGAGGACCGGCACAAGCTGTTCGACTGGTCGAACCAGATGCTCGCCTCCGACGACCCCGACATCGCGGGCGAGCCGGACGTCGCGGCCGCCGAGATCCTGGCCTACGCGATGATGATGGCGGCCGACCGCAAGGCGAACCCGCGCGAGGACATCGTCACCAAGCTCGTCCACGCCCACAGCGGCGACCGCGGCCTGACCGACGACGAGTTCGGCTTCTTCGTGATCCTGCTCGCGGTCGCCGGCAACGAGACCACCCGCAACGCCATCACCCACGGCATGAACGCCTTCTTCGACAACCCCGACCAGTGGGAGCTGTGGAAGGCCGAGCGCCCCGACACGATGGTCGACGAGGTCGTGCGCTGGGCCAGCCCGATCAGCGTCTTCCAGCGCACCGCGCTGCGCGACACCGAGGTCGGCGGGGTGCCCGTGGCCCAGGGCCAGCGCGTGGGCCTGTTCTACGCCAGCGCCAACTTCGACGAGGACGTCTTCACCGACCCGTTCCGGTTCGACATCACTCGCGACCCCAACCCGCAGCTCGGCTTCGGCGGTCACGGCGCGCACTACTGCCTGGGCGCCAACCTGGCCCGCCAGGAGATCCGGGTCATCTTCCACGCGTTGGCGGACCTGGTCCCGGACATCACCCGCCTCTCGGAGCCCTCGCGGCTGCGGCACTCCTGGGTCAACGGGATCAAGGACCTCCAGGTCTCCTACACCTGAGCACCGGACGGCCGATGGGAGCGGGGTGACCCGCTCCTCTCGGACGCTCCGCGCTGCCCTCGTCGCCACCGCACTCACCTGCGTGGGGACGCCCGTCCTACCCGGGCCTGCGCACGCGGTGCCGCGCGGCGAGGAGTCCGTCGCCGCTCCGGTGCCGGCCCGTGAGCGCCACGTGGCGGGGCTGCTGGCGGTCCCGGGCGACAGCTGGGTGGTGCTGCGCGGCCACGGGTGGGGCCACGGGCACGGCATGAGCCAGTACGGCGCCGGCGGGGCCGCGGCCGCGGGCCTGACCTGGCAGGAGATCCTCGACTTCTACTACCCGGGCACCCGCCGGGGCGTAGCCACCGGCGAGATCCGCGTGCTGCTCACCGGCGACAGCACTCCCGACCTCGTCGTGCGGCACCAGCCGGGCCTCCAGCTCGTCGCGGGCGGCACCGCGACCGTGCTCCCCGACGGGGTCACCGACCAGTGGCGGCTGGCGCTCACCCCGCGGGGGCCGCGGTTGCAGCGCCGCGACGTGCAGGCGGGTGTCCTGCGGTGGCGTCCCGAGCGGCCGGTGCCCGCCGGCGCCGGCTTCTCCGCCGGCGGGGGACCGCTGGTGCTCGTGGCCCCGACCGGCGACGCCGCGTACCGCGGACGCCTCGTGGCCGTGCCGGGGGTCGGCACCGTCAACACCCTGCCGTTGGAGGACTACGTCCGCGGCGTGGTGACGCGGGAGATGCCGGCGTCCTGGCCCGCGCACGCGGTGGCCGCCCAGGCCGTCGCGGCCCGGACCTACGCGGTGAGGTCGCGGAGCACGGCACGGGCCTGGGACGTCTGCGACACCACCTCGTGCCAGGTCTACGGGGGCGTCGGCGGGGAGACCGCCGCCGGTGACGCAGCGGTGTCCGCGACCACCGGGACGACCCTCACCCACGGCGGCCTACCGGCCCTGACGATGTACTCCTCGAGCAACGGCGGGCGTGCCCTGAGTGCCGGGCTGCCCTACCTGGTGGACCAGCGGGACCCGTGGGACGACTGGGCCCCGAACCCGAACCACACCTGGCGGCGGATGGTGGCCGACACGACCCTGGAGCAGCTGCGGCCCGCGGTCGGTGACCTCGTGGCGGTGGAGGTCCTCGCGCGAGAGGGCGGCGGTGAGTGGGGCGGGCGCGTCACGAGCCTGCGACTGGTCGGGACGACCGGGACCGCCACCGTGCCCGGCGACGAGGTCAAGGCCCGCCTCGGGCTGAAGGAGCGGTGGTTCACCCTGGTCGGCGCCCGGAGGCGCTGACTCGCGTCAGTCCCGGGCGGTGAGGACCAGCGGACCGTCTTCGGTGATCGCGACCGTGTGCTCCATGTGGGCGCCCCGGCTGCCGTCGGCGCTGCGCAGGGTCCAGCCGTCGGGGTCGGTGTAGATCTCGTCGGTGGTGTGCAGGAACCACGGCTCGATGGCGATGACCAGGCCCGGCTGCAGCTTGAAGCCGCGCCCGGCGCGCCCGTCGTTGGGGATGTGCGGGTCGCCGTGCATCGTGCGGCCCACGCCATGGCCGCCGAACTGGGTGTTGATCGAGAGGCCCGCGGCGCGCGCGACCCCGGCGATGGCTGCCGAGATGTCGCCGATCTTGTTGCCCGGACGCGCCGCCTCGATGCCGGCCTCCAGCGCGCGACCGGTGACCTCGATGAGTCGCAGGTCCTCCTCGCGCGGGGTGCCGACGACCACGGAGAGCGCGGAGTCCGACACCCAGCCGTCCACGGACGCGGCGAAGTCGACGGAGAGCAGGTCGCCGTCGGCGAGCACGTAGTCGTGGGGGAGCCCGTGCAGGACCGCGTCGTTGACCGAGGTGCACAGCACCTTGCCGAACGGCGAGGCACCGAAGGAGGGGTGGTAGTCGATGTAGCAGGACTCGGCGCCGGCGGCCCGGATCATGTCGTGGGCCAGGGCGTCCAGCTCGAGCAGGTTCACGCCGGGGGCGGCCTTCTCGGCCAGGGCGGAGATCACCGAGGCCACGAAGCGCCCCGCGGGTCGCATCTGCTCGATCTGGGTCGGCGTCCTGAGCTCGATCATGACGCCGACCCTATCGACCGCAGGTGCGACCTCAGCTGGTCGGCTTGTCCGCGCCGACGACCCACATCGCGAAGAACTGCGACCCGCCGCCGTACGCGTGGCCGAGCGCCTTGCGGGCGCCGTCGACCTGGTGCTCCCCGGCCGCGCCGCGCACCTGGAGGGCCGCCTCGCCGAAGCGGAGCATGCCCGAGGCGCCGATGGGGTTCGACGACATCACGCCGCCCGAGCAGTTGACCGGGATCCGCCCGTCCATCGCCGTGGCGCCGGACTCGGTCAGCTTCCAGCCCCCGCCCTCCTCGGCGAAGCCGAGCGACTCCAGCCACATCGGCTCGAACCACGAGAACGGGACGTAGATCTCGGCCGCGTCGATCTCGTCGATCGGCGAGGTGATGCCGGCCTGCTTGAAGAGCGCGGCCGCCGCGTCCCGGGACGCCTGGGGGTTGACCTGGTCGCGCTCGGCCGCGGTTGTGGCCTCCGAGCGCATGACGGTGCCGTGGATCCACGCCGGGTTCGGCGAGGCGGCAGCGGTGTCCTCGTCGACGATCACCAGGGCGCAGGCGCCGTCGGAGGAGGGGCACGTCTCGTCGTATCGGATCGGGTCCCACAGCATCTGGGAGGCCAGCACCTGCTCGACCGTCTTGGCCTCCCGCAGGTGCGCGTAGGGGTTCTTCAGCGCGTTGGTGCGGTCCTTCGCGGCCACGATCGCGCCCACGTGGGTCGGCGCACCCGATCGGCGGATGTAGGAGCGCACGTGCGGGGCGAAGTAACCGCCCGCACCGGCGTGGACCGGCATGTTGAACGGGACGGGCACCGAGAGTGCCCACATCGCGTTGGACTCCGACTGCTTCTCGTAGGCCACGGTCAGCACGCGCTTGTGCACGCCCGACTGCACGAGGGAGGCCGCGACGATCGCCGTTGAGCCGCCCACGGAGCCGGCGGTGTGCACGCGCAGCAGCGGCTTGCCGGCCGCGCCGAGCGACTCGGCGAGGAACAGCTCGGGCATCATCACGCCCTCGAACAGGTCCGGGGCCTTGCCGACGACGATCGCGTCGATGTCGTCCAGGGTCATCCCGGCGTCCGCGAGGGCCCGGTCGATCGCCTCGCGGCACAGGCCGGCCATCGAGACGTCCGCACGCTGGGCGCGGTGGTGGGTCTGGCCGACGCCGACCACCGCGGCGGGCTGCTTGGCCATCAGATCGTCCCTTCCAGGGTGCACATGAAGTTCTGCTGCAGCGCGGGCCCGCTGGTCGCGTGCGCGAGCGCCTTGTCGGACCGCCCGTCCCAGATCCGACGGGCGGCCTCGCCGACCCGGATGCCACCGGCGGAGAACATCGGGTTGCTCGCGAGCGCGCCGCCCGAGGGGTTGATCCGCACGTCCTCGCCGAGCCCGGCCTCGCGCCGCAGCACGAGCTCCTGGTGGCTGAAGGGCGCGTGCAGCTCGGCCGTGTCGACACCACCGAGGTCGAGCGCCGCGGCGCAGCGGCGGGCCGACTCGGAGACGGTGAGGTCGCGCGACATCGTCATGGCGTCGACGTAGGTCGAGGCGCCGGTGAGCCACGCGGGGCGCTCGCGCACCTCGCGGGCCTTGTCGCCGGCGGCCAGCACGAGGGCGGCGGCGCCGTCGGTGACCGGGGCGCAGTCGTGCTTGCGCAGCGGGTCGGCGTACATCGGGCGCGCGAGCAGCTCCTCCACTGAGGAACCGCCCTTGCGCACGGCGTACTCGTTGGCCTCGGCGTCGCGCAGCGACCGGTCGACGACCTCGGCCATGGCGCGCTCGTCCCACAGACCGGCGTCCAGGCCGGCACGGGCCTGCAGGCCCGCGAGCGACACGGTGTCGGGCCACAGGGGCGTCATCGTGTAGGGCTCGAGCTGCAGCGACAGGGTGCGGCGCAGCGTGCCGGCCGAGGACTTGCCGAACGCGTAGACCAGGGCGGTGTCCACCTCGCCTGTCTGGATCTTGACCCAGGCCTCGTACATCGCCCAGGCCAGGTCCATCTCCACGTGCGACTCGTTGACCGGCGGGATGACCCCGATCGCGTCCACGGCCTGCACGAAGGAGAAGGAGCGGCCGGCGAGGTAGTCGGAGGAGCCGGAGCACCAGAAACCCACGTCGCGGCGGGTCCAGCCGGTCTGCTCGTAGCACTCCTCGAAGAGCGGGACCAGCAGCTCCACGCACGTGGGGGACCCGTCGAACTCGGGCATCTGTCGCTGGGCGAACCCGACGACGGCGACGTCTCTCATCAGTTCTCTCCCCGTCTCAGAGGTGGTGCTTGTAGGTGTCGAAGTCCGCGTCCGGGTCACCGGTCGGAGCGAAGTGGCTGATGTTCTCGATCGTGGTGCCCCACTCCTCGCGCGGCTTCCAGACCGCCTTGACCCGCATGCCCATGCGCACCTCGTCGGCGGGGCAGTCGAGGATCAGGTGCAGGAAGGCGATGTCCGCGCCGTCCAGCAGCACGTACGCCGAGACGTACGGCGGGGTGATCCGCTGGCCGAGGAACGGCACGTTGACGATGCAGAAGGTCGTGACGGTCCCGGTCTGTGACAGCTCGACCTCCTCGGCGGTCGGGGTGCCGTCGGAGGGGCAGGCCGCCCGGGGCGGCACGTAGACCTTGCCGCAGCTCGGGCAGCGCTGGCCCAGGATCCGGCCCTCGGCCAGCCCGCGGTAGAACGCGGACTCCTCCGGGCTGGCGGCGTAGGTGTAGTCGAGGCTGACCGGCACGACGATGCCCGTGACGGGGTCCACCGCCCCGGCGGGCGCCCCGAGGGGCGCGGCCGGGTCGGGGGCGGGTGAGTCGCTGGGCTCGAAGCAGGCGATGTCGGTGATGGCGCCGACCCGCTCCTCGGCCCAGCGGATCCGCACCCGCATGCCGGTCGAGACCTCGTCGGGGGAGGAGACGTCCAGGGCGTGCAGGAGCGGACGGGTCGCACCGTCCAGCGTGACCAGGGCGAAGGCGAAGGGCCGGTCGAACGGCTGGTGCTTGACCGGCTCCGGCACCCAGGTCCACGACGTCACGGTGCCCTCGGAGGAGACCTCGACGAAGTCCTCCAGGGCGGCGTGGGTCACCGGGTCGTACTCCGGCGGCGGGACGACGACGTGTCCGTCGGAGGTCCGCCCGGCCACGACGACGCCGTCGCGCAGGCCGGTGAGGAAGCGTCCGAGGACGGGTCCGGTGGATCGTGTGTAGTCGAAGGCGACCGTCACCGGTGCCGACAGGGTGCGGGACATGGGGATGAAACTAGAACGTGTTCTATGCCGAAGGCAACTGTTCTGGCAGGGTGTCCCACATGAAACTGGGACTTCAGCTGGGCTACTGGCAGGCGCAGATGCCGACGCACCACGGTGACCTCGTGCAGGCGGCCGACGAGTCCGGGTTCGACGCGATCTTCACCGCCGAGGCCTGGGGCTCCGACGCGTTCACCCCGCTCGCGTGGTGGGGTCGCGAGACGAGCAACGTCCGCCTCGGGACCTCGATCGTGCAGATGTCGGGACGCACTCCGACCTCGATCGCCATGCACGCCCTGACCCTGGACCACCTCTCCGGTGGTCGCCTGGTGCTCGGCATGGGCGTGAGCGGCCCCCAGGTGGTGGAGGGCTGGTACGGCCAGCCCTTCGCCAAGCCGCTGGCCCGCACGCGCGAGGTCGTCGACATCATCCGCCAGGTGCTGCGCCGCGAGGGCCCGGTCACCAATGCCGGCCCGCACTACCCGCTGCCCTACACCGGGCCGGGCTCGCTCGGCCTGGGCAAGCCGCTCAAGCCGATCACCCACCCGCTCCGGGCGGACGTGCCGATCTGGCTCGGCGCCGAGGGCCCCAAGAACGTCGCCCAGACCGCCGAGATCGCCGACGGCTGGATCCCGATCTTCTACACGCCCAAGTCGGCGGGGATGTACCAGCCCTGGCTGGACGAGGGCTTCGCCCGCCCCGGCGCCCGCCGCACCCGCGACGACTTCGAGATCGCGGCCACCTGCCACCTCGAGATCGTCCCGGACGCCGACGCCAAGCGTCGCGCCCTGGACGCCATGAAGCCGTTCGCCGCGCTCTACATGGGCGGCATGGGCGCGGCGGAGATGAACTTCCACAACCAGGTCTTCATCCGCATGGGCTACGAGGACGTCGCGGTGAAGGTGCAGGAGCTCTACCTCGCCGGCAAGAAGGACGAGGCGACCGCGATCATCCCCGACGAGCTGGTCGAGGACCTGCACATCATCGGCACGCCCGAGGAGGTCAAGGACAAGGTCGCGGAGTGGGAGGACACCGGCGTCACGACCCTGCTGGTCAGCCTCCACACCCCCGACGAGGTACGCCGGGTGGCGGACCTGCTCGCCTGAGCCGGGCGCGTGCGACCGCCGGTGCGCGGGGCGCTGGACCGGAACTGGAACACGTTCTAGTCTCACGGCCATGACCGCGACCGACACCCTGCGCACCGGCACCCACAACGGCCACCTCATGGTCGCCGCCCTCAAGCGGCACCGCACGAAGCCGGTGATGCACCTCGGCGACACGGTCCTCACCGGCGGCGAGACCGCCGACCGGATCAGCCAGTACGTCCAGGCCTTCGAGTCCCTCGACGCCGGGCGCGGCACTGCCGGCGCGCTGCTCGCCCTCAACCGCCCCGAGGTGCTGTTCATCCTCGGCGCGGGCCAGACCCAGGGCTACCGGCGCACGTCGCTGCACCCGCTCGGCTCGCTCGACGACCACGCCTACGTCATCAACGACGCCGAGATCAGCGTCCTCGTCGTCGACCCGGTCTTCGCCGAGCGCGCCGTCGGCCTGCTGGAGAAGTGCCCGGGGCTCGAGCAGGTCCTCACGATCGGCCCGGTGCCCGAGTCGCTCGCCCACGTCGGCAAGGACCTCGTCGCCGCGGCCGCGCAGTTCGAGCCGCGGCCGCTCGAGGCGGTGCTGCTGCCCCCGGACCACATCACCTCGATCACCTACACCGGCGGCACCACCGGCAAGCCCAAGGGCGTCATCGGTCTCTCGCAGTCGTTCTCCACCATGAGCGCCGTGCAGCTCTCGGAGTGGGAGTGGCCGGAGAACCCACGCTTCCTCATGTGCACCCCGCTCTCGCACGCGGGGGCAGCCTTCTTCACCCCGACCGTCATCAAGGGTGGCGAGCTCGTCGTGCTGACGAAGTTCGACCCCGCCGAGGTGCTGCGCACCATCGAGGAGCGCAAGATCACCGCCACCATGCTGGTGCCCTCGATGCTCTACGCCCTCATGGACCACCCCGACAGCCGCACGCGCGACCTGTCCTCGCTGGAGACCGTCTACTACGGCGCCTCACCGATCAACCCGGTGCGGCTCAAGGAGGCCATCGAGCGCTTCGGGCCGATCTTCGCGCAGTACTACGGGCAGTCCGAGGCCCCGATGGTCATCACCTACCTCTCCAAGGCCGACCACGCCGAGGCCGTGGCCAGCGGCAACGACGCGCGGCTCTCCTCCTGCGGGCGCCCTGCCGCGATGGTCCGCACCGCGCTGCTGGGCGAGGACGGCAACCCGGTCCCCGTGGGCGAGCCCGGCGAGATCTGCGTCGCCGGGCCGCTGCTCTCCGGCGGCTACTGGAAGCTCCCGGAGGTCACCGCGGAGACCTTCCGCGACGGCTGGATGCACACCGGCGACGTGGCCCGCGAGGACGAGGACGGCTTCTGGTACATCGTCGACCGCACCAAGGACATGATCGTCACCGGTGGCTTCAACGTCTTCCCGCGCGAGGTCGAGGACGTCGTGGCCGAGCACCCCGCGATCGCCCAGGTGGGGGTCATCGGCACCCCGCACGAGAAGTTCGGCGAGGCGGTCACCGCCATCGTCGTGCTGCGCGAGGGCCACGAGCTCACCGACCAGGTCGTCCACGAGATCCAGGAGATGGTCAAGGAGCGCAAGGGCTCGGTGCAGGCCCCGAAGCAGGTCATCGCGACCGACGCGCTCCCGCTCACCGGTCTCGGCAAGCCCGACAAGAAGGCCCTGCGCGCCCAGTTCTGGACCGGCGACCGCTCCGTCGGCTGACCCCTCGTCGCCGAGCCGGCGTCACGTTCCGGAACGTCGCTCCGGCTCGGCGTACGACGGTGGGCGGGTCTCAGCCCAGACCGGTCGTCGGGGCGGCCCGGTGGGCCGGGTCGGCCAGCTCGAAGAAGTCGCGCTCGTCGAACCCGAAGGCCGCCGCCACGAGGTTGGACGGCACGGTGCGGACCCGGGTGTTCAGCGCGGCCACGTTGCCGTTGTAGAACCGCCGTGCCGCGGCGATCCGGTCCTCGGTGAGCGCGAGGTCGTCCTGCAGCGCGAGGAACACCTCGCTGGCCCGCAGGTCGGGGTAGGCCTCGGCCCGGGCGAGCACCCGGCCGAGCGCCGAGCCGACCCGGTCCTCGTAGGAGCCGCGTGCGGCGGGGCGGTCGCCGGCGTGGGCGGCGGCGTCTTCGCGGGCGCGGACGAGCACGTCCAGCTGCGCCCGCTCGTGCGGGGCGTAGCCGCGCACCGCCTCGACCAGGTTCGGGATCAGCTCGTGGCGGCGGGTGAGCTCGACGTCGATGCCGCTCCAGGACTGCTCGACCAGCGCCACCTGCCGGACGAAGCGGTTGTACATCACCACGACCGCGAGGCCGAGCACGAGCAGGAGACCGCCGCCCACCAGGAGCAGCACGCCCGCTCCGCCGCTCATCCCTGGCCCCGCAGCTGGCGCCAGACGAACTCGGGGATGCGGTCGGCGATCCCGTCCATGGCGGCGAGCCGGTCCTCGACGAGGGCGGGGGAGTGCTTGCCCGAGCTGATCATCACCAGCGAGTCGCCCTCGGTGCGCCAGGCCAGGTCCGGGCGGGTCAGCAGCATCTCGATCATCTGCGGGTGCAGCACGTCGTAGGCGAACTTCCGGTCCGGCGCCCCGACCGTGAAGGCGCGGTTGAACTGCTCGGAGTCCAGCTGCATGTCGCTGTCGAAGACGCGCCCGAAGAAGCGGCTGACGACGTTCTCCGGGGTCACGGACAGCTCGGGCAGCGCGACGCCGAGGTGCGTGGCCACCACCGAGAAGTCGTAGGTCGAGGTGCGTCGGTTCTTCCCGGAGCCGGTGCGCTGGGAGTACTGGTAGTCGAAGGCGATCGTGGCCCTGCCGTCGTGCTGGCCGAGCAGCACGTTCTGCGCGCGCCGGCCGAAGCCGCGCCCGAACGGCGCGCCCGTGAACCGGTGGACCAGGGCAGGGTCCTCGCGGACGTAGGTCCACCCGCGCGACGCAGCGTACGCCGCGAAGGCCTCGCGCCGCTTGCGGGCCTGCTCCAGCGTCCACCACACCGCGACGCCCGCGAGGACGAGGAAGGCCAGCGGGAAGAGCAGCGGCAGCGTGCCCGCCAGAGCCGAGAGGTCCACGGCGCCAGTCTCGCCGACCGGCGCCGCGGCGGAACCCCCGGGGCGCACACGCGCGAGGGCAGCGGGACCGCGCTCAGCGACCCTTGAACTCGGGCTTGCGCTTCTCCAGGAACGCCCGCGGGCCCTCCTTGGCGTCCTCGGAGGAGAAGACCGCGGCCCCCACCTTGGCGTCGTCGGCCCAGCACTCCTCCTCGTGCTTGCCCTCGGAGTCGCGCATCGTCTTGAGGATCGCCTGGACCGCGAGCGGGCCGTTGGCCGCGATCATGTCGGCGATCTCTCGGGCCTTGGCGAGAGCCTCGCCATCGGGCACCACGTGCCCGATGAGACCGAGCTCCTTGGCCTCGGGAGCGAGCAGGGTGCGTCCGGTCAGCAGCAGCTCGGCGGCGACGGTGTAGGGGATCTGGCGGGGGAGCCGCACCGCGGAGCCGCCCATCGGGTAGAGCGACCAGCGCGCCTCGGCGACGCCGAACTTCGCCGACTCGCCGGCGACCCGGATGTCGGTGCCCTGGAGGATCTCGGTGCCGCCGGCGATCGCCGGGCCCTCGACGGCCGCGATGAGCGGCTTGGTGAGGCGGAAGCCCTTGAGCAGGCCCTTGATGACGGAGGGGTCGAACTCGCCGGACTCGAAGCTCTCCGAGGGCGGCTTCTCGTCGGCGGTCTTGAGGTCCATCCCGGCGCAGAAGTAGCCGCCGGCGCCGGTGAGGATGCAGACGCGGATGGAGTCGTCGGAGTTCACCCGGTCCCAGGCGTCCTCCATGATCCGCAGCATCTCGCTCGACAGCGCGTTGCGGCGCTCGGGACGGTTCATCGTGACGATCAGGACGTGGCCGTCCTGCTCCACCAGGCAGTCGCTCATGGGCCGTGATGCTAGCCACAAACGAGAACGTGTTCTAGTCTCGGGCCGTGGCCCTGAACATCGCAGACCTCTTCGAGCACGCCGTCGACGCCGCCCCGCAGAACCCCGCCCTGAAGGTGGGGGACCGGGTGGCCACCTACGCCGACCTGGAGGCGGAGTCCAACCGCCTGGCGCACTAC
Organism: Actinomycetota bacterium; assembly: GCA_009701885.1. Lineage (GTDB taxonomy): Bacteria > Actinomycetota > Actinomycetes > Propionibacteriales > Nocardioidaceae > Nocardioides. Next base: position 126,831 of record WLJH01000001.1, read on the forward strand.
CTGCAGAGCCAGGGCGTCGGCCCCGGCGACCACGTCGCCATCTACGCCAAGAACTCCATCGAGCACGTGGTGGCGGTCCTGGCGACGGTCAAGATCCGCGCGGTGACCATCAACGTGAACTACCGCTACGTCGAGGGCGAGCTCAACTACCTCTTCGACAACGCCGACGTCGTGGCCGTGGTGATGGAGCGCTCCTACGCCGACCTGGTGGCCAAGGTCGCGCCGAACCACGCGAAGCTGAAGACCTTCGTGGTCATCCCCGACGCGATCGACCCCGACGACGCCTCGGACATCTCCGCCTTCGGCGGTGTGCTGTACGCCGACGCGGTCGCCGGCCAGAGCGCCGAGCGCGACTTCGCCGAGCGCAGCGCCGACGACATCCACATCATCTACACCGGCGGCACCACCGGCTTCCCGAAGGGCGTCATGTGGCGCCACGAGGACTTCTGGCGCGTGCTGGGCGGCGGCATCGACTTCTACACCGGTGAGCCGCTGGAGGAGTTCGACCAGTCCAAGCAGGCCACCGACCCCCGGATGACGACCTTCCCGCTGAGCCCGCTCATGCACGGCGGCGCCCAGGCGGGTCTGCTCATGCACCTCTTCGCCGGCCACCTGACGGTGCTCGAGCCCAAGTTCGACCCCCAGCGCACCTGGGAGATCATCGAGCAGGACAAGGTCCAGCTCATCTTCATGACCGGCGACGCGATGGCGCGCCCGCTCATCGAGGAGTACGAGCGCAAGAAGGCCACCGGCACGCCGTACGACGCCAGCAGCCTCTTCGCCATCTCCAGCTCCGCGGCGATCTTCTCCCCGCCGGTGAAGAAGCGCTGGATGGACGAGTTCACCAACGCGATCTTCACCGACTCGATCGGTGCCACCGAGACCGGCTTCTCGGGCATGGGCATGCAGGACAAGAACGCGATCTCCACCGACGGCCCCGTGGTCGGCCTGGGCCCCGCCTCGGTCGTGCTCGACGAGGACAACCGCCCGATCCCGATGACCGAGGTCGGCAGGATCGGCCGGCTGGCCCGCGGCGGCAACGTCCCCGTCGGCTACTACAAGGACCCCGAGAAGTCCGCGGCGACCTTCCTCGAGGTCGACGGGGAGCGCTACTCCGTGCCCGGCGACTTCGCCCGGATCGAGACCGACGGTCGCGTGACCCTGCTGGGCCGCGGCTCCAACTGCGTCAACACCGGTGGCGAGAAGGTCTACCCCGAGGAGGTCGAGATGGCGATCAAGGGCCACCCGGCCGTCTACGACACCCTCGTCGTCGGCATCCCCGACGCGACGTACGGCCAGGCGGTCGCGGCCGTGGTCCAGCTCCGCGACGGCGCGACCCTCGAGCTCGAGGAGCTGCGGGAGTACCTCCGCGCCCACCTGTCGGGGTACAAGCTGCCCCGCTCGCTCACGGTCGTCGACACGATCCCTCGCAACGCCACCGGCAAGGCGCAGTACCCCGCGGCCAAGGAGATGGCGCTGGCCTCCCAGGCCGCGGCCGCGCCTGCCGGCTGAGCCCGTCCCGCCTTCCCCCCACCACCTGCCAGGAGACACCTGACCATGCGCACCGCGATCTGCGACCAGTTCGGCATCGACTACCCGATCATGGCGTTCACCCCCTCCGAGCACGTCGCCGCGGCGGTCTCCCGCGCCGGTGGCCTCGGGGTCCTGGGCTGCGTGCGGTTCAACGACACCGAGGAGCTCGACCGCACCCTCACCTGGATGGACGAGAACACCGACGGCAAGCCGTACGGCGTCGACGTCGTCATGCCGATGAAGATCCCCACCGAGGGCACCTCGACCGACCTGTCCGCCTACATCCCCGAGGAGCACAAGAAGTTCGTCGACGAGACCCTGCTCAAGCTCGGCGTCCCGCCGCTGCAGGAGGGTGAGGGCCGCGAGGGCGTCCTGGGCTGGCTCCACTCCATGGCCCGCTCGCATGTGGACGTGGCGCTGACCCACCGCCCGGTCTTCATGGCCAACGCGCTGGGCTCCCCGCCGGTCGACGTCATCGAGCAGTGCCACGCCGCCGGCGTGAAGGTCGGCGCGCTTGCGGGCGCCCCCAAGCACGCGCTCAGCCACGTCGCCAACGGCGTCGACATCATCATCGCCCAGGGCTACGAGGCCGGCGGCCACACCGGCGAGATCGCCTCCATGGTCCTGACCCCCGACATCGTCGACGCGGTCGGCCCCGACGTGCCGGTCCTCGGCGCCGGCGGCATCGGCTCGGGCCGCCAGATCGCTGCGTCGCTCGCGCTCGGCTCGCAGGGCGTGTGGATGGGCTCGATCTGGCTCGGCACCGAGGAGTACCGCAACCTCTCGGCCAACCACGAGGCCTGGGAGACCGCCTTCACCCGCGCGACCTCGGCCGACACCGTCCGCACCCGGGTCTACACCGGCAAGCCCGCCCGCCTGCTCAAGACCAAGTGGACCGAGGCGTGGGCCGAGGAGGGTGCTCCCGCCCCGCTGCCGATGCCGCTGCAGAACCTGCTCGTGGCCGAGGCGCACAACCGGATCGTCGCCAGCAACAACCCCGACGTCATCTCCATGCCGGTCGGCCAGATCGTCGGCCGGATGAACGAGGTGCGCCCCGTCGCCGACGTGATGGCCAGCCTGGTCTCGGAGTTCGAGGAGGCCGTGGCGGCCCTCAACAAGGTCAACGGCTGACCCCGTGACCGCCGCGGGGCCGCTGCGCCGGCTCGCCGTCAGCGTCGCCTCGGTGGCGCTGGCCGGGGTCGGCGTCGCCGGCCTCGGCCCGGCCGACGGCCGCGCGTTCCCTCATCCGGTCCCGACCGCAGACTGCGGGCCAGGCGCCCGTCCCGAGACCGACGTTCAGGGTCGGGTGCCGGCCGAGGACTTCGAGTCCGGGCGCGCCGCGAGGGGCTACCGCTGCAACACCAGGCCGGTCGGGCACCTCGACGGCACCGGCGGCTTCAAGGTGCTCCGGTACGTCGACGCGCGCGGCCGGGAGTGCGCCTACTACGACGCCAGCCAGATCCTCCCCGTGGCGCCGCCGTTCCAGGTGACCGGCGCGTCCAGCGGGCAGGGCGTGCGCGTGGTCGACATGTCCGACCCCGCCGAGCCGGTCGTGACCACCAGCATCACGACGCCGACCATGCTCAGCCCGCACGAGTCGCTGCTGGTCAACGAGCGGCGCGGCCTGCTAGCGGCGGTCATGGGCAACGCCTACTCCTCGGCCGGGGTGCTCGAGGTCTACGACATCGACACCGACTGCCGCGAGCCGGTCTTGCTCTCGCGCACGCAGTCGGCGACGCTCGGGCACGAGTCCGGCTGGACCCGCGACGGGCTGACGTTCTACGCCGCGTCGTCGGGCGGCCAGACGTTCACCGCGATCGACCTGACCGACCCGACCGCGCCCGTGCAGCTCTTCGAGCAGTACAACGTCAACTATCACGGCATGCGGCTCTCGCCCGACGGCCGCACGCTCTACGCCGCGCACATCGGCAACGACCTCACCGCCGTCCAGCTTCCCGGCGAGGGCCTGCGGATCCTCGACGTCAGCGAGATCCAGGACCGCGTGGAGAACCCGTCGGTCACGGTCCTGTCGAACCTCACCTGGCCCGAGGGCTCGATCCCGCAGGTCGCCGAGCCGTTCCGCCGGGCCGGTCGGGACTACCTGTTCCAGGTCGACGAGTTCTCCACGGTGGGGCTCAACGGCACCTCCGTCGACCCGGCCGACTACACCGTCGGCGCCGCGCGGATCATCGACGTCACCGACCCGAGGCGGCCGCGGGTCGTCTCCTCGGTGCGGCTGCAGGTGCACCAGCCCGCCGAGCGCCGCGCGGCCGCGGGGGACCCCGGCGCAAGCAGCCCGGTCGGCGGCTACACCGGCCATTACTGCTCGGTCCCGACGCGCCGCAGCCCGCGCCTCGCGGCCTGCTCGATGATCGCCTCGGGCCTGCGGGTCTTCGACATCTCCGACGTACGGCGCCCGCGCGAGGTCGCCTACTTCAACATGCCGGTCGCCCCCGGCACCGAGGCCGCCGACTCCGGCGGCGCGTCGGCCTACTCCCAGCCCGCCTGGGACCTCGAGGGCCGCTCGATCTGGTACTCCGACGAGACCAGCGGTTTCTGGGCGGTCCGGCTCACCAACGGGGTCCAGCGGCTCCTGCGCTGAGCGGCTGGGCACCCCGTCGGCCGGTCCTCACGAGTAGGAGCGGCCGCGCTCCTCGCGGGTCCACAGCTCGCCGCCGTCGGCGGTGACGCCCTGGGCCATCAGCTCGCGCTTGAGCACCTTGTTGGTGGCGGTGGCGGGCAGGTCGGCGTTGATCCGCACGTAGCGGGGCCAGGCCTTCGGGGAGAGGTCGGGCTGCTCGGCCAGGAAGGCCTCGAGCTGCGCGGGGGTGAGCTCTTCGCCCTCGTTGAGCACGACCGCCGCCATGACCTGGTCGCCCACGTGCTCGTCCTTGACGGCGTAGACCGCCACCCGGTTGAGCTGGGGGAGCCGCTGGAGGATCCGCTCGATCGGCCCGGCGGCGAGGTTCTCCCCGTCCACCCGCATCCAGTCCGCGGTGCGCCCGGCGAGGTAGATCCACCCCTCGGCGTCCTTGTACGCCAGGTCGCCCGACCAGTACATCCCGTGCCGCATCCGGTCGGCGTTGGCGTCGGGGTCGTTGTAGTAGCCCTGGAAGTAGCCGCCGCCGGTGGTGTTGACCAGCTCGCCGACCGCCTCGTCGGCGTTGAGCAGGGCGCCGTGCTCGTCGAAGCGGGCCGGCGGGCACTCGGTGACGGTCTCGGCGTCGTAGATCGCCACGCCGTCCATGCCCTTGCCGATCGAGCCGGGCGGGGTCCCGGGCTCGCGCAGGATGATGATCGCCAGCTCGGTGGAGCCGAAGCCGTCCATCACCTCGCAGCCGAAGCGCCGGGAGAACTCCGCGATGTCGCGGTCGCTGGCCTCGTTGCCGAACGCCACGCGCAGGGTGTTGTCGGCGTCGTCCTCGCGCTCGGGCGTGGCGAGCACGTAGGCCAGCGGCTTGCCGACGTAGTTCATGTAGGTGACGCCGTGGCGGCGCACGTCGTCGAGGAAGCGGGAGGCCGAGAACCTCGTGGGGACCATCGTGGCGCCGGAGGCGACGGCGACCGCCCATCCCGCCACCACCGCGTTGGAGTGGAACAGCGGCATCGAGAGGTAGCAGACGTCGTCGGGCGTGATGGTGAAGCGGTCGACCAGGTTCAGCCCGGAGAAGAGCACCATCAGGTGCGCCACCTGCACGGCCTTCGGGTCCCCCGAGGTCCCGGAGGTGAAGATCATCATGAAGGTGTCCATGGCCTCGACCTCGCGCAGCGGCACCAGGTCCCCGGCGGCAGCCAGCTCCTCGGCCCAGGCGGGCGAGTCCACGTCCACGACCCGCACCCCACCGAGGTCCACGCCCTCGAGCAGCGGCAGGTGCTCGGCGTCGGTCAGCAGCAGCTGGCACTCGGCGCGGCGCACGTCGGCGGCCAGCCCCTCGCCGCGGCGGGTGGTGTTGATGCCGCACAGGACGTAGCCGCCCAGCCCGGCGGCGGCCATCGCGCGCAGCATCGAGGGGGAGTTGCCGAGCAGGGTCCCCACGTGGACCGGACGCTCCCGGTCGACTCCCGCGAGGACGGCGGCGGCCTCGGCGGAGGCCTCGGCGAGATGCTCGCGCCAGGTCCATGACCGGTCCCCGCTGACGACGGCGGTGCCGTCGTCCTCGAGGCGCTCGCGGAGCAGCTGCTGCACGTTCTCGGCCATCGGGCCTCCTGGTTGCGACTGGAACACGTTCTAGTTGACGCGCGTCAACGTATGTCCCGCGTCACACCCGGTCAAGCACCTCGACGTACGTCGTGCCTCGCTCGTCCCGCTCCAGCAACCGTCCGCGACCGGCCACCGGGCCCTGGGCGGCGAGGTCGCGCTTGAGCACCTTCGTCGTCGCGGTCCGCGGGAGCTCGTCGAGGTCGGCCAGCAGCCGCACCCACCGCGGGCGGCCCTTGGTCGGCAGGTCGCCCTGGGAGTCGAGGAAGGCGCCGACCTCCTCGGCCGAGAGCGGCCGGGAGGTGACGAGCGCGGCCACCACCTGGTCGCCGACGCCCATCGGGCCCGGGTCGGCGACGGCGTACACCGCAGCCTGCTCGACGGCCGGGTGCCGCAGCCAGATCCGCTCCAGCGGCGCCGCGGCGAGGTTCTCGCCGTCGACCCGCAGCCAGTCGGCCGTGCGACCGGCGAAGTAGACCCACCCGTCGGCGTCGCGGTAGGCGAGGTCGCCGGACCAGTACATCCCGCCGCGCATCCGCTCGGCCTCGGCGGCGGGGTCGTCGTAGTAGCCGGCGAAGGCCCCGCGCCCGGTCGTGTTGACCAGCTGGCCTATCGCCTTCTCGGCGTTGAGGAGGCGGCCGTCGGCGTCGAAGGCCGCGTCGGCGACGGGGGAGCCGTCCTCGTGCAGGACCGCCACGCCCGGCAGCGGCCAGCCCAGCGCCCCGGGCGGCATGTCGGGGCGGCGCTGCACGACGACGGCGTTCTCGGTGGAGGAGTAGGAGTCGACGACGGTGCAGCCGAAGCGCCGGCCGAACTCCGCGATCGCCCGTTCGTTGGCCTCGTTGCCGAAGACCAGCCGCAGCGGGTTGTCGGCGTCGTCGGCCCGCTCGGGCGTGCCGAGCACGTAGGTCAATGGCTTGCCGACGTAGTTGGCGTACGTCGCCCCGAACCGTCGCACGTCGGGCAGGAACCCGCTCGCGCTGAACCGCCGGGCCAGCGCGACGGTCGCGCCCCCGGCCAGCGCCGGGCCCCAGCCGGCCATGACGGCGTTGGAGTGGAAGAGCGGCATCGAGAGGTAGGCGACGTCCTCCGGGCCGAGCCCGAACCGCTCGGCCAGCATGGTCCCCGGCCCCGCGACCTTGGCCTGGGTCACCCGCACCGCCTTGGGGTCCCCGGAGGTGCCCGAGGTGAAGATGAGCATGACCAGGGTGTCGGCGTCGACGTCGGCCTCCGGCACGGGTGCGCCGCGGTGCCGCTCGAGGAGGTCGGACCAGTCGGGTGACTCGACCGGCACCACCGGGACCCCGACGTCCCCGAGCAGGTCCGCGTGCCCGGCGTCGGTCAGGACGAGCTGGCAGTCGGTGCGTCGCACGTCGCCGGCGAGCCCCTCCCCGCGCCGGGTCGGGTTCAGGCCGACCACGACCAGGCCGCCGAGGGCGGCCGCGCCCAGCGTGAGCAGGAAGTCCGGGGTGTTCTCCAGCAGCACGCCCACGTGCGGCGGTCGGTCGGGGTCCAGCAGGCTGTGGAGCGCAGCGGCGCGGTCGCACCCCTCGGCGACGACCTCGGCCCAGGACAGCTGCTCGTCCTCGAACAGCAGGCCCGGGCGAGGGTCGTCGCGGCGGGCCAGGAGCAGGTCGCGGAGGGTCTCGACGCCCGCTCGCTGCGCTCGCTGCTCGACCACCGGGGGGGGTGCGGTGGGTCAGGCCGGCTCGGCCGCGAGCACGCGGCCGATCGAGAGCGCCTGCTCGGTGGCGCCACCGAACGCGAACTCCAGCCGCTTGGCGGTGGTGAAGTAGCGGTGCGCCTCGCCGTCGAGGTCGATGCCGACGCCGCCGTGCACGTGGACGGTCGTGTGGGCCAGGCGGTGGGCGGCGTCCGCGGCCCACAGCTTGGCGATCGCCACCTCGGTGTCGGCAGGCAGGCCCTCCGCGAGCCGCCAGGCGGCCGACCACAGGGTCAGCCGCTGGCCCAGCACGTCGATGTAGCCGTCGGCCAACCGCTGGGATACCGCCTGGAACGTGCCGATCGGGCGGCCGAACTGCTCACGGGTCTTGGCGTACTCCGCGGTCAGCCGCAGCGCGCCCTCGGTGATCCCCAGCAGCTCCGCGGCCGTGGTGACGGTGACCAGGTCGCCCAGGCGGTTCGCGGTGCTGCCGTCGAGCGCGCCGACCGGGGTGCCCGGCGTGCGCAGCAGGTCAAGGCGGACGACGGTGTCGCCGTCGCTCGTGCGACCCGGGGTGGTGCCGGCGCCGGTGGCACCGGCCTCGACCAGGAACACCCCGACGCCGTCGGGCGTGGTCGCGCTGACGAGGTACGCCGCGGCGCGGTCGCCCGCGCGGACCAGCGACTTGCTGCCGGACAGGAGCCAGCCCCCGTCGGGGCCGTCGGTGTGGGTGGCCGAGACGACGGGCAGGGTCGGCAGGTGCGTGCGCTCCTCGGCCAGGGCCACGGTCAGCACCGACTCGCCGGTCGCCGCACCGGGGAGCCAGCGCTCCTGGAGCTCGGGCGAGCCGGCCTCGGCCAGGAGGAGGGCAGCCGCGCCGTGGGTCGCGAGCGGGACCGGCGCGACCCGGCGACCCGCCTCGTCGAGCACCCGGCACAGCTCGATGAGGCCGAGCCCGGCGCCGCCGTACGACTCCGGGACTGCGAGGGAGAGCAGGCCGGCCTCGCCCAGCGCGGCCCAGAGGACGGGGTCGAAGCGGGAGCCGCTGGCCTCGACGGCCTTCTGCCGGTCGTTGGTCACACGGGCGTCGAGGATCTGCGCGGCCAGCGCGGCGGCGTCGTCCTGCTCGGGGGTGAAGGAGAAGTCCATGTCGGTCCGTCCTGGAGGCAGAGGCAGAGGCAGAGGGGGAGGCGGAGGGCAGGTGGTCAGCGCTTCGCGGCGGGCAGGCCGAGACCGACGTAGCCGATGATGTCGCGCTGGATCTCGTTGGTGCCGCCGCCGAAGGTCATGACGAGCGAGGAGCGGTGGAAGCGCTCGAGCCGGCCCGCGAGGACGGCGCCCTCGGAGTCCGCGGTGAGCCCGGAGTGGGGGCCGACGATCTCCATCAGCGAGCGGTAGACGTCGGTGGCCAGCTCGGAGCCGTAGATCTTGGTGGCCGAGGCCTCGGCCGGGGACAGGGAGATCCCGCGGTCGGCGTCGGAGGCCAGCTTCCAGTTCAGCAGGGTGAGCATCTCGACCCGGGCGTGCGCGCGGCCGAGGGCGATCTGCACCCACTCGGAATCGATGACCCGGTGGCCGTCGGGGTTCTTGGTCTGCTGGGCCCACTCGCGGACGAGCTTGAGCGACTGCGTGAGCGGCGCGGAAGAGGTGAGGGCGACACGCTCGGCGTTGAGCTGGTCGGTCATCAGCGACCAGCCGCCGTTGAGCTCCCCGACCAGGTTGCCCACGGGCACCCGGACGTCCTCGTAGTAGGTGGCGCTGGTGTGCACGCCGGCGACGGTGTGCACCGGGGTGAAGGAGAAGCCGGGGGAGTCCTTGGGGACCAGGATCATCGACAGGCCCTTGTGGCGGGGCAGGTCGGCGTCGGTGCGGCAGGCCAGCCAGATCCAGTCGGCGTACTGGATGAGCGAGGTCCACATCTTCTGGCCGTTGATGACCCACTCGTCGCCCTCGCGGACGGCCCTGGTCCGCAGCGAGGCGAGGTCGGTGCCCGAGCCGGGCTCGGAGTAGCCGATGGAGAAGTGCAGCTCGCCGGCGAGGATCTTGGGGAGGAAGTACTCCTTCTGCTCCTCGGTCCCGTGGCGCATGATCGTCGGGCCCACCGTGTTGAGCGTCAGGTAGGGGATCGGCACGCCGAAGTCGGCGGCCACGTCGGTGAAGATCAGCTGGTCGACCATCGAGCGCGCCTGGCCGCCGTACTCCTCGGGCCAGCCGATGCCCAGCCAGCCGTCGGTGCCGAGCTGGCGGATGACGGCCTTGTAGACGCCCTCCTCGCCGAACTCGCCGGTCGCGGACGACAGGCCCGCGCGGATCTCGGGCGTGACCAGGTTGCCGAAGTACTCCCGCAGCTCCTCGCGCAGGGCGATCTGGGCGGGTTCGAGGGCGAGGTGCATGTGGTGCTCCCATCGGGGCGGAACGGGGAGGATGAGTCACAGGGAGGGGCGGAGGTCCGGGTGTCGCTGGTCACGCCTCGCCAAAAACTATAACCTGTTCTCGTTTTGGTCCACCGTCCCCAGATCCGGGAGGTCCACATGACCGGCACGGCCACCCCCACCGGCACCCGCCACCTCGACCAGGGCATCGCGCCCGACCGCTACGCGCGGGGCTGGCACTGCCTCGGGCTGGAGCGACGCTTCACCGACGGCAAGCCGCACTCCGTGCCCGCCTTCGGCGGCAAGCTCGTCGTCTGGCAGGACAGCAGCGGCGGGCTCAACGTCCTGGACGGCTACTGCCGCCACATGGGCGGCGACCTCACCCAGGGCCAGGTCAAGGGCGACGAGATCGCCTGCCCCTTCCACGACTGGCGGTGGGGCGGCGACGGCAAGTGCAAGCAGATCCCCTACGCCCGCCGGGTCCCGCTGCGCGCCCGCACGCAGCGCTACGCGACCGCGATCCGCAACCAGCAGCTCTTCATCTGGTTCGACCCCGAGGGCTCGGCCGCCGACGAGTCGCTGCTGCCGCCGGAGCTGCCGGGCCTGACCAGCGGCAAGTACACCGACTGGGTCTGGGAGACCGAGCAGATCGAGGGCTCCAACTGCCGTGAGCTGATCGACAACGTCGTCGACATGGCGCACTTCTACTACGTGCACCTGGCGTTCCCGACCAGCTTCCGCAACGTCTTCGAGGGCCAGCAGGCGACCCAATTCATGGAGTCCAAGGGCCGCCCCGACGTCAGCGGCGGCTACGGCTCGGAGGAGTTCTTCCTCAAGTCCGAGGCGACCTACTACGGCCCGAGCTACATGATCAACTGGCTCTGGACCGACTACAAGGGCTTCAAGACCGAGGTCGTGCTCATCAACACCCACATCGCCACCGGCCCGGACTCCTTCACGCTGCAGTACGGCATCATCGTGGAGAAGCCCGAGGGCATGGACGACGAGACCGCCGCCTTCATCGGCCAGAAGTACGCCGACATGTTCGGCCAGGGCTTCCTCCAGGACGTCCACATCTGGAAGAACAAGGTCCCGGTCCAGAACCCGCTCCTGTGCGAGGAGGACGGCCCGGTCTACCAGCTGCGCCGGTGGTACGAGCAGTTCTACGTCGACGTCGCCGACATCACCCCGGACATGACCGACCGCTTCGAGTTCGAGGTCGACACCGACAAGGCCAACGAGTTCTGGCAGGACGAGGTCGCGGCGAACCTGGCCCGCAAGGCCGAGGAGGACGCCGCCGCCGAGGCCGCCGCGGACAACGAGGGTGCCGACCCGGCCCTCATGTCGGGGACCTGAGGTGGCCTCCTTCGTCCCCACCGATCCCGAGACCCTCGAGGACCAACGGCGCTACACGCAGGCCCGGCTGACCCGGGTCGCCTGCCTGGACTGCCTGGCCGAGGTCGGGGTGAAGAAGAACAGCGAGCACCACACCTCGGTGCAGTGGAGCACCGAGGCCGCGGCTGCGTGCCCCGACCTCGTACGCCGGCGCGCCGAGAGCCCCGACGGACGGCTGCTGCACCACGCGTGCCCGCGGATGTCGGCGAGCATCGAGGCCGCGGTGCGGGACGGGCGGCTGACCATCGGAGCAGAGGACGGATACTGAGCCACCGTGACCGACTCGTACGTGCTGGAGGTCGTCGCCGTCAAGGACGAGACGGCTGACGCCCGCTCCCTCTCCTTCGCCGTGCCCGACGGTGCCGAGGACGCCTTCCGCTACAAGCCCGGGCAGTTCCTCACCCTCGCCGTCCCGAGCGACCGCGACGGTCTCGCGGCGCGCTGCTACTCCCTGTCCTCCTCGCCGCACGACGGGGGACCGCTCACGGTCACCGTCAAGCGCACGGTGGACGGCTACGCCTCGAACTGGGTCTGCGACCACCTCGAGGTGGGCTCGACGATGCGCGTGCTCCCGCCCAGCGGCATCTTCACCCCTGCCTCGCTCGACGCCGACCTGCTGCTCTTCGCCGGCGGCTCTGGGGTCACCCCGATCATGTCGATCACGCGCACCGCCCTCGACCAGGGCTCGGGCCGGATCGTGGTCTTCTATGCCAACCGTGACGAGCGGTCGGTGATCTTCGCCTCCGAGCTCAGCCGGCTCGCGGCCGAGCACCCCGACCGGCTCCAGGTCGTGCACTGGCTGGAGTCGGTGCAGGGCCTGCCGACGGGTGAGCAGCTGCGCGCCTTCGCGTCGGCGTACACCACGTGGGACGCGTTCGTGTGCGGCCCCGCTCCTTTCATGAAGCTCGTCACCACCGCACTGCGCGAGCTGGACTTCCCCCGCGAGCGCCGGCACCAGGAGAAGTTCGTCTCCCTGGGCGGCAACCCGTTCGGCGACGTGGCCGAGGTGGCTGCTGCCGCCGCGGAGGTCGCGGAGGCCGAGTCGGACGAGGAGGACGGCGGCGCCGGCCTGCCCGAGGGGCCGACCGACCCCGTGAAGCTCGAGGTCGAGCTGGACGGCGAGACCCACGTCTTCGACGACTGGCAGCCGGGCACCACGATGCTCGAGCACCTGGAGGCCAAGGGCGTGAAGGCGCCCTACTCCTGCCGCGAGGGGGAGTGCTCGGCCTGCGCGGTGCGGCTGCTCGAGGGCGAGGTCACGATGCTGCACAACGACGTCCTGGACGACGAGGACATCGCCGACGGCATCCGGCTGGGCTGCCAGTCGGTGCCGGTCACGGACACGGTGCGGGCGACCTACTCCTGACCCGCCCCTGACCTGCTCCTGACCCGCGGAGCGCGGGCACGGCTCACCAGCCGCGCTCGCGCCACTCCGCCAGGTGCGGGCGCTGCTCGCCCAGCGTGGAGTCCCCGCCGTGCCCGGGGTAGAACCACGTGTCGTCGGGCAGCGTGCCGAAGATCTTGGTCTCGACCTCGTCGATGAGCTGGGCGAAGGCGTCGGCGTCCCCGAAGGTCGCGCCCACGCCGCCGGGGAAGAGCGAGTCGCCGGTGAACAGGTGGGTGCCGCCGTCGGCCGTGCGGTGCACGAGTGCCACCGAGCCCGGCGTGTGGCCGGCGATCGCCAGCACCTCCAGCTCGCAGCTGCCCACGGTGACGGTGTCGCCGTGGACGAGGCGACGGTCCACCGCCACCCCCGTCTGCTCGGTGACGGCGTCGGCGTCCGGCTCGCCCACCAGGACGCTCGCGCCGGTGGCCGCGACCACCTCGGCGAGCGCACGGTGGTGGTCCCAGTGCTGGTGGGTGGTCACGACGGTGGCCAGGCCCCCGTCGCCGAGGAGCTCGAGCAGCGCGGGCGCCTCGCTGGCCGCGTCGACCAGGAGCTGCTCACCGGTCTCGGTGCAGCGCAGCAGGTAGCAGTTGTTGCTCATCTGGGGGTCCACCGCGAGCTTGGTCAGCCGGAGGCAGCCGAGGTCGCGCACCTGCGGGGGTCCACCGGGGGTCACGTCGCCGTCGTAGGAGTCGTCGCTTATCTGGTCGCCGCGTCCGGGAGTCGTGTGCACGCTCACATCCTGCAGGGCGACCGGAGGGAACGCGAGGCTCCGCGCGGGTGTTCCGGTCACTGTCGGCGCTGCGTGAGATGGTGCCCGACGGGCCTCGACCGGCGAACGTGCCGGGGCCCGACGTACGATGACGAACACGTGTTCGAGCGGCTCCGACGGGGCCGGGACCTCGGGCGCGACCGACCGGGCCCGACCCGAGGAGACCTCCCTGTGGCCGACCAGCTGATCATCCGTGGCGCGCGCGAGCACAACCTCAAGGACGTCTCGATCGACCTGCCGCGCGACTCCCTGATCGTCTTCACGGGCCTCTCGGGCAGCGGCAAGTCCTCGCTGGCCTTCGACACGATCTTCGCCGAGGGACAGCGGCGCTACGTCGAGTCGCTCTCGGCGTACGCCCGGCAGTTCCTCGGCCAGATGGACAAGCCCGACGTCGACTTCATCGAGGGCCTCTCGCCCGCGGTCTCGATCGACCAGAAGTCCACCTCGCGCAACCCGCGCTCGACCGTGGGCACGATCACCGAGGTCTACGACTACCTCCGCCTGCTGTACGCGCGCGCCGGTCGCCCGCACTGCCCGACGTGCGGCGCACCGATCGAGCGGCAGACCCCCCAGCAGATCGTCGACCGGGTCCTGACGCTGGAGGAGGGGCGACGCTTCCAGGTCCTCGCGCCCGTCATCCGCGGCCGCAAGGGGGAGTACGTCGAGCTCTTCGGCCAGCTCCAGACCCAGGGCTTCTCCCGCGTGCGCGTCGACGGCGAGACCCACTCCCTCGACAAGCCGCCCTCGCTGGACAAGAAGCTCAAGCACACCATCGAGGTCGTCGTCGACCGGCTCGCGGTCAAGGAGTCGGCCAAGCGCCGGCTCACCGACTCCGTCGAGACCGCGCTCGGCCTCTCCGGGGGACTGGTCGTCCTCGACTTCGTCGACCTCCCGGAGGACGACGAGCACCGCGAGATGCGGTTCAGCGAGAAGATGGCCTGCCCCAACGAGCACACCATCGACGTCGACGAGCTGGAGCCCCGCTCGTTCTCCTTCAACTCCCCGTTCGGCGCGTGCCCGGCCTGCACCGGCCTCGGCACCCGGATGGAGGTCGACCCCGAGCTGGTGGTCCCCAACCCCTCCGCCACCCTTGGCGAGGGCGCCATCCAGCCGTGGTCGCACGCGCACGTGTCGGACTACTTCCTGCGCCTGCTCGGCGCGCTCGGGGACGAGGTCGGCTTCGACCTCAACACGCCGTGGGAGGACCTCTCGGTCAAGGCGCAGCGCTCGATCCTCGACGGCCACGGCAGCCGCGTGCACGTCGTCACGCGTAACCGCTACGGGCGCGAGCGCGCCTACTTCGCCGACTTCGAGGGCGTGCGCGCCTACGTCGAGCGCCGGCACCGCGAAGCCGAGTCGGACACCAGCCGCGAGCGCTTCGAGTCGTTCATGCGCGAGGTTCCGTGCCCGACCTGCCAGGGCTCGCGCCTCAAGGCGGTCTCGCAGTCGGTGACGCTCCAGTCGTCCTCGGGCGAGCGCAAGGGCATCGCCGACGTCTGCCGCCTGCCGATCAACGAGTCGGCGTCCTTCCTCGCCGACCTCGAGATGACCGCCCGCGAGCGCCAGATCGGCGAGCAGGTGCTCAAGGAGATCCACGAGCGGCTGCGCTTCCTGCTCGACGTGGGCCTGGACTACCTCTCCCTCGACCGCGCCTCCGGCTCGCTGTCCGGCGGCGAGGCGCAGCGCATCCGGCTGGCCACGCAGATCGGTGCCGGCCTGGTCGGCGTCCTCTACGTCCTCGACGAGCCCTCGATCGGGCTGCACCAGCGCGACAACCACCGGTTGATCGAGACCCTCGTGCGACTCAAGGACCTCGGCAACACCCTCATCGTCGTCGAGCACGACGAGGACACCATCAAGGTCGCCGACTGGATCGTCGACATCGGCCCCGGGGCCGGTGAGCACGGGGGCCAGGTCGTCCACAGCGGCACCGTCCCCGAGCTGCTGGCCCACCCCGACTCCGTCACCGGGCAGTACCTCTCCGGTCGCCGGGAGATCCCCGTGCCCGCCGTGCGCCGTCCGCGCACGGTCGGGCGCGAGCTCACGGTCCTGGGTGCGCGCGAGCACAACCTGCGCGACGTCGACGTGACCTTCCCGCTGGGGCTCTTCGTCGCCGTCACGGGCGTCTCCGGCTCCGGCAAGTCGACGTTGGTCAACGACATCCTCTACACCTCGCTGGCCAAGCAGCTCTACAACGCCCGCACCCTCCCGGGGCGGCACCGGGCGATCACCGGCCTCGAGCACGTCGACAAGGTCATCCACGTCGACCAGTCGCCGATCGGTCGCACCCCGCGGTCCAACCCCGCGACGTACACCGGCGTCTTCGACCACGTCCGGAAGCTCTTCGCGGCCACGCCGGAGGCGAAGATGCGCGGCTACCTCCAGGGGCGCTTCTCGTTCAACGTCAAGGGCGGGCGCTGCGAGGCGTGCGCGGGCGACGGCACGATCAAGATCGAGATGAACTTCCTCCCGGACGTCTACGTCCCGTGCGAGGTCTGCCACGGCGCCCGCTACAACCGCGAGACGCTCGAGGTGCACTACAAGGGCAAGACGATCGCCGAGGTCCTCGACATGCCGATCGAGGAGGCGGTGGAGTTCTTCGCCGCCGTCCCCGCGATCGCGCGTCACCTGAAGACCCTCGTCGAGGTGGGCCTGGGGTACGTCCGGCTCGGCCAGCCCGCCACCACGCTGTCCGGTGGCGAGGCCCAGCGGGTCAAGCTGTCGGCCGAGCTGCAGAAGCGCTCCACCGGACGCACCGTCTACGTCCTCGACGAGCCGACCACCGGCCTGCACTTCGAGGACATCCGCAAGCTGCTGCTGGTGCTCGGGCGCCTGGTCGACCAGGGCAACACGGTCTTGGTGATCGAGCACAACCTCGACGTCATCAAGACCGCGGACTGGCTGGTCGACATGGGACCGGAGGGCGGCTCGCGCGGCGGCACCGTCGTGGCCGAGGGCACCCCCGAGCAGGTCGCCGCCCACCCCGAGAGCCACACGGGCCGGTTCCTGGCGCCGCTGCTGGAGGGACGCGAGGCCGAGCAGCCCGAGGCACCGCTGCCGGCCGAGTCGGCACCCGCCGCCGTACGCGCGACCCGCCGGCAGGCGGCCCAGCGCACCGCCAACGAGCGGGCCGCCGAGAAGCGGACCGCGACGACGAAGGCGACGGCGAGGAAGGCTCCTGCCGCCAGGACGACAGCGAAGAAGACGGCTGCGAAGAAGTCGGCGGGCAAGCGGGCTGCGGGGTAGCGGCGAGGCCCGTTCGGGTGTGGGTCGGCTGGCTAGGCTCGCCGCACCATCCCCCGAGAGGACCACGATGAGCGAGCGCACCCAGGCCACGGACCAGCCCACCCAGCCCGTCGCGGGCACCCGGCTCTCGCGCCGCCACGCCCTGACCGGGGTGGCGGGCGTCGGCATCGGCGTGCCGCTCCTGGCCGCGTGCGGCGGCGAGGAGAACGCCGTGGACCCGCAGGCCGCGACCACCCAGACCCCGGCGACGCCCCAGGCGCCTGCCGAGGGCGAGACCGCCGAGGCCGCGTCCTCCTTCGCCTCGACCGCCGACGTCCCCGTGGGCGGCGGCGCGGTCTTCCCCGACGAGGGCCTGGTCGTGACGCAGCCCAGCGACGGCGAGTTCCTCGGCTTCTCCATCACCTGCCCCCACCAGGGGTGCCCGGTCGACCGGGTCACCGAGGAGGGCATCGTCTGCCCGTGCCACGGCTCGGTCTTCGACCTGGCGTCCGGTGCCCCGACGGCGGGTCCGGCCCAGTCGCCGCTCGGCGCCGTCCAGCTGCGGATCCAGGGCACCGACATCTCCCGCGCCTGACCGGCTCTCCCGGCCCCCTGTCGCCCCACCCCACGGCCGTCGGGCACGGGTGCACCACCCGGCCCGGTGTCGGCGCGCACTCGTAGGCTGGGCCGGTGCCCTCCCGACCCGCCCGCCGCACCACCCGAGGGCCACTGTCGTATCGTCCCGAGCCCGGCTCGATCCCCACGAAGCCGGGGGTCTACCGGTTCCGGGACGCGCAGGGCCGGGTCATCTACGTCGGGAAGGCCAAGAGCCTGCGGGCCCGGCTGTCGTCGTACTTCCAGGACGTCGCCAACCTGCACCAGCGCACGGCCACCATGGTCACGACCGCGGCGTCGGTGGAGTGGACGGTGGTCAACACCGAGGTCGAGGCGCTGCAGCTGGAGTACTCCTGGATCAAGGAGTTCGACCCCCGGTTCAACGTCAAGTACCGCGACGACAAGTCCTACCCCTGGCTGGCGGTGACCGTCGGCGAGGAGTTCCCCCGGGTCATGGTCGGGCGGGGGGCCAAGCGCCGCGGCACGCGCTACTTCGGGCCCTACTCCCATGCCTGGGCGATCCGCGAGACCGTCGACATCCTGCTGCGGGTCTTCCCGATGCGCTCGTGCTCCAACGGGGTCTTCAAGCGCTCCGCGCAGGTGGGCCGGCCCTGCCTGCTGGGCTACATCGACAAGTGCTCGGCGCCCTGTGTGGGCAACGTGTCCGCAGAGGAGCACCGCGCGATCGTGGAGGACTTCTGCGACTTCATGGGCGGTCAGACCCGGCCCTTCATCCGGCGCATCGAGAAGGAGATGTACGCCGCGAGCGACGCCCTCGACTTCGAGAAGGCCGCCCGGCTGCGTGACGACCTCGGCGCGATGCAGCGCGCCCTGGAGAAGCAGGCCGTGGTCCTCGGCGACGGCGCCGACGCCGACGTGATCGCACTGGCCGAGGACCCGCTCGAGGTCGCGGTGCAGGTCTTCTACGTCCGCGGTGGGCGCATCCGTGGCCAGCGGGGGTGGGTCGCGGACCGGATGGACGAGGGCGAGACCCCCGACCTGGTGGAGAACTTCCTCCTCCAGCTCTACGCCGGCGACCCCGACTCCATCCCGCGCGAGGTGCTGGTGCCCGCCCTCCCGCCGGACGCCGAGACCCTCGAGGAGCTGCTGGGCGACCTGCGGGGGAGCCGGGTGCGGATCCGGGTGCCGCAGCGCGGCGACAAGCGCACCCTCGCCGAGACGGTGGCCACCAACGCCGCCCAGGCACTGGCGCTGCACAAGACCAAGCGGGCCAGCGACCTCACCACTCGCAACCGGGCGCTGGAGGAGATCCAGCAGGCCCTCGAGCTCGACGACGTCCCGCTGCGGATCGAGTGCTACGACGTCTCCAACCTCCAGGGCACCGAGGTCGTGGCCTCCATGGTGGTCTTCGAGGACGGCCTGCCCCGCAAGGGGGAGTACCGCAAGTTCGTCATCCGCGGCGTCGACGGGCAGAACGACGTCGCGTCGATGCACGAGGTGATCACGCGACGCTTCCGCCGGCTGCTGGACGAGCAGGCCCGCTCCGAGCTGCGCCCCGGCGACGAGACGTCCGGCCCGATGCTGGTCGACCCCGAGACCGGACGGCCCCGCAAGTTCGCCTACGCACCCGGTCTCGTGGTCGTCGACGGCGGTCCGCCGCAGGTGGCCGCGGCCCAGCAGGCGCTGGACGAGCTCGGCATCGACGACATCCCGGTCGTGGGCCTGGCCAAGCGGCTGGAGGAGGTGTGGGTGCCGGGCGAGGAGGACCCCGTGATCCTGCCGCGCAGCAGCGAGGGCCTCTACCTCCTGCAGCGGGTCCGCGACGAGGCCCACCGCTTCGCCATCACCCACCACCGCAACCGGCGCTCGAAGTCGATGGTGGAGTCCGTGCTCGACGACGTGCCCGGCCTCGGCGAGGTGCGCCGGCGGACGCTGATGAAGCACTTCGGCTCGCTGAAGAAGCTGCGCGAGGCCGACGTCGAGGAGCTGGCGCAGGTCCCCGGCATCGGCGTGCGCACGGCCGAGGCGATCAAGCAGGCGGTCGCCCCGCAGGGGAGCGGCGCGGACGGGTCCGGCCCTACGGTGATCTCGGTCAACACGGCGACCGGCGAGATCGAGGAGCAGTGAGCATGGCTGGAGGCAGCGAGACCGAGCAGGGGCAGGCCGGCGGCCCGCTGGTGGTCGTCACCGGCATGACCGGAGCCGGTCGCAGCACCGCGGCCAAGGAGCTCGAGGACCTCGGCTACTACGTGGTCGACAACC
Source organism: Actinomycetota bacterium (assembly GCA_009701885.1). Classification (GTDB taxonomy): domain Bacteria; phylum Actinomycetota; class Actinomycetes; order Propionibacteriales; family Nocardioidaceae; genus Nocardioides. The sequence continues at coordinate 146,214 of WLJH01000001.1, forward strand.
TCCCGCCGTCGCTGCTGCGCGACGTGGTGCGCCTGGTCGACGAGTCCCGCGGCCCCCAGCAGCCGATCGCCGTGGTCGTCGACGTCCGGTCGGGCTCGTTCTTCGGGACGCTGCAGGCCAACCTCGCCCACGGTGCCACTGGGCGCCGGGCCACCCTGGTCTTCCTCGAGGCCACCGACGAGGTCCTCGTGCGCCGCCAGGAGGCCGCCCGTCGGCCGCACCCGCTCCAGGGCACCGGCCGGCTCCTCGACGGGCTCGAGCGCGAGCGCGCGGTGCTCTCGGACCTGCGCGGGGGCGCCGACCTGCTCATCGACACCTCCGCCCTCAACGTCCACCAGCTCACCGCGCGCATCCGCGAGTCGTTCGGCACCGAGGAGTCGACCCGGCTCCACATCCGCGTCGTCAGCTTCGGCTTCAAGTACGGCATCCCCGTGGACGCCGACTACGTCGCCGACATGCGCTTCCTGCCCAACCCCCACTGGATCCCGGAGCTGAGGCCCGGCACCGGGCGGGACGCCGAGGTGGCGTCGTACGTCCTCTCGCAGCCGGGGGCGGCGGAGTTCCTCGACGCCTACGTGCCGGTGCTCACCGGTGTGGCCGAGGGCTACCTCCGTGAGGGCAAGCGCTTCATGCGCGTGGCCGTCGGGTGCACGGGTGGCAAGCACCGCAGCGTGGCGATGACGGAGGAGATCACGCGCCGGCTCTGCGCGCTGGGCCACCACGCGACCGCGACCCACCGTGACCTCGGGCGGGAGTGAGGTCGACGTGCCCTCCTCCCTCGACCGCGCGCAGGCGGTCGTGGCCCTCGGCGGCGGCCACGGCCTGCACGCCTCGCTACGCGCCCTGCGCCACCTCGTGGACGACGTGGTGGTCGACGACCTGACCGCGATCGTCACCGTCGCGGACAACGGCGGCTCGTCGGGACGGCTGCGCGGGGAGTTCGGCGTGCTGCCGCCCGGGGACCTGCGGATGGCCCTGGCCGCGCTGTGCGGCGAGGACGAGTGGGGCCGCACCTGGGAGGGCGTCCTCCAGCACCGCTTCGCCGGCGACGGCGAGATGAACGGCCACGTCGTGGGCAACCTGCTCATCGTCGCCCTGTGGGAGCAGCTCGGGGACCACGTGGCGGCCCTCGACATCGTCGGACGCCTGCTGGGGGCCAAGGGCCGGGTGCTGCCGATGGCGCTGTGCCCGATGGACATCCACGCCGACGTCCGCGGGCTCGACCCCGAGGACCCCGACGCGCTGCAGGTGGTGCAGGGGCAGGTCGAGGTCGCGACGACGGAGGGGGTCATCACCGGCGTGCGCCTCGAGCCGCCGGCACCACCGACGAGCCCGGACGCGCTGGCTGCCCTCGCCGCGGCCGACTGGGTCTTCCTCGGACCAGGGTCGTGGTTCTCCTCGGTGATCCCGCACCTGCTGGTCCCCGACCTGCGCGCGGCCCTGGCGCGCACCTCCGCCCGGGCGGTCGTGGTGCTGAACCTGGCCGAGCAGCCGGGGGAGACCGGTGGGTTCAGCCCGGCCGACCACCTGGCAGTCCTGCTCGAGCACGCGCCCGACCTCGCCGTGCACACGGTGCTGGCCGACCGCCGCACGGTGGAGGCCGCCGGGTCCGAGGCCGCGTGGCACCTGGAGGAGACCGTCGCCGCGGTCGGCGCACGCCTCGTCCTGGCCGACGTCGCCGCCGCGGACGGCTCACCGCGGCACGACCCGCGACGGCTCGCCGACGCCTACGAGCAGGTCATGGCGGGTGCCGACCCTGGGGCCGCCGGGGGTGCCGCCGGGGGTGCCGGCGGGGGTGCCGGAGGCCCTTCCGAGGGTCGTTGACGCGCGTGCGAGGATCGGCCGCATGGCGATGACGGCGCAGGTCAAGGCGGAGCTGGCGAGCACCCCCATCACCAAGACCTGCTGCCGGAAGGCGGAGGTCGCCTCCATGCTCCGCTTCGCCGGCGGGCTCCACATCGTCAGCGGTCGGATCGTCGTCGAGGCGGAGCTGGACACCGGTGCCGCCGCGCGGCGGCTGCGCAAGGACATCTCCGAGGTCTACAACGCCCACTCCGACGTGGTGATGGTGCAGGGCAACGGGCTGCGCAAGGGCAGCCGCTACATCGTCCGGGTCGTCCGCGACGGCGAGGCCCTGGCGCGCCAGACCGGCCTGCTCGACCAGCGCGGTCGTCCCGTGCGCGGTCTCCCCCCTGCGGTGGTGTCGGGCGGCGGCTGCGACGCCGTCGCGGCGTGGCGCGGTGCCTTCCTGGCGCACGGCTCCCTCACCGAGCCCGGCCGCTCGTCCTCGCTCGAGGTCACGTGCCCCGGCTCCGAGGCCGCCCTGGCACTGGTGGGCGTGGCCCGCCGCCTCGGCATCTCCGCGAAGGCACGCGAGGTCCGCGGTGTCGACCGCGTGGTGATCCGCGACGGTGACGCGATCGGGCAGCTGCTGACCCGGCTGGGCGCCCACGAGTCGCTCATGGCCTGGGAGGAGCGGCGGATGCGCCGCGAGGTCCGCGCCACCGCCAACCGCCTGGCCAACTTCGACGACGCCAACCTGCGGCGCTCCGCGCGAGCGGCCGTCGCCGCGGGAGCCCGGGTCGAGCGGGCCCTCGAGATCCTCGGCGACGAGGTGCCCGACCACCTCAAGCTCGCCGGCAGCCTCCGGGTCGAGCACAAGCAGGCCTCGCTCGAGGAGCTCGGACAGCTGCACGAGCCGGTCCTCACCAAGGATGCCATCGCCGGACGCATCCGCCGCCTGCTCGCCATGGCCGACAAGCGCGCCGAGGAGCTCGGGATCCCCGACACCGAGGCCTCCCTCACCCCGGAGATGCTCGCCGAGGACGCCTGAGGGCTCCCGGCCACGGGTGTGCACGGGCCGCACGACGGCCTACCCGTCGGTATCCCGAGACGGGGTGCACCCGGGGCCTGCCGACCCGTGACAGCCGCTAGGGTGGCCGCGGCCGGGTGACTGAACGCCCGGGAACGCCGTCGAGGCGGGCGACCGAACGCCCGCCACCCAGAGGAGCAGTCATGACCGTGCGCGTAGGCATCAACGGATTCGGCCGCATCGGCCGCAACTTCTTCCGGGCCGTCGCGGCCTCGGGCGCCGACGTCGAGATCGTCGGGATCAACGACCTCACCGACAACGCCGTGCTGGCGCACCTCCTGAAGTACGACTCCATCCTCGGTGTCATGCCCGAGGACGTCGAGTCGACCGGCGACGCCATCGTCGTGGGTGGCCGCGAGATCAAGGTGAGCTCCGAGCGCGAGCCCGGCAACCTCGGCTGGGGCGACCTGGGCGTCGACGTCGTCGTGGAGTCCACCGGCTTCTTCACCGACGCCACCAAGGCCAAGGCCCACGTGGACGCCGGCGCGAAGAAGGTCATCATCTCGGCCCCCGCCTCCAACGAGGACATCACCATCGTGATGGGCGTCAACCACGAGCTCTACGACCCCGCCGCGCACACGGTCATCTCCAACGCCTCGTGCACCACCAACTGCCTGGCTCCCATGGCCAAGGCGCTCCACGACGCCATCGGCATCAACAAGGGCCTGATGACGACGATCCACGCGTACACCGCGGACCAGAACCTGCAGGACAACATCCACAAGGACCTGCGCCGCGCCCGGGCCGCCGCGATCAACATCGTGCCGACCTCCACCGGAGCCGCGAAGGCCATCGGCCTGGTCCTGCCTGAGCTCAAGGGCAAGCTCGACGGCTACGCGCTCCGCGTGCCCACCCCGACCGGCTCGCTGACCGACCTGTCCTTCGAGGCCTCCCGCGAGACCTCGGTCGAGGAGGTCAACGCCGCGGTCGAGGCCGCCGCCGACGGCCGCTTCCTGCGCTACTCCACCGCGCCGATCGTCTCCTCCGACATCGTCACCGACCCGGCCTCGTGCATCTTTGACGCCCCGCTGACCAAGGTCCTGGGCAACCAGGTCAAGGTGGCCGGCTGGTACGACAACGAGTGGGGCTACTCCAACCGCCTCGTCGACCTCATCGGCTTCGTCGGCGAGACCCTCTGAGGATGACGTCGCTCGACCAGCTGCTGGAAGCCGGCGTCGCCGGCAAGCGGGTCCTCGTCCGCTCCGACCTCAACGTCCCCCTCGACGGGTCCCGGATCACGGACGACGGGCGCATCCGCGCCAGCGTCCCGACCATCCGGCGGCTCGCGGAGGCCGGTGCCCGCGTCGTGGTGACCGCGCACCTTGGCCGGCCGAAGGGGGCTCCCGAGGAGCGGTACTCCCTGGCCCCGGTGGCCGCCCGCCTCGGCGAGCTGCTCGGCGCCGACGTCGCGTTCGCCCGCGACACGGTGGGGGAGTCGGCGCACGAGACCGTGGCCACGCTCGAGGACGGCCAGGTCGCCCTGCTGGAGAACGTCCGCTTCAACGCGGGCGAGACCAGCAAGGACGACGGTGAGCGGGCCGCGTTCGCCCGGCAGCTGGCCGACCTCGCCGACGCCTTTGTCTCCGACGGCTTCGGCGTGGTCCACCGCAAGCAGGCGAGCGTGTACGACGTCGCGCAGCTGCTCCCCAGCGCCATGGGCACCCTGGTGGCCACCGAGATCAACGTGCTGCGACGCCTCACCGACTCCCCGGAGCGGCCCTACGCCGTGGTGCTGGGCGGCTCGAAGGTCTCCGACAAGCTCGGTGTCATCGACAACCTGCTGGGCAAGGCCGACAGGCTGCTCATCGGCGGCGGCATGGTCTTCACGTTCCTCAAGGCCCAGGGCCACGAGGTCGGCAGGAGCCTGCTCGAGGAGGACCAGCTCGGCACGTGCCGGGAGTACCTCGCCCGCGCCGAGGAGCTCGGGGTGCAGATCCTGCTCCCGGGCGACGTCGTGGTCGACACCGAGTTCCCCTCGGGCGACCGCGAGCCGCAGCCGCGGGTCGTGCCGGCCACCGAGATCCCGGCCGACTGCCTGGGTCTCGACATCGGGCCCGCCGCAGGAGCCGACTTCGCCGCGGCGCTCGCCGACGCGCGGACCGTGTTCTGGAACGGCCCGATGGGGGTCTTCGAGGTGCCGCAGTTCGCCGACGGCACCCGGGCGGTCGCCGAGGCCCTCACCCGCACCGAGGGACTGTCCGTCGTGGGCGGGGGCGACTCGGCTGCCGCCGTACGCGCCCTCGGGTTCGACGAGGCCGCCTTCGGCCACATCTCCACCGGTGGCGGAGCAAGCCTGGAGTACCTCGAGGGCAAGTCCCTCCCCGGCATCGACGTCCTGGAAGGCTGACGCACACATGGCACCTGCAGCACGCACCCCACTGATGGCCGGCAACTGGAAGGCGAACCTCAACCACCAGGAGGCCGTCGTCCTGGTGCAGAAGCTCGCCTGGACCCTGTCGGACAAGAAGCACGACCACGCCAAGGCCGAGGTTCTCGTGGTCCCGCCGTTCACCGACCTGCGCTCGGTGCAGACGCTCGTCGACGGCGACCGCCTCCCCATCAAGTACGGCGCCCAGGACTGCTCCGCGCACGACGGCGGCGCCTACACCGGTGAGATCCCGGTGAGCATGCTGGCCAAGCTCGGCTGCTCCTACGTCGTGCTCGGTCACTCCGAGCGCCGAGAGCACCACCACGAGGACGACGCCCTGGTCAGCGCCAAGGCCCACAAGGCGGTCGCCGCCGGCCTGGTCCCGATCGTGTGCGTCGGTGAGGGCCTCGAGGTCCGCCAGGCGGGGGAGCACGTTGCGCATACCCTGGCGCAGGTCGACGGGTCGCTCGCGGGGTTCACCGCGGAGCAGGTCGCCGCCCTGGTCGTGGCCTACGAGCCCGTCTGGGCCATCGGCACCGGTGAGGTCGCCACCCCCGAGGACGCCCAGGAGGTCTGCGGCGCGATCCGGGCCCGGGTGCGCGAGGTGCACGGCGACGAGGCGGCCGACGCGCTGCGCATCCTCTACGGCGGGTCGGTCAAGGCCGCCAACGTGGGCGCGATCATGGCGCAGCCCGACGTCGACGGCTGCCTGGTCGGCGGAGCCAGCCTGCAGGCCGACGAGTTCGGCGCGATCTGCCGCTTCTACGACATGCCGGTCCTGTGACGCGGCCCGCCGCGGCCACCGTCCCCTCGATCACGTAGGATCACCGCTCGTGGAACTGCTCTTCACCATCATCCTGATGATCACCAGCGCGCTGATGATCCTGCTTGTGCTCCTGCACAAGGGCCGCGGCGGCGGTCTCTCCGACATGTTCGGCGGCGGCGTCTCCAGCTCGCTCGGCGGGTCGTCGGTGGCGGAGCGCAACCTCGACCGACTCACCGTCGGCATCGGTGGCATCTGGTTCGCCACCGTCATCGCGCTGGGCCTCCTGCTCGCCTACTGACCCTCTCGGGCCCGACGAAGGAGACAACCGTGGCTGGTGCTGGAAATGCGATCCGGGGAAGCCGGGTCGGAGCCGGTCCGATGGGCGAGGCGGAGCGCGGTGAGGCCGCGCCCCGACAGACCGTCGCCTACTTCTGCTCCAACGAGCACCGCGTGGTCGTGGCGTTCGCGATCGAGGCGCAGGCCCCCGAGTCGTGGGACTGCCCCAAGTGCGGCCTCCCGGCCAGCCTGGACTGCGACAACCCGCCGCCGGCGCCCAAGACCGAGCCCTACAAGACGCACCTCGCCTACGTGAAGGAGCGGCGCTCGGACAAGGAGGCGGCCGACATCCTCGACGAGGCCCTCGCCCTCCTGCGCTCGCGCCGCAAGTCCGGCGACCTCATCTTCTGATCCCCCGACCCGGCGCATCCTTCCAGAATGTCGCGCCGGCTCGGCGTCTCAGGCTCGGGTCCGGATCAGAGGCGGGAGGCGGCGGCCCGGTCGAGGAACCAGACGGTCTGCTCGCGGCCCGAGGCACCGGCGGCGGGGACCTCGTCGACCGGAGGGCCGTCTGCTCCATCTCGGGACAGGCCGCCGGCCAGGGCACGCGCCACAGCCTCGGCCTTGCCCTCGCCGCTGACGAGGAACCACGTGGCACGCGTGCGGTTGAGGGCCCGGTAGGTCAGCGAGACGCGCTCCGGCGGCGGCTTGGGGGAGCCGGTGACGCCGACGACGTCGACGTCGGTGGCGTGCACCTGGGGGTGGCCGGGGAAGAGGGAGGCGACGTGCGCGTCCGGGCCCACGCCGAGCATCACCACGTCGAAGCCGTCGGGTGCGTGGCGCGCCACCTCCGCGGCGTACGCCGTCGCCGCCTCGTCGACGTCGGCGGCCTGCTCCGTGGACGCGACCTCGTGGACCATCCCGGCGGGCACGCCGAGCTCGTCGATGAAGGCCGCCCTGGCCTGGCCGGCGTTGCGGTCGGGCGAGTCGTGCGGGACGAACCGCTCGTCGCCCCACCACAGGTGCACGCGGCTCCAGTCGACACCCGAGCCGGGCGAGAGCCGGGCGACCTCGCGGTGCACGGCCTCGGCGATCGTGCCCCCGGTCAGGACGACCTGGGGATCGCGCCCTGCGGCCTGCACCTCGGCGAGCGTGCGCAGCAGCGCGCCGGCGACGGTGGTGGCGAGCGCAGGTGCGGTGTCGAGGACCTCGATCCGCGCCGCGCCGCTCACGAGCGGTTCCGCAGGTAGTAGTCGACCAGGCCGCGGGTCGAGGGATCCTGCTCGGCGAGCACCTCGCGGTCGCCGGCCAGCGCAGGACCGAGCTCGGTCGCCAGCTGCTTGCCCAGCTCCACGCCCCACTGGTCGAAGCTGTCGATGCCCCAGACCACGCCCTGGGTGAAGGTGACGTGCTCGTAGAGCGCGACCAGCTGGCCCAGCACCGACGGCGTGAGCCGCGGCGCCATGATCGAGGTCGTCGGCCGGTTGCCCGCGAAGACCCGCGCGGGAACCACCGCCTCGTCCGTGCCCTCGGCGCGCACCTCGTCGGCGGTCTTGCCGAACGCCAGGGCCCGGGTCTGGGCCACGAAGTTGGCCAGCAGCAGCTCGTGCACGTCCTGCTCCCGCCCGTCGACGCTGTCGGTGAGCGGGTAGGAGGGCTGGGCGAAGGCGATGAAGTCGGCGGGCACGACCTGCGTGCCCTGGTGGAGCAGCTGGTAGAAGGCGTGCTGGCCGTTGGTGCCCGGCTCGCCCCAGAAGACCTCGCCGGTGCCGGCGGTGACCGGGCTGCCGTCCCAGCGCACGCTCTTGCCGTTGGACTCCATCGTCAGCTGCTGGAGATAGGCGGGGAACCGGTGCAGCAGCTGGGCGTAGGGCAGCACGGCGTGGGTGCGGCAGCCGAGGAAGTCGGAGTACCAGACGTTGAGCAGCCCCATGAGGACCGGCACGTTGGCCTCCAGCGGCGCCGTCCGGAAGTGCTCGTCCACGGCGTGCATCCCGGCCAGCAGGTCACGGAACGCGTCGGGACCGACGGCCAGGACCAGCGAGGTCCCGATCGCGGAGTCCAGCGAGTAGCGTCCGCCCACCCAGTCCCAGAACCCGAACGCATTCTCGGGGTCGATCCCGAAGTCCGCGACCTTGTCCAGGGCGGTGCTGACGGCCACGAAGTGCCGCGCCACGGCGGTGTCCCGCACGTCCTCCGGCAGCCCGTCGAGCAGCCAGGACCGGCACAGCCGCGCGTTGGTGAGGGTCTCCAGGGTCCCGAAGGTCTTGGAGGAGACCACGAAGAGCGTCGTCTCGGGGTCCAGGCCGGCCAGCGTCGTCGCGGCGTCGGTGGGGTCGATGTTGGACAGGAACCGGCAGGCCGGCCCGTCGGCGTACGGCGCCAGCGCCTCGTAGGCCATGACCGGACCGAGGTCGGAGCCACCGATCCCGATGTTGACCACCGTCTCGATCCGCCGACCGGTCGAGCCGGTCCACGCACCGGACCGGACCTGCTCGGCGAAGGCGAAGACCCGGTCGAGGACGTCGTGGACCTCGGGCACCACGTCGGTGCCGTCCACGACCAGCGAGGCCTCGCGCGGCAGGCGCAGGGCCGTGTGGAGCACGGCCCGGTCCTCGGTGGCGTTCACCCGCTCGCCGCGCAGCATCGCGTCGCGCCGCGCCTCCACCCCGACCTGACGCGCGAGGTCGAGCAGCGCGCCGAGGACGGTGTCGGTGAGGAGGTTCTTCGACAGGTCCACGCGGAGGTCGGCCACCTCGTGGGTGAACCGACCCACCCGAGCCGGGTCCTCGGCGAACCAGCCGCGGAGGTCCGGCTCGAGCGTGCCCGCGAGGGTGGTCAGCCGCGACCAGGCCGCGGTGGACGTGGGGTCGACCGGGGCCTGTGCGCCGCTCACGCCCGCGCCTTCTCCATCTGGCCCTCGACGGTCTCGACGAGCTCGCCCCACGAGGCGACGAACTTCTCCACGCCCTCGGTCTCGAGCGAGGCGATCACGTCGTCCCAGTCGACCCCCTGGGCGCGTACGGCGTCGATCAGCTGCTGCGCCTCGGCGGCCCGTCCGGTGACCTGGTCGCCGGCGAGCTCGCCGTGGTCGGCGAACGCCTGCATCGTCTTCTCGGGCATCGTGTTGACCGTGTCGGCCACGACCAGGTCGGTGACGTAGAGCGTGTCGGCGTAGTCGGGGTTCTTGACCCCCGTGGAGGCCCACAGCGGCCGCTGGGCGTTCGCACCGGCCTCGGCCAACCGGCGCCACCGGTCGGAGGCGACGACCTCCTCGTACGCCGCGTAGGCCACCCGCGCGTTGGCGACCGCGGCGCGGCCGCGCAGGGCGAGGGCGTCGTCGGTGCCGATCGCCTCCAGCCGCTTGTCGACCTCGGAGTCCACGCGCGAGACGAAGAACGAGGCCACCGAGCGGATCGTCGACAGGTCGATGCCCGCCTCGTGCGCCTGCTCGAGCCCGGTGAGGTAGGCGTCCATGACCTCGCGGTAGCGCTCGACGCCGAAGATGAGGGTCACGTTGACGCTGATGCCCTCGGCCGTGACCGCCGTGATCGCCGGCAGACCGGCGCGGGTGGCGGGGATCTTGATGAGCACGTTGGAGCGGTCGACGGCCTTCCACAGCGCCCTGGCCGAGGCGATGGTGCCCTCGGTGTCGTGGGCGAGGTCCGGCTCGACCTCGATGGAGACCCGCCCGTCGTGCGCGGTGCGCGCGGCCACCGGCGCCAGGACGTCGCAGGCGTTGCGGACGTCCTCGGTGGTCAGCTCGAAGATCACGCGGTCGACGGGCTCCCCGGCCTGGACGAGCGAGCGGACCTGCTCGTCGTAGCGCTCGCCGTCGGCGATCGCGCCGGCGAAGATCGTCGGGTTGGTCGTGACGCCGACCACCGAGCTGGTCTCGACGAGCTCGGCGAGGCCGCCGCTCTCGATCCGCTCGCGTGACAGGTCGTCGAGCCAGATGGACACCCCGGCGTCAGCCAGGGCCTTCAGTCGCTCACTCATGGGATCCTCCCGTTGGATCGGTGGTCGAGTCGCTGCGGTGTGGTGCTCTGCCTGGGTCGCCGGCCGAGGCGGCCGGCGGTGTCGCCGGGTCCGCGTTCAGCGGGCCGCGTCGATGCTGCTGCGGGCCGCGTCGACCACGGCCTGCGCGGTCATCCCGAACTCGGTGTAGAGGCGCTGGTAGTCGGCCGAAGCGCCGTAGTGGTCGATGGACACGATCCGGCCGGCGTCCCCGACGTACTCCCGCCAGCCCTGCTTCACGCCGGCCTCCACGGAGACGCGGGCCTTGACCTGAGGCGGGAGGACCATGTCGCGGTAGGCCTGGTCCTGGTCCTCGAACCACTCGACGCACGGCATCGAGACGACCCGGGCGGCCACGCCGGCCTCGGCGAGCACGCGGCGGGCCTCGACCGCGATCTGCACCTCGGAGCCGGTGGCGATGAGCACCACCTCGGGCTCGCCGTCGCTGTCGAGCAGGACGTAGCCGCCGCGCTCGACGCCCTCGGCGGAGCCCCAGCGCTCGCCGTCGACGGTGCCACGCGGGAAGACCGGCACGTTCTGGCGGGTCAGGGCCAGCGCGGCCGGGCGGTCGGTGTGGCGCAGCAGCGTCGCCCAGGCGACGGCCACCTCGTTGGCGTCCGCGGGGCGGATGACGTCGAGGCCCGGCATCGCGCGCAGCGAGGCGATGTGCTCGACCGGCTGGTGCGTGGGGCCGTCCTCACCCAGGCCGATGGAGTCGTGGGTCCACACGTAGGTCACCGGCAGCTGCGAGAGCGCGGCGACGCGGACGGCTCCGCGCATGTAGTCGGAGAAGGTGAGGAAGGTCCCACCGAAGACGCGGGTCAGGCGGTCGGCGGCGATGCCGTTCATGATCGCGCCCATGCCGTGCTCGCGGATGCCGAAGTGCAGCACGCGTCCCTGGAACGGGTCGGCCTCGTAGCCCTCGGCGCCGTTGTCGGCCGGGAGGAAGGACGGCGCGCCCTTGATGGTGGTGTTGTTGGAGCCGGCGAGGTCGGCCGAGCCGCCCCACAGCTCGGGCATCACGCCGGCGATGGCGTTGATGACCTGGCCGGAGGCCGAGCGCGTGGCGACGCCCTTGGCGTCGGGCTCGAAGGTCGGCAGCGCCTCGGCGAGCCCGGCGGGGAGCTCACGGCGCTTGAGCCGGTGCAGGAACTCGGCGCGGTCGGGGTTTGCTGCGGCCCAGGCGGCGTACGCCTCGTCCCACTGCTTGCCCCATGCCGCGCCGCGCTCGCGCAGGGCACGCGTGTGGGCCAGGACGTCCTCGGGGACCTCGAAGTGCTGCTCGGGGTCGAAGCCGAGCACCTTCTTGGTGGCCGCGACCTCCTCGGCGCCCAGGGCGCTGCCGTGGGCGGCCTCGGTGCCCTGAGCGTTGGGGGCGGGCCAGGCGATGATCGTGTCGAGGACGACGAGCGAGGGCTTGTCGGTGACCTCGGCGGCGGCGCGCACGGCGTCGTAGAGCGCGTGCACGTCCTCCTTGTACGTCGTGCCGCCCTGGGTCCAGTCGACAACCTGCACGTGCCAGCCGTAGGCCTCGTAGCGGGCGGCGACGTCCTCGGTGAAGGCGACGTCGGTGTCGCCCTCGATGGAGATCCGGTTGCGGTCGTAGACCACGGTCAGGTTGCCGAGCTGCTGGGTGCCGGCGATCGAGGACGCCTCACCGCTGACGCCCTCCTGGAGGTCGCCGTCGGAGCACAGGACGTAGACCTGGTGGTCGAAGAGGCTCTCGCCAGCGGGCGCCTCGGGGTCGAGCAGCCCGTGCACGCGGCGGGCGGACATCGCCATGCCGACCGCGTTGGCGACACCCTGGCCCAGGGGACCGGTGGTGACCTCGACGCCTGCGGTGTGGCCCAGCTCGGGGTGACCGGGGGTCTTCGAGCCCCACGTGCGCAGGGCCTGCAGGTCGGAGAGCTCGAGGCCGAAGCCGCCGAGGAAGAGCTGCGTGTAGAGCGTGATGCTCGAGTGGCCGCAGCTGAGCACGAAGCGGTCGCGGGCGATCCACTCCGGGTCGGCCGGGTCGTGCCGCATGACCTTCTGGAACAGCAGGTACGCCGCCGGCGCCAGGCTCATGGCCGTGCCGGGGTGACCGTTCCCCACCTTCTGCACGGCGTCCATCGCCAGCACGCGGGCAGTGTCCACTGCCCGGTCGTCGACGTCGGTCCAGTCCAGCTGCGGGCTGAGGGTCACGTGGTTCCTTCCAGGGGGCGGGGGAGCCTGGTCGCAGGCGGCCACGAGCCTACTCGTGCCGGGCAGTAGACTTCGAGGCGCACCCGCACGTCTCACCCGACTGCACCCCTAACCCATCCAGAGGGGCTCTCCGTGACCCACGTCGGCCAGCCGGCCGCTGCCTCGCAGTGGCACGAGCCGACCCCTGACGACGGGGGCGCCACGTGGCGCGACGTCGTCGCGGCGTACGTCGGGCTGACCAAGCCCCGGGTGATCGAGCTGCTCCTGCTCACCACCGTGCCGGTCATGTTCTTCGCCGCCCGCGGGGTGCCTCCGTTGGGACTCGTGGTGGCGACCGTCGTCGGTGGCACCTTCTCCGCGGGCTCCGCCTCGGTCTTCAACTGCGTCTACGACCGCGACATCGACGAGCAGATGCGGCGCACCCGGCGACGGGCCCTCCCGCGGCACATCGTCAGTCCCCGAGCGGCCCTGGTCTTCGGCTCGGTGCTCGGCGTGCTGTCGGTGGTCGTGCTCGCCGTGTGGGTGAACACGCTGTCGGCGGTGCTGGCTGTGGCGGCCGAGGCGTTCTACGTCTTCGTCTACACGATGGTGCTCAAGCGCCGCACGACGCAGAACATCGTGTGGGGCGGCCTCGCCGGGTGCTTCCCGGCCCTCATCGGCTGGACCGCGGTCACCGGCGAGCTCGCCTGGACCCCGGTCGTCCTCTTCGCCGTGGTCTTCTTCTGGACCCCGCCGCACACGTGGGCGCTCGCGCTGCGCTACCGCGAGGACTACGCCAACGTCGACGTGCCCATGCTCCCGGTGGTGGCCTCGGCCCATGCCGTCGCCCGGCAGGTCGTGGCCTACTCGTGGGTCATGGTCGCCACCTCGCTGCTGCTGTGGCCGGTCGCCGGCACGGGCCCGGTCTACCCGGTGGCCGCCGTGCTGCTCGGTGCGGTCTTCCTCGTCGAGGCCCACCGGCTGCTCGGTCGGGCGCGGGGGAGCGAGGAGCTGTCGGTGATCAACCCGATGCGTCTCTTCCACGCCTCGAACCTCTACCTCAGCCTGCTCTTCGTCGCCGTCGCGCTCGACCCACTGCTGCTCAGCTGATCTGCTCCGAGGGCGACTGGTCCAGACCAGTGACGCTGAGGCGGTTCGTAGACGACGCCTGGTCGGATGGGTCCAGGCGTGCGTGAGATGGGCGACGAACTCTTCACTCTCTCGAAGGTGTGCCTCACGCCCGAGGGGGTAGTCCTCCTTGCGACAGGACGACCGATCGTCGCCGACGCAGTACCGGACGGACCAACGGGTCCGTCTTCCATGGGGGGTCTTGAAAGGCATGCACCACCAGTCACACGAGCGCGCCGCCGCTCAGCACGCCCAGCGCCCGGACCGCCCGCGCATCAGCGTGGTCGTCCCGACGCTCAACGAAGCACGCAACCTCGAGGTCGTGCTGCCGGAGCTCCTCCAGGCGGTGCCGGACCTCCACGAGGTGATCGTCGTCGACGGCGGCTCGTCGGACGACACCCTGGAGACGGCGCGCCGACTCCTCCCGGACGCGGTGACGTGCACGCAGGTGCGCCGCGGCAAGGGCAACGCCCTGGCCACCGGTTTCGCCCGCGTCACCGGCGACGTCGTCGTCATGTTCGACGCCGACGGCAGCGCCGACCCGGCCGAGATCCCGGCCTTCGTCGCTGCGCTCACGGCGGGTGCGGACTTCGCCAAGGGCAGCCGCTTCACCGAGGGCGGCGGCAGTGCCGACATCACCGCGGTCCGCCGAGCCGGCAACGAGTTCCTCAACACGGTGATGAACCGTGGCTTCGGGACCCGGTTCAGCGACCTCTGCTACGGCTACAACGCCTTCTGGGCCGACCAGCTCCCGGTGCTCGACCTGCCGGAGCACGAGCGGCCGGGTCCCGCGGACGGGACGATGCTGTGGGGTGACGGCTTCGAGATCGAGACCGTCATCAACTGCCGCTTCGCCGCCGCCGGGGTGCGGATCACCGAGGTGCCGAGCGTCGAGCGGCTGCGGATCTTCGGCAGCAGCAACCTGCATGCGGTCAAGGACGGGATGCGGGTGCTGCGCACGATCCGCACCGAGCGGGCGCGCGCGCGTCGCTCCGGGCACCTGGACCGCCTGAGCCGCACGGTCCTGTCTGGTCAGGCCGTCCGCCGCAGCGGCTCCGACGACCTGTCCCGACTCGCCTCGTGAGCGCCCCGACCCGGGCACGCGGGTCGGGCCGGACACCATCCACCCCCGAGGGCAGTGCCCCCGGCCGGGTGACGATGGTGACCGCCCGCTGCCAGCCCGAGATCGGCGGCATCGAGTCGCACGTCGCCGAGGTGGCCGCCCGCCTGGCCCGGCGCGGCTGGGACCTCGAGGTCCTCACCACCGACCGCTCCGGCGAGCTCGCGCGCACCGAGCGCGTCGCGGGCTACGTCGTACGACGCTTCCGCGCGTTCCCCGCCCGGCGTGACTGGTACCTCGCACCCGGGATCTTTTGGTCCCTGCTGCGGCACCGGCGCGAGCTCGTGCACGTGCAGGGCGTCCACACGCTGGTGCCCGTCGTCGCGATGCTCGCCTGCCTGCTGCGCCGCACGCCGTTCGTCCTGACTTTCCACACCGGTGGCTCCTCGAGCAGCTTCCGGCACCGGGCCCGCGGCACCCAGTTCCGGCTCCTCGCGCCGTTGCTGCGGCGCGCACGGGTCCTGGTGGGGGTCTCGGACCACGAGCGCGTGCTCTTCGACGAGGTCCTGGGCGAGCCCGGCCGCGTGCGGCTGGTCCGCAACGGCGGCACCCTCCCCGTGGTGGCGGTCCCGGACAGCGACGCGGGCGACGCGCAGGAGCCGGTGCTCGTGAGCATCGGCCGGCTGGAGCGGTACAAGGGCCACCACCGGGTCATCGAGGCGCTGCCGCACCTGTTGCCGCACCACCCGGACGTCCGGGTCGAGGTCCTGGGCAGCGGACCCTACGAGCAGGACCTGCTCGCGCTGGCCGAGCAGCTGGGCGTCGCGGACCGCGTCGCGATCCACTTCGTGCCCCCGCCCGACCGAGCCGCCATGGCGCGTCGTCTCGCCCGGGCCTCGGTGGTCTGCCTGATCAGCGACTACGAGGCGCACCCGGTGGCGGTCATGGAGGCCCTGAGCCTGGGCCGACCCGTGGTGGTCGCCCGCACCTCCGGCCTCACCGAGCTGGTCGAGCGTGGTTGGGCCGTCGGCGTCGAGGCGGATGCCGCCCCGCGGGTCGTCGCCGAGGCGCTGCTCGCCCAGCTCGAGGACCCGGTGGGTCCCGACCCCTCCGAGCTCCCCACCTGGGAGACGTGCGTGGACGGTCTGGAGGAGGTCTACGCCGAGACACTGCCGTCGCCGCGCGCGCGGGCGGTCCTGGACGTCCGGGAACCGGCGTGACGTCCTCCGCGGTGGAGCCGGCCGACCGGCCGGCCCACCCCCCGGCTGACCCGACGCCCGACAGCACCGACACCGGGCACACCGATCACCGGCTCGCCACGAGCTGCCTGGTGGCGGCCCTGGCCCTGGTCGGCCACGCCACGGCGTACGCCCTCGGGTGGGCGGGGTGGACCGGCCCCGCCCTGGTCCTCTGGTACGCCGCGCTCGTGGCGCTGGTGGTGCCGTTCGCGCTGCTGCTGACCTCGGCCGGCACGAGCCCGCGCGACCGCCTCCTCGGCTCCGCGGCGTACGGCGTGGCGCTGCACCTGTCCTTCCTGCTCACGAGCCCGGTCCTCTCGACCCGCTTCGACGAGACCCTGCACGTGACGACGCTGCTGCAGCTGCTCGACGGCAGCATCTTCGGCGAGCACAGCATGCTCCCCGTGAGCCCGCACTACCCGGGCCTGGAGCTGGTGGCCGTGGCGATCGTGTGGCTGACCGGCGTCCCGCCCGTCGTCGCCCAGCTGGCGACCGTGCTGCTGGCCCGGGTCGTGCTCGTGCTGGCGCTTTTCGCCCTCGGGACCCGACTGGGCCGCTCGACCCGCGTCGGCGCGGTCGTGGTGCTCCTCTACTCCGGCAGCACCCACTTCTACTTCTTCAACGCCATGTTCAGCTACCAGACGGTGGCCGTGGCGATGCTGGTCGCGACGGTCGTGCTGCTCCTGCAGGCCTCCGACACCACCGGTCGGCGCACCTGGCTGCTGCTCGGGGCGGCCCAGGCCACGCTGGCCGCCCTGACGGTCACCCACCACCTCACCAGCTGGTTGACCCTGGCCGCCCTGTGGGGGGTGGCCGGGCTGCTCGCCCTGGGACGGGAGCGCCGCCGCGCCCGCCTGGTGCTGTGGACCGCCGAGGCCGGCACCGCGGTCGCCGCCCTCTGGACGACCGTCGTGGCCCCGCTGCTGGTGCGCTACCTCGGGCCGCTGGCCGACACCGCCGGCTCCGAGCTGGCCCGCCTGGTCACCCTCGACACCACGGGTTCGCGGGCCGTGCTGGAGTCCGGGGGCAACGCGACCCCACTGTGGCAGGTCGCGGTGATGGCCGCCTCGATCCTGCTGTGGTGCGCCCTCCTGGCGCCGGCCCTGCTGGCGACCGTGCGCGGCCGCACGGTCGTGCGCTCGCGCGCCCACCTCGTGCTGGCCGGACTCGCGGCGGCGTACCCCCTGCTGCACCTGGTGCGCTTCTTCCCGACCGCCGCCGAGGTGGCCGACCGGGCCTCCAGCTTCGTGACGATGGCCGCTGCCCTGGTGGTGGCCGTCTGGCTGGTGCCGCGGCTGGACCGGGGGCGACGGCTCGTCGCGCCGGGGGCGGTGCTCCTGGTGCTGGGCGGCGTGCTGCTCGGCGGCGGCCAGGACTGGCAGCGCGTGCCGGGGCCCTACCTGCCCGGCGCGGAGCAGCGCTCGGTCGACGCCACGACGGTCGCCTTCGGCCGGTGGGCCGGCCGCTACCTGCCCGAGGGCTCGCGGATCGCCTCGGACGTGACGATCAACCGGGTCCTGCCCAACTTCGCCCCGGTCGAGCCCGTCACCTCCCAGACCGGGTCGGACAACCTGACCCCGGTGTTCCTGGCGGAGTCCGTCGACGACGCGGTCGTCGAGGCCCTGCAGGACAACCAGGTCGACTTCGTCGTGGTCGACACGCGCACCATCGGCGAGACCGCGCTGTCGAGCAGCTACTACGAGGCCGGGTCGGCGTTCGGCGAGGGTGCGGTCACCCCGACCCGCCAGATGCTCCTGAAGTTCGACGGTGTCCCTGGCTTCGAACGGGTCCTCGACGGCGACATCGTCGTGTGGGACGTGCGCTCCCTGCGTGGCGAGGCCACGGACTTCACCGAGCGCCCCGACCCCGGGATGCCGGGCACCTGGCACCCTTGGCAGGTCGTGCTCTCCGCGGCCGCCGCGCTGCTGCTCCTGCTGCGGCGCCGACACCTGGTGGCCCCCGTGCGCGACGCCGCCGGCAGCCGCATGTGGGTCTGGGCCCTCACGCTGCCCGCCCTGATGGTCACCGGCGCCCTCGCGGTGGGCTTGGACGTCCTGCCCCGCGCGGGTGCGACGCTGCTGGTCTGCCTGGTGGTGGCCGCGCTCGTCGTCGTCCCCGACCACCGCGACCCGGACCGGGGACGCGCCGGGGCCGTCACGGTCGCGCTCCGCGCGGCGACCGCCGCGCTGGTGGCGCTGGCCGTCGTCGTGGCCGTCCGCTCGGCCTGGGACGCCCTGGTGGTCGAGGAGCTCCCGTCACCGCCGAGCGTGCTGACCGAGCCGCTCGGCGAGGTGGGCACGAGCAACGGGGGCCTCCCGTGAGCACGCGGGACCGCGGTGTGCTCGCCCCCTTCCGCAGCCTGCTGGGTGCGCAGGCACTCGGGACCGTCCTCGGCCTGCTGTTCTGGGTGCTGGTCGCCCGCGCGGTCGCCGCGCCCGAGGTCGGCGTGGCCGCGGCCGTCATCACCACCCAGACCCTGCTCGGCCTGCTGGTCTCCCTCGGTCTCGGCACCCACCTGGTCGCCGAGCTCCCCGCGCACCCGGGCGCCCGCCAGCGCCAGCTGCTGCGACGCTCCCTGCTGGCGGTCGCCGTGGTCGGTACCGGCGCCGGCCTGCTGCTGGTGCTCGCCGCCGGCCCGCTCGGGCTGCTGGGGGAGAGCCTCGCGGCAGCGGTCGACGAGCCGCTGGACGCGACCGTGATGGTGCTCGGCGTCGTCGGCGCCGGGTGGGCCCTCGTGGTCGACGAGGCCACCCTCGGACTGCGGCGCTCGTCGCTGCAGGTCTGGCGCAACCTGTGCGCCTCCGGCCTGCGCTTCCCGCTCGTCGCGGCACTGCTGCTCCTCGGCTCCGCCGACTCGACGGTCCTCCAGCTGGCCTGGGTCGCACCCCTGCTGCTCTCGGTGGCCCTGCTCGTGCTGGTCGTGCACCGCGGCACCGAGCCGGGGGAGCAGGTGTCAGCCACCCGCCCCACCTTCACCGAGGACGTACGCCGGACCGCGCGACCGGCGCTGAGCCACCAGGGCCTGAACCTGGCCGTCGCCGCGGCCACGCAGGTGGTCCCGGTGGTCGCGGCCGTCGCGCTTGCCCCGGCCGACAACGCCGCCTTCACGATCGCCTGGCGGGTCGCCACCGTGGCCTTCCTGCCGCCGTACCTCGTGGCCGTGGCGTTGTACGCCCACGGCGCGAGCCTCGACGCGGGCACCTTCCGCCGCACGATGGGGCGCACGCTCCCCGCAGCCCTGCTGCTCGGCCTCGGGCTCTGCGTGGGTGCGGTCGCCCTGGGCCGCCCCGGGCTGCTCGTCTTCGGCGAGCAGTACGCCGAGGCCTCCTACCTCCTGCTCTGCCTGCTCGTCCCGGCCGGGACGTGGATGGTCGTCAAGGACCACCTCGTGGCCTGGTGGCGGGCGCAGCGGGAGTTCCGGCTGGCCACCCGGCTCGCCGCTGCCTCCGTGCTGCTCGAGGTCAGCGCCGCCGGCCTCGGGGCGACCGTCGGCGGCGCACGGGGCCTGGCCCTCGGCTGGCTGGGCGGCATGGCCCTCAGCGCCCTGCTCGGGTGGCGCTGGTGGAGCCGTCCTCTCGTCGGCCTGCCGTGGTCGCTCAGCCTGCGGGACCGCACACCCGCCGGGCCGAACCCACCCACGCCCACCACCGATCTCACCTCCACGACCCCGAGCCCCAGGACGACACCGATGCCCACGCCCACCTCCACCCTCGACCGACAGGCCGACCGCCGGACCGGCCGCAGGCCCGACCGCAGGGACGACCACGGAGCCCTGCGCCCCGTGGCAGCCGGCCTGCTCGCCGTCCTCGGCGTCGCGGTGCTCGGCACCGCCCTGGTCGCCGGTCTCGGCAGCCTGGGCACCGCTCCCGGAGACAGCCTCGACGACGGCTCGGCGAGCACCGTCGCCGCCGAGGTCGCGCGGTGCGACGTCGAGCGGCGCCGGGACCTGCTGGTCGACCTGGGCGTGCAGGTCGCCACCGGCGACCCCGCCCAGCCCCTGCGCAGCACCCGCGAGGTGCGACGTCTGGTCGCCCGCGTCGCCGACGCGGGCGCGACCGTCGTCTCCACCGACGTCGGGTGGCCCGACGTGCAGCCGAGCCGCGGGACGCCGCCGCGCTGGGACGGCCTCGACCGTCTGCTCGACGCCGCCGCTGCCCGGGACCTCCGGGTCCGGGTCCAGCTCACGGGCATGCCCTCCTGGGCCCTGGACGACCCGGCAGCGTCCCCGGAGGTCGCGCGCTGGCAGCCGCCCCGCAGTCGCGCAGAGCTGCGCCGGTGGCAGGGGTTCGTGCGGTCCGCGCTGCAGCACCTCGACGGCCGCGCCGACTTCGTCGAGGTCTGGAACGAGCCCGACAACCCGACGTACTGGTCCAGCGGGGTCGACCCGGCCGCGTTCGCCCGGCTCCTGGAGGCCACCGCCCCGGTGGTGCGTCGCTGGGCGCCCGAGTCGAGCCTGGTCACCGGCGGTCTGGCCGGCAACGACCTCGGCTACCTCGAGGCGCTCTACGCGGCCCTCGGCCCGGGGGAGCGGCCCTTCGACCTGGTCGGCGTGCACCCCTTCACCGGGTCGCGCCCGCCCGCCTCGGAGGACCCGGGGGCGCGCTACGAGACGGAGCTCGGTGCCGTCGACCTCACCTTCACCGGCTACCGGGACCTGCACGGCGTGATGACCGCCAACGGCGACGGTGACCTGGGCCTCTACCTCGGCGAGTTCGGCTACAGCACCACCGCGCAGGACGGGTACGACGCCGTCCCCGACGAGCAGAGGGCGCGCTACCTCTCGCAGGCCCTCGACCTGGCCGCGTGCGACCGGTTCGTGACCGCGGTCGGGTGGTACTACCTCCACCCGACCCGCTGGGACGACCCGGCCTGGACCCTGCTGGACGAGCGCCTGCGCCCCTCGCTCACCTACGACGCGCTGGTCGAGTGGACGCGGGGACGGGTGTGAACGCGCGCGACGGGGGTCTTGAGTTGGTAGCGTGCGGCCGTCGGTCGCGGGGGGTGGCCGGCAGGTCCCTGTCCTGCCACCAGGAGGTCGCTCCGCGTGCCGCACGCGTCTCTGCCGAGGTTCTCGGTCTGTCGTTGCGGGCACCGTCGCGACGCCCACAAGCACTACCGGCCCGGCAGCGACTGCGGGTTGTGCGCCTGCACCCGGTTCCGGGCCCGGCTGTTCGGCGGGTCCTCCGGTGACGGCGAGCCCAGCGGGGACGGCCCCCGCGCCTGACGTGTCGGCCGCGGCGCGTCCGCTGCCGGTGCTGATGTACCACTCGGTCGGCGGACCGGTGCCGGAGCGGCTGCGCGAGCTCTCGGTGCCTGCCGACCGGCTCGACGAGCAGCTCGGTGCCCTCGCCGACGCGGGCTACGCCCTCCTCGGGTTGACCGAGGCACTGGCCCGGCACGCCCGGGGCGACCGGGTCGTCGCGCTGACTTTCGACGACGGCTACACCGACTTCGTCCACGCCGGTCTGGAGGTGCTCGCGCGCCACGACGCACGCAGCACGCTCTACGTCCCGACCCGTCACCTCGGCGGGCACGCCACCTGGCTGCCCGACGGGGGACACCTCGCGATCCTCGACGCGCGAGCGGTCCGCGAGGTCGCCGACCGCGGCCACGAGATCGGCAGCCACGGAGCGGTGCACGTGCCCCTCGACGTGCTCCCCGGTGCGCTGGCAGCCGCCCAGCTGCGGGAGAGCCGGCACGCGCTCGAGGACGTGGTGGCACGCCGTGTGGAGTCGTTCTGCTACCCCCACGGCTACCACTCGCGCCGGCTGCGCGAGCAGGTGCGGCGAGCGGGGTACACCAACGCCTGCGCGATCGGGCACCGCACCAGCCCGCCCGGCGAGGACCCGCGGGCCGTGTCCCGGCTGCTCGTCGGGCCCGACCACGACGGGCCAGCCGTGCTCCGGCTTGTCCACGGGGGCGGCCCCCACGGGCCGGTCCCCGCCCTCAAGCGCCTGGCCGGCCCGGCCTGGCGCGCCACCCGCCGTACGGCGCTCGCGACCGGGAGGACCTGGACATGACCGACACCACCGACCCCGCCGTCCCCGCCGTCCGGCCCGCTGACGAGCCCACGCCCGACGTGGGTCCCGTGGCCAGCATCGGCGTGCTGGTCTGCACCCACGCCCCCGAGCGCCTCGACCAGGTCGCCCGCGCCGTGGCATCCCTGGACACCCAGACCCGGGTGCCCGACGAGGTCCTGGTGATGGTGGACGGCACCGAGCAGCTCGCCCGGATGGTGCGCGCCACGCTGCCCCCGGTCCTGCCGCGCACCGGGCTCACCGTGCGCGTGTCGGCCGTGGGCAGCAACCGCGGTGTCTCGGTGGCGCGCACCCTGGGGGCGCAGCAGATGAGCACCGACGTCGTGGCCTTCCTCGACGACGACGCCGAGGCCGAGCCCGGCTGGCTGGCCGCCCTCGCCGTCCCGCTGGACGACCCCCGCGTCATCGGCAGCTCGGGCTGGTCCGAGCCGGCGTGGATCGGCCGTCGGCCCGCCTGGCTGCCCGACGAGTTCCTCTGGACGGTCGGCTGCTCCTACGCCGGGATGCCGACCGAGCCGGCCCGCGTCCGCAACGTCTACGGCGGGTGCGCGGCCGTGCGCCGCCAGCTCTTCCTGGACCTCGGCGGGTACGACGCCGACCTGGGCCACGGCGCCGGACGCAGCGGTGGGGGCGAGGAGGCCGACTTCGGCCTCCGGGCCGCGGCAGCGACCGGCGGGGAGTTCGCCTTCGAGCCCTCGGCGGTCATCCGCCACCGCGTGCCCGCGGCCCGGCTGACCTGGCGCTACTACCTCGAGCGCTGCCGCAGCGAGGGCGAGCTCAAGGCGCACATGGCCGCCGCCTCCGCGCCCGGCTCGCTCGGCCCCGAGGTCGGCTTCGCCCGGGCCCTGCCCGGTGCGGTGGTGCGGGCCCTGCTGCGCCCCGGGCACCGGGCCGAGGCGCTGGGGCTGGTGCTGGGGGCCCTGGCCGTGGTCACCGGCCTGGTCACCGGGTCGGTCCAGGCCCGGCGGCCGAGGAGACGCGCGTGAGGGTCCTGCTGCTGGCGCAGTTCTACCCCCCGGTCATCGGCGGGGAGGAGCGTCACGTCCGCAACCTGGCCGTCGCGCTGGCCGCGCGCGGCCTCGACGTGCACGTCGGGACCCTCGACACCGACCGCGGGACCCCGCAGCAGGACCCGGGCGTGACCGTCCACGTTCTGGAGCACGTCGGGTCGCGGGTGCCGGGCCTGTACCCGACGGCCGACCGTCCCCTGGCGCTGCCGGTCCCGGACCCGCTGACCACCCGCGACCTCTCCCGCCTGGTGCGCGAGCTCCGGCCCGACGTGGTGCACGCCCACAACTGGATCGTCGGCTCGTGGACCGCGCTGCCCTCGGCGTACCGGATCCCGCTGGTGCTCTCCCTGCACGACTACGGCCACGTCTGCGCCACCAAGCGGCTCATGCGGGAGGGCCACCCCTGCGAGGGGCCGAGCCCGCGCCGCTGCCTGCCGTGCGCGGGGGAGCACTACGGCTCCGGCCGCGGCCAGGTGGTGTACGCCGCCGTGCGCGCCGGCCTGCCGTGGCGTCGGCGCGCGGCCGACCTGTTCACCCCGGTGAGCTCCTACGTCGCGCAGGCCAACGGACTGCACACCGACGGGTCGCGCTTCGAGGTCGTGCCCAACTTCGTGCCCGACGACCTGCTGACGCGGGGGCGGACGCCTCGCGACCCGGACCTCCCCGCCGGTCCCTACCTCTTCTTCGCCGGCGACCTCTCCGAGCAGAAGGGCGTGGGCACGCTGCTGCGCGCCTGGGAGCGGTTGCCCGCGGGCCGCCCGGAGCTGGTGCTGGTGGGGCGTCCCTCGATGCCGCTCGACGACCTGCCCGCGGATGTCTCCGTGCACCACCACTGGGAGCACGAGCGGGTGGTCAGCGGGTTCCAGCACGCGCTCGCGGCGGCCCTCCCGAGCCAGTGGCCCGACCCGTGCCCCACGACCGTCCTGGAGGCGATGGCCCTCGGGACGCCCCTGGTCACCACCCACCTCGGCGGGATCGCCGACATGGTCACCCACGAGCGCTCGGCGCTCGTGGTGCCGCCCGGGGACGTGCCCGCGACGGCCGCGGCGCTGCAGCGCCTGGTCGAGGACGACGTGCTGCGTGCGCGGCTGACGGCGGGTGGTCGCGAGGACGTGCGACCGTTCCTGCAGGGCCGGGTGGCCGAGCAGCTTGAGGCCGCCTACCGCAGGCTGGTGGCGAGCTCGGGCTCGACGGAGGCCGCGCGGGGCTGAGCCGGCTCGGGGTGGCGCACTCGCAGCAGCACCCAGGTCGTGGAGGCGGCCAGCACGCCGGCACCCAGCAGGTGCACGCCGACCAGCACCTCGGGCAGGCCGGTGAAGTACTGCACGAAGCCGACGGCGCCCTGGGCCAGCTGCAGGCCCAGCAGCAGCCAGGTCGCCCGGATCGCCGCGCGGTCGGCGCGGCTGGCATGGAGGGCCGCACCGAGCCCGATCGTCATGCCGATGTAGAGGAAGACCGAGTCGGCGTGCAGCTGGCTCCACTGCACGGGGTCCAGGCCGTTGCGCGCGACGTCGGCGTCGCCCGCGTGCGGGCCCGAGCCGGTCACGATCGTGCCGAGGTAGAGCACGACGTAGCCGACGGCGAAGACCCCCCAGGCCAGCGCCACCAGAGGTCCACGGGCGGCCGGGACCGGCCGATCGAGCTGCTGGAGGAATCGCACCGACAGGGAGACCAGCACCATCGAGAGCATCAGGTGCAGGGCGACCGCCCACGGGTTGAGGTCGACCAGCACCGTGATGCCACCGATGACGGCCTGGAGCGGGATGCCCAGCGCCAGGACGAGCGCCAGGCGACGCAGCTCGCGCCGCCCGGTGCGCCACGCGGCGAGGAAGGTCAGCACGGCGATGGCCACCAGCACGAAGGTCAGCAGTCGGTTGCCGAACTCGATGACGCCGTGCAGGCCGAGCTCGCCGTGCGGGGTGAAGCTCTCGTCGGTGCAGCGCGGCCAGGTGGGGCACCCCAGGCCGGAGCCGGTCAGCCGCACGGCCCCACCCGTGACGACGATCAGGATGTTGGCGACCAGGCTCGCCCAGCCGGCCCACCGGGCCTGGCGCAGCCGGGTGTCCTGCAGGGTCTCGAGCGTCATGGGCGTCACTCCCACTGGAAGGTCCGGGCAGTCAGGACGGTACCCACCAGTGCCCAGGCACCGAGAGCCACCAACGACGTGACCTCCACCGCACCGTCGACCAGCGCGGCACGCATGCCCTCGCCCAGCGCACCGGACGGCAGCCACTGCGCGACCTCGCCGAACCCGCCGTACGCCGAGGCCGGCAGGACCACCGCGCCACCAGCCATCAGCAGCAGGTAGACCAGGTTGGCCGCAGCGAGCGTCGCCTCGGCCCGCAGCGTGCCGGCCACCAACAGCCCGATCGCGGCGAAGGCCGCGGTGCCCAGGACCCCGACGAGCAGCGCGCCCAGCACGGACCCGCCCGACACGACCGGGTCCCAGCCCAGCGCGAGCGCCGTGCCGCCGAGGACGAGGAGCTGGAGCATCTCGACCAGCAGCAGCGCGAGGACCTTGCCGGCCAGCAGGCCGGAGCGCGGCAGCGGGGAGCTGCCGAGCCACTTGATCACGCCGTAGCGCCGCTCGAAGCCCGTGGCGATCGCCAGGGAGGTGAAGGCGGTCGACATCACGGCGAGGGCCAGCACGCCGGGGGCGAAGGTGTCGACCGCCGAGGCGTCGAGCTCCAGCCCGACCCGCTCGGAGCCGGCGACCGCTCCGACCAGCACGATCACCGGGATCACCACGGCCAGCAGCAGCTGCTCGCCGTTGCGCAGCATCAGCCGCGCCTCGGTGCGGGCCTGCGCCAGGACCTGACGGAGGAGCGGGGCGGCGCCGGGCCGCGGGGCGAAGGTGCCGCTCACGCCACGACCCCGTCCCGCCGCGGGTCGGGGGAGTCCGCCTCATCGTCCAGGCCGCGCCCCGTCAGCTCGAGGAAGACGTCCTCCAGGGTGCGGGTGCCCAGGCTCAACGACTCCGGCAGCACGCCCTGCTCCTCGCACCACCGCGAGACCCGCGCGAGCGTCGAGGCGTCCGCGGGCCCAGTGACCAGCAGGCTCAGGGCATCGAGCACGGTGACGGTCGTGCCCGGCCCCAGCGCGGCCGTCAGCGACTCCGGCGCGTCGGGCGGGAAGGGACTGGTGACCACGAGCCGGATCGTGGAGACGGAGCCGCCGCGGGTGAGCTCGACGGGGGACCCCGTGGCGATCAACCGGCCGCGGTCGATGATGTGGATGGTGTCCGCGAGCCGCTCGGCCTCGTCCATGTAGTGCGTGGTCAGCACGACCGTCACACCGTCGGCCCGCAGCTCCTCGAGCAGCTCCCAGGTCGTGCGGCGCGCCTGCGGGTCCATCCCCGCGGTCGGCTCGTCGACGAAGACCAGCTCCGGGCGGCCCACGAGCGCGCACGCCAGCCCGAGGCGCTGCTGCTGCCCGCCCGAGAGCCGGCGGTACGGCGTCCGCCCGCAGTCCGCGAGACCCAGCCGCTCCACGAGCAGCTCGTGGGGGAGCGGGTGGGCGTGCAGCGACGCGGCGTGGCGCAGCATCTCCTCGGCCCGGATGCCCGACCAGGCGCCCCCGCTCTGGAGCATGACGCCGATCCGCGGCAGCAGCGCCCGGCGGTCGGCCTGCGGGTCGAGCCCGAGCACGCGCACCGTGCCGCGCTGCGGGCGGCGGTAGCCCTCGCACGTCTCCAGGGTCGTGGTCTTGCCCGCGCCGTTGGGCCCGAGCACGGCGGTGATGCTGCCGCGGGCGACGGTGAGCGAGAGCCCGTCGACGGCACGCTTCGCGCCGTACCGCATCTCGAGGGCGTCGACGACGACGGCGGGCTCGTGGTCGTCGTGCACCCCGGCAGTCTAGGGAGCCCTCCCACACGGGCTGCGGGCGCACTCCTACAGTGAGGCCGTGGTCGTGTGGCTGGTCGTCCCCGTGCTGGTGCTCACCGCGCTCTGCGGCATCTGGACCGTCGTGATGGTCGTGCGCGACGAGAGCCCCCCGGGCGACCGGTTCTTCGCGCTGCTGGCCGTGCTGCTGGCCGTGCTGGTGGTCCAGCTCGTCGTGGGCCTGGTGCAGCTCTCGACGACCTCCCGCGACGTGCCGACCGCGACCTTCGTGTCCTACCTCTTCACCGTGGTCCTGGCGGTGCCCTTCGGTGCCGCGCTCGCGCTCGTGGAGCGCAGCCGCTGGGGCAACGGCGCGCTCCTGGTCGCGCTGCTCACCGTGGCGGCCATGGAGACGCGCCTCGACCAGCTCTGGCGGCTCGCCGGTGCCTGAGCCCACCACGCCCGCTGCCGGCACCGTCCGGGAAATCTCCACCGGTCCCGGCCGCATCCTCGTGGCGGCGTACGCCGTCTTCGCGGTCGCCGCGACCGGGCGCTCGCTCGTGCAGCTCGGCACCGACGCCGACCGCGCCCCGCTGGCCTACTCGCTCTCGCTGCTCGCAGCGGTGCTCTACCTCGTCGCGACCGGCTGCCTGCTGAGCGGCGGTCCGACCGCCCGACGGGTCGCGCTGGTGTCGGTCGTGGTGGAGGCCGCGGGCGTGCTCGTCGTGGGCACCCTGTCCTACGTCGCGACCGACCTGTTCCCCGACAAGACCGTCTGGTCGCACTTCGGTCAGGGCTACGGCTTCCTGCCGCTGGTGCTGCCGTTCCTGGGGCTGTGGTGGCTGCGCGAGACGGGTAAGGCCACCCTTCCTTGAACGGCCCTTTCCATTAACGGCACACTGGCGTTGTGGAATTCACCCGCGACGACCTGAGCACGCGCCAGCGTGTCGCGCGGTCGATCCTGGTGAACGGGCCCTCGACCGCCGCGACGCTGGCCGATCAGCTCGACCTCACCCCGGCCGCCGTCCGTCGCCACCTCGACCAGCTGGTCGAGGACGGCGAGGTCGAGGCGCGCGACCCCCGCCCCGGTGCGGTCCGCGGCCGAGGCCGCCCGGCGAAGCTGTTCGCGCTCACCGAGCGCGGCCGCGACAGCTTCGAGGCGCAGTACGACGACCTGGCCCTCCAGGCGCTGCGCTTCCTCGCCGAGACCGGTGGTGAGGACGCCCTGCGCGCCTTCGCCGACCAGCGGGTCTCCTTCATCGAGGCCCGCTTCGGCGCGGTCCTCGAGGAGAACCCCGACCTCACGCCCGCCCAGGTGCTGGCCCGCGTCTTCACCGACGAGGGGTACGCCGCCTCCGTGCGCGAGCTGCCGCTGGCCGGTGAGCAGCTGTGCCAGCAGCACTGCCCGGTCTCCCACGTCGCCCACGAGTTCCCGCAGCTGTGCGAGGCCGAGACCGCGGCGATCAGCCGCGTCCTGGGCCGCCACGTCCAGCGGCTGGCCACCATCGCCCACGGCGACGGTGTCTGCACCACCTGCATCCCTGACCTCCCCAGCAGCACCCACCGCGAGAAGGAGTCGGTCTCATGACCTCCATCGAAGAACTCAACCCGGAGCTCCAGGGCATCGGCCGCTACGAGTTCGGCTGGGCCGACCCGGACGTGGCCGGCGCCGCCGCCACCCGTGGTCTCAACGAGGCCGTGGTGCGCGACATCTCGGGCAAGAAGAACGAGCCGCAGTGGATGCTCGACCTGCGCCTGAAGGGCCTGAAGCTCTTCGACCGCAAGCCCATGCCCACCTGGGGCTCGGACCTGTCGGGCATCGACTTCGACAACATCAAGTACTTCGTGCGCTCCTCGGAGAAGCAGGCCACCAGCTGGGAGGACCTGCCCGAGGACATCAAGAACACCTACGACAAGCTCGGCATCCCCGAGGCGGAGAAGCAGCGCCTCGTCGCCGGCGTCGCCGCGCAGTACGAGTCCGAGGTCGTCTACCACTCCATCCGCGAGGACCTCGAGGAGCAGGGCGTGCTCTTCCTCGACACCGACACCGCACTGAAGGAGCACGAGGACCTCTTCAAGGAGTACTTCGGCACCGTCATCCCCGTCGGTGACAACAAGTTCTCCGCGCTCAACACCAGCGTGTGGTCGGGCGGCTCGTTCATCTACGTGCCGAAGGGCGTGCACGTCGACATCCCGCTGCAGGCCTACTTCCGGATCAACACCGAGAACATGGGCCAGTTCGAGCGGACGCTGATCATCGTCGACGAGGACGCCTACGTGCACTACGTCGAGGGCTGCACCGCACCGATCTACTCCAGCGACTCGCTGCACTCCGCGGTCGTCGAGATCATCGTGAAGAAGGGCGGCCGCTGCCGCTACACGACCATCCAGAACTGGTCGAACAACGTCTACAACCTCGTCACCAAGCGCGCGGTCTGCGAGGCCGGCGCGACGATGGAGTGGGTCGACGGCAACATCGGCTCCAAGGTGACGATGAAGTACCCCGCCATCTACCTCATGGGCGAGCACGCCAAGGGCGAGACGCTCTCGATCGCCTTCGCCGGCGAGGGCCAGCACCAGGACGCCGGCGCCAAGATGGTCCACGCCGCGCCGCACACCTCGAGTTCGATCCTGAGCAAGTCGGTCGCGCGAGGCGGTGGCCGGACGTCGTACCGCGGCCTGATCCAGGTCAACGAGGGCGCCCACGGCTCGAAGTCCAACGTGCTGTGCGACGCGCTGCTCGTCGACCAGATCAGCCGCTCCGACACCTACCCCTACGTCGACATCCGCGAGGACGACGTGTCCATGGGCCACGAGGCGAGCGTCTCCAAGGTCTCCGACGACCAGCTCTTCTACCTCATGTCCCGCGGCATGGAGCAGGACGAGGCGATGGCGATGATCGTGCGCGGCTTCGTCGAGCCGATCGCCAAGGAGCTGCCCATGGAGTACGCCCTGGAGCTGAACCGCCTCATCGAGCTGCAGATGGAGGGCGCGGTCGGCTGACCGCGACCCCTCCCGCTCCGCCCCTGACACCTAGGAAGACAACTCCCACGTGACCGTGACTGCTGATGCCCGCGACGCCGTGGCCTCCGCCCTCGAGGTGGACCACGTCGAGAGCCACCTGCACCCGGTGAGCTCCTTCGACCTCGCCGACCACCCGATGCCCACCGGGCGCGAGGAGATCTGGCGGTTCACCCCGCTCAAGCGCCTCGCCGGCGCCCTCGACGACGCGCCCGGCGACACCGACGCGCTGACGGTCGAGACGATCGGCGACGCGTCGTACGTCGTCGGCACCCTCGCCCCGGGCCAGCACCCCCGCGGTGCCTCCCTCGTGCCCGACGACCGCGCCTCGGCGCTGGCGTGCCTGCACGCGCCCGAGGCGGTGCACGTGCGCGTCCCGGCCGACGCCGAGCTCGACGAGCCGATCGGTCACCGGCTCACCGGCGCCGCCGGCAAGCGCTCGCACCGCCACACGGTGATCGAGGCCGGCACCCACTCGCGCGCCACCTACGTGCTCGACCACCGCGGGTCCGGCGTGCACGCCGGCAACGTCGAGGTCGTGGTGGGCGACGGCGCCGACCTGACCGTGGTGACGCTGCAGGACTGGGACGACGACGCCGTCCACGTCGGCACCCACGAGGCCGTCGTGGGTCGCGACGCCCGCTACCGCCACATCGCGGTGACCTTCGGCGGCTCGGTCGTGCGCACCAGCTCCAACGTGCACTACGCCGGGCCCGGTGGCGACGCCGAGCTGCTCGGCCTCTACTTCGCCGACGCCGGCCAGCACTTCGAGCACCGCCTCTTCGTCGACCACAACGCCCCGCGCACCAAGAGCAACGTCGTCTACAAGGGCGCGCTGCAGGGCGAGCGCGCGCGCACCGTGTGGATCGGCAACGTGCTGATCCGCAAGGTCGCCGAGGGGATCGAGACCTACGAGGAGAACCGCAACCTCGTGCTCACCGACGGCTGCCAGGCCGACTCGGTCCCCAACCTCGAGATCGAGACCGGCGAGATCGAGGGCGCCGGCCACGCCTCCGCCACCGCACGCTTCGACGACGAGCAGCTGTTCTACCTCCGCAGCCGCGGCGTCTCCGACGAGGAGTCGCGCCGCCTGGTGCTGCACGGCTTCTTCCAGGACCTGATCCGCAAGATCGGCCTCCCGGAGCTGGAGGAGAAGCTCACCGCTGCCGTCGAGGACGAGCTGGCCCGCAACGTCGCCGGGAAGCAGCTCTGATGGGCTTCCAGCGCGCCTGCGCCCTGTCCGAGGTGCCCACCGACGAGGCGCTCGCCGTCGTCGTCGGCGAGTACTCCGTCGCCGTCGCCCGGGACGGGGAGGGCGAGGACCTCGCGGTCTACGCCCTCCAGGACCAGTGCAGCCACGCCGCGGTCAGCCTCAGCGAGGGCGAGGTGGCCGACTGCACCGTCGAGTGCTGGCTGCACGGCTCCCGCTTCGACCTGCGCACCGGCAAGCCCACCGGGCTGCCCGCCACCGAGCCGGTGGCCACCTTCCCCGTGGAGGTCCGCCAGGACCCCGACGGGGCAGCCGTCTACATCGACACGACCACCACCCTGAACGGAGTCACCCCCGCATGAGCACCCTGCAGATCACCGACCTCCAGGTCTCCGTCGACACCGAGGACGGCCCCAAGGAGATCCTCAAGGGCGTCACGCTCACGATCGACAGCGGCGAGACGCACGCGATCATGGGACCCAACGGCTCCGGCAAGTCGACGCTGGCCTACTCGATCGCCGGCCACCCGAAGTACACGATCACCGGCGGCTCGGTGACCCTCGACGGCGAGGACGTCCTCGCCATGAGCGTGGACGAGCGCGCCCGGGCCGGGCTCTTCCTGGCCATGCAGTACCCCGTCGAGGTCCCCGGGGTCTCGGTCGCGAACTTTCTGCGCACCGCCAAGACCGCCATCGACGGCGAGGCCCCCAAGCTGCGCACCTGGGTCAAGGACGTCAACGGCGCGCTGGAGAAGCTCAACCTGGACTCCTCGTTCTCGGCCCGCTCGGTCAACGAGGGCTTCTCCGGTGGTGAGAAGAAGCGCCACGAGATCGCCCAGCTCGAGCTGCTCGACCCCAAGGTCGCGATCCTCGACGAGACCGACTCCGGCCTCGACATCGACGCCCTCAAGGTCGTCTCCGAGGGCGTCAACCGGTTCCGCGAGCGTGAGGGCAAGGGCGTCCTGCTGATCACGCACTACACGCGCATCCTGCGCTACATCCAGCCCGACCGCGTCCACGTCTTCGTCGACGGCAAGGTCGCCGAGTCCGGCGGTCCCGAGCTGGCCGACAAGCTTGAGGCCGAGGGCTACGAGTCCTACCTGTCGGTGGCGCCGTAAGCGGCACTGCGCTGCGTTGTCGTCGCTCGACGGCCCGCTCCGCTCAAAGGCCGCCTTCGCTCCTCCGCCTTGCGCAGCACCACTTCCGGCACCACCGACGACGAGAAAGGACGGACCATGGACGGGCTCCTCCCTGATCTGGACGTCGTCCGCAAGGACTTCCCGATCCTCGGCCGCACCACGGTCGACGGGCTGCCGCTGGTCTACCTCGACAGCGCCAACACCTCGCAGAAGCCGCAGGTGGTGATCGACGCGATGGTCGACCACCTCGAGCGGCACAACGCCAACGTCGCGCGCGCCATGCACCTGCTGGGCGCCGAGGCCACCGAGGCGTTCGAGGGCGGCCGCGACAAGGTGGCGGCCTTCATCGGGGCACCCGAGCGCGACGAGGTGATCTTCACCAAGAACGCCTCCGAGGCGCTCAACCTGGTCGCACAGACCCTGGGCCTGGAGGGCCCGCACCGGGTCGGCCCCGGCGACGTCGTGGTCACCACGGAGATGGAGCACCACTCCAACATCGTGCCGTGGCAGATGCTCACCCAGCGCACGGGTGCCGAGCTGCGGTGGTTCACCTTCGACGAGGCCGGCCAGCTCGACCTCTCCCAGGTCGACGAGCTCATCACCGAGCGCACCAAGGTCGTCACCTTCACCTGGGTCTCGAACATGCTGGGCACGGTCAACCCCGTCGCTGAGCTGACCCGACGCGCCCACGAGGTGGGAGCGATCGTGGTCGTCGACGCCTCGCAGGCCGCGCCGCAGCTGCCGATCGACCTGGCCGCGATGCCGGTCGAGGAGCGTCCCGACGTGGTGGTCTTCACCGGCCACAAGGTCGTCGGTCCGACCGGGATCGGCGTGCTCTGG
This sequence comes from Actinomycetota bacterium, assembly GCA_009701885.1. GTDB lineage: Bacteria > Actinomycetota > Actinomycetes > Propionibacteriales > Nocardioidaceae > Nocardioides. The sequence continues at coordinate 179,180 of WLJH01000001.1, forward strand.
GGCCGCCGGTCGCTGCTCGAGGAGCTGCCGCCCTTCCTGGGCGGCGGCGAGATGATCGAGACCGTCACCATGGAGCGCAGCACCTACGCCGGGCTCCCGCACAAGTTCGAGGCCGGCACCCCGCCGATCGTCGAGGCCGTCGGTCTCGGCGCCGCGGTGGACTACCTCGCCGGGCTCGGCATGGACGCGGTCCACGCCCACGAGCAGGCGATCACGGCGTACGCCCTGGAGGGGCTGGGAACGGTCCCGGGCCTGCGGGTCCTCGGGCCCCTGGACGCCACGCAGCGCGGCGGTGCGATCTCCTTCGAGCTCGCCGGCGTGCACCCCCACGACGTCGCGCAGGTCCTGGACGTGCGCGGCATCGCCGTCCGCGCCGGGCACCACTGCGCCCGACCGGCGCACGCGAAGTTCGGTGTGCAGAGCTCGACCCGCATGTCGTCGTACGTCTACACGACGCCGGGGGAGATCGACGCGCTCGTCGAGGCGCTGCACTACACCCGCGACTACTTCAAGGTGGGCTGAGGCGATGTCCGCAGAGCTCGACGCGCTCTACCAGGAGATCATCCTGGACCACTACAAGAACCCGCACCACAAGGGACTGAGGGGCGACCCCTCCGCTGACGGGACCGTCGAGGTGCACCACGTGAACCCCACGTGCGGTGACGAGGTGACGCTGCGCGTCCACCTCGAGGAGGCCGACGGTGTGCTCCGTGTGCAGGACGTGTCGTACGACGCGGTCGGATGCTCGATCTCGCAGGCCTCGACCTCCGTGATGACCGACCTCGTGATCGGCAAGCCGGTCGAGGAGGCCATGGGGGTCCACGAGGTGTTCCTGACCCTCATGCAGGGCAAGGGCAGCGTGGAGCCCGACGAGGAGGTGCTGGAGGACGGCATCGCCTTCGCCGGCGTCGCGAAGTTCCCCGCACGCGTGAAGTGCGCGCTGCTCGGCTGGATGGCCTGGAAGGACGCCACCAGCCAGTCGATGACCACCACCGCCCAGGGAGGCGACGATGACTGACACCCACACCCCCGACCACTCCGACCTCCCCACCGAGGTCCCGGTCCCGACCGGTGGCGGCACCTCCACCGTGACGATCGAGGAGGTCACCGAGGCGCTCAAGGACGTCGTCGACCCCGAGCTCGGCATCAACGTCGTCGACCTCGGCCTCGTCTACGGCGTGCACGTGGACGAGTCGTCGAACTGCGTGGTCGACATGACGCTGACCTCCGCGGCCTGCCCGCTGACCGACGTCATCCAGGACCAGACCGACTCCGCGCTGGAGGGCCTGGTCAACGACGTGGCCATCAACTGGGTGTGGATGCCGCCGTGGGGCCCGGACAAGATCACCCCCGACGGCCGCGAGCAACTGCGGGCGCTCGGGTTCAACGTCTGATCTCGCTCGCCCGGCACACGCGCTCGCGACGCAGCGGACCGTAGGCTGCGCGGATGGACGAACCCAGCTCGCCGACCGAGTCCCAGGAGCAGGCGGTCCAGGCCTTCTGGGACATCGCCCGGTTCCACGCCAAGCTCAACACGGCACCGGCGTACTTCGGGCCCACCACGCTGGAGGTCGTGCCCCCGCCGACGTGGTCCTTCGGTGACGCACCCGGATCAGAACGGCTGCTGGCCGAGCTGCTCAGCGGCAGCGTGTCCACGTTGACCGCTCCGACCTCCGACTACGAGTCGACGGGGGAGCCGCTGCCGGAGCCGGGCTCGCTGAGCATCCTGCTCGACGGCGGGGGACGGCCCGTGGCGCTCCTGGAGGTCACCGAGGTCGAGGTGGCCGGCAGCACGGTGACCGAGCACCTGCGCGTCGTCTACCGGGCGGAGTGAGGTGCCTGAGGTGCTCGTGCCCGGCGACCGGGTCGAGCGCTGGGTGGCGAACTTCCAGGTACGTCACGGACCGAGCACCCTCCGGGTGACCGACGGCGCCCTGCGCGGTGATGCCGGGGACGGCTCGTCCTTCGCCGCCAGGCTGCCCTTCGACCAGTCCTACGACGGTGCCGCCGACGCGGCGGCCCTGGCAGCGACCCTCGACGCGGCCGTCCCCGACGACTGGGGCGTCCTCCTGGTGCGCAAGGGCGGGTTCGCGGTCGCCCGGCTGTCCGGGACCTCCGTGGTCGCCAGCAAGGTCGGGCAGCGGCACGTGCAGGGCCGCACCAAGGCCGGCGGCCAGTCGCAGCAGCGGTTCGCCCGCCGTCGTGACAACCAGGCGCGCGCGGCGTACGAGGCGGCCGCCGACCACGCGGCGCGCCTGCTGGGCGACCTCGCGGGGCCTCTGGTCGTCGGCGGTGACCGTGGGGCGGTGGAGGAGGTGCTGGCCGACGCGCGCCTGGCCCGGCTCGCCGTCGTGGGCACGCGGCTGCCGGTGCCCGACCCCCGACGGGCGGTGCTGGAGCAGGCGGTCGCCGACGCCCTCTCCGTGCGGGTCGAGGTCGTCAACGCCGACGGCTGAGCGCTCCCCACCGGTCCAGGCCGGCTCCCGCGACGCTCCCGCGCTCGGGCCCGAGTTCACCGTCCGACGCGGCGCGATCGGCTAGCGTCACCGGCATGTGGCAGCCCCAGCCCGGCTGGCATCCCCTCCCGAGCGGCACCTCCCCGTCCACGGTCGGGGTGTGGCGGGCGGTCGTGGGGGAGGAGCCGGTGGCCGTGAAGCGGCTGGCCGCGCCCGGCGAGCACGACCCGCCGGAGCTCTCCGACCCCGACCACTTCGCCTACTGGCGGCGCGGGGCGGACGTGGTGACCTCCGGCGTCCTGGCCCACTCTCAGGGCCTGCGCCCGCCGGTGCGCAGCTACGCCGTGGAGGACGTCGAGGGCATCACCATCACCGAGGACTGGGTCGAGGATGCCTGCAACAACGGACTCTTCGCCGCCCACGCCCTCGGCCGCTTCGCCGGTACGCCGGTGCCGGACGTCCCCTGGCTGGCCCGCGACCAGCTGAGGGACCGGCTGCGTCGCACCGAGCGCCGCGGGGGCTGGCCGACGCTGGCCCGCACGACCGTGGCCGACGTCGCCGAGCACCTGTGGCACCGGCGCAGCACCTTCCTGGACCGGCTCGACGCCCTGCCGCAGGTCCTGCAGCACGGCGACCCCACCCCGGGGAACCTCCCCGGTCGCGAGGGCGACGACGTCGTGGCGATCGACTGGTCCTGCCTGGGCACCGGCCCGGTCGGAGGCGACCTGGGCTACTACCTGCTCTCGGCGCGCGAGGAGTTCGACCCGCTGCTCGAGGCGTACCTCATGGGCGTCCCCGAGGAGGTGGCCGACCGGGAGCAGGTCTCACTCGGGGCGCGGGTGGTCGCCGTCTACGCCGCGCTGTCGCGCGCGGAGTGGGCGCTCTCACGGGTCGCCAAGGGCGAGGGCGCCCTGGCCGGGAAGTTCCGGCACCCGGCGGTGGCACCGCACCTGCGGGCGCTGCAGCGGCAGTTCCCGCTGGTCGAGCAGCTGCTGGAAGCCTGACGGCGGCTCCGGCTTCACCGCTCGGGTGGTGAAACAGGCCCCCCTACAGGCGCGACGCCGCGAAGGTGTCGCAGGCCTCGAGCGAGCCCTGCTCGAACCCCGTGCGGAACCAGCTCACCCGCTGCTCGGCCGAACCGTGGGTCCACGACTCCTCGGTCACCTGCCCCTGGGTGCGCTCCTGGATCCGGTCGTCGCCGACCGCGGCGGCCGCCTCCAGGGCGAGCCGGACGTCCTCGTCGGTGAGCTCGGTGATGAGCACCTCCCCGGCGGCGTCCTCGGTGGTGGTGGCCGCGCGGGCCCACATCCCGGCGTAGCAGTCGGCCTGCAGCTCCAGGCGCACCGCGTCGGAGGTGGGGCCCTGCTGGGTGCGCACGCGCGACATCGTGCCCAGGACGTCCTGCACGTGGTGGCCGTACTCGTGGGCCAGGACGTAGGCCTCGACGAACCCGCCGTCGGGTCCGCCGAGCTGCCGTTCGAGGACGTCGTCGAAGAAGCCCGAGTCGAGGTAGATGCCGTCGTCGACCGGGCAGTAGAACGGCCCGACGTCGGAGGTCGCGCCACCGCACCGGGTGGACACCGAGCCCTCGAACGTCGTCAGCGCCGAGATCGGCTCGTAGCGCGAGCCCAGCTCGTCGGTCCAGAAGTCGTGGAGGGAGTTCTCGACGGCCACCCGGGCGCAGTCGGCCGAGGTGCTGGCGTCCTCACCGGTCTCGCACGCGGCGTACCGCTCGGTGTCGAAGGTCGGCGACCCGCCCTCCTCGCCGCCGCCGAGGTAGGAGATGGCAGCGAAGACGAGCACGGCGACGATCACCGCCCCGATCGAGCCACCGCCGATGGCCCCGCCGGGCAGGGAGCCACCGCGGCCCAGGGACGGGCCACGCCCGCCCCCTCCGCCACCGCCCCCGGCGTGGCGGGTGCGGCGGGTGTCGAGCCTGGCCTTGGGGTTGAAGCGCACGGGACCTCCCGGGAGTCGGCGTGAGCGACCTCACTGCGGCCGTCCGCGAATCGTCCGGCGCCAGGTGCCGACCCTAGACTCCCACCGCCATGATCACCGCTCACCAGCTCGAGGTACGGGTCGGTGCGCGACTCCTGATGCAGGACGTCAGCTTCCGGGTCGGGCCCGGCGACAAGGTCGGACTGGTGGGCCGCAACGGAGCCGGCAAGACCACCCTCACCAAGATCCTGGCGGGGGAGGGACTTCCCGCGGCCGGCCAGGTCACCACCACCGGCGACGTCGGCTACCTGCCGCAGGACCCGCGCACCGGTGACCCCGACGTCCTCGCCAAGGACCGCATCCTCTCCGCCCGCGGGCTCGACGTCGTCGTGGCCAAGCTGCGGCGCGCCGAGGAGGAGATGGGCTCCGACGACCCGGCCGTGCGCGATAAGGCCATGCGCCGCTACGCCCGCGCGGACGACGAGATGCACGCCGCGGGTGGGTACGCCGCGGAGTCGGAGGCCGCCACCATCGCGGCGAGCCTGGGCATCGAGGACCGGGTGCTCGCGATGCCGCTGCGCACGCTCTCCGGCGGCCAGCGCCGCCGGGTCGAGCTGGCCCGCATCCTCTTCTCCGGCGCCGAGGTGCTGATCCTCGACGAGCCCACCAACCACCTCGACGCCGACTCGATCATCTGGCTGCGCGACTTCCTCAAGGTCCACAGCGGCGGCTTCATCATCATCAGCCACGACAACGACCTGCTCGCGAGCACCGTCAACAAGGTCATGCACCTCGACGCCAACCGCGCGGTCATGGACGTCTACAACATGGGCTGGAAGAACTACCTGACCCAGCGCGAGACCGACGAGGTCCGGCGCCGGCGCGAGCGGATGAACGCCGAGAACAAGGCCAAGACGCTCACCGACCAGGCCAACAAGATGCGCGCCAAGGCCTCGAAGGCCCAGGCCGCCCAGTCGATGCTCAAGCGCGCCGAGAAGATGCTCGAGGGCGTGGAGGGGGAGCGCGCCGCCGACAAGGTCGCCCGGATCGCCTTCCCCAAGCCCGCAGCCTGCGGGAAGACCCCCCTGACCGCCCGCGAGCTGTCGAAGTCCTACGGGTCGCTGGAGGTCTTCACCGGCGTCGACCTGGCGATCGACAAGGGCTCGCGCGTGGTCATCCTGGGCCTCAACGGCGCCGGCAAGACGACGATGCTGCGCATCCTGGCCGGGGTGGACCGTCCCGACACCGGCGAGGTCGTCCCGGGCCACGGGCTCAAGGTCGGCTACTACGCCCAGGAGCACGAGACCCTCGACACCTCGCGCACGGTGCTGGAGAACATGCAGTCAGCGGCGCCGCAGCTCACCGACACCGAGGCCCGCAGCGTGCTCGGGTCCTTCCTCTTCTCCGGCGACGACGCGCACAAGCCGGCCAAGGTGCTCTCCGGTGGCGAGAAGACCAGGCTCGCCCTCGCGTCGCTGGTCGTCTCCAGCGCCAACGTGCTGCTGCTGGACGAGCCCACCAACAACCTCGACCCCGCCTCCCGCGAGGAGGTGCTGGCCGCGATCCGCTCCTACGAGGGCGCGATCGTGCTGGTCACCCACGACGAGGGCGCGGTGCACGCCCTCGAGCCGGACCGCGTGCTGCTGCTGCCCGACGGCGACGAGGACCTCTGGAACGACGGGTACGCCGACCTGGTCTCGCTCGCCTGATCGCCCAGCACCGCCGAACCGTCAGTTCTGAACCCTCGAGCCGTCACTTCCGCATGAGTAGGCGGGCAGAAGTGACGGCTCGAGGGTTCCACAGTGACGGTTCGGCGGTCCTGTGGGGCGCGGCCATCGCGCCTCGGGGGACCTGGGAGACTCGCCCCATGAGCAACCCGACTGAGCAGGAGCTGGCCGACGCCGGGCTGCTGCTGCACCGCGAGGGCCCGGTCGCGACGATCACCCTGCACCGTCCCGAGGTCCGCAACGCCCAGACCCCGACCATGTGGCGGCTGCTGGCCGCCGTCGGGGAGCAGCTGGTCGCCGGCGACGACGTGCGCGTGGTGGTGCTGCGCGGTTCCGGCTCGGCCTTCTCCGCCGGTCTGGACCGCACCATGCTCGACCCCGCGGGCGCAGGTGACGGCGTCGAGACCGTGGCCGCCCTGCTCGCGCAGAGCGACGAGCAGGTCTCCGCCACCATCGACGACTACCAGCGCGGGTTCACCTGGCTGCGCGACCCGCGCATCCTCAGCATCGCTGCGGTGCACGGCTATGCGATCGGGGCCGGCTTCCAGCTCGCGCTCTCGTGCGACCTGCGGGTCCTGGCCGAGGACGCGCAGCTGTGCATGAAGGAGGCCGCCCTCGGCCTGGTCCCCGACCTCACGGGAACAAAACCCCTGGTCGAGGCCGTTGGCTACGCACGAGCACTCGAGATCTGCGTGTCGGCCCGGATGGTCGGCGCGGCGGAGGCCCTTCGCATCGGTCTGGCGCTCGAGGTGGTGCCCGTCGAGGCGCTCGACCAGACCGTCGCAGCCCTCGTCGCAGCCCTCACCTCGGCCGCGCCGGAGGCGGTGCGGGAGACCAAGGCCCTGATGCTCTCCGCGGCGGCGGCGCCGCTGGAGGAGCAGCGCCGCCTCGAGCGCGAGGCACAGGGACGGCGCTTCCGCGCCCTCGCGGGCGGCTGAGCGTCGGGGCGGGAGCCCCGCAGGAGGAGGACACGTGTCGGGGATGATGAACGCCGGGGCCGCCTGGCGGCACCTGCGCTCCGACCGCAGCGCGCTCGACCGACGTGTGGGTCGGGAGACGCTGCGGAGGGTGCTGGGCTTCGCCGTACCCCACCGTCGGACGATCGGGGTCTTCCTCGCCCTCACCGTGGTCGACGCCAGTCTCGTGGTCGCGACCCCGCTGCTGGTGCAGCGGATCGTCGACGACGGCATCCTCCAGGGAGACCGGTCCCTGGTCGCCTGGCTGGCAGTGGCGATGGCCGGCCTGGCGGTTTTCACGGCCCTGCTCAGCGTCCTGATGGCCTGGCTCTCCGCCCGGATCGGCGAGGGCCTGATCTTCGACCTGCGCACCCAGGTGTTCGCGCACGTGCAGCGCCAGTCGATGGCGTTCTTCACCCGCACCCAGACCGGCGCGCTGGTGAGCCGGCTCAACAACGACGTGATCGGCGCCCAGCGCGCCTTCACCTCGACGCTGTCCACGACCGTCTCCAACGGCGTCGCCGTGCTCGTCGTGGGCATCACGATGCTGGCCCTGAGCTGGCGGGTGACCCTGCTGTGCCTGGCGCTCTTCCCGATCCTGATGCTCGCCTCGAAGTGGGTCAGCACCCGGCTCGCCGGGCTGACCCGCCAGCAGATGGACGGCAACGCCGACCTCGCCACGATGATGACCGAGCGCTTCAACGTCGGCGGCGCCCTGCTGCTGAAGCTCTTCGGTCGCCGCGAGGAGGAGGACGCCAGCTTCGCCGTGAAGGCCGGCCGGGTGCGCGACCTCGGCATCCAGATCACCCTCACCACGCGGGTCTTCGGCGCCGCCATGCTCGCCGTGCCGGCCCTGGCCACGGCGCTGGTCTACGGCGTCGGCGGTCAGCTGGTCGTCACCGACGCGCTCACCCTGGGCACCCTGCTGGCCCTGGCGACGCTGCTGTTGCGGCTCCTGGGGCCCCTCCAGGGCCTGACCAACGTCCGGATCGACGTCATGACCGCGCTGGTCAGCTTCGAGCGGGTCTTCGAGGTGCTCGACCTGCCCTCGCTGGTGCAGGAGAAGCCGGACGCCGTCTACCTGCCGCGCACCGCGGGGCGGCTCGAGCTGGACCACGTGGACTTCACCTACCCCGGCGCCGACGAGGTCTCGCTGCCCTCGCTGGAGGGGGTCCAGCGCCCCGACGTCTCCAGCCCCGGCGGGCCGGTGCTGCGCGACGTCTCCTTCACCGCCGAGACGGGCCAGATGATCGCGCTCGTCGGCCCGTCGGGTGCCGGCAAGACGACCGTGACCCACCTGGTCGCGCGCCTCTACGACGCGACCGCGGGCGCGGTGCGCGTGGGTGGGGTCGACGTCCGGGACGTGAGCCTGCAGTCGCTGGAGGACGTGGTCGGCTACGTCACCCAGGACGCGCACATGTTCCACGACACCATCCGGTCCAACATGCTCTACGCCCGGCCGGGCGCCTCGGACCAGGAGATCTGGGCCGCCCTGGAGGCCGCCCAGGTCGCCACGCTCGTGCGTCGCCTGCCCGAGGGGCTCGACACCGTGGTCGGCGACCGCGGCTACCGGCTCTCCGGTGGTGAGCGCCAGCGCCTCGCCATCGCCCGGCTGCTGCTCAAGGCCCCAGCGATCGTGGTGCTCGACGAGGCGACGGCGCACCTGGACTCCGAGTCCGAGGCCGCGGTCCAGCGGGCGCTCGACGCGGCGCTCGAGGGCCGCACCTCCCTGGTCATCGCCCACCGGCTCTCCACCGTGCGCGACGCCGACCTCATCCTCGTCCTGGAGGAGGGGCGGATCGTCGAGCGCGGCACCCACACCGAGCTGCTCGCCCGCGGCGGGCTCTACGCCGACCTGCACCGTACGCAGTTCCTCGACGACACCCGCGCCGGCTGACCTGGCCTGGCCGAGCTAGCGGGACGGCGTGGTCTCGCGGGGGGCGCGGGTCGTGCGGCGCGGGCGCTCGCCGCGCGGTCCGCGGCGGCGCTCGTCGTAGGCGAGGTAGCCGAAGCCGAAGATCGCCAGGACCCCGAAGAACCACCACTGCAGGCCGTAGAAGAAGTGCGGGCCGTCGTCGAGCTCGGGCAGCTCCACGGGCTCCAGCGCCGTGGCGGGCTCCGGGCTTTCCGACTGCAGCTCGACGAAGCCGCCGTAGACCTCGCGGCCCAGCGCCTCGCCGATGCGCTCGCTGCTGACCGCGCGCGTCGAGCGCTCGGTGACGACCGTGCTGTCTCCGCTGCCGTCGGCACGGACGTAGCCGGTGACCGTGACCTCGCCGGCAGGTGGCTCGGGGACGTCGTCGGGGTCGGCGGTGCCGGCGTTCTCGGTGCGCAACCACCCACGGTCGACCAGGAGGGACGCGCCGGACTCGGTCACGAGCGGCACCACCACGTCGACGCCAGCGATCCCCTCGCGGGTGCGGTAGCGCACGATGATGGTGTCCTCGACGGCGTACTCGCCGGTCGCGGAGACCACGCGCCACTCGTCCTGCTCCCGCACCGGGGTGCCGGGGCGCAGGACGTCCGAGACGGGGGCTGGGGGCTGGTTCTCGTTGGCGCGGACGACCTCGTTGTCGGCGCGGCGGTCCTCGAGCCGGTCGAACTGCCACTGGCCGAGCCACCAGGCGCCGGCGGCCAGCAGGGCCACCGCGAGCGCGAACAGGATCCAGCGCCGGGACAGCAGGAAACCGAACGTGCGCACGGGGCCAGGCTATCCAGGGGCAGGTCACGGCCCACCGGGTGATCGGGGGTCCGGCCGTGGTGAGGTGGCGCACGTATGCTTCATCACATGACGACCCGAGTCTCGGACCAGCGCGCACTCGCCGACCGGTTCGGTCGCGTCGCGACGGACCTGCGGGTCTCCCTCACCGACCGGTGCAACCTGCGGTGCAGCTACTGCATGCCGGCCGAGGGCCTGGACTGGCTGCCGGGGGAGCAGGTCCTCACCGACGACGAGGTCGTCCGGCTGATCGGCGTCGCTGTGCAGCACCTCGGCGTGCACGAGGTGCGCTTCACCGGCGGCGAGCCGCTGGTGAGGCGCGGCCTGGTCGACATCGTGCGTCGGACCCGTGCCCTCGGCGACGACCTCGACGTCTCCATGACGTCCAACGCCCTCGGCCTGGCCCGCACCGCCACGGCCCTCGCCGAGGCGGGCCTGGACCGGGTCAACGTCAGCCTCGACACCGTGCGGGCCGACACCTTCCACACGATCACGCGCCGCGACCGGTTCGACGACGTGGTCGCGGGACTCGCCGCCGCGCAGGCCGCCGGCCTCGGCCCGGTCAAGGTCAACGCCGTGCTGCTGCGCGGCGTCAACGACGACCAGGCCCCGGAGCTCCTGCGCTGGTGCCTGGACCACGGCTACGACCTGCGCTTCATCGAGCAGATGCCCCTGGACGCCCAGCACGGCTGGCACCGCGACGCGATGGTGACGGCCGACGAGATCTTCGCGATGCTCGAGCAGGAGTTCGTCCTCGAGCCGGCCGAGGAGCCCCGCGGCTCCGCCCCGGCCGAGCTGTTCACGGTCGACGGGGGCCCCGGCACCGTGGGCGTCATCGCCTCGGTCACGCGACCCTTCTGCGGTGACTGCGACCGGGTGCGGCTCACCGCCGACGGCCAGGTCCGCAACTGCCTCTTCGCGCGCGAGGAGTCCGACCTGCGCACGGCCATGCGGGCCGGCGCCAGCGACGAGGAGCTGGCCGACCGCTGGGTCGTGGCCATGCGCGGCAAGGCGGCCGGGCACGGCATCGACGACGAGACCTTCCTGCAGCCCGCGCGCCCGATGTCGGCGATCGGCGGCTGAGGAGCCCCACCCGGGCCGCAGCCCCAGTCAGACGGTGTGGTCGGCGCCCTGCTCGTGCGCCACGACGTCCTTGATGAAGCCGCGCGAGCCCAGGAACGAGCGCAGCGGCTCGAGGTGCTCCTCGCAGGCCAACCACGCCTTGCGGCGCTCCGGGGTGTGGATCTTCGGGTTGTTCCACAGCAGCGCGTGCGTCGCGGGCTGGCGACAGCCCTTGCCGGAGCAGACGTCCGGCTCGTCCAGTGATCCCACGCGGGGAGTGTCTCAGCCCCGGTCGGTGGAGGAGGCGCCGAGGGGGCGCTGCTCGCTGCCGCCACCGAGCGCCCGGGCGGTGTACGCCGCGGAGCCGAGGTCGTGCTCCTGCATCCGGGTGGCCTGGACGTTGGCCAGCACGACGGCGATGTAGGGCAGGATCACCGCCCCCGCGATGAGGATCGGCCAGAGCCAGTCGATGCCGGCGAGTCCGGCGATGACCGCGCCCACGAAGCACAGCGACCGCAGGCTCATCGAGAGCAGGTAGCGCTTCTGCCGCCGCCGCAGGTCCTCCTGCGGGCTGGGGGCGGCGGAGGTGATGCGGACGGCGTCGTCGTCGCGATCGCCACGCTGTCGTGCCATGACCTCGAGCGTACGTCGGCCCCGGTCACCCACCAGGGCTCGCGGACCCCGCCCGCGCCTGGCGCGCCAGCCCGCCGCGAGGGTCCGTCGGGAGTAGGGTCGCGACGTGACCAACCGCACCTACCGCATCACCGAGATCGTCGGCACCTCGCCCGAGGGCATCGACCAGGCCATCCGCAACGGCATCGAGCGCGCCTGCCAGACCCTGCGCCACGTCGACTGGTTCGAGATGACCCAGGTCCGCGGCCAGGTCAAGGACGGCTCGGTCGAGCACTTCCAGGTCGGCCTCAAGATCGGCTTCCGGCTCGAGGACGACTGACCTGGCAGCGTTGCCGGTCGCTGCGTTGTCGCTGCGTTTCGGGTACCTGTCGGTAATCACTAGCGTCGTCGCACGTGAGCCCGACACCCCTTGCCGAGCCCGACCACCAGCCCCGCTCCGTCCTCGTCACCGGGGGCAACCGCGGCATCGGCCGCGCGATCGCCGAGGCCTTCCTGGCCCAGGGTGACCGCGTCGCCGTGACGACCCGCGGCGGAGGAGCGCCCGACGGCGCCCTGGACGTGCGCTGCGACGTCACCGACGCCGCGGCCGTCGAGGCGGCGTACGCCGAGATCGAGGCGGCGCACGGCCCGGTCGAGGTGCTGGTCGCCAACGCCGGCATCACCGCCGACACGCTGCTGCTGCGGATGTCGGAGGACGACTGGGCTCGAGTCCTCGACACGAACCTCACCGGGTCCTTCCGGCTGGCCAAACGGGCGTCCAAGGGGATGCTGCGGCTCAAGCGTGGTCGGATCGTCTTCATCTCCTCGGTCGTGGGCCTGACCGGGTCGGCCGGCCAGGTCAACTACGCCGCCTCCAAGGCCGGCCTCGTGGGCATGGCCCGCTCGATCGCCCGGGAGCTGGGCTCGCGCGGCATCACCGCCAACGTGGTGGCGCCGGGCTTCATCGAGACCGACATGACCGCGGTGCTCGACGACGCGCAGAAGGACGCGATCCGGTCGCAGGTGCCGCTCCAGCGGTACGGCACGACCGACGATGTCGCGCAGACGGTGCTGTGGCTGACCGGCCCCGGCGCGGCGTACGTCACCGGGGCCGTGGTCCCGGTCGACGGTGGACTCGGGATGGGGCACTGACGTGGGAGCGGGTATGGGCATCTTGGACGGCAAGGTCGTCCTCGTCGCGGGCGTGACGATGGACTCCTCGATCGGCTTCGCGACCGCACGGTTCGCGCAGGAGCAGGGCGCGACGGTGCTCATCTCCAACTTCGGCCGCGCGCTCGGCATCACCCGCCGCATCGCCAAGCGGCTGCCGGTGGAGCCGGCCGTGCTCGAGCTCGACGTCACCGACCCCCAGCACCTCGAACGGCTCCCCGACCTCGTGCGCGAGCACCTCGGCGCCGACGCGCACCTCGACGGGGTCGTGCACTCCATCGCCTACGGCAACCCCGAGACGCTGCTCGGCGGGAAGTTCCTGGACGGACCCTGGGAGGACGTCGCCCAGGCGGTGCAGGTCTCGGCGTACTCCCTGAAGTCGCTGGCCGTCGCCTGCCGCCCGCTCATGGGACCCGGATCGTCGGTCGTGGGGCTGACCTTCGACGCGACGGTGGCCTGGCCGGCGTACGACTGGATGGGCGTGGCGAAGGCCGGCCTGGAGTCCTGCGCCCGCTACCTCGCCCGCGACCTCGGCCCCGAGGGCATCCGGGTCAACCTGGTCTCCGCCGGACCGCTGCGCACGCTGGCGGCCAAGGCGATCCCCGGGTTCACCGACCTCGAGGACCTGTGGTCGACCCGGGCGCCCCTCGGCTGGGACAACACCGACCAGGAGCCGACCGCTCGCGCGGTCTGCGCGCTGCTCTCGGACCTGTTCCCCGCCACGACCGGAGAGATCGTGCACGTCGACGGCGGCTTCCACGCGATGGGCGCCTGACCGGCGCGGACGCTGCGCGGCTTCGTCGCGCGCTCCGGCGCCGCGGGCGATGCCGGCGTACGCCGCTGGGCGACCCCGCGTTGTCCGCCGGGCGCGGGCCTGTCAGATTGTGCGCGTGCCCGAGAACCGTCGCCCGGAGACCCCGCGCCAGCTCGTCGTGATGCGCCACGCCAAGGCCGAGGCGCACGGACCGACCGACTTCGACCGCCACCTCGCCGACCGCGGTGTGACCGAGGCCGAGCTGGCCGGGCGGTGGCTGGTCGAGCAGGGGTTCGTGCCCGACCACGTGCTGGTCTCGGCGGCCCTGCGCACCCGCGAGACCTGGGCCGCCCTCGCCGACGGGGCCGGGTGGGACGCCGACGCGATCGAGACCGACGAGTCCGAGACCCTCTACGAGGCCGGGCCGGAGACCGCGCTGGACCTGGTGCGCGAGGTGCCCGAGGACGCGCTGGCGCTGCTCGTGGTCGGCCACAACCCGACCATGGGCTACCTCGCCGAGCTGCTCGACGACGGCGACGGCGACGAGGAAGCCTCCAACGCCCTGGTCATGGGCTACCCCACCTCCGCCATGACGCTCTACGACCTCACCGGCGACTGGGCCGACCTCGACGAGCAGGGCGCGACCATCCGCGCCCACCACGTGCCCCGCGCCTGACTCGCTCGACGACGACCGACCCCGAGGACGGTCGAACCGGCGCACAGCTCCGGAGGGATGCGCCGGCTCGGGCTCAGACGGGGGGAGCGGGGGTGGTGACGCCGGCGGCCCGGTCGGCGGCCTCGATCTCCTCACGGGAGATGCCGAGGAGGTACATGATCGTGTCGAGGTAGGGCACGTTCACCGCGGTGTCGGCGGCGTCGCGCACGGCCGGCTTGGCGTTGTAGGCGATGCCCAGGCCGGCGGCGGCGAGCATGTCGAGGTCGTTGGCGCCGTCGCCGATGGCGATGGTCGAGGCCACGTCGACCCCGACCTCGGCGGCGAACTCGCGCAGTGCGGCCGCCTTCCCGGCCCGGTCGACGACCGGCCCCACGATCCGGCCGGTGAGCCGGCCGTCGACGATCTCCAGCTCGTTGGCGCGGGCGAAGTGGATGCCCAGGTCGACCGCGAGCCGGTCGGTGATCTGCGTGAAGCCGCCGGAGACGATCGCGAACCGGTAGCCCAGCCGCCGCAGGGTCCGCACCATGGTGCGTGCCCCGGGGGCGAGCTGGATGGCGTCGTACACCTCGTGCAGGGCGGAGGCCGGGACCCCCTCGAGCAGGGCGACCCGGGAGCGCAACGACTCCTCGAAGTCCAGCTCCCCACGCATCGCCCGCTCGGTGACCTCGGCGACCTCGGCCTCGCAGCCGGCGTGGGCGGCGATCATCTCGATGACCTCGCCCTGGATGAGCGTGGAGTCGACGTCCATGACGATGAGGCGCATGCCGCGGCGCAGCAGGTCGGCGGGCTGGACGGCCACGTCGATGCCCTGGCGCGCGGCCTCGGTGGCCAGCTCGGCACGCAGCGCCTCGGGCGAGGCTCCGGAGACGCGGAGGTCCAGGGCGGTGACGGGGTAGCGCGCCATCCGCTCGATCCGGTCGATGTTGCCCCCGGCCGCGGCGATCCGGCCGGCGACCGCGGCCATCGCGGCGGCGGTGAGCGGGGTGCCGAGCACGGTGACGTGGGCGCCGCGCGACGACGGGGGCGACGTGTCCCCGGTGCCGGGCTCGACCTCGAGGGTCATCGCGAGCTCGTCGGCCGTGGCCTGGAGGGCCTGGCGCAGCGACTGGACGTCGCTGGGCACCGTCACGAGGACACCCAGGATGAGGCGGCGGCGCAGCACGATCTGCTCGAGGTCGACCACCTCGACGCCGGCACCTGCGAGGGTCGCGAAGACCGCCGAGGTGATGCCCGGGCGCTCCCGCCCCGTGAGCGTGACCAGCAGCGTCTCGGGGTGTGGGGTCGGCCCGTCGGCCTGAGGGGGGTTGCTCGGCGGAGTCGTCATCGCGGCACGAGGCTAGCGGTGCGCGACGCCGTGCTCACGCAGGCGGCCAGACCTCGGGAGAGCACGCGGCCACCATCGCCCGGCGGGCGTGCGCGCCCAGGGGCAGGATCGCGGCCTCCCGGCGGGTGATCTCGTGCAGGCTCAGCGCACCGCCCTCGTCCTCGAGGGCGAGCTCGACCACCTCGGCCGCGCGCAGTCCCCGCGCCAGCAGCTCCACGCACCGCCGGGGAGTGCCAGGAGGCCCCTCCAGCGGCTCGGTGCGGCGCAGGTCGATCAGCCGGTCGGCCACCTCGGGGCGCCAGCGGGCCACGTCCAGGGCTGCCAGGGCGTCCGCGGCCTCGAGCAGCCCTCCGCGCAGCGCGCGGTCGGCCTCCCCGACGTCCGGCAGCTGGCGACGCGCGGCCCGGTGGGCCACCCAGGTCGTCGCCGCACCCACGGTCTCCGGCACCAGGCCCACGGCGCTGCCGTCGGACAGGACGACCACCACGGCTTCCCCGGCCTCCAGCGCCGCGGCGTTGAAGGCCGCCGGGCCACCGAGGCCGACCGGGTCGCCCTCGACCGGGAACGCGGCACCGAAGGACTGCGCGCCCTCCACCCGCAGCCGGGCCAGGCCGCCGAGCAGGGTCTCGGTCGCGCCGTCGCCCCCCAGTCCGAGCGCGGAGAGGCCGGCGACCGCGTGGGTCACGTCGTCGCCCAGCACCGCGTCGATGAGCAGGTCGGGGACCACCTGGCCGCGCAACCAGGAGGTGCCCCACCACGCGAGGCGGGCCGAGGCAGGCAGGTGCGACGTCACGGCGGGAGAGGGTACGCCGCGGGCCGACGCTCGACCCGGAACCCCGCCCGACCCGCCGGGTCCTCCCGCCCGGTCGGCGCCGGGCGCGGCCGTGGATAGGGTGCGGCCATGGCTGCGGTCCTCGAGCTCGTCGACGTCACCGTCCGCCGAGGCGACTCCGTGCTGCTCGACCGGGTCTCCTGGACCGTCGAGGAGGACGAGCGCTGGGTCGTCCTCGGTCCCAACGGCGCCGGCAAGACCACGCTGCTGCAGATCGCCTCGGCGCAGCTGTTCCCCACCCAGGGCGACGTCGACGTCCTCGAAGAGAGGCTCGGCTCGGTCGACGTCTTCGAGCTCCGGCCCCGCATCGGGCTGACCAGCGCCGCCCTCGCCGAGCGGATCCCCCGGCACGAGACCGTCCACGACGTCGTGGTGTCGGCGGCGTACGGCGTGCTCGGGCGCTGGCGCGAGGTCTACGACGAGCTGGACCACGACCGGGCCACCTCGCTGCTGCGTGAGCTCGGCGCCAAGCACCTGGCCCCGCGCACCTTCGGGACGCTGAGCGAGGGCGAGCGCAAGCGCGTCCAGATCGCCCGTGCGCTGATGAGCGACCCCGAGCTCCTGCTGCTCGACGAGCCTGCTGCCGGCCTGGACCTCGGGGGCAGGGAGGACCTCGTCTCGACGCTGTCGATGCTGGCCTACGACCCGGAGTCGCCCGCGACCGTCCTCGTGTCGCACCACGTCGAGGAGATCCCGCCGGGATTCACCCACGCCCTGCTGCTGCGCAAGGGCTCGGTCGTGGCCGCGGGTCTGCTCGACCAGACGCTCACCGAGCAGAACCTCTCCGCCACCTTCGGCATGCCCCTGACCGTCGTCCACAGCGAGGGTCGCTGGGCGGCGCGCCGGCGTACGCGCGCCCGGTAGGGTCGATCCATGGAGTGGCTCAGCGACAACGCCTGGGCGGCCTGGCTCTCGGTCGCAGCGGTGCTCGGCGTGGCCGAGATGTTCAGCCTCGACCTCATCTTCCTCATGCTCGCCGTCGGCGCGATGGGCGGCCTGGTGGCCGGGGTGCTCGCCGCGCCGGTCGCCGTGCAGGTGCTCGTGGCACTCGGGACCTCGCTGGCGACCCTCACGCTGCTGCGGCCGCGCCTCGTGGGTCGGCTGCACGGCGGCCCCGAGCTCTCCCTCGGCACAAGCAAGCTGATCGGCACCCAGGGCGTGGTGACCGCCCAGATCACCGCCACCGAGACCGGCCGGGTCAAGCTGGCCGGCGACACCTGGTCCGCGGCGCCGTACGACGAGCACCTGGTGATCGAGCCCGGGCAGACCGTCGAGGTGCTGGAGATCCGCGGCGCCACGGCGTTCGTGCACCCCACCGGCGACCCGCTGCCGCCCTCGCGCCAGCTGCCCCGCGACGACGCCTGAGACGGCCTCACGCGGTCCCCCCAGACCCCCGACACACCCTGACCAGACACCCGCCCCCCCAACGAAGGAGCAGCATGGGCGTCGCGATCCTGATCCTGCTGGCTGTCGTCTTCCTGTTCGTCCTCACCGTGCTCGCCAAGACGGTGCGCATCGTGCCGCAGGCACGCGCGGGCATCGTCGAGCGCTTCGGGAAGTACCGCACCACCCTCAATCCCGGACTCAACATCGTCGTGCCGTTCATCGACAAGGTCCGCTACGTCATCGACATGCGCGAGCAGGTGGTCAGCTTCCCGCCGCAGCCGGTGATCACCGAGGACAACCTCGTCGTCTCGATCGACACCGTCATCTACTTCCAGGTCACCGACTCGGTGGCTGCCACCTACGAGATCGCCAACTACATCCAGGCGATCGAGCAGCTGACCATGACCACCCTGCGCAACATCGTGGGTGGCATGGACCTCGAGGAGACCCTCACCAGCCGTGAGTCGATCAACGGCGGGCTGCGCGGCGTGCTCGACGAGGCCACCGGCAAGTGGGGCGTGCGCGTGAACCGTGTCGAGATCAAGGGCATCGACCCGCCGCCGTCGATCAAGGACTCGATGGAGAAGCAGATGCGCGCCGACCGCGACAAGCGGGCGGCCATCCTGACCGCCGAGGGCGAGCGGCAGTCGGCGATCCTCACCGCCGAGGGCCAGAAGCAGTCGGCGATCCTCACTGCCGAGGGTGACCGCGAGTCCAGCATCCTGCGCGCACAGGCCGACCGCGAGGCAGCGATCCTGCGAGCCCAGGGTGAGGGCCAGGCCATCCAGACGGTCTTCCAGGCGATCCACGACGGTCGCCCGGACCAGTCGCTGCTGGCCTACCAGTACCTCCAGATGATGCCGAAGATCGCCGAGGGCGACGCCAACAAGGTGTGGATCGTCCCCAGCGAGATCGGCAAGGCGCTCGAGGGCCTGGGCTCGACCATGAACAACCTGGCGGGCATCCCGCAGGAGGTCGACGGCCCCGCCACGCGCGTGGACATGGGCTCCAGCGAGCCCGAGCTGCCGGAGACCTCCTCCGCCGGCGCGGGCGCGCACGAGGCGGTGCAGGCCGCGATCCAGGAGGCCGCCCAGGCCGCCAACCCGCGGCGTGCCGACGGCTCGGAGCCGCCGACGGCCTGACCCCCCCCGGGGAGAAGCACGACCCAGCACCGGCCGGGACCCCGCGGGGTCCCGGCCGGTGCCGTGCGTCGGGGACTACTTCTTGGCGCGCTTGCCCGCAGTGGCGGCGGCCGCGGTGACCGCGGCGGCCTTGCGGGAGCGGCGGGGGAGCAGGCCGAGCAGGCCCGCCAGCACTGCGCCACCGGCGACCGCGGTCATGACCGTCCCGGCGCGCTGCTCGATCCCGTCGGTCTTGGGCCCGACGAGGCCCGCGTAGGCGTCGGCGGCGTCGACGCCGACACCGAGCAGCACCAGGCCGGTGCGGCCGCGGCCCGAGGACACGAGGGTCGCCACCCCGAGGGCGACCTCACGGGCACCGAAGAGGCGCATCACGAAGGCGGACTGGGGGTTCTTGGCCACGTCCAGGCCCATGGCGCCGACCGTCGCGTCGGGGCGGGCCAGGGAGGCGGCGCCGATCACGATCCGGCCGAGGGAGAGTCCGGTCACAGGGTTCATGGCGTCAACCTAGCCGCGACCTCGACCCGGGTGGGGGACCGTCCGGGCGTGGGTCAGGCCGTCGGGTCGTCGACGTACGCCGCCCACCAGCGCTCCAGCTCGCGGTAGACCTGCTCGCGGGCCGGTTGCCGGGACAGCACCACGTCGTGGCGCGCCCCGGCGACCGCGACGTAGGTGACCCGCGAGCCGATCGCCGTGGCCCAGCGCCGGATCTGGGGCACCTCGAGCACGACGTCGGTCTCGTGCACGTCCTCGACCATCTCGCGGGGGAAGGCCGAGCGGTCCGAGGACAGCACCAGGACCGGCGCCGGCACGTCCAGGCCCCGCTGCAGCCGGGCGTGGCCGTGCCGGACCGCCCGCAGCCACCCCGCGTGGACGGCGAAGGACTCGATCGGCTTCCAGGCCAGGTCGAAGTCCCACTCGCCCTCGTGGTCGCGGTGCAGCGACCGGGCGTAGACCCCGCTCACGTCCCGGCGGATCTCGTGGAGGGGACGGTGGCGGCCCAGCTCCTTGAGCACCAGCGACCCGAGGGTGCGGACCAGGAGGCTGCCCTGGAGGTCCAACCAGGGCGAGTTCAGCACCACCCCGGCCAGCTCGCGCGGCCGGCGCCGGTGCAGCCACAGCGGCAGGGTCAGGCCACCGGTGGAGTGGGCGGAGGCCACCACGTGCTCGTGCCCGTCGCGTGCGGTGATCCGCTGCCAGGCGGCGTCCAGGTCGGCGTCGTAGGCTCGCAGGTCGGTGACGTGGTTGGCGGTCTGCCCCGGCAGCAGTGAGCGGCCGTACTTGCGCAGGTCGATCGCGTAGAAGTCGTAGCCGCGCTCGAGCCACCACGCGGCGTACTCGGTCTGGAAGAAGTAGTCGGCGAAGCCGTGCACGTGCAGGACCGCGCGACCCGTCGGCTCGGCCGCACGGCAGGACACGAGCGTCGCGACGACCGGCCCCTCGTCGTCGTGGCCCAGCGGGATCGTCTCGGCCAGCCACGGCTCGCCGAGGACGTCGGTGCGCACGTTGGTCGTCCCAGTCGCCCCGCTGCTCACGCGCTCATCCTAGGAACCTCGGGACCTGCTCTTCCGAGGTCGCGGACCCTCAGCGCGAGCGCGGGCTCGTTGCTGGTCACCAGCCAGGCGCGGCCCGGGCGCATCCAGTAGCGCAGGGAGCGCTCGGTGTCGACAGTCCACACCAGCAGCGGGAGGCCGCGGCGGCGGGCGTAGGCCGCGACCCCGAGCCGCGCCAGGGTGTGCTTGGCGACGACGAGGTTGGCCCGCGACCCGGTCAGGCGCAGGTGCGGCCGCAGCTCCGACCAGCGTGTCCGGACCTGGCGCACGACGGGAAGCCCGCGGACGCTGCGCCCCAGGGACAGCCCGACGAGCAGGTCCAGGCCCTCGGCGTCGGCCCAGTCGCGCACCGCGCGGACGGAGTCGTCCTCGAGGGTGGTCACCACGACGGCGTCGACGCCGAGCAGCTCCACGGCCAGGCGCGCGGCAGCCACCTCGTGGGTGGTCGAGGCGACCTCGTACGCCGCCGGGGGAGAGGTGAACTTGAGGTCGACGTGCGCCATGGCGCGGCCGGCGAGCGCCCGCAGCACCTCCTCGTAGCCCAGCACGTCGGGGTGGACCCGGCGCAGCTCGGCGAGGGTGAGCCGGCCGAGCGGGACCCGTCGCCCCTCGATCTCGACCTCGTCGTCGTGCAGCAGAACCAGGGAGCCGCAGCCAAGACGCTGGACGTCGAACTCGACGTACTCCACGCCCATCGCGACGGCGTCGTCCAGCGCGGCCCGGCTGTTCTCGCGCGACCGATCGGTGCCCGCGCCGCACCGGTGGGCACTGACCAGGACCGGGGCCCGCTCACGGCGACGTCGCGACACGGGCCCCGACCCTAGTGGTCGGCAGCGTCGGGACCGGCCACGGCTCAGCCCGGCACGACCTCGCGGGCCTCGGTCGGGTGCGGGGCGGGGTCGCCGTGGTCCCCGGCGCGCACGGCCTCCTCGATCCGCTTGCCGATCTCGACGTCCACCTGCCGCCAGTAGTCGAAGGCCCGCTCGAGGACCTCGGCGGACACCCCGCCGGCGAGGTGGCCCGCGACGTTCGCCACGAACCGCTCCCGGGCGGCGTCGTCGAAGACCTCGCGCACCAGGGTCCCGGCCTGGCCGAAGTCGTCGTCCTCGGCACGCAGCGTGTAGGCCTCGCGCACCATCTCGCCGTCGGTCTCCCAGCCGTCCGCGGCCGGTCCCGTGAGGTCGGAGAACGGGTCGCCGTAGGAGTTGGGTGCGTACTTCGACCTGTCGCCGGTGTGGTCGTAGGCCATCGGCCCGTCGAACTGGTAGGTGTAGGCGCCCTCGACCCGGTGCCGGTTGACCGGCAGCTGCTGGTAGTTGGGGCCGATCCGGTAGCGGTGGGTGTCGGCGTAGGAGAAGACCCGGCCCAGGAGCATCTTGTCGGGGGAGAAGCCGATGCCGGGCACGACGGCCGAGGGCTCGAAGGCGGCCTGCTCGATCTGGGCGAAGTGGTTCTCGGGATTGGTGTGCAGGGTCAGCGTCCCGACGTCGTGGAGCGGGTAGTCCTCGTGCGGCCACACCTTGGTCAGGTCGAAGGGGTTGAAGCGGTAGGTCTTCGCCTCCTCGTAGGGCATCACCTGGATGCGGAAGCGCCACGAGGGGTGCTCGCCGGCCTCGATCGACTGGAAGAGGTCACGCCGGTGGAAGTCCGAGTCCTCGCCGGCGATCCGGTTGGCCTCGTCCTGGGTCAGGCACTCGACACCCTGCTCCGAGATGAAGTGGAACTTCACCCACGACTTCTCGCCGGCCTCGTTGTAGAGCAGGTAGGTGTGGCTGCCGTAGCCGTTCATGTGTCGCCAGCTGCGGGGGATGCCGCGGTCGCCCATGAGGTAGGTGACCTGGTGGGCGGACTCGGGGTTGAGCGTCCAGAAGTCCCACTGCATGTCGTTGTCGCGCAGCCCGTTGGCCCCCCGACGCTTCTGGCTGCGGATGAAGTGCTGGAATTTCATGACGTCGCGCACGAAGAAGACGGGGGTGTTGTTGCCGACGAGGTCCCAGTTGCCCTCGGAGGTGTAGAACTTCAGCGCGAAGCCGCGGGGGTCGCGCCAGGTGTCGGGCGAGCCGAGCTCACCGGCCACGGTGGAGAACCGGGCGAGGGCGTCGGTGCGAGCGCCCTGCTGCAGGACCGCCGCCTTGGTCCAGCGGGAGATGTCCTCGGTGATCTCGAGGGTGCCGAACGCGCCGGAGCCCTTGGCGTGGACGTTGCGCTCGGGGATGCGCTCGCGGTTGAAGTGCGCCATCTGCTCCACGAGGTGGTGGTCGTGCAGCAGGATCGGGCCGTCCGGGCCGACGGTCAGGCTGTTGCGGTCACTCGGCGCCGGAGCACCGGTCCCGGTAGTGGAGAAGGGGCAGACGTGGTCGCTCACGAGGCCTCCGAGGGGCGTCGGGGTGGCGCCGGCGATGGGTCACCAGCGCCCGGACCCCCACGGTGCCCGGGACGGCGTCGCGCCAGCCCACCCCCTCGGCGTCGCCGTACGACGGCGCCGGTCGTCCCGACCCCCTAGGGTCACGACGTGGGATCGCGACCGTGGCCGGACCTGGTGGGCAGGTGGCGCAGCGGCACGTCCTCGAGCCAGTGGGCGACGCTCGCGGTCCTGCTGGTCCTCATCTCCGGCTGCTTCGCGATCTCGCTGCCCTACTACTCGGTCATGCCGGTGAGCACCTACTTCGTCTGGCTGGTGCTGGGCATGTTGCTGCTCAAGCACCGCCAACTGGTCGTGCTGAGTGCCTGGACCGTCTCCGGGGCGCTCTGCCTGGCCGTCGTGGACGGGCTGCGCGACGGCGACTTCGGCAGCGCCCGCGCGTCCGGGATGCTCGCCCTGGTCATCGGCGCCGCCCTCATCCTGTTCCAGTCCCGACGCCAGCGCTCGGGGCTGCCGGTCCCGCTCGGCGGCGCGATGCTCGCCGACCTCCGCGACCGGCTGCGACGGCAGGGCACCGTGCCGCCGCTGCCGGACGGGTGGCGCTGCCAGTCGGCCATGGTCGCCGCGCACGACGTGGGGTACGCCGGCGACTTCATGGTCGCCCGGCTGGCCGAGGACCGCAGCACGCTGGAGATGGTGCTGGTCGACGTGGTCGGCAAGGGCGTCGCGGCCGGGACCGACGCCCTGCAGTTCGCCGGAGCCCTGGGCGGGCTGATCGGGTCGCTGCCCCCGGTGGGCCTCGTCGAGGCCGCCAACGACTTCCTGCTGCGCCAGGAGTCCGACGAGACCTTCGCCACCGCGGTCCACGTCCTGGTCGACCTGCGCTCCGGCTCCTACGACCTGCACAGCGCCGGCCACCCGCCGGCACTGGTCTGGCGGGCCTCGCGGGCGCAGTGGGAGGTCGACAGCGCCCGAGGCACGGCCCTCGGCGTCCAGCGCCGGCCGGAGCTGCACCACAGCACCGGCGTCCTGGCACCGGGCGACGCGCTGATGTTCTACACCGACGGGGTCGTCGAACGGCCCGGTCTCGACCTGGACGAGGGCATCGACTGGCTGCGCAGCACCGCTGGCACCGCGCTCGCCGCCGGCTTCCCGGGGCTCGCGGACCGGGTCCTGCGCGAGGTTCCGCGCGGTGACGACGATCGGGCGGTGCTGGTGCTGGACCGCTGTCCGGGGCAGCCCCGGGGAGGCTAGGCGGGCCCCGGCGGGTGTCCCGCCGGCACCCATCGGGCAGGCTGGACCTCGTGGACACCTCGGCGACGCGCGACCTCTCGGCCGCTCCTGTCGACCTGTGGCACTACGTGCGTGACCGCCCGAGGCGCTCGGCCGCGGCTGCGACCGCCCTCGTGCTGGCGCTGGTGGCCGTGCTCGTCTGGATCGGGGGCGAGGAGCCGGCTCCGCCCTCGGCTACGCCCGGGACCCCTGCGGCCCCGAGCGGCTCGGCCCTCCCCGGTGTCGACACGACCCAGGACGCGACGTACGCCCGCATCCGGCCCGGCTACCCCGATCGCGTCATCGTCCCCACCCTCGACGTCGACGCCCCCGTGCTGCCGATCAAGGCGCCCGACCGCACGCTCGTGCCGCCGGCCGACCCGCAGGTCCTGGGCTGGTGGGCCGACGGCGCCCAGCCCGGAGCCGCCACCGGCAGTGCCCTGGTCGTGGGGCACACGGTCCACTCCGGCGGCGGGGCGCTGGACGACCTGGAGACACTCGTCGAGGGCGACCAGGTCCTGGTGCGTAGCACGCGCACCGAGGACGGCGAGGGGGCCCTGCGCACGATGGAGTACGTCGTCGAGACCGTGCGCGTCTACCGCAAGGGCCGGCTGGCCGAGCGGGCCGCGGAGCTCTTCAGCCAGGAGGTCGACGGGCGGCTGGTGCTGCTGACCTGCGAGGACTGGGACGGCACGCGGTACCTGTCCAACGTCGTCGTCACGGCGCTGCCCGTCGACCCCGAGGTCTCACCCACTGCTGGACCCACCTCCGACAGCGGCTCGGTCGATGGCTGAGCCTGACGACGGCCGCGCGGTCGACCTGCTGCTGGCCGAGGCGGACCGCGACCGCACCGGCGAGGTGAGCGACGCCGCGACCTGGGCCGCCGTGGTCGGGGTCGAGCGCGTCTCGCTCGTCGCCGGCACCCAGGATCCCGGTCGGCTGCGCCTGCTGCTGCAGGGCCACGCCGAGGACGACGTCCTGCCGGAGGTCCACCGCGCCCGGGAGCGGGTCGTCGACGCGCTCGTGCGCTCGGCACAGCACCGCGGCCCCGACTCCGGGGTGGCCCACCGCGACGCCGGCCACCACTCCGTGACCCTCGACGCCGTACGCCTCCGCGCCGCGCTGCGGGCGGCGCACCGCACGTTCGAGGCCGAGCCCTACTACCGCGAGAGGTACGCCGAGCGCGGAGCCCGCTTCGCCGGCACCGACTCCGCGTGGCTGGTCACCTTGGGCGAGCTGCCGCGCGACGGCTGCCTGGGCCAGGTCGACTGGCTCTCCCGCGTCCTCGCCGGACGGGGGATGCCCACCTGGCTGCTGGAGCGGCACCTGGAGGACCTGGTCGCCGAGATCGAGGACGCCCTCGGGCCCGGCACCACGGGCTACCTCGGGGCGGCCGCGACCGCACTGCGCGGCCGCCGCCGCGACGCGGTCTCCGACGACGAGCTGCTCGCGGCCCCGAGCCGGCTGCGCGCGGAGACCAGCGGCAGCGAGCCGTTGCCCGGCGCCGCCTCGCTGGTCCTCGCCGCAGCGGCCGACGCAGCGAACGGGGTCACCCGTGGCTACGAGGCCTGCGTGGCGTGGCTGACCGACCCCGACCGGTGCGACCCAGCGGTGGCCACCTGGCTGCGGCACGAGGCGGCCACCGTGGCGCCGGCGGTGAGCACCGACGCGGGGGCGCGGGTCAGTGCTGGTAGGTCCCGTGCAGGATCGCGCGCGCGGCGGTCTTGAAGACCAGGTTGAACGACACGACCGCCGGGCTGGCGTCGGAGTCGACGCCGAGGCTCTCCTCGGTCACGGCGTGCACGACGAAGAAGTAGCGGTGGACCTGGTCGCCCTGCGGAGGAGCGGCACCCATGAACCCCTTGCCCCCGGCGTCGTTGCGGCACATGAAGGCACCGCCGGGCAGGTCCGCACCCTCGGCGCCGGCACCGGTGTCCAGCGAGGTGCAGTCGGCCGGCAGGTCGACCAGGACCCAGTGCCAGAAGCCGCTGGGGGTGGGTGCGTCTGGGTCGAAGCAGGTGACGGTGTAGCTCTTGGTCCCCTCGGGGCCGGGCTCCCACGACAGCTGCGGGGAGGTGTTGCCCTCGGCGGCGACCTGGCCCGAGCCGAGCGGCTGTCCGTCGCTGACGTCGGTGCTGGTCACCGCGAACGACGGGACCGCTGGCAGCAGGTCGTAGGGGTTCGGGGTCACGGGACGGTCGAGAGAGGTCATGGCCTCGAACGTAGCCGCGTCTCGGAGGCCGGACCACCACCCTCAGCGGGCCGCGCAGCCACCCTGCTGGGGGAGGATGGACCGCATGCTCGGTGAGTCCCAGGACGGTCCGTCCCCCGAGGGGGACCACCCGCCGTACCCCGTCGGCCTGCGGCTGGCGGGTCGTCGCGTCGTGGTCGTCGGCGGCGGCCACGTGGCCCAGCGACGGGTCCCCGCCCTCATCGCCGCGGGCGCCGACGTGTTGTTGGTCTCGCCTCAGGTCACCCCGGCCCTCGAGGGCCTGGCCGGCGAGATCACGTGGGAGCAGCGCCGCTTCGAGCCGGGCGACCTCGATGACGCGTGGTACGTCGTCGCGGCGACCAACGACCCGCACGCCAACGAGCTGGTCTCGACCGAGTGCGAGCGGCGGCGGATCTTCTGCGTCCGCGCCGACGACGCGTCGGCGGCCAGTGCGTGGACCCCGGCCGTCGGACGGCACGCGGGGCTGACCGTCGCGGTGCTGGCCAACCGCGAGCCGCGCAAGTCCGCCGGCGTGCGCGACGAGATCATGGGGGCGCTGCAGGACGGCACCCTCAGCGCGCGCGCCACGCACGACCGCACCCCCGGCGTCGTCCTCGTCGGCGGCGGACCGGGCGATCCCGCGCTGGCCACCGTCGCGGCCCGCCAGGCCCTCGCCTCGGCCGACGTCGTCGTCGCCGACCGGCTGGCCCCCCGCGAACTGCTCGACGAGCTGCCCGCCCACGTCGAGCTGGTCGACGTCGCCAAGCTGCCCCGCGGCCGCTCGGCCACGCAGGAGGCGATCAACGACGTCATCGTGGCGAGGGCCCGCGAGGGCAAGCGGGTGGTGCGGTTCAAGGGCGGCGACGGCTTCGTCTTCGGCCGGGGCTACGAGGAGGTGCTGGCCTGCCAGGCCGCCGGTGTGCCGGTCTCCGTCGTGCCGGGCATCACCTCCTCGATCGCGGTGCCGGCGGCCGTCGGCATCCCCGTCACCCACCGCGGCGTGGCCCACGAGTTCACCGTCATCTCCGGCCACCTGCCCCCGGACCACCCCCAG
The DNA here is from genome assembly GCA_009701885.1 of Actinomycetota bacterium. GTDB lineage: Bacteria > Actinomycetota > Actinomycetes > Propionibacteriales > Nocardioidaceae > Nocardioides. The sequence continues at coordinate 206,384 of WLJH01000001.1, forward strand.
TCGCTGGTCGAGTGGGGAGCGGTCGCCCGGATGCGCGGCACCGTGGTGCTGCTCATGGCCGTCCACAACGCCGGGGCGATCGCCGAGGTGCTCGTCGCCGGAGGCCGCCCGGCCAGCACGCCGGTCGCGGTCGTCGTGGAGGGCACGATGCCCGAGGAGCGGACCGTCCTCACGACGCTGGGCGCGCTGGGCGCCGACATCGAGGCCCAGTCCGTCCGACCGCCGGCGATCATCGTCGTCGGCGACGTCGTCGCTGTGGCGCGTCCCGAGCACTACCCGGCCCCCGAGGTCGTGGTGCCCGAGCGCACGAGCCACGCTGCCGGTGACGCGCCGGCGGGTGCCGCGGGCGGCACCGGGCAGGACTGACGTGGCGCACCTCGTCGAGATCGACGACCCCGCCGACCCCCGGCTCGCGGACTACCGCGACCTGCGCGACGTCCAGCTGCGGCGTGCCCTCGAGGCCGAGCACGGGCTCTTCCTCGCCGAGGGCGAGAAGGTCGTGCGCCGGGCGGTCGAGGGCGGCTTCACGCCCCGGTCGTTCCTCATGGCGCCCCGCTGGCTGGACGGCCTGGCCGACGTGCTGGAGACCTCCGACGCGCCCTGCTACGTCATCTCCGAGGCGCTCGCCGAGGAGGTGACGGGCTTCCACGTCCATCGCGGCGCGCTGGCCTCCCTCCACAGGCTCCCCGACCGGCCGGTGGAGGAGGTGCTCGAGAGCGCGAGGTTCGTGCTGGTGCTGGAGGACCTGGTCGACCACACCAACGTCGGCGCCGCGTTCCGTTCCGGCGCAGCGCTCGGGGTCGACGCCGTGCTCCTCGGCCCGCGCTGCGCCGACCCGCTCTACCGCCGATCGGTCAAGGTGGCGATGGGGGCCGTCTTCGCCCTGCCCTGGACCCGCGTGCCGGACTGGCACGGCGCGCTGCCCGACCTGTCCGCACGCGGGTTCACCAGCGTGGCGCTCACGCTCGCGCCCGACGCCGTACCCCTCGAGGAGGCGGTGGCCGGGCTCGACCGCGTGGCCCTGGTCCTGGGCTCCGAAGGCCACGGCCTGTCCACCCGTTGGGAGCAGTCCGCCGATCGCCGCGCGATCATCCCCATGGCCGCAGGCATCGACTCGCTCAACGTCGCCGCGGCTGCCGCGGTCGCCTGCTACGTCACCGCCCGCCGCTGACCCGCCCACTCGGCACGGATTCGAGCGTCACTCGGCACGGATTCAAGCGTCACTCGGCACGGATTCGAGCGTCACTCGGCGAGCGCCGACTCACGCTCGAACCAGCGCCGACTCACGCTCGAACCAGCGCCGAGTCAGGCGTCCGAGGCCGGCCAGTCGAGGGGGTAGTCCTCGGAGAGGCGGTCGTGCTCCTTGGTGAGCTTCTTGCGGGCCTTGGTGGGCAGCCGGTCGCCGAAGACGGTGCCGCGGGTGTGGTCGGTCTCGTGCTGGAGGCAGCGGGCCAGCAGACCGTCGCCGGCGAAGGAGACCGGCTCGCCGTCCAGGCCCTGGCCGGTGACCGAGGCCCAGTCGGGCCGCGCCAGCTCGACGAACGCGCCCGGGAAGGACAGGCAGCCCTCGTCGGATTCGTCGAGGTTGCGATCCTTGCCCTCGGGCAGGGTGAGCTCGGGGTTGCAGACCACTCCGACGGTGCGCTCGCCGCTCTCGTCGGGGCAGTCGAAGACGAAGACCGCCTTGTCGACGCCGATCTGGCAGGCGGCCAGGCCGACCCCGTCGGCGGCGTACATCGTGGCGACCATGTCGGCGACCAGCGAGCGCAGCTCCTCGTCGAAGGAGGTCACCGGCTCCTGGGCGCGGTGCATGACCGGGGTGCCCCAGCGCGTGATCGGCCGCACGGTGCCTCCGGTGGGGAGGGGTCCGTGCGGCGCGTGCTCGGGCGGCGGCATCGGGGTGGTCTCGGCCATGCGAGGACCCTAGTCATCGCCCCACGCAGCCCTGTGACCTGCTCCACGAGACGACCTGTAGCGCAATGTGTAACTCACAGTTACATTTCTCCGCATGGACATCGGCAAGAGCCTCATGACGCGCCTGTCGCCCGGCGGCAGGCACGGGCTGGCGAGCGCGGAGCAGCGGGACCCCATCGGGTACGCCGTCGCCGCGCTGAACAAGCTGGCCCAGAGCGACCTCCTCGACCGCGTCGGTCTGCGCAAGCAGGCCGAGCAGGTCGTCTTCACGACCACCCGCGAGGGCTTCCGCACGGTGACGGCCGCGAGCCGGACGTTCGCGAAGGCCAGCGGCAAGGGTCCGGGCACCCGCGTTCCGGCGGCCAAGCGGACCGGCGTCTTCGACCTCACCCCGACCGAGGACGAGCAGATGCTCGTCGACGCGGTGACGGAGTACGCCGAGGAGGTCGTCCGTCCGGCGGCGGCCGAGGCCGACGAGGCCTGCGCCACCCCCGACAGCGTCATCAAGGCCGGCCTCGAGCTCGGCCTGCCCATCCTGGGCGTGCCCGAGACCCTCGGCGGCATCTCCGAGGAGCGCTCGGCCATGGCCGGCACGCTCGTCGCCGAGGCGCTCTCGAAGGGCGACATGGGCATCGCGCTGGCCGCCCTCGGCCCCGGCTCGGTCGCCACCGCGCTCGGCCTGTGGGGCACCGAGGCGCAGCAGCAGACCTACCTCCCGGCTTTCACCGAGGACGAGGCCCCGGCGGCCGCGCTCGCGCTGCAGGAGAAGACGGTCCTCTTCGACGTCCTGCAGCCCTCCACCACCGCTCGCAGGACCTCCGAGGGCTACGTCCTGGACGGCGCCAAGGCCGGTGTCGTGCGCGGCGCCGAGGCCGAGCTCTTCGTCGTCGGCGCCAGCCTCGACGGCACTCCGGTGCTGTTCCTCGTCGAGTCCTCCACCCCCGGGCTGACGGTCGAGGCCGACCCCTCCATGGGCATCCGCGCCGCCGCGCTCGCGACCCTGCGCCTCGAGGGCGTCACCGTCCCGGCCGACGCCGTGCTGGGCGCGACCGACGGGACGACGTACGCCGAGTGCGTGCGACTCTCCCGCCTCGCCTGGTGCGCGCTGGCCGTCGGCACCGGCCAGGCCGTGCTCGACTACGTCACGCCCTACGTGAAGACCCGGGAGGCGTTCGGCGAGCCGATCGCCCACCGCCAGTCGGTGGCGTTCATGGTCGCGAACATCGCGATCGAGCTGCAGGCCATGCGCCTGCTCACCTACAAGGCCGCCGGCCGCGCGGCCGAGGGCAAGGACTTCAGCCGCGAGGTCGCCCTGGCCCGCAAGCTGTGCGCCGAGAAGGGCATGGCGATCGGCAACGACGGCGTCCAGCTCCTCGGTGGGCACGGATTCGTCAAGGAGCACCCGGTCGAGCGGTGGTACCGCGACCTGCGTGCCGTCGCAGTCATGGAAGGAACGGTGCTGGTCTGATGGCCATCTCCCTGGACGACCCCAAGAAGCTCAAGCCCCTGGCCTCGCAGGCCCACCAGGTCGCGATGAACATGCTGCGGCCCATCTCGCGCAAGTACGACCGCGCCGAGCACGCCTACCCCACCGAGCTGGACATGCTCGCCGCCATGATCGACGGGCTCTCGGAGTCCGGCGCCTCCGAGGGCGCGGGCGCCGCCGGCGTCCGCCGCGACGAGAAGCCGGAGACGAAGGACACCGGTACGAAGAACGGCGCCAACCTCGCGTCGGTGATGTCGATCCAGGAGATGTGCTGGGGCGACGTGGGCCTGCTGCTGTCGATGCCGCGCCAGGGCCTGGGCAACTCCGCCATCGCCTCGGTGGCCGACGACGAGCAGGCCGAGCGGTTCGCCGGCGTGTGGGCCGGCATGGCGATCACCGAGCCCGGCGTCGGCTCGGACTCCGCCAACATCAAGACGACCGCGGTGCTCGACGGCGACGAGTACGTCATCAACGGCGAGAAGATCTACGTCACCTCCGGCGACCGGGCCGATCACATCGTGGTGTGGGCGACCCTGGACCGCGAGCTGGGCCGCGCGGCGATCAAGTCGTTCGTGGTCGCCAAGGGCACCCCCGGCATGCGGGTCGAGCGGCTCGAGCACAAGCTCGGCATCCGCGCCTCCGACACCGCGGCGATCATCTTCGAGAACTGCCGGGTGCCGAAGGAGAACCTCCTCGGCTCCCCGGAGATCGACACCAAGCAGGGCTTCGCCGGCGCGATGGCCACCTTCGACAACACCCGGCCGCTGGTGGCCGCGATGGCCGTCGGCTGCGCCAAGGCCTCCCTCGACCTCACCCGCGACCTGCTCGCGCAGGCCGGCGTCGAGGTCGACTACGACCGGCCCGCCCACCTGCAGTCCGCCGCCGCGGCGAAGTTCCTGCAGATGGAGGCCGACTGGGAGGGCGCCCGGCTGCTGATGATGCAGGCGGCGTGGATGGCCGACAACCGCGAGCCCAACAGCCTCGAGGCCTCCATGGCCAAGGCGAAGGCCGGGCGCGTCGGCTCCGACATCACGCTCTCGTGCGTCGAGCTCTGCGGGTCCGTGGGCTACTCCGAGGGCGAGCTGCTCGAGAAGTGGTCCCGGGACTCCAAGATCCTCGACATCTTCGAGGGGACCCAGCAGATCCAGCAGCTGATCGTGGCCCGCCGCATCCTCGGGCTCTCCAGCGCCGAGCTGCGCTGACCCGGCAGCAACGACACGAGGGGCCCCACCGCCGGAGCGGTGGGGCCCTTCGTCGTACGTCGGGGGCGCGGTCAGCGTGGGCCGCGACCGCTCCCGGGGCGAGCCGCACCGGAGCCCGCGCCCGGCGGGTCCGGCCGGATCGCCCGGCGGACCACGAGGGTCATCGTCGTCGTCAGCGCGAGCCCGGTGCGCACGCCCGCGAGCGTGACCTCCTGGGCGGTGGACCTCACCTGGCGGGCTGTGGACCTGAGCGACCTCACGCGCGGGCTCCTCGGTGTCTCGACGTGGCTGGTGGCGGGGGAGCGGACGCCATGAGTCTGCCCTCCCGCCCCCAAGCAGCCGGTCCGCGCCTGAGCGGTGGGGGGCCCCGCACACGCCGCAGGGGCCGCCCACCGACTCCGGTGGGCGGCCCCTGCAGGGGCGTGCTGCGGCCTACTCGGCCGCGGAGCGGAGCTGCTCGGACTCCGCGCGGACCTGCGCCGCGACGCCGGCGTCGAGCAGCGGCTCCCCCTCGGCCAGACCGGTCGCTCCGCCGTCACCCGGGCGGACGTCCGGGCCCTCGGGCTCCTGCGGGGCCGCGGAGGCGGGGGTCGGCTCAGACTTGAGCGGGACCTCGCTGGCCTTCTTCCTCGGCGGTGCGGGCTTGGGGGCGGGCTGGGACGCAGCCCTCGCGCCGGCCTTCCCAGAGCCGGCCTTCCCAGAGCCGGCCTTCCGGGTGCTGGCCTCCCCGGCGGTCGCGGGCGCCGTGGTGGCTGCCTTCGCGGAGGGAGCCTTCCTCGCCGTCTTCCGGGCGGGCTTCTGCGCAGCCGCTGCCTCGGCCTGCTTCTTCGCGACTGCCACGGCGGGGTCCGGAGGCGTGGGCACGCGGACCGGCTCGGGCTGCTGCTCGGCGCGGGTGCCGCTGGCCCCGTCGCCGCGGTGGAGGAGGTGAAGCGCCCCGTGGACGGCGGTCGAGGCCACCCCCACCCCTGTGCGGACGGTGGCGCTCGCCAGCCCGGTGGCGGTCGAGGTCAAGCGGCGTACGGCGGTCAGCGGTCCGGTCACGACGGCTCCTTCTGCTCGGTGGTCGATCACTGCCCACGGTGCCCAGGTCCAGGGGATCCACCCCACCCGGGCGCCACATGTGGTGAGCGCCACTGCCGTGGTGCCGGTCAGGAGACCGCGCGGAAGGGGTCGTGCTCGGCGAGGATCCGCTCGACCCGGGCCTGGTCCAGGCGGTTCGCGACCGAGCTGAGCTCCTGCTGGTCCCGCACGCACTTGGCCAGGGTGAAGGCCGAGGTCGTCAGGTACAGCGTGCCGAGGCCGAGGAAGGCGCGGACCCACGGGTCGACCGGCAGCCAGAGGACGGCCACGACCATCGAGAGCAGCGCGGCCCCGAAGGAGATCCAGGCCTGGGCGTGGAAGGCGGCGGTGGTGCGGGACTGGGGCGTGGTGTCGTTCGTCATGGCAGCAGCCTGGCCGCGGGCGCGGGGGGCGCGGCTGCGCCGGCGTACCCGATCGCGGTGAGTACGCGGGCTCAACCGCGACGCAGGACCGAGAAGGACCCCGGAGGACCGTCGAGTGACCTGACCGGGTGAGAGAGCCGGCGCCCGAGGGGGACAGGCTCCCGGGTATGGCGAGGACGACGCGGCAGGGGCAGGGGCACGACACCGAGCGCACCGAGCGGATCGTGGCGGTCCTGGGCGACGCGTTCGCTCCGCTGGTGCGCGCGGACCCGGCGGCCTTCCGCGGCAAGTACCGCAAGATGGCGGCCGACCCGCACGCCTTCTACCGCGGCACCGCGTGCCTGTTCTACGCCGACGTCGCGGCCGACGGCGCCGGCGACGAGGACTCCGGCGCCGCCTGGGTCGACGACAGGTCCGGCCGCATCTGGATCCACGGGGACCTGCACGTGGAGAACTTCGGCACCTACCTCGACGGCGACGGCCGGCTGGTCTTCGACGTCAACGACTTCGACGAGGCCTACCTCGGCCGGTGGACCTGGGACCTGCAGCGCTTCGCCGCCTCACTCGCGCTCGTCGGGTGGCAGAAGGCGCTGCCGGAGGAGGACGTCGACGCGCTGGTCGCCGACTACTGCCGCGCCTACCTCGACCAGGTCGACGCCTACGTCCGGAGCGAGACCGACGACTACGCGCTCTACCTCCACAACACCGACGGGCCGATCCACCAGGTGCTGGTCGCCGCCCGGCAGCGCCGCCGCGCCGACCTGCTGGACTCCGAGACGACCCGGCACGCGGGGGAGCGGGTCTTCCTCGAGGACGCGACGGTGCGCCGTCTCGGCGTCGAGGAGCAGAGCCGCGTCGTCGAGGCCTACCGGCGCTATCTGGACACGATCCCGGCGGACAAGCGTCGCGGCGAGCTGTTCTACGAGCTGCGCGACGTGGTCGGCAAGAGCGGCTTCGGCATCGGCAGCGCGGGGTTGCCGGCGTACAGCCTGCTGGTGGAGGGCCACAGCCAGGCCCTCGACAACGACGTGGTGCTCTCGATGAAGCAGGCCAACGTGCCGGCGGTGAGCCGCTTCGTCGACACCGCCGACGTCGACTCCTACTTCGACCACGAGGGGCACCGCACGGTCGTCAGCCAGCGGGCGCTGCAGGCCCACACCGACCCGTTGCTGGGTTGGACCGACATCGACGGCACGGGGTACGTCGTCTCGGAGGTCTCGCCCTACGAGCTGGACCTGTCGTGGGAGGACCTCACCGAGCCCGACGAGATCCGCCAGGTCGTGCGGCTGCTGGGGCGGGCGACCGCGAAGGTGCACTGCGCCTCGGACTCCGACAGCGACCAGGACCTCGTCGACTTCCAGGTCGAGGAGGCCGTCGTGGCCTCCGTGGGCGAGCGGCGCGAGGAGCTGGTCGACTGGGTGGTGGACTTCGGCAAGCGCTACGCCGACCGGGTCCGCGCCGACCACGCTCTCTTCGTGGAGGCCTTCCGCTCCGGTCGGATCGGAGTGGCCGCGACCGGCTGACCTGTCGACCCCGCGTCAGACCGGCGACCAGGACGCACCGTCGGACGCCTCGACGACCAGGTGCTGGGGCGCTGCCAGTCCCTCCCGCTCGAAGGCCTCGTCCACCGCCGCGGCGACCTGCCCCAGGGACTGCTCGTCGACCAGGGCCACGGTCGAGCCCCCGAAGCCCCCGCCGGTCATCCGGGCGCCGAGCGCGCCCGCGCCGGTCGCCGCCGTGACCGCCAGGTCGAGCTCGGGGCAGGAGACCTCCATGTCGTCTCTCAGCGACGCGTGGGAGCCGGCGAGCAGCCGGCCCAGCTCCCGTCGGTCGTCGCGCTCGAGCGCCGCGACGAAGGCCGCAACCCGCGCCGTCTCCGACACCACGTGCCGGGCGCGGCGCCGCGGCCGCCCGTCGGGCAGCGCCTCCACGGCGTCGGGCACCGCCTCCCGCAGGGAGGGTACGCCGAGGAGCCGGGCAGCCTCCTCGCAGTCGGCCCGCCGCGCGGCGTACCCGACCGGCTCGGCGTCCGGCCCACCGTCGGCGAGGGCGTGCGCGACCCGGGTGTCGGTGACCAGCAGGGCGAGCCCGCGCTCGTGCAGCGGGAGGGCGACCAGCCGGCGGGCCGCGGCCGCCCCGGTGGCGAAGTCGAGGTGCACCGCGTGGCCCGCGCGACCGTGGACGGCGACCGCCTGGTCCATCCCGCCCGTGGGCGCGCCGACGACCTGCTGCTCGGCGGCGACCGCAGCGTCGACCAGCAGGTCCGCGTCGGCGCCGGCGACCGGCCGGCCGAGCACCCCGAGAACGGCCGCCCCGACGGCGCACTCCAGCGCCGCCGAGCTCGACAGCCCGGCGCCGAGGGGGACGGTGGAGTCGACGACGAGGTCCAGGCCAGGCACCGGGACGCCCGCGCGGGCCAGGGTCCACAGCACCCCGACGGCGTACCCCGCCCACGTGGGGGACAGGCCGGGCCCGCAGGCCGCGACGGACGGGAGCTCGACCGCGACCTCGTCGTGCCGCCGCTGGAGGCTGCGCACCCGCACCCGGCCGTCGGTGCGCACCGCGGCCACCGCCCAGGTCGCGTGCGGCAGCGCCACGGGCAGCACCGCGCCACCGTTGTAGTCGGTGTGCTCCCCGATGAGGTTGACGCGGCCGGGCGCGCGGGCGATGACCTGCGCCGGTGCGCCGGACATCGCCTCCAGCGCGGCGCGGGCGGACGGTCCGCGGTCGAGCGCTGCGAGGAAGCCCACGCGCGCAGCCTAGGAGCAGGCCCGGCGGCGCGGGCGGGCCCGGCGCCCCTGGCGGTCCACCCGTCACGCGTAGGGTCGGCGTGGTGCGCTTCCTCCACGACACCGTGCCGGCCCACGACCTGACCTACGACGACGTCTTCATGGTCCCGCGCCACTCCGCGGTGGCCAGCCGCCACGACGTCGACCTGTCGACCACCGACGGCACCGGGGCGACCATCCCCGTGGTGGTCGCCAACATGACTGCCGTCGCAGGCAAGCGCATGGCCGAGACGGTCGCCCGCCGCGGCGGGCTGACGGTCGTGCCGCAGGACGTGCCGGAGCACGTGGTGCGGCAGGTGGTCGACCACGTCAAGACCCGCCACCTGGTCCTCGACACCCCCATCGAGCTCGAGCCCCAGCAGACCGTCGGCGAGGCGCTCGCGCTCATCCCCAAGCGGGCGCACCGTGCGGCGGTCGTGGTGCAGGACGGTCGCCCCGTCGGCGTGGTCGGCGAGCACGACTGCGCGGAGGTGGACCGGTTCGCCCCGGTCGAGCGGGTCATGCGCACGCCCAGCGTGGTCATCGGCGCCGACACCGACCCGCGCGACGCCTTCGACGCCATCGACCGCGCCCGGGCGGCGCTCGCGGTCGCGGTCGACGCGGCGGGGCGCCTGGTCGGCGTGCTGACGCGCAGCGGCGCGCTGCGCGCCACGCTCTACACCCCGGCCGTGGACGCGCGTGGCGCACTGCGGGTCGCCGCAGCCGTCGGCGTCAACGGCGACGTGGCCGCCAAGGCCGCAGCGCTGCTGGAGGCGGGCGTGGACTGCCTGGTCGTCGACACCGCCCACGGCCACCAGGACCGGATGCTCGAGGCCCTGGCCGCCGTGCGCGCGCTCGACCCCGCGGTCCCGGTCGCGGCCGGCAACGTCGTCTCGGCCGAGGGCACCCGGGCACTCGTCGAGGCGGGGGCCGACATCGTCAAGGTCGGCGTCGGCCCGGGCGCGATGTGCACGACCCGGATGATGACCGGGGTCGGCAGGCCCCAGCTCTCGGCCGTGCTGGAGTGCGCGGCGGCCGCCCGAGAGCTGGACGCCCACGTGTGGGCCGACGGGGGAGTGCGCCACCCGCGCGACGTCGCGCTCGCGCTGGCCGCCGGTGCGGCCAACGTCATGGTCGGGTCGTGGTTCGCCGGCACCCACGAGTCGCCCGGCGACCTGGTCGAGGACGGCGACCGGGCCTACAAGGTCTCCTTCGGGATGGCTTCCGCTCGCGCGGTCGCGCACCGGACGTCCGGCGAGTCGGCGTACGACCGCGCCCGCAAGGGGCTCTACGAGGAGGGCATCTCCACCTCGCGGATGTACCTCGACCCCGCACGCCCCGGTGTCGAGGACCTGCTCGACCAGATCTGCTCCGGCGTCCGCTCGGCCTGCACCTACGCCGGCGCCTCGACGCTGGCCGAGCTCCACGAGCGCGCCGTCGTCGGCATCCAGTCGGCCGCGGGGTACGCCGAGGGGCGCCCGCTCAGCACCTCCTGGTGAACAGCCTGCTGATCAGCGGCGCGAGCTGTTGGCCGTGCGGCCGCGCACGACCCCGATGAAGGACTGCACCCGCTCGTCGTCGTGGTCGGTGCGCCACACCAGGCCGACCGTCGTGGTCGGGAGGTCGGTGACCGGCCGGTGGGTGACGTCCTTGCGGTGGTGCAGCCGGGCGATCGACATGGGCACGACCAGCACCCCGGTGCCCGCGGCGACCGTCTCGACGGCGTCCTTGGTGCTCATCGGCGGCCAGTCCAGCTGCTCGGCGCGCGGGGTCCAGCCCGAGCGCTCGGGATGCACCAGCTGCTCGTCGGCGAGGTCCTCGGTCGTCAGCTCCTCCACCACGGTGGCCGGGTGCTCGACCGACACGACGGCGACCGGCACCTCCTCGTAGAGAGCGATGCAGTGCAGTCCGTCGCGGTCGACGGGGAGCCGCGCCAGGACCATGTCGAGGGAGCCCTCGCGCACGCCCTGCTCCTGCGCCTCCTCCTCGACGGGGACCAGCTCGATCGGCCCGCTGCGCTCGCGGAAGGTCCGGGCCCACTTGTCGGGGGTCGCGCCGGTCACGAAGCCGAGACGGAAGGGGATGGCCACCCGTCGAGCCTAGGCCCTGGGGAAGCCGGGGTCAGTCGGCGGCGGGCTCGTCGACCGGGCCGGCGGCGCGGGCGCCCTCGGCGTCCGCGCACAGCCCGCACGTGCCGGGCTCCTCGAGCCCCTGCCCGACCCGCCAGGAGTGGAGGAACCGCAGCGCACCCCGGCCCTGGTCGTAGGCCCGGGTGCCGTCCCCGAGCGGTCGCGAGGTCGCCACCACCCACAGGTAGACCAGCAGCATCTCCAGGGCCTCGCCGGCCCGGGTCGGGTGGCCGGCGAAGACGTAGCGGGTGGTGGCGACGGCGCACTCGTCGACCTCCACCAGGTCGCGAGGCGGGCGGAGGTCGCTCAGGCACCAGCCGCAGGCGACGTCGCGGCCCTGCCGGGCCCGGTGGCCGTGCAGGAAGGACGCCGCCTGGCCGGCGGTCGGGAAGACCTGGAGGCCGGCGGGGAGCCCCGCCTGGGCCCCGGTGCCGCCCAGGACCCAGTGGTAGACGACCACGGTGTCCTCGATGTCGTGCCAGCCGACCTGGTGGTCGGCCATCACGAACGCCGTGGTCGCGGCCGCGGCCAGGTCGACCTCCGGGGCCGGGCCGAGCAGCGCCGTACCGTCCGGCGCGGCAGCGCCACCCAGGCGCACCAGGGACGGCCGCGCCGGCGGCAGCGGGAACGGCTGCGCTGTCATGGGCGGGCGGTCTGGGGCTGCGCGGTCATGGCGGGGGGACCCTCCGGTGGGGCTGGGACCCTCCGCATCGGCCAGGCGGGAACGGACCTGAGGGGTCCAGCGCGGCGGGACGCCCGGAACCGGTCCGGGCAGGGTCGGAGCAGCGCGATACTGCCGGCATGGACGCTGTGATCGCGGTCTCCAACCTGGTGAAGCGCTTCGGTCGGTTCACGGCCCTGGACCGGCTGGACCTGCGGGTCGAGGCCGGTGAGGTGCACGGGTTCCTCGGACCCAACGGCTCCGGCAAGTCGACGACGATCAAGATCCTGCTGGGCCTGCTGCGCGCGGACGCCGGCGACGTGAGCGTGCTGGGCCGTGACCCGTGGCGCGACGCCGTCAGGCTGCACGAGCACCTCGCCTACGTCCCCGGTGAGGTCTCGCTGTGGCCCAACCTGACAGGTGGGGAGGTCATCGACCTCTTGGCCCGCATGCGCGGCGGGATCGACGAGGCCCGGCGCGCGGAGCTGCTGGAGCGCTTCGGGCTCGACCCGACCAAGCAGTGCCGCAGCTACAGCAAGGGCAACCGGCAGAAGGTCGCCCTCGTCGCCGCCCTCAGCGCCGACGTCGAGCTGCTGGTGCTGGACGAGCCCACCGCGGGCCTGGACCCGATCATGGCCGCTGAGTTCCAGGAGGTCGTCCGCGAGGAGGTCGTGCAGGGACGCACGGTCCTGCTCTCCAGCCACATCCTGGGTGAGGTCGAGTCCCTGTGCGACCGGGTGTCGATCATCCGGGACGGTCGGACCGTCCTGGCCGGTCGGCTCCGCGACCTGCGGGGGGCGAGCCGGACCGCGGTGTCGGTGCGGCTCGCGCGCCCCGACGGGCTCGCGGAGCTCGCGGGCCTGCGGGTGCTCGAGGAGGTCGACGGTGAGGTCCTGGCCGAGGTCGAGACCGGCCGCATGAGCGAGGTGATGGCGGCCCTGGCCGAGCGGGGGATCGAGTCGCTCGCCGTCCACCCGCCCACGTTGGAGGAGCTGTTCCTGCGCAACTACGACGACCCGGCCGGGACCAGGCACGAGACCGGCCGCCTGGCGTCGGCACGCGGGGACCAGCCTGCATGAGGACGTCCGACGGCTTCGTGGGGACCGGCGCGCTGCTGCGCCTGGCGCTGCGACGCGACCGGGTCCGGATCCCTGCCTGGGTGCTCGGCGTGGTCGGGGTGCTCTACTTCAGCGCCGCTGCCCAGGCCGGGCTCTACCAGGACCAGGCCCAGGTCGACGCCTACGGACGCCTGGTCACACAATCCTCCGCCACCGTGGCCCTCGCCGGGCCGGCCACGGGCCTGGACTCGCTGCGCGGCATCGTCATGTACGAGACCTACCTGACGGTGATCTGCGCGATCTGCATCCTGGCCGTGCTGATGGTGTCGCGGCACACGCGGGCCGAGGAGGAGTCCGGGCGCACCGAGCTGGTGCGCGCCACCGAGGTCGGACGGCATGCGGGGGCGGCTGCCGCCCTGATCGCCACCGGCTCCACCTGCCTGCTGATCGGGTCCGGGATGGCGCTGGTGCTGCCCTGGACGCCGCTGACCGTGCGCGACTCGCTGGTGTACGGCGCTGCGATGGCGTGCCTGGGCATCTTCATGGCCGCGCTGACGCTCTGCCTGGCCCAGGTCTTCGTGCACGCCCGGACGGTCAGCGGCGCCGGGCTGGCCGTCTTCCTCGTCTTCTACGTCGTCCGCGCTGTCGGGGACGTCCGCGACGACGCGACGGTCTGGTTCAGCCCGATCGGCTGGGCCCAGGCCACCCGGATCCCCACCGAGGACCGGCCCTGGCCGGTGCTGCTGCTGCTCCTGGGTGCCGCGGCCCTGCTCGTCATCGCGGTGCGCCTGGCCGAGCGGCGCGACTTCGCGGCCGGTCTGCTGCCCTCGCGGCCCGGGCCCGCACGGGCCGCCCGGTCGCTGTCGGGTCCCGTCGGGCTCGCCTGGCGCCAGCAGCGCGGCGGGCTGCTGGCCTGGTCCGTGGCGCTGGGCCTGCTGGGGGTGCTGATCGGCACCCTGGGCACCTCGATGCAGGACATGGTGCGTGACAACCCGGCGCTGGCGGCGTACCTGGCCGCGACCGGCGGCGCGTCCATGATCGACGCCTACCAGGCCACGTTCACGCTGGTCATCGCCCTCACGATCGCCGGCTACGGGATCTGGGCCGCCGGTCGGGTGCTCACCGAGGAGACCGTGGGCCGCACGGCGCTGGTGTGCGCGGGCCCCGTCGGTCGGGTCCGCTCGACCCTCTCCGACCTCGCCGTCGCCGGCGGCGGGGTCCTCGTGCTGCTGCTGGTGGCAGGCCTGGGCTCCGGGCTGTCGTACGCCACCGTCGTCGGAGACACGTCGCAGGGCCTGCAGATCTCGTTCGCTCCGCTGGTCTACCTCCCGGCGATCGCGGTGCTGGTCGGGGTGCTGGTGCTGGCCTACGGCTGGGCCCCGCGCTGGACCTGGGTCGGGTGGCTGGTGCTGGCCTTCGAGGCGGTGATCGGGTGGCTCGGGGGAGTCCTGGACCTGCCGGAGTGGGTCTACCGGTTCTCGGTCTTCGACCACGCGCCCCGCTACCCGGCCGAGGCGCTCTCGGCCACACCGCTGGTGGCGATGACCGCCGTCGCGGCCCTGCTGCTCGCAGCCGGGCTCGTGGGGTTGCGCCGTCGCGACCTGCGCTGAGCCTGCACGCAGACCGAACCGGGCCCGGACCCGGCCCGCACCCTGTCTGGGAAGCAGGACGGCCCCTGCCTGCTCGTCGCAGGTCAGGGGCCGGTCCCGTGCCGTGTCCGAGGGGGGACTTGAACCCCCACGCCCTATACGGGCACTAGCACCTCAAGCTAGCGCGTCTGCCTATTCCGCCACCCGGACGAGTGCGTCGGAACAGTAGCAAAACCGCACCCCGACCACCGCATCGGCACCCCTCCGCGGGTCGCCGTGCGCTCCCACCCCTGCGCTCGTGGGCGCGTGGGCGGTCGGGTGCGATGCTGGGGCCCATGTCGACGCCCCTCTCGGACAGCCCCGGCAGCACCACCGACACCACGGCCCACCGCGGCTACGACCCCGCGGCGGAGGTGGTGGAGCTGTGCCGGGACCTGATCCGGATCGACACCTCCAACTACGGCGAGGAGGAGGGCCCGGGGGAGCGGAAGGCCGCCGAGCACGTCGCCGCGCTCCTGGACGAGGTCGGCATCGGGTGCACCGTGGTGGAGAAGCTCCACGGCCGCACCAGCCTCGTCGCCCGCTGGGGGGACGAGAGCAGTGGCAGGGACGCCCTGCTGCTGCACGGCCACCTCGACGTCGTGCCCGCCGCCGCGGAGGACTGGCAGGTCGACCCGTTCTCGGGCGAGGTGCGCGACGGCTACGTGTGGGGCCGGGGGGCGGTCGACATGAAGGACTTCGACGCGATGCTTCTCAGCGTCGTGCGCGCCCGGGCCCGGGCGGGCCAGGTCCCGGACCGCCCGGTCGTGCTCTGCTTCACCGCCGACGAGGAGGCAGGAGGCCACCACGGCGCCCAGGTCATCGTCGAGGACCACCCCGAGCTCCTGGAGGGCTGCACCGAGGCCGTCGGCGAGGTCGGGGGCTTCTCGACCACGGTCCGCGGTCGTCGCGTCTACCTCGTCGAGGCCGCCGAGAAGGGCATGGCCTGGATGAAGCTCACCGCGCGGGGGCGTGCCGGGCACGGGTCGATGATCAACACCGACAACGCCGTCTCCCGGCTCACGGCCGCGGTCGCGCGGATCGGGGCCCACCAGTGGCCCGTGCGGCTCACGCCCACGATGGAGGTGCTGCTCGCCACCGTCGCGGACCTCGCCGGCACCGAGGCCACCCCCGAGAACGCCCCGGCCCTGATCGAGGAATTCGGCGGAGCCGCACGGATGCTGGGTGCGGTCATCTCCAACACGACGAACCCGACCATGCTCCAGGCCGGCTACAAGGTGAACGTCATCCCCACCGAGGCCACGGCCCACGTCGACGGGCGCTTCCTCCCGGGCTTCGAGGACGAGTTCTTCGCCACGCTCGCCGAGCTCACGGGGGAGGGGATCGACATCGAATACCTCTCGCACCAGCAGCCCTGGGAGACGCCGTACGACGGTGACCTGGTCGCCGCGATGAACCGCTCGATCCTCGCGGAGGACCCCGAGGGCATCGTGGCGCCGTACCTCATGTCCGGCGGCACGGACGCCAAGCACTTCCGCAAGCTCGGGATGCGCTCCTACGGCTTCGCCCCGCTGCGGCTGCCGGCCGACCTCGACTTCACCGCGCTCTTCCACGGCGTCGACGAGCGGGTGCCGGTGGACGCCCTGGAGTTCGGTGCGCGGGTGTTCGACCGCTTCTTGGATGACGTCTAGGCCGTCCGGACCGCGCGGATGATCTTGCGCCGCAGCACGACCCGCCGCACCCCGTCGTTGCCGATCCGCACCCGGTCCAGCTCCCAGCCGCCGTGCTCGGCGCGCTCGACGAGCAGCTTGCGCACGACGTTGCGTGACAGGTCGCGCGAGAAGGCGACGCTCTCGAACTCCCACTCCACCCCGTTGCGGAGGGGTCGTCGGTCGGCTCTCATCAGCCCTCCCGTCACGTGCCGGTGAGGCGGGTCAGTCCGCGCTCACGTCGTCCAGTGCCGCCACGATCTCGGGCGGCAGGGTGAGGTCCTCGACGCTGAGGGCGGTCCGCAGCTGGGCCGCGGTCCGCGCTCCCACGATAGGCGAGGTGACCCCAGGACGGTCGCGGACCCAGGCGAGCGCGACCTGCACCGGGGAGAGGTCGAGCCCCTCGGCCGCGCGGCACACCGCCTCCACCACCGCCACGGTCCGCTCGTCGTCGAGGTAGGGCTGCACGAAACGGGAGAACTGGCTGGTGGCGGCGCGGGAGTCGGTAGGCGTGCCGGTGCGGTACTTCCCCGTCAGCACCCCGCGACCCAGCGGGGACCACGGCAGCACGCCCAGTCCCATCGCCTGGGCGGCGGGCAGCACCTCGTGCTCGACGCCGCGGTTGACCAATGAGTACTCCACCTGGGTCGAGGCCAGCCGCACCCGCCCCGGCAACGCGGCCTGCCACGTCGCCGCCTGCGCGGTCTGCCACCCGGAGTAGTTGGAGATGCCGACGTACGACGCCCGGCCGCTGGTCACCGCGAGGTCGAGCGCGCTGAGCGTCTCCTCGAGCGGGGTGCGGGGGTCCCAGGTGTGGACCTGCCACAGGTCGACGTGGTCGACCCCGAGTCGGCGCAGCGACGCGTCGAGGGTGGGGAGCAGCGACCCGCGCGAGGCGTCGACATGGGTGCGCCCGTCGCGGGCGCTGATCGCCGCCTTCGTGGCGATGACGACCTCGTCGCGGTGCACGACGTCGCCCAGGAGCGAGCCCAGCAGCGCTTCCGACCGCCCCTCGGCGTACGCCGCCGCGGAGTCGACCAGGGTGCCGCCCGCCTCCACGAACGCGACCAGCTGGTCGCGTGCCTCGTGCTCGTCGGTGTCGCGACCCCAGGTCATCGTGCCCAGGCCCAGCCGGGAGACCCGGAGCCCGGTGGCTCCCACGGATCGCTGCTGCATGGCAGCAGAACCTAGCGGCAGCGGCCGCCCGCACCCGCCTCGGCTCGCCGTGCACGTCCACGGGCCCGCCACCCCTAGGCTTGCTGCCCGTGCTCGACCTCCTCAAGGCCGTCGTCCTCGGGACGCTGCAGGGACTCACGGAGTTCCTCCCCATCTCCTCCAGCGCCCACCTCCGGATCTTCCCCGAGCTCTTCGGCTGGGGGGACCCGGGCGCGGCCTTCACCGCGGTCGTGCAGATCGGCACCGAGCTGGCGGTGCTCATCTACTTCCGCGAGGACATCTGGCGGATCGGCTCGACGTGGGTGCGCTCGCTGTTCCAGGCGGAGTACCGCGGGCACCTCGACGCCCGGATGGGCTGGTTCATCATCGTCGGCTCGCTGCCCATCGTGGTGCTGGGCATCCTGCTCAAGGACCTGATCGAGCAGGACTTCCGCAGCCTGTGGATCGTCGGGACCACGCTCATCGTCTTCGGCATCGTCCTCGGGCTGGCCGACCGGTTCGGCCGCAACGACCGGCCGATCAAGAAGCTCACGCTGCGCGACGCGGTGCTCATGGGCATGGCCCAGGCGATGGCCCTGGTCCCCGGCGTCTCCCGCTCGGGTGCCACGCTCTCGATGGGGCGCATCCTCGGCTACGAACGGGCCGCGGCCACCCGCTTCGCCTTCCTGCTCGCGATCCCCGCGGTCGTCGGCGCCGGGGTCTTCCAGCTCAGCGAGATCCCCGACGGCGACAACGCCTACGGCTGGGGCCCGACGATCGTCGGCACTGTCGTCTCCTTCGTCGTCGGGTACGCCGTCATCGCCTGGCTCCTGCGCTGGGTCACCACCCGGACCTACACCCCGTTCGTGGTCTACCGGGTCGCGCTCGGCGGGGCCGTGCTCGTGCTGCTGTCGACCGGCGTCCTGGCCGCCTGAGCGGCCTACAACCACCCCGAGCGCCGGAAGAACCACCACAGCAGCCCCGACACCCCGCCCATGAGGAGCAGCGCGAACGGGTAGCCCAGGGTCCAGTCGAGCTCGGGCATGTGGGTGAAGTTCATGCCGTAGATCCCGGCGATGAGGGTCGGGACGACCACCAGGGCGGCCCCGGCGGAGATCTTGCGCATGTCGTCGTTCTGCTGCAGCGACAACTGGGCGACGTGGGCCTCGAAGGCGGTGGAGAGCAGCGTGTCGAGGCTGTCGACCTCGTCCGCGGTGCGGGCCAGGTGGTCGAGCACGTCGCGGAAGAAAGGCGCCGCCTCCTCGCCCACCTCGCGCACCTGACCGGCGGCGAAGCGGGACATCGGCTCGCGGAGCGGCAGCACGGCCCGACGCACCTCCGCGATCTCGCGCTTGAGGGTGTAGATCCGTACGGCGTCGTTGGTGCGCTCCTCGGAGAAGACCGAGACCTCCACCTCGTCCACGTCGACCTGCAGCTCGTCGACGACCGCGACGTACTCGTCGACGACCCGGTCGCAGACGGCGTAGACGACCGCCGCAGGCCCGTGCTCCAGCACGTGCGCGTCGCTCTCGAGGCTCTCGCGCGCGGCGGCGAGGCCGCTGCCCAGGCCGTGCCGCACCGTCACGACGAAGTCCGCGCCCATGAAGATGCTGATCTCCCCGGTCTCGACCGCGTCCTCCTCGTCGACGTACCAGAGGGTCTTGAGCACCAGGAACAGGCTGTCGCCGTAGCGCTCGAGCTTGGGCCGCTGATGGGCCTTGACCGCGTCCTCGACCGCGAGCGGGTGCAGCGAGAACGCGTCGGCCACCGCACCCAGCTCCTCCTGGCTCGGCTCGTGCAGCCCCACCCAGACGAAGCCGCCCCCACGGGCCGCCGCATCGCGCAGGTGAGGGTAGTCGTGCGCGTCGTGGGTGCCGTCCTCCACGACCACCCGGGTGCCCTGGCGGTAGACGGCGCTGTCGACGATCACGGACCTCACGCTAGCGCCGCGACCCCCTGGCTAGAGTCCGTGACAT
Source organism: Actinomycetota bacterium (assembly GCA_009701885.1). Taxonomy (GTDB): domain Bacteria; phylum Actinomycetota; class Actinomycetes; order Propionibacteriales; family Nocardioidaceae; genus Nocardioides. Next base: position 225,476 of record WLJH01000001.1, read on the forward strand.
GGCCACCGTCGTGCTCGTCCGCCACGGCCGCACCACCGCCAACGCCTCGGGCGTGCTGGCCGGTCGCACCCCCGGGGTCCGCCTCGACGACCACGGGAGGGGCCAGGCCGAGCGGGCCGGAGCCCGGCTCGCCGGCGTCCCGGTGGTCAAGCTGGTCACCAGCCCGCTGGAGCGCTGCAAGCAGACCTCCAGGCTCGTACTGGCCGCTCAGCAGGGCGAGCCGGCGGTCGTGACCGAGCGCGGGATCACCGAGTGCGACTACGGCGACTGGCAGGGCCGCACGCTCAAGGAGCTGGCCAAGGAGCCGCTGTGGCGCACCGTCCAGGCCCACCCGTCGGCCGCGGCGTTCCCCGGCGGGGAGTCGATGGCCACGATGCAGGCCCGCGCCGTCGAGGCCGTACGCCGCCACGACGCCCTCGTGGAGGCCGAGCACGGCCCGCACGCGGTCTGGGTCGCGGTCAGCCACGGCGACATCATCAAGTCGGTGCTGGCCGACGCGCTCGGCATGCACCTGGACCTCTTCCAGCGCATCTCCGTCGACCCCGCCTCGCTGTCGATCGTGCGCTACACCGAGCACCGGCCCTACGTCCTGGCGAGCAACACCCACGAGGGCGACCTGTCCTGGCTCAGGCCCCCGGCGAAGAAGGGACGCTCCCGCAAGGCCAGCGCTTCGACCGACGCCGCGGTCGGCGGGGGCGCCGGTCCGGGGGAGGCTCCTGCTGGGGCCCGCCCCTAAGGTTGCCGCCATGCCCCTGGTCCACGGATTCGACCCGCCCGAGCGCTTCGTCGCGGGCACCGTCGGCCCGCCCGGCTCCCGCACCTTCTTCCTGCAGGCCCGCACCGGCAACCGCCTCGTGAGCGTGGCGCTGGAGAAGCAGCAGGTCGCCGCGCTGGCCGAGCGGATCGACGAGCTGCTCGACGAGGTCATGGCCAGCGGCACCGAGGCCGTCATCCCTGCGGTCGCACCGCTGGCCCTGCAGGACAACGACCCCCTCGAGCAGCCGATCGAGGAGGAGTTCCGCGCCGGCACCATGACTCTGTCCTGGGACCCCGGCGACGAGCGCGTGGTCATCGAGGTCTTCCCGTTCACGGAGGCCGCCGTGGTGAGCCCCGACCAGCTCGGGGAGGACCACGACTTCGAGGAGCCCGAGCCCGAGGAGGTACTGCTGGTCCGGGTACCGGCCGGGGTCGCCCGGGCCTTCGTCCAGCGCAGCGAGAGCGTGCTGGGCGCCGGCCGACCCACCTGCCCGTTCTGCGGCGAGCCGATCGACCCGGAGGGCCACCTGTGCGTCCGGGCCAACGGCTTCCGCCGCCGCGACCCCGTCTGAGGCAGGGCCCCGTGCTCGAGGGCGAGCTGGTCCTGCACGGGCGGGTCATGCCCGCCTCCAACGCGACCTTCGTGGGCGCGGTGCGCACCCCCGACGGCGACGTGCGCGTGGTCTACAAGCCCGTGGCGGGGGAGCGCCCCCTGTGGGACTTCCCCGGCGCCGTGCTCGCCGACCGCGAGGTGGCCGCCCACCTGGTCGCCGAGGTCTTCGCCGGCGACGCCTTCCGCTGCCCGGTGCCCCTCACCTGGCTCGGTGAGGGCCCGCACGGCCCGGGGATGTTCCAGGAGTGGCAGGAGCCCGACGAGTCCCAGGCAGCCGTGACGCTGGTCCCCGAGGACGAGCTGCCCGAGGGCTATCTCCACGTCTTCGACGGGTACGACGCCCACGACCGCCCCATCTCGCTGGTCCACGAGGACACCGACGCCCTGCGGCGGGTCGCGGTGCTGGACGTGGTCCTCAACAACGCCGACCGCAAGGGGGGTCACGTCCTGGAGATGCCCGACGGCCACCGCTTCGGCATCGACCACGGGATCGCCTTCCACCACGAGCACAAGCTGCGCACCGTGCTGTGGGGCTGGGCCGGGGAGCGGCTGACCGACGTCGAGACCGCCGCGGTCTCCCGGGTCCGCGAGGCCCTCGCCGGGGCTCTCGGCGACGCGCTCGCCCCGCTGCTCACCGACCTCGAGATCGACTGCGTGCGCCGCCGCTGCGACCGGCTGATGTCCGCCGGGGCGCTGCCGTTCCCCGGTGGTGGCGGGCCGGCGATCCCCTGGCCGCCCTTCTGATCCTCCGGGGAGGGTCCCCGTCTAGGCTCGCCCCATGCGCGCCTGGTCTGCTCCTGCCGTCCCGGACCTCGGGGTCACGGCCCCGCCGGTGTCCGTCCACGACACCGCCACCGGGGGCCGGATGGTGCTCGAGCCGCAGGAGGGTGCCTCCTCGGCCCGGCTCTACGTCTGCGGCATCACGCCCTACGACGCCACGCACATGGGCCACGCGGCGACGTACGTCGGCTTCGACCTGCTCCACCGCGCCTGGATCAACGCCGGCCACCCGGTCACCTACGTGCAGAACGTCACCGACGTCGACGACCCGCTGCTCGAGCGCGCCACCAAGGTCAAGGTGGACTGGGTCGAGCTGGCCGAGCGCGAGACCGAGCTGTTCCGCCAGGACATGACCGCACTGCGCGTCCTGCCGCCGCAGCACTACGTCGGCGCGGTCGAGTCGATCCCGCTGGTCATCGACCTGATCCAGCGGATGGAGGCGGCCGGTGCGGTCTACCGCGTCGACGACGACCTCTACTTCTCCGTCACCGCGGACCCGGCCTTCGGCGCCGAGTCCGGTCTCGACCGCGCGGCCATGCTCGAGATCTTCCCCGAGCGCGGCGGGGACCCCGACCGACCCGGCAAGCAGGACCCGCTCGACTGCGTCGTCTGGCGGGGCGAGCGACCGGGGGAGCCCTCGTGGGAGAGCCCCTTCGGCCCGGGTCGCCCCGGCTGGCACGTGGAGTGCACCGCCATCGCGTGGGAGCACCTCGGCGGCACCCTCGACGTGCAGGGTGGCGGCTCGGACCTGGTCTTCCCCCACCACGAGATGTGCGCGGGGCACGCCCACGTCGCCACCGGCGGCACCCCCTTCGCCCGCGCCTACGCGCACGCCGGGATGGTCGCCTACGACGGCGAGAAGATGTCGAAGTCGCGTGGCAACCTGGTCTTCGTCTCGGCCCTGCGCAACTCCGACGTCGACCCGATGGCGATCCGGCTGACCCTGCTGCAGCACCACTACCGCAGCGACTGGGAGTGGACCGACGCCGAGCTCTTCGACGAGGTCGACCGCCTGGCCCGCTGGCGCCGGGCGCTGGCACTGGGTGCGGGCGCGCCCTCCGAGCCGGTCGTCACCGGGGTGCTGGCCGCCCTGGCCGACGACCTCGACGCACCCCGCGCGGTCGCGCTCGTGGACGCCTGGGCCGACGCGACGCTGGGCACCGGCGGCCTGGCCGACACCTCCGACCCGCACGCCGCGGTCCGGGTCCACCTGCTGCTCGACGCCGCCCTGGGCCTCTCGCTCTGACCCCTCCGCTGGTCGAGGTGCGAGGAGCGTCAGCGACGAGCCACGAGGCCCGTCAGTCGTCGTCCTCGCGTCGCTTGAGGTAGCGCTCGAACTCCCGCGCGATCGCCTCGCCGGAGGCCTCCGGCAGGTCGGCGGTGTCACGGGTCTGCTCCAGGGAGCGGACGTAGTCGGCGACGTCCTCGTCCTCCTCGGCCAGCTCGTCCACGCCGCGCTCCCACGCCCGTGCCTCCTCGGGGAGGTCACCGAGCGGGATGGAGGTCTCCAGCAGGTCCTCGAGCTGCCCGACGAGCGCCAGCGTGGCCTTGGGGCAGGGGGGCTGGGCGACGTAGTGGGGGACCGCGGCCCAGTAGGACACGGCCGGCATGTCCACGCGGACGCAGGCGTCCTGGAAGACCCCGACGATGCCGGTGGGTCCTTCGTAGGTGGACTGCTCGAGCTTGAGCCGGTCGACCAGCTCGGGCTCGGTGGCAGTGCCGGTGACCGGGATGGGGCGGGTGTGGGGGGTGTCGGCGAGCAGCGCCCCGAGCGTGACGACCATCTCGCCGCCGAGCTCGTCGGTGGCGGCGAGCAGCTCGGCGCAGAACTGCCGCCAGCGCATGTTGGGCTCGATGCCGCGGATCAGGATCACGTCGCGCCCCAGGTCGGGCGGGGAGGCCACGGCGATCTGCGTGGTCGGCCAGGTCAGCCTCCGGTGGCCGTGGTGATCGGTGCCCACGACCGGTCGGTTGACCTGGAAGTCGTAGAAGTCCTCGGGATCCACGGCACCGACGACCCGGGCGTCCCAGACGCGCATCAGGTGGTCCACCACGGAGGAAGCAGCGTCCGCGGCGTCGTTCCAGCCCTCGAAGGCCGCGATGACGATGGGGTCCACCAGCTCCGGGGCGTCGTCGATCTCGATCACCCGTCCACCCTAGGCCGGGCTGGTGCGATGACCGCGGCGATTTCGGCGTGCTTGCTCGCGGTGTCACGATCTGGGAAGGCCGTCCAGCCTCCGGACACCCTTCCTACGCTGGAGATCCCGACCGCGAGAGGACCCGCGTGAGCACCGACTGGCGCCCTGATGTCACCGACGAGCTGCGCCGTGTGCTGGCGGAGCGGATCCTGGTGATCGACGGCGCCATGGGCACCGCGATCCAGCGCGACCGTCCGGACGAGGCCGGCTACCGCGGCGAGCGGTTCAAGGACTGGACCGGCGAGGACCTCCAGGGCAACAACGACCTGCTGACGATCACCCAGCCGGCGATCATCGAGGGCATCCACCGCGAGTACCTCCTCGCCGGCGCCGACGTCATCGAGACCAACACCTTCAACGCCAACGCGATCTCGCTGGCCGACTACGGCCTCGAGGAGCTCGCCTACGAGCTCAACCTCGAGTCCGCCCGGCTGGCGCGTCGGGTGGCCGACGGGGTCGCCACGCCGGAGAAGCCGCGGTACGTCGCCGGCGCGCTCGGTCCCACGACCCGCACCGCCTCGATCAGCCCCGACGTCAACGACCCCGCGGCGCGCAACGTCACCTGGGACGACCTCGTGCCGGCGTACACCGACGCGATCCGGGGCCTGGTCGACGGGGGAGCGGACCTGCTCTTCGTCGAGACCATCTTCGACACCCTCAACGCCAAGGCCGCGATCTTCGCCCTGGAGACCTTCTTCGAGCAGGCCGGGCGCCGCTGGCCGGTCGTGATCTCCGGCACGATCACCGACGCCTCCGGCCGGACCCTGTCGGGCCAGACCACCGAGGCCTTCTGGAACTCCGTGCGCCACGCCCGACCGCTGGCGATCGGCCTCAACTGCGCGCTGGGGGCCCGCGAGATGCGGCCCTACGTCGCCGAGCTCTCCCGGATCGCCGACACATTCGTCTCGGCCTACCCCAACGCCGGACTGCCCAACGCCTTCGGCGAGTACGACGAGGTCGCCGAGCAGACCGCGGGCATCATCCGCGAGTTCGCCGAGTCCGGCCTGGTCAACCTGGTCGGTGGCTGCTGTGGCACCACTCCCGAGCACGTCGCGGCGATCGCCCGCACCGTGGAGGGCCTGGCTCCCCGCGAGGTCCCGACCGTCACGCCCGCGATGCGCCTGTCCGGCCTCGAGCCGTTCACCATCGACGCCGACAGCCTCTTCGTCAACGTCGGCGAGCGCACCAACATCACCGGGTCCGCGCGCTTCCGCAACCTGATCAAGGCCGGTGACTACGACACCGCCCTGTCGGTGGCCGCGCAGCAGGTGGAGAACGGCGCGCAGGTCATCGACGTCAACATGGACGAGGGCATGATCGACGGCGTCGCGGCCATGGACCGCTTCCTGCGCCTGGTCGCCTCCGAGCCCGACATCTCCCGGGTCCCGCTGATGGTCGACTCCTCCAAGTGGGAGGTCATCGAGGCCGGTCTCAAGACCGTCCAGGGCAAGCCGATCGTCAACTCGATCTCGATGAAGGAGGGCGAGGAGGCGTTCCTCGCCCAGGCGCGCCTGTGCCGCAAGTACGGCGCAGCCGCGGTCGTCATGGCCTTCGACGAGGACGGCCAGGCCGACAACCTCGAGCGCCGCAAGGCGATCTGCGAGCGCGCCTACCGGCTGCTCGTGGACGAGGCGGACTTCCCGCCCGAGGACATCGTCTTCGACCCCAACGTGTTCGCGGTCGCCACGGGCATCGAGGAGCACGCGTCCTACGGCCTGGACTTCATCGAGGCGACCCGCTGGATCAAGCAGAACCTGCCGGGTGCCAAGGTCTCCGGCGGCATCTCGAACGTCTCCTTCTCCTTCCGCGGCAACAACCCCGTGCGCGAGGCGATCCACGCCGTCTTCCTGTTCCACGCGATCCGCGCGGGCCTGGACATGGGCATCGTGAACGCCGGCGCCCTGGTGGTCTACGACGAGGTCGCGCCCGAGCTCCGGGAGCGGATCGAGGACGTCGTCCTCAACCGGCGCCCCGACGCGGCCGAGCGGCTGCTGGAGATCGCGGAGGCGCACAACCAGGCGGGCGAGCAGGCCGAGGCCGTCACCGAGGCCTGGCGGGAGCTGCCCGTGGCCGAGCGGGTCACCCACGCCCTGGTCAAGGGCATCGACGCCTTCGTCGAGGTCGACACCGAGGAGCTGCGCCGGGAGATCGACGCCCGCGGCGGCCGCCCGATCGAGGTCATCGAGGGCCCGCTCATGGACGGGATGGACGTCGTCGGCGACCTCTTCGGCTCCGGGAAGATGTTCCTCCCGCAGGTCGTGAAGTCGGCGCGGGTCATGAAGAAGGCCGTCGCCTACCTCATCCCGTACATCGAGGAGGAGAAGCGGACCAACCCCGCCCTCGCCTCGCAGAAGGACACCAACGGCACGGTCGTGCTGGCCACGGTCAAGGGCGACGTCCACGACATCGGCAAGAACATCGTCGGGGTCGTGCTGGCCTGCAACAACTACGAGGTCGTCGACCTCGGCGTCATGGTGCCGGCCCAGAAGATCCTCGACGCCGCCCAGGAGGTCGGCGCCGACGTCATCGGCCTCTCCGGCCTGATCACGCCCTCGCTGGACGAGATGGTCGCCTTCGCCACCGAGATGCAGCGGCTCGGCATGGACATCCCGCTGCTGATCGGCGGCGCCACCACCTCGCGCGCCCACACCGCGGTCAAGGTCGACCGCAAGTACGACGGTCCCGTCGTCTGGGTCAAGGACGCCTCACGTTCGGTGCCGACGGTCTCCGCGCTGCTGAACCCCGAGCGCCGCAAGGCGCTCCTGGCCACCGTGAAGGAGGACTACGACGCGCTCCGGGCCCGGCACGCGGCGAAGTCGGACCGTCCCCAGCTCTCCTACGCCGACGCGGTCGCCAACGCCACGCCCGTCGACTGGACCGGCTACGTCCCTCCGGCACCCAAGACGCCCGGGGTGCACCTGCTCGAGGACTACGACCTGGCCGAGCTGCGGGAGTACATCGACTGGCAGCCCTTCTTCAACGCCTGGGAGATGAAGGGCAAGTTCCCCGACATCCTCAACAGCCCGAGCCACGGCGAGGCCGCGCGCAGGCTCTACGACGACGCCCAGCAGATGCTCGACACGATGATCGCCGAGAAGTGGGTGCGCGCGAACGGGGTCTACGGGCTCTGGCCCGCCAACGCCGACGGCGACGACGTCGTCGTGTGGGCCGACGACTCCCGCACCGACAGGCGCGCGGTCCTGCACCAGCTGCGCCAGCAGGGCCAGCACCGCGGTGGCATCCCCAACCGCTCGCTGGCCGACTACGTCGCGCCGGTCTCCACCGGGCTCGCCGACCACGTGGGCGGCTTCGCGGTGACGGCCGGCATCGGGCTCCCCGAGCGGGTCAAGGCCTTCCGTGACGACCTCGACGACTACAACGCGATCCTCGTCGAGGCGCTCGCGGACCGGCTCGCCGAGGCCTTCGCCGAGCGGCTGCACCAGCGGGTGCGCACCGAGTTCTGGGGCCACGACGCCGCGGAGACGCTCTCCAACGAGGACCTCATCGCCGAGAAGTACGCCGGCATCCGGCCCGCGCCGGGCTACCCCGCCTGCCCCGACCACACCGAGAAGCTCACGCTGTGGGACCTCATGGACGTCGAGGCCGGGACCGGCATCCGGCTCACCGAGTCGATGGCGATGTGGCCGGGCGCGTCGGTCTCGGGCGTCTACTACAGCCACCCCGAGAGCCAGTACTTCGTCGTCGGCCGGCTCGGGCGCGACCAGGTCGCGGCGTACGCCGAGCGCAAGGGCTGGACCCTCGACGAGGCCGAGAAGTGGCTCTCGCCCAACCTCGGCTACGACCCCGATGACTGACCCGGCGCTCCAGCAGGAGGCGTCCGGCCTGCCGGCGGCCGTCCTGTGGGACATGGACGGGACCCTCGTCGACACCGAGCCCTACTGGATCGCCACCGAGATGGCGATGGCGCAGAAGTACGGCGCCACGTGGACCCACGAGCAGGCACTGCAGCTCGTCGGCAACGACCTGCTGGAGTCCGGCCGGGTGATCAAGGGCGCCATGGGGCTGTCCCAGTCACCGGCCGAGGTCGTCGAGGAGCTGCTCGACGGCGTCGTCGCCCGGGTCGAGGAGGCGGTCCCGTGGCGACCCGGCGCGGTCGAGCTGCTCGCGGCGCTCGGCGAGGCCGAGGTCCCGTGCGCGCTGGTGACGATGTCCTACGAGCGGTTCGTCACCCCGATCCTGCGCCGGCTGCCGGCCGGCACCTTCCCGGTCGTCGTGACGGGGGAGAAGGTCTCCCGCGGCAAGCCGCACCCCGAGCCCTACCTCACCGCTGCGGCCGCCCTCGGCCTCGACCCCGCCGACTGCGTGGCGATCGAGGACTCCGGCACCGGTGCCACCTCGGCGGAGGCCGCCGGCTGTGCGGTGCTGGTCGTGCAGAACCACGTCCCGGTGCCCGACGGCCCGCGCCGGGTCTTCCGCGAGACCCTCGCTGGCCTCGAGCCCGACGACCTCGGCACGGTCCTCGCCGACGTACGCCGCGGCATCACCGCGTCCTGACGGCCCGTCACTGCGCCGGGAATGACTAGGCCGGGGCCCCGGGACGTAGTCACCGGTGCTACGACCACCGGGTACTGGCACTCGCCCTTTACCTTGCGCCACACTGTGACCACGCAGGGCGAACCACCCGGTCCACAGCGGCGGACCGGGCGCCCTGGCCAGGCCCGACCTCGTCACCACAAGCGGCCTCCGGTCACCGGAGGTGATGGCGAGGCCGGGCACGGCTGTTTCCTTGGGTGCGCGGCGACTTCCGTGAGACCCTGGGGGCATCGACCGACCGACCGGCAGCAGGACCTCCAGAAGGGCACCATGGACCACCGCAGCACCACCCGAGCGGTCCACAGCCGTGCCCCGCGCATCCTGGCCGGGCTCCTGCTCGCGCTCTCGATGATCGTCGCCGGACCCAGCGCCACGGCGAAGAAGTCCGAGGTCGAGAAGGAGATGTTCGACTGCCGCGCCAGCAGCAGCGTCCGGCTCAAGATCGTGCCGCGAGACTCGGGCATTCTCGAGGTGACGGCGATCGTGTTCAGCGAGGACGACGACGTCTGGGACTGGAAGCTGCGCCACAACGGTGAGCTGTCCGGCAAGGGCACGGTCAAGGCGAAGGATGCCGACCGCTCCTTCAAGGTCGTGCGCGACATGGCCGACTTCCCAGGACCCGACGACGTGGACTTTCGGGCACAGAACACTGCGACCAACGAGGTCTGCCGCGCCTCGCTGACCTACTGATCCGCTTCGTGCAAGGCGCACCCCTTTCGTTCCTGCGTCACCCGGTGCTGGTCTTCCTGGTGGTCAGCCTGCTCCTGGTCGCTGGGATCTTCCTGGCCACCAATGAGCTCACCGCTCGCGCTGCCGAGCAGGCTGCGGTCGAGCAGGCCGAGAGCATCAACGAGTTCATCGTCGACACGGCCGTCAACCCGTACCTTCGGACAGGTCTCCTAGACGGCAACGCGGGTGCTGTCGACCGGTTCGTGCGACGCGGGCTTGAAGTCCAGACCGAAGAGCTCGTCGGTTTCGACATCATCACGACGACCGGCCGTGTGGCCTACGACTCGACTGACGTCTCCGTCGCTTTCCGCGACGACGTCTATCCTCTGTCTAACAAGCAGCAAGCCGTCCTCAGGGATGGCGGCACGGATTCCGAGGTGGCGGACCCGAACTCTCCGCGACACCGGGCACGTGAAGGCGACGAGACGGGATTGGTCAAGATCTACACCCGGGTCGGGGCCACCACGAGTCGGAACGCCATTCGGCGTGCCGAGCGACTGGGGGTCCCGCTGTCGACGGAGCCGGCTCTCTTCGTGGCTTACTGGGACCTCGAAGGAGTAGAGGAGCGGCGTGAACGGATCTTCGGCGACTTTCGCTGGATCACGCTCGCTCCGCTGCTGCTGCTCGCTGTCATCTCCACCGTGATGCTCGGCCTCCTGACCGGCCAGCTCCGCCGCGGCAGCCGGGAGCGCGAGCGCCTGTTGCAGACGGCGATCGACGCCTCCGACGCCGAGCGACGACGGATCGCGCGCGACCTGCACGACGGCGTGGTCCAGGACCTCGCGGGCTCCGCGTTCGCGCTCTCCGGCGCCGCAAGGGACCCCGCCACCACCCCGCAGACGGCCGAGGTGCTCACCAGCGTCAGCAGCTCGATGCGCGACAGCCTCAAGCAGATGCGCTCGCTGCTGGCCGAGATCCACCCCCCGGAGCTGCATGGCCGCGGGCTCGAGACCGCACTGGACGACCTCATCGCCCCCGCCGCGGCCGCGGGCATCCACGCCTCGGTCAGCGTGTCGGGGATCGAGGGCGCCTCGGATCCCGAGGTCGCCCTGGTGTGGCGGGTCGCCCAGGAGGCGGTCCGCAACGCCACCCGGCACTCCGGTGCCTCCACCCTGGCCGTCACCGTCCGCGGTGACGAGGAGCAGCTGCTCCTTGAGGTCGTCGACGACGGGGTCGGCTTCGACACCACCGCGCCCAGCGAGCCCGACCGGTTCGGCCTGCGCGGGCTCCGCAGCCTCGTGCGCGACGTCGGTGGTGAGTTGGACGTCACGTCCGCGGTGGGCGAAGGTACGTCGGTGCGGATGGCGGTACGACGATGAGCGAGCACTCGGGCACGACCCGGGTCGTCCTGGTCGACGACCACGCCGTGATCCGGGCCGGCCTGGCCCAGCTCATCGCCACCGCCGACGACATCGAGGTCGTGGGCCAGGCCGCTGACGGTGCTGCCGCCATCGAGCAGGCCCGGGCGCTCAAGCCCGACGTGGTGCTGATGGACCTGCAGATGCCCGGCGTGGACGGCGTGACCGCGACCCGCGAGATCGTCGCGGCCGGACTGGGCGTCGACGTGCTGGTGCTGACGTCGTACTCCGACAACGAGCGGATCCTCGACGCGCTGGACGCCGGCGCGGTGGGCTACCTGCTCAAGGACGCCGACCCCGACGACGTGCTGACCGGCATCCGTGCGGTCTCGCGCGGGGAGTCCCCGATCCACCCGAAGGCCGCGCGCGCCCTGCTGGGTGCGCGCTCGGCCGGCGGTCGCCCGCAGCTGACGGCCCGCGAGGTCGAGGTGCTGACCCTGGTGCGCGACGGGCTGGCCAACAAGCAGATCGCCAAGCGGCTGGAGATCAGCGAGCGCACGGTCAAGGCGCACCTGACCAGCGCGTTCTCGCGGATCGGCGTCTCCGACCGAACGCAGGCCGCCCTCTGGGCCCAGCGCAACGGTCTTTGACCCGACCCAGCGGGCCTGCGGTCAGGCCTCGACGGGCTGCGGCAGCGGCGGGGGAGTGCCGCCCCACGCCGGGCAGAGCGCCTGGTGGGCGCACCACGAGCACAGCGGACCCCGGCTGGGCCGCCAGTCCTGCTCGACGGTCGCCCGGTTGATCGCCTCCCAGACTGCCTGCACCTTGCGCTCGGTCGCCAGCAGGTCGTGCTCGTCGGGGACGTAGCGCAACACCTCGCCACTGCCGAGGTAGACCAGCTGCAACATCGCCGGCACCACGCCCCGCGTGCGCCAGAGCACCAGGCCGTAGAACTTCATCTGGAACAGCGCCTTGGCCTCGAACTGCGGGCCCGGCGCGCGGCCGGTCTTGTAGTCCACGACCCGGATCGCGCCGTCGGGCGCGACGTCCACCCGGTCGACGAAGCCGCGCAGGAGCAGTCGGCTCTCCAACAGCCACTCGACGTAGAGCTCTCGCTCGGCCGGCTCGAGCCGGGTGGGGTCCTCGAGCGTGAAGTAGCGCTCCAGCACCGTGCGGCACGAGGCCCACCAGCGCTCGGCGTCGACGCCGGACTCCTCCTCCAGCAGCGCGCCCAGCCCGGGCTCGGCCTCAACCAGCCGGCGCCACGCCGGCTCCAGCATCTGCTCGGCGCGCACGGCGGTGCGCTCGACGGCAGGCAGGTCGAAGAGGTCCTCCAGCACCTTGTGCACGACGGTGCCGCGCACGGCGTCGGGCGACAACGGCTCGGGGAGCTTGTCGATGGTGCGGAAGCGGTAGAGCAGGGGGCAGGTCATGAAGTCGCCGGCCCTGCTGGGCGAGAGCGCACCCACGACCTCGACGCCGTCGACCGGGGTCGAGTGCCGCTCCGCGGGGCTGGCGCCCGCGGCGAGGGTGCCCGGGGCGGTGGTCTCCAACGAGGGGGCCGCGCTCATGCCCCGAACGGTAGGCGACCGCACCGACAGCCGCCGGGCACCACGCCTGGGACGGCGGCCAGGACCAGGCCTCGGATAGCCTCGCCGCGTGGACGAGAGACCGCCCGCGGCCCCGCGCCCGCCCGGCACCTTCAAGGTCGGCACCGTCGCCGGCAGCGACGTGCTCGTGAGCGGCTCGTGGTTCGTCGTGGCCGCGCTGATCGCGGTGATCATGGCCCCGCTGGTCGAGCAGGTCGAGCCCGGCCTGGGTGCGCTGCGCTACGTCGCGGGCCTGGCCTTCGCCGTGCTGCTCTACGGCTCGGTGCTGCTGCACGAGGCCTCGCACGCGGTCGCGGCCAAGCGCCTGGGCTACCCCGTCACCTCGATCACGCTGCACTTCCTGGGCGGCATGACCTCCATCGAGGGTGAGGCCAAGCGCCCGCGCGAGGAGTTCGTGATCGCCGTCGTGGGTCCGCTGACCTCGATCGCGGTCGGGCTGGCCGCGCTCGCGCTCCTCCCGGTCACCCCCGACGGGCTGCTCCAGCTGGCGGTGGAGGGCCTGGCCGGCGCCAACCTGCTCGTCGGCGTCCTCAACCTCGTGCCCGGCCTGCCGCTGGACGGCGGCCGCGTGCTCAAGGCCGGCGTCTGGGGTGTCACCGGCAGCGTCGTGCGCGGCACCGTCGTCGCCGGGTGGGGCGGACGTCTGGCGGCGGTGGCCGTGCTCTGCTGGCCGCTGCTCCAGGAGTCGGTGCTCGGCACGCCGCCGGACGTCATCGACTTCCTCCTCGCCCTCGTCGTCGCCGCGTTCCTGTGGGCCGGCGCCACCGCGGCGATGGCCTCGGCGCGGCTGCGCAGTCGCCTCCCGCAGCTCGTGGCGCGCGACCTCGCCCGCCGCACCCTCGCCGTCCCCGGCGACCTCCCCCTCGCCGAGGCGGTACGCCGGGCCCAGGACGCCCAGGCGGGCGGGATCGTCACGACCCAGCACGACGGGTCGCCGGCCGGGCTGGTCAGCGAGGCCGCTCTGCTGGCGACCCCGGAGGACCGTCGCCCGTGGGTGCCGACCTCCAGCGTCGCCCGCACCCTCGAGCACGGGCTGCGGCTGCCGGTCGACATCCGCGGCGAGGACCTCGTGCGGGCCCTGACCCGCACCCCGGCCGCGGAGTACCTCCTCGTCGAGCCGGACGGGTCGGTCTACGGCGTGCTCACCACCGAGGACGTCGACCGCGCGTTCCGCGCCACGCGCTGAGGGTTCCGCGCCACGCGCTGAGCGTTCCGCGCCACCCGCTGAGCCGCCCTCCCGTCCGGCGGGCCAGCACCGCGCGAGCGCCGACTCGCCGCCCGCGCCACCGCCGGTCTAGGGTTCCGCCGTGCCTGAGAACGAGCCCCTGCCCGACGTACCCCAGGAGGCCTGGTCCGGCGTCCACCGTGGTCCGCTGCGCGCGGGCGAGTGGGTCCGGCTGCTCGACGGCAAGGGACGCAAGCACAACTTCGCGCTCGAGGCCGGCAAGAAGTTCTTCTCCAACCGCGGCCACCTCGACCACGACGAGCTGATCGGACGCGAGGAGGGCTTCACCGTCACCACCTCCGGCGGCGGGGACTACCTCGTCTTCCGCCCGCTGCTCTCGGAATTCGTGGTCTCGATGCCGCGCGGCGCCGCGGTGATCTACCCCAAGGACGCCGCCCAGATCGTCGCGATGGCCGACATCTTCCCCGGCGCGCGGGTCGTCGAGGCCGGCGTGGGCTCCGGTGCGCTGACCTGCTCGCTGCTGCGCGCCGTCGGCCCGCACGGCCGCGTGTCGTCGTACGAGCGGCGCGAGGAGTTCGCCGAGGTCGCGCGCAGGAACGTCCACCAATTCTTCTCCGCGCCCGAGGGCACGACCCACCCGGCGTGGACCCTGACCCTGGGCGACCTCGCGGAGGCACTGCCCGCCTCCGGCGAGCGCTGCGACCGGATCATCCTCGACATGCTCGCGCCCTGGGAGTGCCTCGACGCCGCGGCCGACGCCCTCGTGCCCGGCGGGATCGTCTGCGCCTACGTCGCGACCACCACCCAGCTCTCGCGCTTCGTCGAGACCGTGCGCGTGCACGGCGGCTTCACCGAGCCCCACGCCTGGGAGTCCCTGGTGCGCGACTGGCACGTCGAGGGCCTCGCCGTGCGCCCGGACCACAAGATGATCGGCCACACCGCGTTCCTCGTGACCGCGCGCCGGATGGCGCCGGGGGAGAAGCCCCCGCGCAAGACCCGCCGGCCCGCACCGGGCGCCTACGGCCCCGACTACACCGGCCCCCGTCCGGCCGACGCACCGCAGGATCCGGCCGACGCCGCCGATCAGTAGACCGGAGGGGTCCACCGGGCCGACGGGCCTCTGACCCGGCCACCGACCGGCAGCGACGCGCCGGTGACCGAATCGTGACCGACATCGTCCGCTCACCCCTACCGTGCGTGGTCGGAGTGAGTAGGGTCGCAACGAGGAGGTGCTCTGATGTCGACATCCGATGGCAGGTCACGTGAAGGTTCCCCCGAGGACGCTGGGCGCAGCGCCGAGGAGCTGATGAACCAGGTGCGCTTCCTGGAGGCCGAGGTCACCGACCTGCGGCGCCGCCTGAGCGACGCGCCCGGCTCCCACCGCACCGTCGAGCTCCGGCTCGCCGACGCCCAGCGCTCGCTGGCGGCCGTCACCAGCCAGAACGAGCGGCTCGCCCAGACCCTGCGCGAGGCGCGCGACCAGATCACCAAGCTCAAGGAAGAGGTCGACCGGCTCGCCCAGCCCCCGGCCGGCTTCGGCACCTTCCTCCAGCGCAACGACGACGACTCGGTCGACGTGTTCACCGGCGGCCGCAAGCTGCGGGTCAACGTCAGCCCGGACGTCGACCTCGACACCCTGCGCCGTGGCCAGGAGGTCATGCTCAACGAGGCGCTCAACGTCGTCGCGGCCCTGGAGTTCGAGCAGGTCGGCGAGGTCGTGATGTTCAAGGAGCTGCTCGCCGACGGCGAGCGGGCCCTGGTCATCGCCAACGCCGACGAGGAGAAGGTCGTCCGGCTGGCCCAGCCGCTGCGCGAGGAGACCATCCGCGCCGGTGACTCCCTGCTGCTCGACTCCCGCGCGGGCTACGTCTACGAGAAGGTCCCGAAGTCCGAGGTCGAGGAGCTGGTCCTCGAGGAGGTGCCGGACATCGCCTACGAGTCGATCGGTGGCCTCGGCGGCCAGATCGAGGCGATCCAGGACGCCGTCGAGCTGCCCTACCTCTATCCGGAGCTCTTCAAGGAGCACCAGCTCAAGCCGCCCAAGGGCGTGCTGCTCTACGGCCCTCCGGGCTGCGGCAAGACGCTGATCGCCAAGGCGGTCGCCAACAGCCTCGCCAAGAAGGTGGCGGCCAAGACGGGTCAGGAGGGGAAGTCGTACTTCCTCAACATCAAGGGCCCCGAGCTGCTCAACAAGTACGTCGGCGAGACCGAGCGCCACATCCGGCTGGTCTTCCAGCGGGCCCGCGAGAAGGCGTCGGCCGGCACGCCGGTCATCGTGTTCTTCGACGAGATGGACTCGCTGTTCCGCACCCGCGGCACCGGCGTCTCCTCCGACGTGGAGAACACCATCGTCCCGCAGCTGCTCAGCGAGATCGACGGCGTCGAGCTGCTCGAGAACGTGCTCGTCATCGGCGCCTCCAACCGCGAGGACATGATCGACCCCGCGATCCTGCGCCCCGGGCGCCTGGACGTGAAGATCAAGATCGAGCGCCCCGACGCCGAGGCCGCCCGCGACATCTTCAGCAAGTACCTCACCCCCGACCTGCCGCTGCACGCCGAGGACCTCGCCGAGTTCGGCAACGACCGCCAGGCCTGCGTCGAGGGCATGATCCGGGCCACCGTCGAGCGGATGTACGCCGAGACCGACGAGAACCGCTTCCTCGAGGTCACCTACGCCAACGGCGACAAGGAGGTCCTCTACTTCAAGGACTTCAACTCCGGCGCCATGCTGCAGAACATCGTGGACCGCGCGAAGAAGATGGCGATCAAGGACTGGCTGGACCACCAGCAGAAGGGTCTGCGGGTCAGCCACCTGCTCCAGGCGTGCGTGGACGAGTTCAAGGAGAACGAGGACCTCCCCAACACGACCAACCCCGACGACTGGGCCCGCATCTCCGGCAAGAAGGGCGAGCGGATCGTCTTCATCCGCACCCTCGTCACCGGCAAGCAGGGCACCGAGCCGGGCCGGTCGATCGACACCGTCTCCAACACGGGGCAGTACCTGTAGTCCGCAGGCTCACGACCAGACGTCGTCCGTCGCCCTCAGGGGCGACGGGCGACGAACCGGTACCCGTAGGTCCACGGCCGCGACACGGCGGGCCCGGGCAGGTAGCGCTGCGTGACGGGACCGACCTCGAGCCCCGCGGCGCGCACCAGGGCGACCGGGTCGCGGGTGAGGTGGCACCCACCGGCGACCGCCCGCTCGACCGGGTCCAGCCGCGCCTGCCAGCGGCGTACCCGCGGGTCGGGGGAGGCCCCGTGCTCCAGCACGTGCACGGTGCCGCCGGGGCGCACGGCCCGCGCCATCTCGCGGGCGGCCAGCGCGGCGTCGGGGATCGTGCAGAGCGAGAAGGTGCACAGCACCGCGTCGTACGACGCGTCCTCGACGTCGAGGTGCTGGCCGTCGAGCCCCACGCGGGCGACGGGCAGGCGCGCGGCGTCGCGGCGCGGCGCGGACATCGACCACCCCAGGTCGGACGGCTCGACCGCGTCGAGCGAGGTGACCCCTGCCGGCAGGTGCGACAGGTTCAGCCCCGAGCCGAAGCCGACCTCGAGCACCCGGCCGGAGAGCCCCTCGCACACGGCGGCCCGCTCCCGGCGTACGTCACCGGAGCCCAGCGCATTCTCGACCAGCCTCGGCACCACGTGCCGCTCCCACCACCCACCGATGCCAGCCACGGGCCCACCGTAGTCCCGGTCCACGTAGGCTCGGTCACATGAGCGTGCGCCGGGTGATGGGGACCGAGGTCGAGTACGGCATCTCGGTCCAGGGCCAGCCCACCGCCAACCCCATGGTCGCCTCCTCACAGGTCGTCAACGCCTACGCCTCGGCGACGCTGAAGGCGCGCCGGGCGCGGTGGGACTTCGAGGAGGAGTCGCCGCTGCGCGACGCCCGTGGGTTCGACATGAGCCGCCAGGTCGCCGACCCCAGCCAGCTGACCGACGAGGACCTCGGCCTGGCCAACGTCATCCTCACCAACGGCGCGCGGCTCTACGTCGACCACGCGCACCCGGAGTTCTCCACCCCCGAGGTCACCACCCCGCTCGACATCGTGCGGTGGGACAAGGCGGGGGAGCAGGTGATGCTCGACGCCCAGCGTCGCGCCGCCGCCCTGCCGGGCGGGCAGCCGATCCTGATGTACAAGAACAACACCGACGGCAAGGGCGCCTCCTACGGCGCCCACGAGAACTACCTCATGCGGCGCTCGACTCCCTTCGCCGACATCGTCAAGCACCTCACGCCGTTCTTCGTCAGCCGCCAGGTCGTGTGCGGCGCCGGCCGGGTCGGCATCGGCCAGGACGGCCGCGACCACGGCTACCAGATCAGCCAGCGCGCGGACTTCTTCGAGGTCGAGGTCGGCCTCGAGACCACGCTGAAGCGTCCGATCATCAACACCCGCGACGAGCCGCACGCCGACCCCGAGAAGTACCGCCGCCTCCACGTGATCATCGGCGACGCCAACCTCGCGGAGGTCTCCACCTACCTCAAGGTCGGCACCACGTCGCTGGTACTGGCGATGATCGAGGAGCGGTTCATCTCCGTCGACCTCACCGTCGACGGGCCGGTCTCCGCGCTGCGGGCGGTCTCCCACGACCCGACGCTGCGCCAGGCCGTCACCCTGCGCGACGGCCGGAAGCTGACCGCGGTCCAGCTGCAGCTGGAGTACCTCGACCTGGCGAGGAAGTACGTCGAGGACAGGTACGGCGCGGACGCCGACGACCAGACCCTCGACGTGCTCGCGCGGTGGGAGTCGGTGCTCGACCGGCTCGAGCGCGACCCCATGTCGCTGGCCGGCGAGCTGGACTGGGTGGCGAAGCTGAAGCTGCTCGAGCAGTACCGCCAGCGCGACGGCCTCGAGTGGGACGACGCCAAGCTCCAGCTCATCGACCTCCAGTACTCCGACATCCGCCCCGAGAAGGGGCTCTACCACCGGCTCGTGAAGGCCGGCCGGATCGAGCGGCTGCTGCCCGAGGAGTCCGTGGAGCGCGCGATGCACGAGCCGCCCACCGACACCCGGGCCTACTTCCGCGGCCGCTGCCTGGAGCAGTTCCCCGACGCCGTCGCCGCAGCGTCCTGGGACTCCGTGATCCTCGACCTGCCCGGCCGCGAGTCGCTGCAGCGGGTGCCGACCATCGACCCGCTGCGGGGCTCCGAGGCCCACGTCGGGGAGCTCTTAGACCGGTGCACCAGCGCCGAGGAGCTCTTCGTCGCCCTCACCGGCTGACTGCCGAGCGGTCACTTTCGCACCGCCGAGCGGTCACTTCCGCACCGCCGAGCGGTCACTTCCGCGCCCTCACCTCGGTGGTGTCGCTAGGGTCGGAGGCATGGCACAGGAGCAGAAGCAGCCGCGGCGCAACTCCGAGAACGAGGAGGCCGTCGAGACGGCCCCGGAGACCGACGTCGCGGAGCGCAAGGAAGCCCTCGACAGCGAGGTCGACGACATCCTCGACGAGATCGACGACGTGCTGGAGTCCAACGCCGAGGACTTCGTGAAGTCCTTCATCCAGAAGGGCGGGCAGTGAGCTTGAGCGACCCGCGCCTGCCCGCGTCGTTCCTCCAGCCCGGCTCCTCCTCCTTCAGCGACTTCCTCGCAGCCCAGGCCCCGGACCTGCTGCCGGGGCGTCGCACGGTGCCGCAGGGCAACGCCGCCGACCTCGCGCCGCACGGTACGACGATCGTCGCGGTGACCTTCCCCGGCGGCGTGCTGCTGGCCGGTGACCGCCGCGCGACCATGGGCAACATCATCGCCAGCCGCGACATCGAGAAGGTGTTCCCGACCGACGAGTTCTCCGCGGCCGGCATCGCCGGCACCGCGGGCCTGGCCATCGAGCTCGTGCGGCTCTTCCAGACCGAGCTGGAGCACTACGAGAAGATCGAGGGCATCACCCTCTCGCTCGACGGCAAGGCCAACCGGCTCTCCACGATCATCCGGGGCAACCTCGGGATGGCCATGCAGGGCCTGGCCGTCGTCCCGCTCTTCGCCGGCTACGACCACGACCGCGTCGGCGGCCGGATCTTCTCCTACGACGTCACGGGCGGGCGCTACGAGGAGACCGGCTACCACGCCGTCGGCTCCGGCTCGCTCTTCGCCCGCGGCTCGCTGAAGAAGCTCTACCGCGCCGACCTCTCGCAGGACGACGCGGTCACCGTGGCCCTCGAGGCGCTCTACGACGCCGCCGACGACGACTCCGCCACGGGTGGCCCGGACGTCACCCGACGGATCTTCCCCATCGTCCACGTCATCACCGCCGACGGGGGGCAGCGGCTGACCCAGGAGGTCATCGGCGAGCTCGCGGAGCAGGTCGTCGCGGGCCGGATGAACCGGCCCGGCGGGCCGCACGCCCCCCTGAACCCGGGTCGGACCGAGGGAGGTCAGGCATGAGCACCCCGTTCTACGTCTCGCCCGAGCAGCTGATGAAGGACCGGGCGGACTTCGCGCGCAAGGGCATCGCGCGCGGCCGCTCGGTCGTGGCGGTGCAGTACGCCGACGGCGTGCTCTTCGCCTCCGAGAACCCCTCCCAGGCGCTGCACAAGGTCTCGGAGATCTACGACCGGATCGCCTTCGCAGCCGTCGGTCGCTACAACGAGTTCGAGAACCTCCGCATCGCCGGGGTCCGGCTGGCCGACATGCGCGGCTACGCCTACGACCGCCGCGACGTCACCGGTCGCGGCCTGGCCAACGCCTACGCCCAGACCCTCGGCACGATCTTCTCCTCGGGCGGCGAGAAGCCCTACGAGGTCGAGATCTTCGTCGCCGAGATCGGTGCCGCCGCCGCGGACGACCAGATCTACCGCCTCACCTACGACGGGCAGGTGGCCGACGAGCACGGCTACGCCGTCATGGGTGGCGCGGCGGAGGTCGTCGCGGCCTACCTGAGAGACCACTACACCGAGGGCTCCTCGCTCGAGGACGCGCTGCGCCTGGCCGTGGCGGCGCTGGGCCACACCGAGTCCGAGGACCGGGTCATCCCCGCCGAGGACCTCGAGGTCGCGGTGCTCGACCGCACCCGGGTGCAGCCACGCAAGTTCACCCGGCTCCGGCCCGAGCGGCTCGAGACCGTGCTCGGCCCGCGCGAGCCGGCTCCCGCGGCGGCCGGCGCCGACGTACCTCCTGCGGAGCAGGCGGGGGGCGACGAGCCGCCGGTGGCCCCGCCCGGCTGACACCGGCACCTGACGGCAGGGGTCACCCCGGGCGCCAAACGCGTCCGGGGCGACCGCCCGACCCGTAGTGTTCTGGCATGGACCGTCGGATCTTCGGGATCGAGAACGAGTACGGCGTCACGTGCACGTTCAAGGGTCAGCGCCGGCTCAGCCCCGACGAGGTGGCGCGCTACCTCTTCCGCAAGGTCGTGAGCTGGGGCCGCAGCAGCAACGTCTTCCTGCGCAACGGCGCGCGGCTCTACCTGGACGTGGGCAGCCACCCGGAGTACGCCACGCCCGAGTGCGACGACATCGTCGACCTCGTCACCCACGACAAGGCGGGGGAGCGGATCCTCGAGGGGCTGCTGCTCGACGCCGAGCAGCGGCTGCACGACGAGGGCATCGCCGGTGAGATCTACCTGTTCAAGAACAACACCGATTCCGCCGGCAACTCCTACGGCTGCCACGAGAACTACCTCGTCTCGCGCAACGGTGAGTTCAGCAAGCTCGCCGACGTCCTCATCCCGTTCCTGGTGACCCGGCAGATCATCGTCGGCGCCGGCAAGGTCACCCAGACCCCGCGCGGCGCCGGCTACAGCGTCAGCCAGCGCGCCGAGCACATCTGGGAGGGCGTGAGCAGCGCCACCACGCGCAGCCGCCCGATCATCAACACCCGCGACGAGCCGCACGCCGACGCCGAGAAGTACCGCCGCCTGCACGTGATCGTCGGCGACTCCAACATGAGCGAGACGACCACGCTGCTCAAGGTGGCCTCCGCCGACCTGGTGCTGCGGATGATCGAGGAGGGCGTGGTGATGCGCGACCTCACCATGGAGAACCCCATCCGCGCCATCCGCGAGATCAGCCACGACACGACCGGTCGCCGCAAGGTCCGCCTTGCCAACGGTCGCGAGGCCAGCGCGCTGGAGATCCAAAGCGAGTACCTCTCCAAGGCGCGCGACTTCGTCGACCGTCGCCAGATCTCCACCCCGGTCATCGAGCAGGCGCTGGACCTGTGGGAGCGCGGGCTGAAGGCCGTGGAGTCCGACGACCTCGGGCTGGTCGACAAGGAGATCGACTGGGTCATCAAGTGGAAGCTGATCGACGCCTACCGCGCCAAGCACGGCCTGCCCCTGGGCCACGCGCGCATCGCCCAGCTGGACCTGGCCTACCACGACATCCACCGCGGCCGCGGCCTCTACTACCTGCTGGAGAAGCGCGGCCTGGTCACCCGGGTCACCAGCGACCTGAAGACCTTCGAGGCCAAGTCCGTGCCGCCGCAGGACACCCGGGCCCGGCTGCGCGGGGAGTTCATCCGCAAGGCCCAGGAGCGCCGCCGCGACTTCACCGTCGACTGGGTGCACCTCAAGCTCAACGACCAGGCCCAGCGCACCGTCCTGTGCAAGGACCCCTTCCGCGCGTACGACGAGCGGGTGCAGCGGCTCATCGACAGCATGTGACGTAGGGTTCCGGTTGCTCTGCTGCCCTCCCGAAGGAATCCCGGTGCCTCGACGCGTACGCCGACCGCTGGCCCTGCTGGTCGCCCCCGCCCTGCTCCTCCCTGCCCTGGCCGCCTGCGGCTCGGACGAGGACGACGGCTCCGGCGCGGGCCTGGCCGAGGTGGAGATCACCGGCGACGTGGGGGAGCCCCCGGTCGTGGAGTGGCCCGAGGACTACAGCGCCGGTGAGGCGGAGTCCGAGACGCTCGTGACCGGCGACGGCCCCGAGATCCCCGAGGACGGCACCGCGCTGGTCCACTACTGGATCGGCAACGGCTTCGACCAGTCCGAGGCGCTGTCGACGTACACCGCGCTGCCCGAGGCGCTCGACCTCTCCAACGCCGAGCTGCCCGAGGCCCTCACCGACCCGGTGGTCGGCGCGACGGTCGGTTCGCGCGTCGTCACCAGCGTCTCCGCCGAGGAGGTGTTCGGTGAGATCGGCAACCCGACCATCGGGGTCTCCAACGCCGACCCGCTGCTGATCGTCGTCGACGTGCTCGGCCCCACCCCGATCGAGGAGCCCTTCGTCGAGGAGGGCACCGGCTTCGCCCCCGACCTGGTCCTCGGCGAGGACGGCCGCCCCGAGGCGATGCGCTTCATGGGGCGTCCGCAGCCGACCGGCCAGCTCCAGGTGCAGACCCTGGTCGAGGGTGACGGCGAGAAGATCAAGGCCTCCGACGTGGTGATGGTCGACTACCTCGGCCAGGTCTACGCCAAGCCCAAGCCCTTCGACACCAGCTTCGACGGCCAGCCGCTCGTGCAGAGCCTCTCCGGCCTGGTCGAGGGCTGGCAGCAGGCGCTGGTCGGCAAGACCGTCGGCAGCCGGGTCGTCATCGCCGTCCCGCCGCGCCTGGGCTACGGCGCCGAGGGCAACGAGGGCGCCAAGATCAGCGGCACCGACACGATCTACTTCGTCATCGACGTCCTGGGCCGCGCACCCGAGCCGGTCGCCCCGGAGCCCGCCGAGGACGAGTCGCCGTCGGCCAGCCCGTCCGGCAGCCCGTCGGCCGAGGTGTCGCCGACCGACGACGCGACCCCGTCGCCGGCGGTCAGCGAGAGCCCCTCGGACGAGGAGTCCTGACCCGCAGATGAGCGTCCGCAAGAGCGAGCGGCTGATGAACCTGCTCATCATGCTGCTCGTCCAGCGGCACTACGTCCCCAAGGGGCGCATCCGGGAGATGATCTACCCCGGATCCTCCGACGAGGCGTTCGAGAAGATGTTCGAGCGCGACAAGGACGAGCTGCGCAGCCTCGGGGTGCCGGTCGAGATCGGCCAGATCGACGCCTACTTCGACGACGAGCCCGGCTACCGCATCCGTCCCGACGACCTCGCGCTGCCCGACATCGACCTCACCCCCGACGAGGCGTCGGTGATCGGCCTGGCGACGCGCGTGTGGCAGCACGCCAAGCTCGCCGAGGCGACCACCGACGCGGTCCGCAAGCTCACCGCCCTCGGGGTCCCGGTCGACACCGCCGCACTCGACATCGTCGAGCCCCGGCTGGCCGCCGAGGAGCCCGCCTTCGACGTCTTCTGGGAGGCGGTGCAGGAGCGCCGTCCGGTGGCCTTCGACTACCGCACCGCCCAGGGCACCGAGACCACCACCCGGCACCTGCAGCCCTGGGGCGTCACCCGCTACGCCGGGCGCTGGTACGTCGTGGGCCTCGACACCGACCGCGGCGAGGAGCGGGTCTTCCGGCTCTCCCGCGTGCAGGGCGAGGCGCGTCCCGACGGTCCGCCCGCGGCGTACGACGTGCCGCCGGGCACCGACGTCTCGGCGCTCGCCCGACGGCTCGCGCCCCAGCCCGTGCACCAGCAGGCCTCGCTGCTCGTGCGGCGCGGGGCCGGCGTGCTGCTGCGCCGTGGCGCCGACAGCGTCGAGGAGGACGTCCCCGGCCCGGACGACCGCACCCGCTGGGACCGCGTCCGCGTGACCCGGGAGTCCCAGGGCCTGGTCGAGGAGGTGCTGACCCACGGCGACGCCGTCCTCGTGGAGGAGCCGGCCACCCTCCGCGCGGAGGTCGTACGCCGGCTCCGGGCCGTCGTGGGGGAGTCCGCATGAGCCCCGCCGGACCGACCTCCGCCGCTCCCGGCCCCGGGGCTCGCGACCAGGTGGCGCGGCTGCTCATGCTCGTGCCCTACCTCCACGCCCGCGGGACCGTGCACCTCGACGAGGCCGCCCGCACCCTCGGGACCACCCCGAAGCAGCTGCTCAAGGACCTCAAGGTCCTGCTCATGTGCGGCCTGCCCGGTGGCTACCCGGACGACCTGATCGACGTCGACCTCGACGCGCTCGAGGAGCCCGAGGGTGACGGGGTCATCCGGGTCTCGAACGCCGACTACCTCGCCCGGCCGCTGCGGCTGACGCCCACCGAGGCCAGCGCGGTCATCGTCGCCCTGCGCGCACTGCGCAACAGCGCGGGCACGACGCACGGCACCCGGGAGGTGCTCGACCGTGCGCTCGCCAAGCTCGAGGCCGCCGCGGCCCACGGTGGCGTCGCCCAGATCGACCCGGGCCAGGGCGTCGAGGACGCCGACGTGGCCCTGCTGGCCCGCCGGCTGCAGGAGGCCGCCGACGCCGGGCGCCAGGTGCGCCTGCGCTACGTCGTGCCCAGCCGCGACGAGGAGACCGAGCGGGTCGTCGACCCGCACCGGGTCGTGCGCGCGCAGGAGGGGGGCCGAGCGGGTCAGGGGTACGCCTACCTCGACGCCTGGTGCCACCGCGCCGGCGCTCCGCGACTCTTCCGCCTGGACCGGGTCACCGAGGCCGCCGTCCTCGACACCCCCGTGGCCACCGAGCCTCCCGCGCCTCGCGACCTCGACGCCGGGCTGCTCGGTGAGGACGAGACCGTGCTGGTGACGCTGCTGCTGGACCACCAGGCGCGCTGGGTCGTCGACTACTACCCGGTCCTCGCGACCCGGGAGGTCTCCGACGAGCGCCTCGAGGTCGACCTGCGGGTCGCCGACGTGCGCTGGCTCAACCGGCTGCTGCTCCGGCTCGCTCCGCACGCCAGCGTCGTGCGTCCTGCGGAGTTCACCGATTCTTTCCGCGCCGCAGCCCGATCCGCTCTCGGCCTCTACTCCGAACAACACGTAGACTCCTAGAAGTTCGAAGCGGAGCCGTCCGGCTCCGCACCCTCGACCAGAAGGCAGTGCCTCGCATGTACTCGCTGATCGCCATGCCCCAGGGCGCGGAGTGGCTCGTGATCCTCGCCATCGTCATCCTCGTCTTCGGCGCGGCCAAGCTCCCCGACCTCGCCCGCGGCACCGGTCAGGCACTGCGGATCTTCAAGGCCGAGACCAAGGGCCTCAAGGACGACGACAAGGACGACGAGGGCCCCGCGGCGCCGGCCGAGCTCCCGCCGACCTCGCTGGCCGAGGAGACCAAGGCGGACTCGCCCATCGTCGGCGAGCCCCACCCCGACCAGCGCGGCTAGGCCCGGATGGCCCGCATGGCGGGCGTCGTCGGCCTCTTCGTCGGCAAGCCCCACCACCCCGTCGGCCCCGACGGGCGGATGGCCCTCAGCGACCACCTGCGCGAGCTCCGCGCCCGCATCCTCAAGGTCGCACTGACGGTCGTCGTCGCCCTCGCGGTCGCGCTGCTCTTCTTCGACCAGCTCTTCGACCTCGTCTACGGCCCCTACGAGCAGGCCGTGGCGCGGCTGCCCGACCAGGAGACGCTGGCGACCACGAGCGGTGCCGGCGGCGGCCTGATGCTCTACCTCAAGCTCTGCGGCTTCGCGGCGCTCGTGGCGACGGCGCCGGTCTGGCTCTACCAGCTGTGGGCGTTCATCATGCCGGGGCTGCACCCGCACGAGAAGAAGTGGACGCGCATCTTCGCCGCGATCGCCACACCGCTCTTCGCAGTCGGGATCTGGCTGGGCTACGTCACCCTGCCCAAGGGCCTGGAGATCCTCATCGGGTTCAACCCCGACGGCATCACCAACATCTTGGAGTTCCAGGGCTACCTCCAGTTCTTCACCCGGACCCTCCTGGTCTTCGGCATCGCCTTCGAGATCCCCGTCTTCGTGGTGCTGCTCAACCTCGCCGGCGTGGTCAAGGGCCAGCAGCTCGCCGACCACCGCCCCTGGATCGTCATCGGCCTGTTCGTCTTCGCCGCGGTGGCCACCCCCTCGGCCGACCCGTTCACCATGACCTTCATGGCGGTGCCGATGGTGGTGCTCTTCTTCATCGCCGAGGTGATCGCCCGCTTCAACGACCGGCGCAAGGAGCGGAACAAGCCGTTCGCCGGGCTCTCGCCCGACGAGGCCTCCGTCCTGTGAGGCCCGTCCCGTGAGGCCCGTCCCGTGACGGGAGCACCCCCGCACCTCGACGAGGTCGACCCGTTCGACCTGCCCGAGTGGCTCGGGACCGGTGAGGTCACCTGGACCTCGGAGTCGGGGCTGCGCTCGGGGCACCTCGTCTCCGGCCTGCTGTACGCCGCCGGGCACCCGGACCTCGCCTGCGACCTGCTGGCGGTGGACGAGGCGTTCCCGGTCCCGGTGGTCGACGACGCCACCCGCACCCGCGCGCACCAGGCCTGGCGGCACGGCCAGGTGCTGTGCGTGCGCCACCCGGAGGCGGCGGAGGGCCGGCTGACCCTGGCCATCCCGGGCCGCGACATGACCGCGGGGCGCGTGCTCGACGCGGTGGCGCGGCTGTCCAAGGCCGTCGGCGCCTCCGCCGACGACTGGAGCGTCCTGCTGCGGATCGGCGAGGAGCGCGCGGCGAGCCGCCGGGGCCGCTGAGCCTCGATCCGGGCCGAGGACCGCTAGTTTCGACCTCGTGACCCGCGTCGCGCTGCTGACCAACCCGACCTCCGGCAAGGGGCGCGGCGCGCGCGGTCGGGCCGCCGCCCTGGACGTGCTGCGGGGCACCGACCTCGACGTGCTCGACCTGGTGGGGCGCGACGCCACCGAGGCGGCCGGGCTCGCACGGGACGCGGTCGCCGCGGCCGGAGGTGACAGGGTCGACGCGCTGCTGGTCTGCGGCGGCGACGGGCTCGTGCACCTGGCCGTGCAGGCACTGGCCGGCACCGGGACGGCGCTCGGCGTCGTACCTGCCGGGACGGGGAACGACGTCGCGCGCTACCTCGACCTGCCACGACGTGACCCGGCCGAGGCGACGCACCTGGCGATCGACGCGCTGCGGGCTGGTCACCGACGCACCATCGACCTGGCCCGGTCCGGCGACCGGTGGTTCGTGACGGTGCTGGCGGCCGGCTTCGACGCGGTGGTCAACGAGCGGGCCAACGCGATGACCCGCCCGCGCGGCCAGATGCGCTACAACATCGCGACGGTCGCGGCGCTGCGCACCTTCACCCCGATCCGCTACACCCTCGACCTCGACGGCGAGCAGGTCACGCTCGAGGCGATGATGGTCGCGGTCGGCAACGGCCCGTCGTACGGCGGGGGCCTGCGGATGACCGAGGGCGCCGTCCTCGACGACGGGCTGCTCGACGTCGTGGTGATCGGCCCGATGGGCAAGGCCGAGCTCGTGCGCACCTACCCCCGGCTCTTCACCGGCACCCACACCACGCACCCGGCCTACCGGCACCACCGCGTGCGACGGGTCAGCATCGCCGCGCCCGGCATCACGACGTACGCCGACGGCGAGCGCTTCGGCGCGCTGCCGCTCACCGTCGAGTGCGTGCCGGGCGCCCTGCAGGTCCTCGCGCCGCCGCCCACCATGGCCCCGTAGGTTGGGGCCGTGAGCCACCCCGTCGACGAGCCGACCCCCGCCGAGCGCTACGCGCGGTTCCGGCGCGCCCAGGAGCACCCGGTCCTCGCCGACTTCCGCGAGCTCTACCGCTTCCCCCTGGACGAGTTCCAGATCCAGGCGTGCAAGGACATCGAGGACGGCCGCGGCGTGCTCGTGGCGGCGCCGACCGGCTCGGGCAAGACGGTGGTGGGGGAGTTCGCCATCCACCTCGCGCTCTCCCAGGGCCGCAAGGCCTTCTACACGACCCCGATCAAGGCGCTGTCGAACCAGAAGTACGCCGACCTGGTGGCCCGCTACGGCCCCGACGAGGTCGGGCTGCTGACCGGCGACAACACCGTCAACGGGGAGGCCTCGGTGGTCGTCATGACCACCGAGGTGCTGCGCAACATGCTCTACGCCGGCTCCCGGACCCTGGACCGCCTCGGCTTCGTGGTGATGGACGAGGTGCACTACCTCGCCGACCGCAGCCGCGGGGCGGTGTGGGAGGAGGTGATCATCCACCTGCCGGAGTCGGTGGGCCTGGTCGCCCTGTCGGCCACGGTCTCCAACGCCGAGGAGTTCGGTGAATGGCTGGAGACCGTGCGCGGCGACACCTCGACCATCGTGGAGGAGCGTCGCCCGGTGCCGCTCTTCCAGCACGTCATGGTCGGCCGACGGCTGCTGGACCTCTTCGCCTCCTCCGACGTCGACGCGGCAGCCGGCTTCGTCAAGGAAGGGGCCCCGGTCAACGAGGAGCTTCTCAAGGTCGCCCGCGACGACTGGGCCGCCTCGCGGATCCGCGACCGGCGCAGCCCGCGCGACCGCAAGGGTCCGCGCCGTCCCGCGGCGCAGTCCGGCAACGGCCGCCGGGTCTGGGTCGCCAGCCGCCCCGAGGTCATCGACCGGCTCGAGCGCGACGGCCTGCTGCCGGCGATCGTCTTCGTCTTCAGCCGGGTCGGCTGCGACGCCGCCGTCACCCAGTGCCTGGCTGCGGGCATCCGGCTGAACTCTCCCGAGGAGCGCGACGAGGTCTTCGCCTTCGTCGAGGACGCCACCAAGCACCTCTCGCGCGAGGACCTGCACGTCCTGGGCTACCACGACTTCCTCGACGGCCTGACCCGCGGCATCGCGGCCCACCACGCCGGGATGCTGCCGGCGTTCAAGCAGATCGTCGAGGAGCTCTACGTCCGCGGCCTGTGCAAGGTCGTCTTCGCGACCGAGACCCTGGCGCTCGGCATCAACATGCCCGCGCGCACCGTCGTCATCGAGAAGCTGTCGAAGTGGAACGGCGAGACGCACGCCGACATCACGCCGGGGGAGTACACCCAGCTCACGGGTCGCGCGGGCCGCCGTGGTCTCGACACCGAGGGCCACGGCGTCGTGATGTGGCAGCCCGGCACGGACCCGCGCGAGCTCGCCGGCCTCGCCTCGACCCGCACCTACCCGCTCCGCTCCTCCTTCCGCCCCAGCTACAACATGGCGGTCAACCTCGTCGACCAGTTCGGCCGGGTCGTCGCGCGTGAGCTGCTGGAGCAGTCCTTCGCCCAGTTCCAGGCCGACAAGGCCGTGGTCGGGCTGGCCCGGCAGCTGCGCAAGGCCGAGGAGGCGCTCGACGGGTACGCCGAGGCCGCGACCTGCGACCAGGGCGACTTCCTGGAGTACGCCGAGCTGCGACGCCGGATCAGCCAGGTCGAGAAGGGCGCCAGCCGCCAGCGCAAGGAGGACCAGCGCCAGGAGGCGATCGCCTCCCTGAAGCACCTCAAGCCCGGTGACGTCATCGAGGTCCCGACCGGCAAGTTCAGCGGGTACGCCGTCGTCATCGACCCCGGTTGGTCACCCGAGGGGCCGCGTCCCTACGTCGTCACCCTCGAGCGGCAGGCCCGTCGCCTGGCGATGATCGACTTCCCCGTGCCGGTCGAGGCGGTGACCCGGCTGCGGGTGCCCAAGACCTTCAACCCGCGCAACGCACAGATGCGCCGCGACCTGGCCGCCCAGCTGCGGGACCGCACGCGGGACCTGCCGCCCCGCAAGGGCGGTCCCAGCCGTCGTACGACGCAGCCGGCCGCGTGGGAGCAGGAGGTCGCCGACCTGCGGCGCCGGCTCAAGGCGCACCCGTGCCACGGCTGCCCCGACCGCGAGGACCACGCCCGCTGGGCCGAGCGCTGGCACAAGCTCGACAAGGACGCCGCCACGCTGCGGCGTCGGGTCGAGAACCGCACCAACACCGTGGCGCGCCAGTTCGACCGGGTCTGCGACGTGCTGACCTCGCTGGGCTACCTCACCCCCGACGGCGACGACACCCGGGTGACCGCCGAGGGCCAGCACCTGCGCCGGCTCTACTCCGAGCTCGACCTGGTCGCCGCCGAATGCATCCGCCGCGGGATCTGGGAGGGCCTGGACGCGCCCGGCCTGGCCGCGGCCCTCTCGACGCTGTGCTTCGAGGCGCGCCGCCCCGACGACGCCCGCTCTCCCCGCGTGCCGGGCGGCGCGACGAAGGAGGCGATCGGCGCCACCATCCGGCTCTGGGGCGAGCTGGACCGGCTGGAGAAAGAGAACCGGCTGGACTTCCTGCGCCAGCCCGACCTCGGGTTCGCCTGGATCGCCTACCGCTGGTGCGAGGGCGACGACCTCGACGAGGTGCTGCGCGAGACCGAGCTGTCGGCCGGCGACTTCGTGCGATGGATGAAGCAGCTGCTCGACCTGGCCGGCCAGGTCGCCGACGCCGCCGGCGACTCCCCGCTGCGGCAGACCGCCCGCGAGGTCGTCGACCGGCTGCGTCGCGGCGTCGTCGCGATGTCCGGGCTCGCCGAGTAGCCGACCGTCTCCGGGGTGCCGAGCCGGCGCGTTCTTCCGGAAAGATGCGCCGGCTCGGCGAGGAACGTCTCACCCCAGGGCGGCAACCGCGTCGGCGACGCGCTCGGTGCCGTTGACCAGGTCGAGCTGGCGGTGGATGGTGGCGGGCTCGTCGAGGACGGCGGCCAGGACGGCAGCGACGTCGGCGCGGCTGATCTCACCCGGCTCGACCTCCTCGGCCAGTGTCACCGCGTCACGGGCGGGGTCGTCGGTGAGCCGGCCCGGACGGATGATGGTCCAGTCCAGGCCGGAGTCGCGCAGTGCGGCGTCGGCGTCCCGCTTGGCCTCGACGTAGGCGCGCCACACCGGCTCGGTGTCCTCGGGGACCGGGTTGTCCACGCCGATCGCCGAGACCTGCACGAAGCGGCGGATGCCGGCCTGCTGTGCCCCCTCGATCGACTTCAGCGACCCCTCGAGGTCCACGGTGCGCTTGCGCTCGACGTCACCGTCGGCGCCACCGCCGGCGGCGAAGACCACCGCGCCGCACCCCTCGAAGGCCGCGGCGAAGCCGGAAGCGTCCTGCGCCTCGATGTCCAGCATCCGCACCTCCGCCCCGAGGCCCTCGAGCTCCTCGCGGTACTCCTCGCGGCGCACCAGGGCGACCGGGGTGTGCTCCGAGCCGCGCAGTGCGGCGAGGAAGTGCTGGGCCACCTGTCCGTGGCCCCCGACAACAGCGATCCGAGTCATGCTCCCGACGCTACGGGCCGGGTCGTCCCGGACCCGACCCGAACGGGTGGCTACCTCTGGGCCAGGACCGTGAGGAGCCTCTCCACCGGGCCCTCCAGGTTGCGCTCGGCCGCGAGTGCCGCGAGCCGCGCGGGGTCCGCAGGCTGCTGGGGAAGGGCGAACCCGGTGCGCGGGACGTCGAGGGTGCGGCGTACGGCGACGACCTCGGGCGCGACGGCGAGGTAGTCGGCCGAGGCCTGGACCTTGGCCCGGACCCCCGGGGCCATCTCGGCGGCGGGGTCGGCCGCGGCGGCGACGATGCCGTCGAGGTGCTCGAAGCGCTGCAGCAGCGTGGCGGCGGTCTTCTCCCCGACCCCCTTCACGCCGGGCAGGCCGTCGGAGGTGTCCCCGCGCAGGGTGGCGAAGTCGGCGTACTGGCGGGCCTCGACGGCGTACTTCTCCCGCACCCACTCCTCGGTCACCCGCTCGTGATTGCCCACGCCGCGGGCGATGTAGAGCACCCGCACCTCGGCTGCGTCGTCGACGAGCTGGAAGAGGTCGCGGTCACCGGTGACGATGTCGACCGGGCGGCCGGCGTCGGTGGCCAGCGTGCCGATCACGTCGTCGGCCTCGGCCTCGGGAGCGCCCACGACGGCGATGCCGAGCGCCTCGAGCACCTCCAGGATGATCGGGACCTGCACCTCGAGCGGGTCGGGGACCTCCTCGACGTCCGGCCCGGCGTCGACCACCTCCACGACGCGGTGGGACTTGTAGGTGGGCACGAGGTCGACCCGCCACTGCGGGCGCCAGTCCTCGTCCCAGCAGCAGACCAGCTCGGTCGGCTCGTACTGCTCGACCAGGCGCGAGATGAAGTCCAGCAGGCCGCGGACCGCGTTCACCGGCGTGCCGTCGGCGGCCAGGATCTCCGGCATCCCGAAGAAGGCCCGGAAGTACATCGAGGCGGTGTCCAGGAGCATGAGGCGGTCGGTTCTCGGCACGCGGTCACCCTAGAGGTCGCGGAGCCCTAGGGTGTCAGGCGTGAGCCAGTCCGCCGTGGAGTCCACCGACCGCAAGATCCTGCAGCTGCTCGCCACCGACGGCCGGATGTCCTTCACCGACCTCGGCAAGGCCACGGGCCTGTCCACCTCCGCGGTCCACCAGCGGGTCAAGCGGCTGGAGCAGCGGGGCCTGATCCAGGGGTACGGCGCGACCATCAACCACGCCGAGATCGGGCTCCCGCTCACCGCGTTCATCTCGATCCGCCCGATGGACCCCTCCCAGCCCGACGACTGCGCCGCCCGGCTCGAGCACGTGCCCGAGATCGAGTCCTGCTGGTCGGTAGCGGGGGAGGAGTCCTACGTGCTCAAGGTCCGTACCACCTCGCCCGCGGCGCTCGAGGACCTGCTCGCCCGCATCCGGGCAGCGGCCAACGTCTCGACCCGCACGACGATCGTGCTGTCGACGTACTACGAGAACCGGCCGGTCACGGGGGAGTAGCGCCGCACCCGCCTAGTCTCGTCTCCATGAGCGACGACCTAGGGGACGACGGCTTTGACTCCAGCACGCTGTGGGGACTCGCGTGGTTCCTCGCCATCGGCGCGCTCGTGTGCGTGGTCCGGCTGGCGACGTACGCCGCCGACGGTGAGGGCGTGCAGTCCGAGCACTTCGTGTGGCTCATCGTGGGCGTGCTGGCCGGCGTCTTCTCCGCTGCGTGTGCCGTGCTCGCAGGGCTCAAGGCGGCAGAGCGGCGGCTGGCGGCTCGGGGGACCCCCGACGTGCCATGATGCGTCGGCGACATCACTCGGGAGGTGTGCGGTGCAGCGGTGGCAACGGGTCGGCGTGTGGTCGACGGTGGGCGCCACGGTCTTCGCGCTCGGCTTCGGCCTGGGGCGCGAGACCGACGGGACCATGGAGCTCGACTGGCGCGACGGTGAGGGCCACGTCGGCGAGCGGATGATGAGCATCGAGCACGACGGCTGGACCTACGGCACCGAGGGCGCCGTGCCGATGTGGATCGATGCGAGGGGCAGCTGGCACGACGGCGGCTGGCCCGACTGCCTCGAGCCCGGCACGAGAGCCGTGCGCTTCGCAGCCGCGCCGACGACGTACGTCGAGGGCATGGGGCAGCGCCCGATCATCGCCGTGGACTGCCGGGGGACGCGGGCGTTAGCCGACTGAGGACGGGCATCTCCGTACCCAGACCTCACCAGGCCTGGAGCGCCGCCGTGCGCCGCGAGGCCTCGGCCACCTCGGCGGCCTTGAGCGCGGACTCGTCGAGCCGGCCGTGCTGCTCCCACCAGGCCTGGCCCTCGGCGGGCAGGGTGTGGATCGGGTCGTAGTAGGTGTAGGTGCGGTGCAGCGCGTCGGCGTCACCGGCCTCGATGGAGGTGCGGTAGTTCTTCGTCCAGTGCGAGATGCCGCGCTCGGTGTCGTAGCCCGCGAGCTGGTGCACCCAGCGCTTGCCGACGAAGGGGACGTCGCAGACGATGCGCGGCGTGGCGTACCCGGGCAGGTAGCCCATGATGTGGTGCTGGAGGCGCTGGGCGTCGGCGACCGAGACCCGCCAGTGCTCCGAGAACGGGATCATGTCGCACATGTAGAAGTAGTACGGCATGATCTGCGCGCCATCGAGCAGCGAGAAGCACAGGTCGAGCAGGGCGTGCGGGTCGGCGTTGACGCCGTTGAGCAGGACCCCCTGGTTGCGCACGTCGCGCAGACCGGCGTCGAGCATCGCCTTGGCGCCGCGAGCCACGAGCGGGGTGATCGACTGCGCGTGGTTGGCATGGGTGTGCATCGCCAGATTGACTCCGCGCTCGCGCGCCATCGTGGCGACCCGGCCGACACCGTCGACCACGTCGGGCTGGAGCCAGTGCTGCGGCATCCCGACCAGGGCCTTGGTGGCCAGCCGGACGTCGCGGATGTTCTCCACCGTCATCAGCTCGGTGAGGAACGCCTCGAGGCGGGGCCAGGGCATGTTGGCCACGTCGCCGCCGGAGACGACCACGTCACGCACGCTGGGCGTGCGACGGAGGTAGTCCAGCATCGCGGTGAGGCGGTCGTTCGGCTTGCCGGTGAGCTTGAGCTTCTCCACGACCGGGGTGGAGTTGCCCACCAGGTCCATCCGCGTGCAGTGGCCGCAGTACTGCGGACAGGTCGGCAGCAGCTCGGCGAGCACCTTGGTGGGGTAGCGGTGGGTCAGGCCCTCGACCGCCCACATCTCGTGCTCGTGCAGGCTGTCGCGCGTCGCGTAGGGGTGGCTGGGCCAGTCAGTGCGCCGGTCGGAGAAGACCGGCAGCATGTAGTGGCGCACGGGGTCGGCGTAGAACGCGTCGGTCAGGCTGCCCGGGCCGCGCGGCGTGGCGTGCGGCGCCATGGTGTTGAGCATCTGCGGCGGCACGAGCATCGACATCGTGGCGCGCTCGGCCTGGTCGCGCTCGAGGTCGGCGTAGAACCGCTCGTCGAGCAGGTCGCCGACCACCTCGCGCAGCTGCTTGAGGTTCTTGACGCAGTGGCTGCGCTGCCACTGCACCGACTCCCACTCCTCGACCGTGACGTCCTTCCACCCCGGGAAGCGGGTCCAGTCGGGCTCGACCAGCTCGGTACGCCGGTAGGGGTAGGGCTGGCCCGTCTCGCCCTCGACCAGGGCGGCGATGGAGGTCTCGATGCTCATGCGGCCAGAGTGCCAGAGGATTTCCCGTCAGTCGAATGTTCGACAGGAGATCCTCCGGCGTGTCGGATCAACCCACCTCGTCCCGGCCTCGCCCCTCCTCATCCAGGTCGTCGACCCAGCCGGCCAGGCGCCCGTGCTCACCGACGGCCTTGATCCGCCGCTGCACCTGGTCCACGAGCCGTCGGTCGGCGACCACCAGCGCGTGGTCCCCGACGCGGAGCTGGGCCGAAGGCTCGGGCACGAAGACCTGCCCCTCCCGCAGCACGAGGCTCACCCCGGAGCCCGGCGGCAGCCGCAGCTCACGCACCTCCACGCCCGCGAGCCGGGAGTGCTCGGGCACGCTCACCTGCAGCAGCACCGCGTCCACGTCGTCGAGCGGCGAGGACTCCACCCGGACACCGCGCGCCTGGCCGGCCCGCGCGGCACCGGTGCGTCGCGCGACCCAGGGCAGCGTGGGGCCCTGGACGAGGGTGAAGACGACCACGAGCAGGAATACCACGTCGAAGATGCGGGTGGCGCCCGGCAGGCCGACGCTCATCGGGATGGTCGCCAGCACGATCGGCACGGCGCCGCGCAGACCGGCCCAGGACACGAAGACCTGGTCGCGCCACGGGACGCGGAACGGCGTCAGGCACAGCGCCACCGAGACCGGTCTGGCCACCAGGGTCAGCGCCGCACCCACGAGCAGGGCGGTGGGCAGGGCCTCCAGCAGCCGTCCGGGGCTCGCGAGCACGCCGAGCAGCACGAAGAGCCCGATCTGGGCCAGCCACGCCAACGACTCCGCGACGCCCTCGGTGGTGGTGCGGTGGGGGAGGCGCGTGTTGCCGAGCACCAGCCCGGCGACGTACACCGCCATCAGCGCGCTGGCGCCGAGCAGGCCGGACGTCGCGAAGGCGACGAAGCAGAGCGCGAGGACCGACAGCGGGTAGAGCCCCGAGGAGGGCAGCGCGGCCCGTGCCACCAACCGGGCACCGAGGTAGCCGATGGCGCCACCGACCAGCACGCCGACCACCAGCTGGTAGCCGATCTGCCCGGCGAGGAGGAGCGGGCTGGAGGAACCCCAGGCATCCGAGGTGACGACCGTGACCAGGATGATCACCGGAGGGTCGTTGAAGCCGGACTCGGCCTCCACCAGGCTGCGCAACCGGGTGCGCAGCGGCATCGACCGCAGCACCGAGAAGACTGCCGCGGCGTCCGTCGAGGAGGCGACCGCCCCGAGCACGATGGCGGTGCGCAGGTCGACGTCGAGCAACCAGAAGACCGCGCCGGTCGTGACGGCGACGCTGGCGAAGACGCCGACGGTCGCCAGGACCGCGGCCATCGGGGCCACGGGCCTCACGGAGGACCAGTCGGTGCTCAGCCCACCCTCGGCGAGGATCACGGCGAGGGCGAGGTTCCCGATCAGCTGGGTGAGCTCCGCGTCCTCGAACTGCAGCCCCAGCCCGGACTCGCCCATGGCGACGCCGATCGCGAGGTAGAGCAGGAGGCTGGGCAGCCCGGCCCGGCTCGCGACGCGCACGGCGGCAGCCGCCGCCAGCAGCACCAGGCCACCGACGAGCACGACGGTGTTGAGGTCAGCAGGGTCCACGGGCGGCCCCGTCCCGGCCACGCACCTCGTCGCGCCGACCCGTCATGCGCCCAGCCAACACCACGTGGGCCCCAGGACCAATCGGACCTGCCCAGTCCGATGGTGTCCGGGGCGGCGACGTCAGCGGGAGCGCAAGATCTCCAGCAGGGGGCCCGCGGCCTCGGCCAGGAACCGCTGCTGGGTCTCGTCCCCGATCTGCACCACGGCGACGTCGGTGAAGCCGGCGTCGACGAAGGCCGTCACGGCGTCGGCGATCGCCTCGAGGTCGGGCCCGCAGGGGATGTTCTCGGCGACGTCCTCGGGCCGCACGAACTGGGTGGCCCCGGCGAAGCCCGCGGGGGTGGGCAGGTCGGCGTTGACCGACCAGCCGCCGGCGAACCAGCGGAACTGGTCGTGGGCGCGCTGGACCGCCTCGTCGCGGTCGGGGCCCCACGAGATGGGCACCTGGCCCACGGCGCGCGCGGGGCCGCCGATGCGGGGAGCCCCCTCCACGGCGTTCCACGCCTCGACCAGCTCGGCCTTCGGCTCGACCGCGACCAGGTGGTCGGCCAGCGGGGCGAAGCGCTGCACCGAGCGGTCACCGGACACCGCGACGCCGAGGTCGACGCCCTGCTCCGGCAGGTCCCAGATGCGCGCGGAGTCGACCTGGAAGAAGTCACCGTCGAAGTCGACCAGCTCTCCGGTGTGCAGCGCCCGGATCACCTCGATCGCCTCCGCGAGCATCGCCTGCCGGGTCTGCAGGGCCGGCCAGCCCGCTCCGACGACGTGCTCGTTGAGGTTCTCCCCGCTGCCGAGCCCGAGCGTGAAGCGACCCTCGGCGAGCAGCTGGAGGGTCGCGGCCTGCTGGGCGACCACGGCGGGGTGGTAGCGCATCGTCGGGCAGGTCACGTAGGTCATGAGCTCCACGTCGCTGGTGACCTGGGCGACGGCGCCCAGCATCGTCCAGGCGTGCGGGGCGTGGCCCTGGCTGGTGAGCCACGGGGAGTAGTGGTCGCTGGAGACCAGCAGGTCGAAGCCGACCCGCTCCGCCTCGGCGGCGTACCCCACCAGCTCCCGGGGGCCGGACTGCTCGGTCATCAACGTGTACCCGAATCGCGTCATGCCCTCCGGGTGCCCGCAACCGTCGGGTCGACACCACCCGTTCGCGCACACCCCTGCGTGTGACGTGAGATCCCCGCGCCCGGGAACCGTGGACGACATGGACCTCGGACTCGACGGACGCACCGCCCTCGTCACCGGTGGTGACTCCGGCATCGGCTGGCACACCGCACGACTGCTGCTCGAGGAGGGCGCCACCGTCGTCCTCAGCGACCAGGACCCCGACGCCCTGGAGGAAGCAGCCGCCGGGCTCGGCGCCGGACCGGGCCGGCTTCACACGGTCGCCGCCGACCTCGGGACCGACGCCGCCGCCCAGGAGCTCGACCGGGCCGCCGCCGAGGTCGCGGGGGAGAAGGGCCTCTCGATCCTGGTGCACGCTGCGGGCGTCACCGGTGCGCAGGGGAAGTTCCACGAGATCGACGACGACGGCTGGGTCGACACGCTCACCGTCGACCTGCTGGCCCCGGTGCGCCTGACCCGGGCCGTCCTCCCGTCGCTGCGCCGCGACGGCTGGGGACGCATCGTCTACCTCACCTCGGAGGACGCCGTGCAGCCCTACGACGACGAGCTGCCGTACTGCGCGGCCAAGGCCGGCGTGCTCGCCTTCGCCAAGGGCCTCTCCCAGACGTACGCCGACGAGGGACTGCTCGTGAACTGCGTGTCCCCGGCCTTCATCCGCACCCCGATGACCGACGCGATGATGAACAAGCGTGCCGAGGAGCGCGGGACCTCCTTCGAGGAGGCCGTCGAGAGCTTCCTCGACGAGGAGCGCCCGCACATGGAGCTGGGCCGACGCGGCGAGCCCGAGGAGGTCGCCGCGGTCGTGGCGTTCCTGTGCTCGGAGCGCGCCAGCTTCGTCAACGGCTCGAACTGGCGGGTCGACTCCGGCTCCGTCGCGCACATCTGAGTCGCACACCCGACCCGCCCCCACCGCCACGCAGGAGGACTGCACCCATGAGCACCGAGCACCACCAGTTCGTCATCGTCGGCGCCGGCATGGCCGCCGACGCTGCCGCCCACGGCATCCGCGACCAGGGCGCCGAGGGGTCGATCGCGATCCTGGGTGAGGAGCCCACGATCCCGTTCCCGCGCCCGGCCCTGTCCAAGAAGCTGTGGACCGACCCCGAGTTCACCGTCGAGAACACCGCTCTGGACACCGTGCGCGATACCGATGCACTGCTCCACCTCGAGACCCGCGTCGTCGGCATCGACACCGACGCCCACGAGGTGCGCACGGAGGACGGTCGCACCGTGCGCTACGACAAGCTGCTCGTCACCACCGGGGGGCACCCGCGCACCATCGCGGACCTGCCGCCGGGGGACCGGGTGCTCTACTACCGCTCGCTCACGGACTACCAGCGGCTGCGCGGACTCGTCGACAGCGGGGCCGAGGGCGGTGCGGGGGACCGTCCGCACGTCGCGGTGGTCGGTGGCGGCTACATCGGCACCGAGATCGCCGCGGCGCTGGTCCAGCAAGGCTGCCGCGTCACCCTGCTCCACCCCGACGAGGTGCTCGGCGGACCGATGTTCCCCGCGTCGCTGGCCCGCGACTTCCAGCGGCGCTTCACCGACGCCGGCGTCGACGTGCGCGGCGGGGCCACGGTCACCGGCGGGTCCGAGTCCGCCGACGGCGTACGGCTGGAGCTGGAGGGGGGCGGGAGCCTGGAGGCCGACCTGGCCGTCGTCGGGCTGGGCATCGAGCCCGCGACGTCGTTCCTGGAGGGCGTCGTCGACCTCGCGGAGGACGGCGGGGTGCTGGTCGACGAGCGGCTGCGCGCCTCCGCTCCCGACGTGTACGCCGCCGGCGACGTCGCGACCTACCCGGACCCGGTCCTGGGCCGCACCCGGGTCGAGCACGTCGACAACGCCACCACCATGGGCGAGACCGCGGGGCGCATCCTCGCCGGCTCGGACGAGGTCCACGACCACACGCCGATGTTCTACTCCGACGTCTTCGACCTCGGCTACCAGGCCGTCGGCACCCTCGACGCCTCGCTGGAGACCTTCGTCGACGAGGTCGAGGGCGGCGCGGTCGCCTACTACCTCTCGAGCACCGAGGTCGTGGGCGTGCTCCTGTGGAACCTCGACGAGGGGATGGACGAGGCCACGGAGCTGCTGGCGAAGCACACCCGACCGGCCGATGCCGCCGACCTCGCCGGGACCATCACCCCGTAGACCCGGCGGGGATGCTCGCCAGGGCCCGCAGCAGCGCCGGGTGCTGCGGGTCGAGGTCGTAGCGCAGCGTCATCGCAGCGAGGAGCACGTCGCGGACTGGAGGCACGTCGGCCCCCGCCAGCGGCAGGCACATCAGCCGCAGGTGCGGAACGTGGTCGCCGAGGTCGTCGCCGTGCGGCGGCGCGTAGTCGGTCACGGGCAGCAGCACCCCACCGGCCCGCTCGTAGAAGGCGATCCGCCGGCGGTGCTCGACCACGTGCTCCTCGGGGAGCCCGGCCTCGTCGGGGTCCTCGACGTCCCAGACGAGCAGCCGGTTGCCCTCCTCGGCGAGCAGGTCCGCGAGCTCGCCCAGCATCCTCGTGCCGACCCCGCCGCCCCGCACACCGACGGCGTAGTAGCGCAGGAAGACCCAGCCCGTGCCACCGAGCGGCCGCAGCACGGCCAGGCCCTCGGGCGTGCCGTCCCCGGCCACCCGCACGACCAGCCGGTCGGCGAGCAGGCTCTCGAAGTCGGCGCTCAGCTCGGGTGGGAAGGCGTCGGCGTAGATCGCCCGGACCTGCTCCAGCTGCTCGCTGCTCACCTCAGTCGTCAGCACGCCACACCTCCTCGCCACCCAGGAACGTGCGCAGCACCCGGATGTCCTCGATCGTCGCGGGGTCCACGGTGGCCGGGTCGTCGGAGAGCACCACGAGGTCGGCCAGCTTCCCGACCTCGATGCTGCCCCGCTCGTGCTCCTGGTGGGAGGCGTACGCCGACCCCAGCGTGTACGCCGTCAGCGCCTCGAGCCCGGTGACGGCCTCCTCCGTGCCGCACTCGGCCCCGGTGTCGGTGAGCCGGTTGACCATGTCGTGCATGCCACGCAGCGGTGCGCCGTCGACGACCGGCCGGTCCGAGGAGCCGGGCACCACGACCCCGGCATCCAGCAGGGAGCGGTAGCGGTAGGCCCACCCGGCGCGGTCGGGGCCGAGCGCGCGCAGCATCCCGTCGCCGATCTCGCCGACGAAGCGCCCCTGGGGGACCGGCACGACGCCGAGCTCGGCGCAGCGCCGCACCTGGTCGGGGCGCGAGACGCCGAAGTGCTCGACCCGGTGCCGGACGTCCAGGCGCGGCCAGCGCCGCTGCGCCTCCTCGTAGGCGTCCAGGACCAGGTCGATCGCCGCGTCGCCGATGGCGTGCGTCGCCACCCGCCACCCGGACCGGTGCGCGTCGAGGATGCGGGTGCGTAGGGCGTCGGCGTCGTCCTGGAGGTAGCCGCGCTCGCCCGGGGTGTCGGCGAACTCCTCGGTGAGGGCGCAGGTGTGGCCGATGAGCGAGCCGTCGCTGAAGATCTTGGTCGGGCCGATCCGCAGCCGGTCGTCGCCGA
The DNA here is from genome assembly GCA_009701885.1 of Actinomycetota bacterium. Classification (GTDB taxonomy): domain Bacteria; phylum Actinomycetota; class Actinomycetes; order Propionibacteriales; family Nocardioidaceae; genus Nocardioides. The sequence goes on from WLJH01000001.1 coordinate 266,951, forward strand.
GACCGGTGCGGATCCCCAGGTCGAGCCCGAGCGGCAGCCCGTCGGACTCGTGCCCGGCGAGCGCGTGCAGGGCGTCCACGGCGACCATGAGCTCGACCCTCAGCGGCAGCCGGCCCTCGTCGCGGGCGGCCTGGTAGGCCGCGAGCTCGACCGGGCTCTTGCCGATCCAGCCACCCCCGATGCCGGCCTCGACCACCGAGGTCAGGCCCTGCGAGAGCGCGACCCGGCCGCCGCGCTCGATCGCGTCGACCAGGGTGGCGACGGGGTAGGGGAGGACCAACGGGGTCAGCAGCTGCTGGGCCTGCTCCTGCAACAACCCGGTCGGGCGGCCGGCGGCGTCGGTGACCACGAGGCCGCCGGGCACCTCGACGGCCGCGTCGGCCAGGCCGAGCTCAGTCAGCACCGCGCTGCTCACCACGCACATGTGGCCGCTGGTGTGCTTGAGCCACACCCGCCGCCCGCCGGCCGCACGGTCGAGCGCGTCGCGGTCGGGGTGCGCCCCGAGCTTGTTCTCGTCGTACCCCGCGCCGACGACCCACTCGTCGGGACCCAGCCCGGCCGCCCGCTCGGCGACCGCGGCGTAGACGTCGTCGAGGGTCGGCAGCCGCAGGTCCACCTCGGCCAGCGACAGCCCGAACCACGCCAGGTGCTGGTGGGCGTCGTGGAACCCGGGCGCCACGACGGCGCCGTCGAGGTCCACGACCCGGTGGGCCGGCACGTCCTCGTCCACGGCCACGACCCGGTCGCGCCAGATCGCCACCGACCGGGCGACGTAGCCGTGGTCGGGGCCGTCGAGGGTGCGGACCCAGGCGTTGGTGAGCAGCAGGTCAGCTCGCAGCACCGGACACCTCCCGGCGCAGTGCGGCCTTCTCGACCCGGTGCGAGGCGGTGAGCGGCAGCTCGTCGCGCAACCGCCACACGCTCGGGACCTTGAACGGTGCCAGCCGCTCGGCGCACCAGGCGGTGAGCTCCTCGGGGGTCGCCCCCGGCGCGACGACGTACGCCGCCACCTCCTCACCCCGCACCTCGTCGGGCACCCCGATCACGGCTGCGAGCCGCACCGCGGGGTGGGCGAGGAGGACCTCCTCGACCTCGACGGCGGCGATGTTCTCCCCGGAGCGGCGGATCATGTCCTTGAGCCGCCCGGCGAGGTAGAGCCGCCCCTGCGCGTCGGTGCGCGCGAGGTCGCCGGTCGGGAACCAGCCGTCCTCGTCGAACGGCGAGGGGTGCCCGAGGTAGCCCTGCATCATCCCCGGCCCACGCAGCCACAGCTGCCCTGCCTCGTTGTCCCCAGCGTCCAGGCGCGCCTCACGGTGCGCGGCCGGCCGCCCCAGGCAGCCGCTGCCGACCAGCTCGTCGTGCTCCTCGGCCGAGACCCGGATGTCGGCACCGGTCTCGGTCATCCCGAACGCCTCGCTCCACGGCGCGCCCCACCGCTCCTCCAGCTGTGCGTGCAGCGCCGGCGGGATCGCCGAGCACTGGATCGCCCGCACCCGGTGGTCGCGGTCCGCGGGGTCGGGCGGCATCTTGAGCAGCAGCACCGGCATCGAGGCCAGGCAGTAGAAGTAGGTCACCCGGTGCTCGCGGACCTTGGCCCAGAACGTCGAGGGGTGGAAGCCGTCCAGCACCACCAGGTGCGCGCCCGCCATCAGCGCGGCCACGACGTTCCACTGCGGGTCGACGTAGCTGAAGGGCTGGGCGGTGAGCAGCACGTCGTCGGGCCCCAGGTGCGGGTGCTCGGTGAGCATCGACCCGCCCAGGGTCGTCCAGTAGGTGTGGTCGAGCAGGCAGCCCTTGGGGCGCCCGGTCGTGCCGGAGGTGTACTGCACGTTGACCACGGTGCGCGGGTCGAGCGGCTCCTGCACCCACGCCTGCCCGGGGTCGGCGACCAGCGCGTCGGGCCCCACCACCTCGGCGTACGACGACAGCAGGGCCTCGTGCTCGGAGCGGGCCACCACGAGCCGGACCCCGGCGTCGGTGAGCAGGTGCGCCACGTCGTCGCTGCGGTAGCGGGTGTTGAGCGGCACCATCGCCGCGCCCAGCCGGGCCAGGGCCAGCCAGGTCAGCGGGAACTCCACGGTGTTGCCGAGCATCACCCCGACCCGGTCGCCTTGGGCCACGCCCCGCGCGCGCAGCGCCGAGGCGAGCTCCCCGGTGCGGCGGGCGACCTCGGCGAAGGTCAGCGTCGTGGGGGAGGAGCCGGGCAGGTCGACGGTCCAGGCCGGGCGGTCGGGGGTGTCCGCGGCGGCGCGGTCCAGGAGGTCGACGAGGGTGGTACCGCCCGCCGAGCCGACCCACTCAGCCACGGTTGAAGCCCTCGCGCGGCGCCTCGCCCTCGCCCGACAGCGAGGTCAGCAGCGCGTGCTCGACCTCGCGCAGCATCGCGCCGTCGACGGTGGAGTCGAGCCCGGCGTCGAGGACCTGCTTGGCCAGGGACAGCGAGAGGGCCGGACGCTCGGCCATCCGGCGCGCCAGGTCGAGCGCCGTGGACTCGTGCTCGCCGCTGGGGACGCAGCGCGCCACCAGGCCCATCGCGGCAGCATCGCTGCCGCTGACCCGCTCGCCGAGCAGCAGCAGTTCCTTGGCCCGGGCCCAGCCCACGAGCTGGGGCAGCAGCTTGGAGATGCCGCCGGTGACCGAGAGCCCGACCGAGACCTCGGGGAACCCGAACGTCGCGTCCTCGGCCGCGACGACCACGTCGCAGCACAGCGCGAACTCGGCGCCGGCGCCGAGCGCGTAGCCGTGGACCGCGGCGATCACCGGCGCGGGCAGGCGACGCACCAGGCGGGTCACCTCCTGGATCTCCTCGAGCCGCTCCCGGGTCTGCAGCGCGGTCTCGGGGGCCGGCTCCTCCTTGAGGTCGTGCCCGGCACAGAACGCACGTCCCCGCCCGGCCAGCACCACGGCCCGGGCCCCGTCGTCACCGGCGCGGCGCAACGCGGCGACCAGGTCGCGGGTCAGCCCCGCGTCGACGGCGTTGAGCCGCTCGGGGCGGGCGAGGTGCACGACGGCGACGCTGCCGTCGTACGCGTAGTCCACGGGCACGGGGGTGTCCTCCTGTGTGGGCGGAGCTCGGGTGGAGCTCACGGGGCGCGGGGTGCGCGCGGGTGTGCGCGGGGCGACAGCATTCCACGAGCCCGGTGGCCCCGGCGTGTCGCCGGGGACACGCCGGGGCGATGCAGACAATTCCGGGCGATTTGCTGTCAGTGTGCTGCCGCGCTGACCTGCGCAGATGCGCGTCGTCGCAGGTCAGCCACCGGTTGACAGCCGGACTCGCTGACGCGAGTGTGAGCCGTCCGCTCGTGCAGATCGCGGGAGACGGACCGGCGTCCGAGTGGCCGCCTCGGAGGGTGGGGGTGCCAGCCACCTGTCCGGGGTTGTTCGCGGAGGTCGGTTCGTCCTGCGAGGGCGGACACGAGAGGGTCCGGCTCCCCCTAGACAACAGCCCGCCCCGGCCGCCCGTCGGGCACCGGGCTGGACCGAAGGCGACCCGGATCCTCTCGGCCCTCTGCAAGCGGCCCGCTGGGAGCCGTCGTCTAGGTTGGGCGCCGTGCTCCGTCTGGTCCTCGTCGTCGCTTCGGGGCTCCTGCTCTCGCTGGCCTTCGAGCCGGTCGCCTGGCCGGTCGTGCTGCCGCTGGCCGTGGCAGGCTTCTTCCTCGCCGTCCACGGCCGCCGCGCCCGTGCGGGGTTCGGCCTCGGCCTGGCCTTCGGAGCCTCCTTCTACCTCACCCACATCTGGTGGATGCGGGCCGTGGCGGTCTCGGCCTGGATCGGGCTCTCGGCGCTCGAGACCTTCTTCTACGGCCTCACCGGGGCCGCCGTCGCACTGCTGACGTCCGCCGCCCCGACCCGGCGCTGGTGGCCGCTGTGGGCGTCCGCGGCCTGGGTGGCGCTGGAGATGCTGCGCAGCACCTGGCCCTTCAGCGGCATGCCGTGGGGGCGTCTGGCCTTCGCCACCGTCGACACCCCCGTGGCCCGGTTGCTGCCGTGGATCGGGATGGTCGGCGTCTCGCTCGTGCTCGCGCTGGCCGCCGCCCTGCTCGCCCACCTGGCGCTGACCCGGGCCCGCAGCTGGCGCGCCGACGCCGCCGGGCTCGGCCTCGTGGCGGCCGCGACCGCGGCGGCCGTGCTGGCGCCGTACGACCCCGGCACGCCGGAGGGGACCGTGACCGTCGCCGCGGTGCAGGGCGACGTGCCGGGCCCCGGCAACGACATCCTCTTCGACCACCGCCAGGTGACCCTCAACCACGTCGAGGAGACCGAGCGGCTGGCGGAGGCGGCCGCGGCCGGCGAGGTGCCGCAGCCGGACCTCGTGGTCTGGCCGGAGAACTCCACCGCCGTCGACCCGTTCCTGGACGTGCAGACCCGCGCCGGCATCGAGCGCGCGGTCGCCGCGGCCGGGGTGCCGGTGCTGGTGGGCGCGATCGTCGACGACGGCCCCGACCACGTGCTCAACCAAGGCATCGTCTGGGACCCCGAGACCGGGCCGGGGGAGCGCTACACCAAGTGGCACCCGGTGCCCTACGGCGAGTACATCCCCTTCCGGCAGTACGTCGACTTCAACTTCGGCGAGCTGGCCCGGATCCGCCGGGACATGCGCGCCGGCTCGCGCACCGAGCCGCTCGAGGTCGCCGGCGCCCGGCTGGCCGACGCGATCTGCTTCGACGTCGCCTACGACGACGGCATCCACGCGCAGGTGCGCGAGGGTGCGGACCTGCTGACCGTCCAGACGTCCAACGCGACCTTCATCTTCACCGACCAGGTCGACCAGCAGTTCGCCATCACCCGGTTGCGCGCGCTGGAGGCCGGCAAGTGGCTGGTCGTGGCCTCCACCAACGGCCTGACCGGCATCATCGACCCCGACGGCGAGGTCGTGGAGACCGTCGAGCGGCGTACGACGGCCAGCGTCGTGGCCGAGGTCGGGCTGCACCGCGGGGCCAGCCCCGGCATCGTGCTGACGCCGTGGGTCACCCTCGGGGTGCAGCTGGCCACGGTCCTCGGGCTGCTGCTGGTCCTGCTGGCCCGCGTCCGTTCACGGCGTGGTGCGCCCCAGGTCGACGAGGCGTCGGCCTGACTCCCGTAAAGTCGCCGTGGTGCGCGTGATCATGGTCGTCCCGACCTACCAGGAGGCGGAGAACGTCGCCTGGATCCTCCAGCGGTTGCGGACCGCCCGTCCCGACGTGGACGTGCTGGTCGTCGACGACAACTCACCCGACGGCACCGGCCGGATCGCGGAGGAGATCGCCGCGCGCGACCCCCAGGTCCACGTGCTGCACCGGGTCAACAAGGGCGGCCTGGGAGCGGCGTACCGCCACGGCTTCGCGCACGCCCTCGAGGCCGGCTACGACGTCATCGGGGAGATGGACGCCGACGGCTCCCACCAGCCCGAGCAGCTGCACCGGCTGCTCGACGCGCTGGAGGGCAGCGACGGCGGGCCGCCCGCCGACCTGGTCATCGGCTCGCGCTGGGTGCCCGGCGGCACGGTGGTCAACTGGCCCCGGCGCCGCGAGGCGCTCTCGCGCGGCGGCAACCTCTACGTCCGGCTGCTGCTGGGCATCTCGGTGCGCGACGCGACCGCGGGCTTCCGGCTCTTCCGGCGCGAGGCGCTGGAGAAGCTCGACCTGGCCTCGGTGCGCTCGACCGGCTACGTCTTCCAGACCGACATGGTGGTCCGCGCCCTGCGGGCCGGCCTGGTCGTGCGCGAGGTCCCGATCGAGTTCGTGGAGCGCGTGCGCGGGGACTCCAAGATGAGCGGCAGGGTCGCCGCGGAGTCGCTGCGGCGGATCACCGCCTGGGGCCTGCGCGAGCGCCGGGACCAGCTGCGCCGGGTGCGGTCCCGGTGAGCGGGGTGCGGGCCGGGGGAGGCCGCCGTCGCGGTCGCCTGGGCTGGGTGCTGGTGCTGCTCTTCGTGGGCCTGCCGCTCTTCGAGCTCTACGTCCTGATCCAGGTCGGCCAGGTGATCGGCGCCTGGTGGACCATCGCGCTCCTGGTGCTGGCCAGCATCGTCGGTGCCGCGATCGTGCGGCACGAGGGCAGCCGCGCCTGGCGCGCCCTGGTCGAGGCGCTCACGCAGGGCCGGATGCCGCACCGCGAGCTCGCCGACGGTGCCCTCATGCTGGTGGGCGGCACCCTCCTGCTGACGCCCGGTTTCACCACCGACGTGCTCGGGGCGTTGCTGGTGCTGCCGGTGACCCGGCCGCTGTTCCGCGCGCTGCTCGCACGGACGGTGGCGGCCCGGGTCCTCCCGGTGCCCGGCGGGGGCAGACCCTTCACCGGCCCGTTCGGGTCCCGACCGGGAGCCGGCGGCCCCGGAGACGCAGGTCGCCCCGGACCGGTGGTCCGGGGCGACGTGGTGGACCCCGACGAGGGGCCCGGGCGCTAGCTCGGAGGCGTCAGGCCGAGGCCTTCTTCTTCTTGTTGGCCTTGTGCAGGTGGGCGGGGCCGATCTCGCCGCCGCGCAGCAGCTCGAGGCGCTCCTTGAGGATCTCCTCGAGCTCCTTCTCCGAACGCCGCTCCAGCAGCATGTCCCAGTGCGTGCGGGCAGGCTTCTCCGCCTTGACCTCGGGCTGGATGCCGCTGACGTTCAGGGCCTCGGCGCCGCAGCGCGGGCACTCCCAGACCGCGGGGATGTCGGCCTCGACCGACATCGTGACCTCGAACTCGTGGTCGGCCTTGCAGCGGAAACCGACCTGCTGCCGCGCGGCGAACTCGATGCCGCGCTCGTCCTCGAAGCTCTGGCCTCCGAGTCGCGCTCCCCGTAGTGTGCGCTCTGCCATGTGAGCCCTCCAGTCGTCGTCACGGACGGTGGCGTGCCCCGCCGTCCGAAGACTTTCAACGGTAGCGAGGGCCCGAAGATTCCGACAATCGCCGCCGCGGGTGGTCCAGCGGCGATTCACAGCCCTTTCTCAGGCTGGGTCGGGCGCCGTCAGGCGCGTTGGACCCCGCCGGTGCGGGCCTGCTCGATGCCCTTCGCGGTGTCCACGCGCGTGAGGATCGCCCCGCCCACCACGAAGAAGAAGATGAGCGCGAAGATCGCCGGTCGGTACGAGTCGGTGAGCTGCACGACCAGGGCGAACACGAGGGCGCCGATCCACGAGGTGCCCCGGTCCATGACGTGGTAGAGGCTGAAGAACTCGCCCTCCTTGCCGGAGGGGATGAGCAGGGAGAAGTACGACCGGGCCAGGGCCTGGGTCCCGCCCAGGACGATCCCGATCGCCACCGCGAGCAGCACCAGCGGCACCAGCCGACCGGCGGGCAGGACGAGCGCCGCGGTGACGATGCCGGACCAGATCCCCAGTCCGAGCAGGATGACCTGCTTGGCACCACGTCGGGCCGCCAGCCGCCCGAAGAGGAGCGCCCCACCGACGGCCACGAACTGCACCAGCAGGTAGATCCCGAGCATCGTCCCGAGCTCGAAGCCGAGCTCCTCGGTGCCGTACACCGAGGCCTGGCCGATGACGGTCTGGATGCCGTCGTTGAAGAAGAGGTAGGCCACCAGGAAGGTCAGCGCCACCGGGTAGTCGCGCAGCTCCCGGAAGGTGTCGCGCAGCTGGGCGAAGCTGCCCCGGACGACACCCCCCTCGGAGGGCACGACGTCGGTCGGCGGGCGGTTGCGGATGCCGAGGTAGGGGATGATCGTGAAGCCCGCCCACCACAGGGCGGCGGAGAGCAGGCTGACCCGCACGGCCATGCCCTCGGAGAGGCCGAAGGTCTCGTGCGCCGTCACGACGGCGAAGTTGAGCGCGAGCAGCAGCCCGCCGCCGGCGTACCCCATGGCCCAGCCGCGGCTCGAGACGCCGTCGCGCTCCTCGGGGGTGGCGATCAGGGTCAGGATGGCGTCGTTGAAGACCGTCGAGGCGCCGAAGCAGAAGTTCGCGACGATGAACAGCACCATGCCCAGCTGCCAGTTGTCGGCCGTCATGAAGAACAGGCAGGCCGCTGCGGCGGCACCGACCCACGCGAAGCCCGCCATGAGGTGCTTCTTGTAGGCCGTGCGGTCCGCGATCGCGCCGAGCACGGGCAGTGCGAGGGCGAAGAGGATCGTGGAGACGAAGGTGATGAACCCGGGGAGCGCCTTCGGGTTCAGGGCGAGGCCGAGGACGTCGACGCGGTCGCCGACCGCAGCGTCGCCGGCGACCGCCACGAGGTACGGCGCGAACAGGACCCCGGCCACGGTCGTGGCGAAGGCGCTGTTGGCCCAGTCGTAGAAGTACCAGGAGCGGTGCTCGCGGCGCCGCTCCGGCGTCAGCACCGTCGGGGTGTCGGTCGTGGTCATGCGGGTCCCTCCCCAGAACCTCGTGGCCAGAGTCCCTGCTGCTCGAGCACCTCGCGCAGCAGGTCGGTCCGGTCGGTGAACAGGCCGTCGACGCCCTTGTCGAGGAGCTCCCTCATCTCCTCGGGGTCGTCGATGGTCCACACGTGCACGTGCTTGCCGGCCGCGTGCGCGCGGCGCACGAACCCACGCGTCACGACCGGCAGCGTGATCCGCACCCCGGCGAGCCGGAGCGTACGCCGGTGCGGGACCTGCAGGGCCGCAACACGACGCCGGGTCACGAGGTCGGCGAGGCGGCCGCCGGGCAGCAGCAGGAACGCCAGCACCTCGAACGGGTGGGCGGAGGTCGGGACGCGCCCCTCGGTGAGCCGGCGGAAGCGCGCGAGCCGGCCGGGGGAGAAGGACCCGACCAGCAGCCGGTCCCACTCCTGGCGCTCGCTCAACAGGTCGGCCAGGGCCTGGACCGCGGGCCCGGACTTGAGGTCGATGTTGAACAGCGCGTCCGGGAAGGCCTCGAGCAGCTCGACCAGGGTCGGCACCTCCTCGCGGCCACCGACCCGTGCCTCGCGCACCTCGGCATGGGTCATCTCGCCCACGGCACCGCGACGGTCGGTGACCCGGTCCAGCACGGCGTCGTGGAAGGCCAGCAGCACCCCGTCCCGGGTGACGTGGACGTCGGTCTCGAGGTAGCGGTAGCCGAGGTCCACGGCGTGCCGGAACGCGGCCATGGTGTTCTCCAGGCCCTCGACCTCGGGATGGTAGGCGCCACCGCGGTGGGCGAGCGCGAGCACCGACCGCGCCCCGTCGCGCACGTGCGTGCGCGCGACGTCGAGGTAGGCGTGGCCCGTCACCGGAGTGCTCACGAGCCGATCATCGCGCGTCGGCAGGCTCAGATGTCGCGGAAGGGCTCGATCTGCGCGCCGAGCTCGTTGAGCCGCTCGGCCAGGTCCTCGTAGCCGCGCGCGATGACGTACGTCGAGCGCAGGACCGAGGTGCCCTTGGAGGCGAGCATCGCCAGCAGGATGACCACGGCCGGGCGCAGCGCCGGCGGGCAGACGATCTCGGTGCCGGAGAAGTGCGTCGGCCCCTCGATCATCACGCGGTGCGGGTCGAGCAGCTTGACCTGCGCACCGAGCTTGGTGAGCTCGGTGAGGTAGATCGCGCGGTTCTCGTAGACCCAGTCGTGCAGCAGCGTCTGGCCGGTGGCCACGGCTGCGATGACGGCGAAGAACGGCAGGTTGTCGATGTTGAGCCCGGGGAAGGGCATCGGGTGGATCTTGTCCAGCGGCGCGTGCAGGTCGCTCGGCTTGGTGGTGATGTCGACCAGGCGCGTGTGGCCGTTTGGGGCGACGTACTCCTCGGAGCGGTCGTAGCGGAAGCCCATCTCCTCCAGCAGGGCCAGCTCGATCTCGAGGAACTCGATCGGCACCCGGGTGATGGTGATCTCCGAGCCGGTCACGATCGCGGCGGCGAGCAGCGACATGGCCTCGATCGGGTCCTCGGCCGGGGCGTAGTCGACGTCGACGTCGATCGACTCGCGGCCGGTGACGGTCAGCGTGGTGGTGCCGACGCCCTCGACCGTGACGCCGAGGCGCTGGAGGTAGAAGCACAGGTCTTGGACCATGTAGTTGGACGAGGCGTTGCGGATGACCGTAGTGCCCGGGTGCAGCGCGGCGGCCATGAGGGCGTTCTCGGTGACGGTGTCGCCGCGCTCGGTGAGCACGATGGCGCGCTGCGGGACCACCGAGCGGTCGACCCGCGCGTGGTAGCTGCCGTCGGTGGCCTTGACCTCCAGGCCGAAGGGGCGCAGCGCGGACATGTGCGGCTCGACCGTGCGGGTGCCGAGGTTGCAGCCACCGGCGTAGGGCAGGTCGAAAGTCTCGGCGCGGTGCAGCAGCGGGCCCAGGAACATGATCACCGAGCGGGTACGACGGGCCGCGGCCTCGTCGATGGCGTCCAGGCGCAGCTGCTTGGGCGGGATGATCTCCAGGTCGCCCTCGTCGCCGAGCCAGCGGGTCTGCACGCCCAGGCTGCCCAGGACCTCGAGCAGCCGGTTGACCTCCTCGATCCGCGCGACCTTGCGCAGCGTCGTACGCCCCTGGTTGAGCAGGGACGCACACAGCAGCGCGACGCCGGCGTTCTTCGAGGTCTTGACCTCGATCGAGCCCGACAGCGTGGTCGGACCGGTGATCCGCAGGTGGGTGGGGCCGGCGCCGAGCGCGACGATCTCGGAGTCCAGGGCCGCGCCGATGCGCGCGATCATCTCGAGCGAGAGGTTCTGCGCGCCCTTCTCGATGCGGTTGATCGCGCTCTGGCTGGTGCCGAGCAGGTCGGCCAGCTGTGCCTGGGTGAGGCCGCGGTGCTTGCGCGCGTCGCGGATCAGCAGGCCGATGCGTCCCTTGTAACCCTCCGTCATGACGACGACGGTAACTCACATGTGAGATAGCACAGAACTTGCACGCGCACCGGCCGGGGTGGCGGTCCCGGGTGGCCGTCCGGGGGGTGGGCGACAGGCCCGGTCCCGGGTGCCATGCTCGCGGCATGCGAGCCACGACCATCCACGCAGCCCGTGACATCCGCCTCTCCACCGACGTGCCCGACCCGCGCATCGAGAAGCCGACCGACGCGATCGTCCGCGTCACCACCGCCTGCATCTGCGGCTCGGACCTGTGGCCCTACCGCGGCGAGAACGACATCGTCGCCGGCTCGACGATCGGCCACGAGTGCATCGGCTTCGTCGAGGAGGTCGGCACGGAGGTGCGCGACGTCAAGGCCGGTGACTTCGTCGTCGTGCCGTTCGACCACTGCGACAACACCTGCGCCCACTGCGCGGCCGGGATGCACTCGGCCTGCGTCGACCTGTCGATGACCTCCTCGGGCCAGGGCGAGTACGCCCGCGTCGGGCAGGCCGACGGCAGCCTCGTGAAGGTCCCCGACGTCGGCCCCGGTGGCCCGGACGCCGCGCTCGTCCCGCACCTGATGGCGCTCTCCGACGTGATGCCGACCGGCTGGCACGCCGCGGTCGCCGCGGGGGTCCGCGAGGGCGGCACGACGGTGGTCGTCGGCGACGGCGCCGTCGGGCTGTGCGGCGTCCTGGCCGCGGCGGCCATGGGCTCGGAGAAGGTCGTGCTCATGTCGCGCCACGAGCCGCGCCAGGAGATCGGCCGCGCGTTCGGCGCCACCCACGTCGTCGCCGAGCGCGGCAAGGAGGCCGCCGCCGCGGTCAAGGAGATCACCGGCGGCGTCGGCGCCGACGCGGTGCTGGAGTGCGTCGGCACCGACCAGGCCATGGGCACCGCGTTCGCGGTGGCCCGGCCCGGCGCGATGGTCGGCTTCGTCGGCGTCCCGCACGGCGTGGAGCTGCCGGTGCGCCGGATGTTCCAGAAGAACGTCGGGCTGCGCGGCGGGATGGCGCCCGTGCGCGCCTACCTGCCCGACCTGCTCGCCCGGACCCTCGCCGGCGAGATCGAGCCGGGCAAGGTCTTCGACCTGACCCTTCCGCTGGACCAGGTGGCCGACGGCTACCGGGCGATGGACGAGCGCCGCGCGGTCAAGGTGCTGCTCGACGTGGCTCGCTGAACCGCCGCACCCTGGGGAGGGAGGCAGGCGCATGAGCGGGGAGACGGGGACCGGGGAGCTCGTGGTCGGGCCGCTGCTGCGGCACGTCGACGAGACCTCGGCGACGCTGTGGGTCGAGGTCGACCGCGCCGCCACGGTCTCCGTCGAGGTGGCGGACCGGCAGTGGTCGGCCCCGACCTTCGCGGTCCACGGGCACCACTACGCCGTGGTGGCCGTGGACGGGCTGGGACCGGGGGAGAGCCACCCCTACGTCCTGCGCGTGGACGGCCGGCAGGTCTGGCCCGAGCCGGCGTCGGCGTACCCGCCCGTGGTGCTGCGCACCCACGACCACGGCGCGCCGTTGCGGATCGCCTTCGGCAGCTGCCGGGTCAGCGTCCCGCACGACGCCGAGCACCACGCCAGCTTCGGCGTCGACGCGCTGCGCACCTACGGCATGCACCTGGCGGCGCACCCGGACGCCTCGGACGGGCCGCGGGAGGGTGCGCCGGACCTGCTGCTGTTCCTGGGTGACCAGGTCTACGCCGACGAGACCAGCGAGGCGATGCGCGACTTCATCGCCGCGCGCCGCGACCCGGAGCAGGCGCCCTGGTGGGAGCTGAAGGACTACGAGGAGTACGCCGAGCTCTACCGCCTGGCCTGGACCGACCCGGCCACGCGCTGGCTGCTCGCGACGGTCTCCTCGGCGATGATCTTCGACGACCACGACGTCCGCGACGACTGGAACACCTCGGCCCGCTGGCGCGCGGACATGGCCGAGAAGTCCTGGTGGCACGACCGGATCGTCGGTGCCCTGGCGTCCTACTGGGTCCACCAGCACCTGGGGAACCTGTCCCCGGCCGAGCGGGCGACCGACCCCGTCTACCGGCTGGTCCTGGAGCACGAGGGTCCTGACGAGCTCGACCTCTCCGCGGTGCTGGACCGCTTCGCCGAGCGCGCCGACGAGGAGCCCGCGTCCTACCGCTGGTCCTTCGCCCGCGAGCTGGGGCCGCAGGCGCTGCTCGTGGTCGTGGACTCCCGGGCAGCGCGGGTGCTGGAGCCGGAGCGGCGCTCGATGATCGACGACGAGGAGATGGCGTGGCTCGACCGCCAGCTGCACGGCGACGTCCGGCACCTGCTCATCGGCACCTCGCTGCCCTACCTGCTCTCACCGGGCCTGCACCACCTGGAGGCGACCACCGAGGCGCTGGCCGAGGGACTCCTGGGCCGACCCGGGCACGAGCTGGGCGAGTGGGTGCGCCGAGCCGCCGACACCGAGCACTGGGCGGCCTTCCAGGGCGGCTTCCGCCAGGTGGGGGAGATGCTCGTGGAGACCGCCACCGGCGGGCGGGGACGGGCGCCGGACTCGGTGGTGCTGCTGTCCGGGGACGTGCACCACTCCTACGTCGCGGAGGCGTGGCCCGACCCGGCGTCCGAGGCGGCGCAGCGACCCGGCCCGCACAGCCGGGTCCTGCAGGCGGTGTGCTCGCCGATCCGCAACCCGCTGCCGTGGTTCATGAAGGCGGGGATCCGGCTCGCCAGCCGCGGTCGCGCCCGACCGACGGGGCGGCTGCTGGGGCGGCTCGTGCCGCGCTCACCGCTGCACTGGGAGGTGACGCAGGGTCCGTGGCTGGACAACCTGCTGGCCGTGCTCGAGGTCGACGGCTCAGACCTGCGGATCCGCTGGTCGACGGGCGAGGTCGTCGACGGCGACCACGCCCGGCCCCGCTGGCGCACCCTGGTCGAGCTCGGTCCGCGACCCGGCGTACCCGCCGGTCGGAGGACGGCGTCGCTCAGGCGACGTTGACGACGGCGGGCTCGCAGCCGCAGGCCGCGTCGCAGGCCAGGAACGTGTGCATCGCGTGGCCGCACCGCACGCACGGCCGGTCGTGGGAGAGGTGGGCCCCCTCCGGGTCGGCGCCGTGACCCGACGACGGGTCCTGCCACGAGTCCTGCACGGTGTCCCACATGAGCCTTGTCCTTCGAACGAATCCCCTACGAGTGACGGTAGGCACCTGATCGGCCGCGGCGGCGGCGATCTGCGTGCAACGCGCCGATCGGGACCGAGGTCGGTCCCTCCGGGGGAGGCCGCATGGTCCGAACGGGTCATGCCCGGCACGGTCGGCGTGCCCCAGGGCTCCTAGGGTGGCCGGGTGACCACCGAGGAGACCTCCGAGGACGTGCCGGCGCTGCACCACACCGAGATCGGCGAGCCGGGCACCGGCGAGCGCGTGGTCTTCCTGCACGGGCTCTTCGGCCAGGGGCGCAACTTCACCCAGGTCGCCAAGGCGCTGCTGCCCGAGCTGGTCTCGACGCTGGTCGACCTGCCCAACCACGGGCGCTCGCCCTGGACCGGCTCGGTCGACTACGTCGAGGTCGCCGACACCGTGGCGGCCTGGCTCCGCGCGACGTACGACGGCGACCCGGTGCACCTGGTCGGGCACTCGATGGGCGGCAAGGTCGCGATGGTGCTGGCCCTGCGGCACCCCGAGCTCGTCGACCGGCTGGTCGTGGTCGACATCTCCCCGACCACCAGCGAGGGGGCGGGGGAGTTCGAGCACCTCCTGACCTCGCTCACCTCCCTCGACCTGGCTTCGCTGGAGCGCCGGGCCGACGCCGACGCGCAGCTGGCCGGCCCGATCGCCGACGAGCGGGTGCGCGGCTTCCTGCTCCAGAACCTCCGCTCGAGCGGCGAGGGCTTCCGCTGGCAGGCCGACCTCGACCTGCTGCTGCGCGACCTGCCGGTGATCGGCGGGTTCCCCGACGACCGGCTGGAGCCGGGCCGCACCTTCGACCACCCCGTGCTGTGGATGGCCGGCGAGCGCTCTCCCTACGTGCGGCCCGAGCACGAGGCCCGGATGCGGGAGCTGTTCCCTCGGGTCTTCAGCGTGACGATCAAGGGCGCGGGGCACTGGGTGCACTCCGAGCAACCGGAGGCCTTCGTCTCCGCACTGCAGGTCTTCCTCCTGGCCGGGTGACGGCGACTGGTCCAGACCTCCCGCGAGGGATCCGTCGAAGACGGCTGGCCGGACGTCGGTCGAGGGTGACGATGGGAGGGACCGGGAGGGGGTCGATGGATGGGCGGAGTGCGCGAAGCCAGGCGACCGACCAGGGCGCGCGAGGTGCGCGAGGCCCTCGAGCGCGGTGGCCAGGACCTCCAGGACCTCGTCGACCTGCTCCGCGACACGACCGGCGTGGCGATGGCGACCGTCACCGTGCTCGACGCGGGGACCTTCTGCTTCACCACCGTCGCGGGCGCCGCACCCTTCGAGACCGAGCACGACCAGGCCGTGTGCCGCTGGTCGATGCCGCACGACCGGGTCTTCAGCATCGAGGACCTCTCCACCGACCCGCGCACGGCGACCCTGCCGTTCGTCGACGGCCGGCGCCACAGCCTGAGGTTCTACGCCAGCGCACCGCTGCACGCCCCCGACGGCGACCCGGTCGGACGGCTGTGCCTCTTCGGCACCGAGCCGCGCGCGCTCGCGCCGCTGGAGGCGCGGTTGCTCGAGGTGCTGGCACGGGACGTGTCCGCGATCATCGCACTGCGTCTCGCGGACGCCGACCGGGACGCGGCAGGGACCCCGGACGAGGCGCTGGTCGACTTCGCGCGGCTGGTCCACGAGCTGCGCACCCCGCTGCTCACCCTGCGCGGGAGCCTGCAGATGGCGAGGGACGCGCTGGACCTGGACGCCGAGTCGCTGGCCGGGCGGATGCTGGCGATGGCCCAGCGCTCCAGCGCACGGCTCGAGGAGCTGGTCGACGCCGTGCTGCGCCTGGCCAGCCACCAGGCCCCGGAGGTCGCCACGGTCGACCTCGACGCCCTCGTGGCCGGGGTGCTCGAGGGGATGGCCGACACGGTGAGCACCGCGGGCGCCCAGGTCCTCGTCGAGCCGCTCGGGGTCGTGCGGGGCGACCCCGCGCAGCTCGGCGTGGTGGTGCAGAACCTGGTGGGCAACGCGTGCAAGTTCACCCGCCCCGGCGTACCTCCCGTGGTGCGCATCCGGGCCGTCGACCGACCCGGAGCACGCCGGGTCGAGGTGCTCGACAACGGTCCCGGGATCCCCGACGAGCACCGGGAGGCGGTCTTCGGCCTCTTCCGGCGCTACTCCCGCGCCGAGGGATACGGCATCGGCCTGTCGACCGTCGCCGTGGTCGTGCGAGCGCATGGCGGCGCCGTCGGGGTCGGGCCGAACCCCGACGGACCGGGCTCGTGCTTCTGGTTCGAGCTGCCGCACCCGGGGTCCCACCCGGGGGGTGGGTGGGTCGAGGGGGCCGTTGGGTAGACAGGGTTCATGCAGACGCGAGAGATCGGCAACGACACCGTCGGCCGGGTCACGGTGGGCGCCGTGGGCCTGGGCCTCATGACCTTCGACCAGACCGGGGCCCAGCCCCGCGAGCAGCTGCTCGACACCGTGCGGGCCGCGCTCGATGCGGGCGTGACCCTCTTCGACACCGCCGACGCCTACGGGCCCGGCGAGGAGAAGGGAGCCGGTGCGCAGGGCGAGAACGAGAAGCTCATCGCCTCCCTGCTCGACGAGCTCGGCGTGCGCGACCAGGTGTTCCTGGCCACCAAGGCCGGGCATCTGCGCACCGAGGGCGGGGGCTGGGACACCGACAGCTCGGCTGCGCACCTGGAGTCCGCGGTCGAGAAGAGCCTCGAGCGGCTCGGCGGCGACCACATCGACCTGTGGCAGCACCACCGCCCCGACCCGAAGGTTCCCTACGAGGAGGTCGTGCAGACCCTCAAGCGGGTCCACGACGCCGGCAAGGTCCGGATGGTCGGGCTCTCCAACGCGAACCCCGAGCAGATTCGCCTGGCCCACTCGGTGCTGGGTGACGCGCTGGTGAGCGTGCAGAACCAGTTCTCCCCGGCCTTCCGCTCCAGCGCGCCCGAGATCGAGGTCTGCGCCGAGCTGGGGCTGGCGTTCCTGCCGTGGAGCCCGCTCGGCGGGCTCAGCAAGGCCAAGGGGCTGGGGGAGTCGCACCCGGCGTTCGCCGAGATCGCCACCGAGCGCGGGGTCTCACCGCAGCAGGTGGCGCTGGCGTGGGAGATCGCCCAGGACCCGTGCGTCATCCCGATCCCGGGCGCCAAGCGGCCGTCGTCAATCCAGGACTCCGCGGCCGCGGCCGACCTCGAGCTCAGCAGCGAGGAGCTGGCGCGGCTCGACGCGAGCTGATCCGGGCGGCGGACCCGTCAAGTCGCGGGTCCGGCAACGCGGCCCTCACTCCTGCTCCGCCAGCAGCGCCCGTCGGCGGGTGAGCCGCCGTTGGCTGGGCAACCAGCGCGGTGAGGGCATCAGGTGCAGCAGGCTCAGAGCGGCGAAGACCAACGTGTTGACGGCGACGAAGACGCTCAACCCGGCGTACCAGTCGGTCCTCAGCACCGAGGAGGGGAGCAGGATGCCCAGCGTGGCCAGGTGGACCACCGCCAGGCCCTGCACGGGCCTCGCCACGTGGTTCCAGCCGGCCTCGCGGCGCGTGAGAGCGGCGAGCAGCGAGATGAGGAAGACGATCTGGATGAACGCGGCGTAGAGAAGCTCCAACACCACGGGTGCGGCCACGAGCCGTGCCCGCCAACCCGCGGGCCAGACCGTGGCCAGGCGCTCCACCAGGAAGACCAGGCCCACGCCCACCCAGAACCAGGACCACGTGACCTGGTCCGCGGAGACCAGGCTGACGGCCACGAGTACGAAGTAGGACCAGAGCGCCACCACCCCGTAGGCCAGCCCCAGCTGCTGTCCCCAGTAGAGCGCGGTGGCACGCGTCGGACCGTAGGTCGCGATGTTCTCCACCGCGCCGCGGTGCCAGCGCGAGCGCTGCCGCCACAGGGCACGCCAGGTCGGCATCACCTCGGTGGTCACCCGGCACTGGACGGGGGAGGTCAGGCGGGCGCCGACGCTCTTGAGGGCAAGGGTCAGCTCGTTGTCCTCGGTGAGCGCACGGGTGTCGTAGACACGGCCCGGGGTGCCGGGAATGAGGTCTCCCCGCGCGGCCGCCACCGCGGCGAGCGCCTGACTTCGGATCACCGCTGCGGTGCCCGTGAGGACGAAGACCCGGTCGAGCTTGCGCGCGACCAGGCGCTGGTAACGGGCATACTCGTTGCGCTGCAGCTGTCCCAGCAGGCCCGACCCCTCTTCGCCGAAGAACAGCCCGCTGACCCCCATCAGGTCGGGCTCGTCCTGCAGCAGCCGGAGCGCCGTGTCGAGGAAGGTGTCCTCGATCGTGGAGTCGGCGTCGAGCACCATCACCAGGTCGTGGTCGTCGCAGTCGGGCAGCAGCACCGCGAGCACCTGGTTGAGCGCCCCCGCCTTCTTGTCCGTGTTCCCCACGGTGCGCACGACCTCGACGCCGTGGGCGCGCGCCACCTCCACAGTGCCGTCCGTGCAGTTGTCCGCGATGACGACCACCCGCTCGGGGGGCCGGGTCTGGGTCTGCAGGGAGATCAGCGTGGCCGCCAGGACCGCTTCCTCGTCGTGAGCGGGCACCAGCACGGTGACGTGCACCCTGTGTCCGGCGTAACCGTCGGGGTGCACGAGGCTGGGCAGGTCCCGGCTGGGGCGGGGCTCGAGGCCGACCAGTCTGGCCAGCGGCGGACCGATCGCGTCGAGGCCGTCGCGCAGCGGCCCGCCCAGCCGCGAGGTGTCCACGCTGCGCGCCGCGAGCACCCGCATCGAGACAGCGGTCTGCAACGCAGCCAGACCCGCCATGAGCGCCAGCCACAGCGCGGCGCCACCGAGCACGATCTCCAGTGACCCGACCAGGCGCAGCGCGTCGGCGTCGAGCGGGGCCAGCGCGACGTGGTCCGAGGACCGGCCGGGCGCCCCGCTGATGGTCACCAGTCCCAGGACGACCAGCACGACGGCGATGAGCAGCAGTGAGACAGTGATGGCGCCGAGACGCCCCTCCCTGACCCACGTCTTCCGCCCGTCCTGCATGCCGCACACCTTAGAGACGCGAATTCGGCAGCGCCCGGGTATCCGGAGGGGCGGATCAGCCCGGCTGGCAGACCGGGCACCAGAACAGGTTCCGGGCTGCCATGACCTCGGCCTGCACCGGCGTACCGCAGCGGCGGCAGGGGAGCCCGGTCCGGGCGTAGACGTAGTGCGCGTCGGCCCGGGTCGGGCGACCGGCCGGGCGGCGCCGGTCCTCGGGGTGGGTCGTGATGATGCGCCCGGCCCGCACACCGGCACGCAGCAGCACCGACAGGTCGTCCCACACCGCCTGCCAGGTCTCGCGGCCGACCTCACGTCCCGGCGCGAAGGGGGAGAGCCCGGCGCGGAAGAGCGCCTCCGCGCGGTAGACGTTGCCGACCCCGGCGATCACGGCCTGGTCCATCAGGAGCGTGCCGGCCGGGGCTCGGCTGCGCCCGACGCGGTCGAGGAACCGCTCCACGTCCGCGCCCTTGCGCAGGGGGTCAGGTCCGAGCCGGGCGGTGCGGGCCGCCACCTCCTGGGGGCTGAGCAGCTCGCACGCGGTGGGCCCGCGCAGGTCGGCCCAGTGGTCCTGGGTTACCAACCGCAGCCGCAGCGCGCCCTTCGGCTCGGGAGGCTCGCCGGTGCCGTCGCGCCACTTGCCGTAGAGCCCCAGGTGCACGTGCAGCACCAGGTCCTCGGCCTCGCCGTAGTGGTGGAACAGGTGCTTGCCCCAGGCGTCGGTACGCCGCAGCACGGCCCCGTCGATGAGCGCGGCGCCCTCGGCGAACCGCCCCTGGGGGCTGCTCGCGCGGACCTCCGCGCCGGCCAGCAGCTTCTGGTGGCGCCGGGCGAGCCGGTGGATGGTGTGACCCTCTGGCACTGCTCCATCGTGTCCAGCCGGGGTTTCACCCCATCGGATGAGCGACCCGCTCCGAATCCAGCACGGAAGAGATCCACACCACACGAGGAGACCCCATGAACGCCAAGCGCAAGACCCTCGCCGGCCTCGGTGCCGCCGCCCTCGCCGCCTCGATCGCCCTGCCGGTCACCAGCGCGTTCGCCGGCCATGAGAACACCGTCGCGAAGGCCAGCCTCAACGGCAAGAACGAGGTCGACGACATGTCCGACCGCCGCATCGTGGGTGACCGCAACGGTCGCGGCAGCGCCGTGGTCTTCGGCATCGACGGCGACGCGAACACCCTGTGCTACTCGCTGCTGGTCAAGAAGATCGGCCCGGCCACGGGCGCCCACATCCACGAGGGCGCCGAGGGCGAGAACGGCCCGGTCGTGGCCTTCCTCGCCCCGCCGGCCGACGGCACCGCCGGCGACTGCCTGACCGAGGGCGAGGAGGGCAAGTTCGCCACGGGCGAGGACGGCGAGCCCCTCACCACCGTCGCCGAGATCCTGGCCAACCCCGAGGACTACTACGTCAACGTGCACAACGAGGCGTTCCCGAACGGCGCGATCCGCGGCCAGCTCGTCAAGCAGTGAGCCCTCGGGCGCACCTCGCCTGACCCGCACCTGACGCACCACCTCGACGTCCCGCAGACCCACCCGGGTCTGCGGGACGTCGCGCGTGCGCACCCGCCCGACGTCGTACGACGCTGCGCGCGTCGCGCCGCCGACGACTGCCCGCAGTGGCAGGCTGGGCGTCCATGACCGGCTACTACTCCTGCATGGCGTGCGGGCACGAGTTCGACCCGCTCGCGACACGCTGGTTCTGCCCCTCGTGCAAGTTCAAGGCCAACTGCTGCGAGGGCGAGCCGCTCTGAGGTCCGCCCTGCGTCGCAGTCAGCGCAGGCGCAGCTCGTAGCGCAGGACCGGCACCGGGGCGCCGCCCACGTCGTGCGTCCCTGCCGGGCCTCGCAGCACCCAGCCCGTGCGCCGGTAGAACGCCTCGGCCCGGGCGTTGCCCTCGAGCACGAGGAGGTGCGCCGTCGGGACGTCCCACGTGCGCAGGGCGGCGACGACAGCATCCATGAGCGCCTGAGCCACGCCCGTCCCGTGGTGCGAGGGCAGCACGTGCAGGGCGTTCAGCTCGACACCGGACCCGCCGTCGGGCCGGTCCAGCGCGAAGGCGACGGCGAAGCCCACGGGTCCGCCGTCCACCTCGGCGACGAGCGCGACGTACGGCCGGCCCTGGCCGGCGCGCTCGCGCAGGTCGGTCCAGCGCGAGCGCCACACCGCCTCCTGGGACGCGGGGGAGACGCGCGCGAGCGCAACCGGGTCGACCAGGTCGGCGTACGCGTGGTGGCGACTCAGGGCGTGGAGGCGGCCGATGGCGGGCAGGTCGTCGTCCTGCCACTCGCGCAGCTGCACGTCGCTCATGACCCCAGTCTGAGGTGCCGCCGCTCGGTGGCTGTTTCCAGGCAAGGCCGGCGGAGCAGAGAGAGCCAGCGCCGACGGTCACCGCGATGACTCGTCATCCGGCCGACTGGAGGTCCTGCACGGAAGCCTGTGCGGTCCAGGACCTCCAGATCCAGTGCACGACAGGACCCTGCGACCGCGCGCCGACCTCGGCGCGAAAGTACCTGGATGGTTCGCCGATAAGCGACATTATGTCAAGTCATGCGGATCGAGGCCCACGGTGGGCCTCCTCCACGTGTCGTCTGTCAGCGAAGTTGAGCAATTTCCAGCGAAGTTGAGCAATCGTTCCAACTACCTGAGCAACCCACAACGCGGTCGCGCGTGTCGTGGGATTAATCGATCGGGGCCCCGAGCGGACGCTCAGCCGCGCGCTGCCCGCAGCAGTTCAATGATCTCGCTGATGGACAACCTCGACGCAGGCTCCTTGTCTCCAGTCTCGCTTTCGGCATCGATCTCGGGTGCGAAGACCCGCTTGGCGAAGTCGCTGCGGATCGTTCCGGGATCCTCCAGTGTCGCCAGGAACGGCTCCACTGTGGCGACGTCCAGAGCGAGCCGCTTGTAGCGACGTTCCTGAGTGCGGTGCTCGGCGGCCTGCTTGGCGGCGTATCCGGCTACGGCGGCCGCCAGGACGCCAACGCTGATCTTGTAGACGACGAACTGGATCGAGTCGTCCGCTGCGGACGACATGGCCCAGATCAGCCCCGCCACGACCCCCAGGCCGATTCCGACAGCGGCGACGGTCCACCAGAACGCGGCCCTCCCCTGGTGCTCAGCCCATTGGGCGTAACCGCCAGACCGAGCATGCCGTCCTGTCGAACCTAGGATCTCCTGCGCCTTGCGCTCGTGCTCGCGCAGCGCTGTCAAGACCTCTTCGGCCTCAGTCTTCTCCGCAGCACGTGCTTCGGCCGCTGCGTCGGCGAGATCGCTCGGCGCCTCCGCCTGTGCTTCGTTGCGCGCCTCCTCCGCCTCCACGGCCGCCTTGTCACGGCGGGCAGTCTCCTCGGCGAACTGTGTGGCCTGCGAGGACATCTGCGCTTGCACCTGGTCCGTCAGGGTGGCGAAACGCTCGACGTGCTCGGCGACCGTCGCTTCGACTTCAGTGAGCCGCTCCCCCGCGCTGGCCGCTGCGTCGGCGCTCTCTTGCCTGGTCGAGGCGAGATGCTCACGCAGGCTCGCGACGTCGGCGTCGAGTGCGGCGACCTGCTGGTCAACGAGTCCGCGGTACCGGGTGAGCGCTCCGCGCATGCCTCCAGTGACCTCGTTGTAGCCAGGCGTAGGGAAGTGAGTCAGCAGCGCGGTCACCAAGTTGACGACCGGCGACGCGGCAGCCGACGTCAGGTGTCCACGGTTGCGCTGGCGTTGCTGGTTGTATTGATCGATTCCGTTGACCATCTGCTGGATGGCGTCCTGGACCGCGCTCAAGTGCGCGGGCTCAACGAGCGTCGGCTCCGCCCCTCGGTGCAGGTCAGCCAACTCGGTGGCGCTGACGAGTCGGCGCACCGCGTAGCGGTCGTCCTCGTCCTGCGGGTCCAGCCCCTCGTCGATCAGCGCCTTCAGCCGGTCCAGGGACGACCACGCGGTCGAGGCTTCGTACTCCGTCTGCTGCATCTGTGGCTCTCTCGTCATCAGGCGAGCGAGCGCGAGCGCCTTAGCCCCGCTCCCCGTCGCCTAGGTCGTGAGTAACGACTGCGCTTCGAGGGAGGCCAGGTGGCGGAGCGACACGGGGCGTCAGGGGCTCACCACTCCCCCGCTACCGCTACGACACCTCCCGGCCCGAGCGCCATCGCCCCGACCGCGCGCAACTGCTCAGTCACCACCGTCGCATCGGGGCTTCAGCCCGGCGCACGGCGGCGGCCACTCGTGTACGGATGCCTCGAACACGGCCGTGTCGGGCGGGGTCCAGGGCGTGTCGCGGACTGTTTCCATCGGGCTGGCGGCGCACCGGCGGCGGTCCGCTTCGATGTGGAGGGGCCTGCCCTCCTCGGCTGCCTCGCGAGTCGCGAACACCGCCAGGAACTCGCTGTCGTAGCCGGTGAGGACCCAGACGGTCCCGGCGTCAGGCCGGTCCATCAGTCCCCTCCCGCCAGCGCAGTTCCGCCTCGGGCGTCTCGATGCTGCCCCGGTGCTCCTCGCAGACCGAGCGCCACCAGTAACGGTTCGACTGGTCCAGGGCGCCGGGGCGTCCGCAGACCTCGCACGTCCGTTCGCTCTCGGCCAGGATCTCGTCGATGGCGCGGCTCACGCGGCGTACGGTGTCCCGGTCGGTGCCCTCGGGCTCGTCGTAGTAGATGCGCAGCGCCGCGTACTTCTGCTTCACCTGGACTACCCGCCAGCCCTCCAGGTTTTCGTCGAGGTAGGCGACCGCAGCGTTGAAGACCCCGACCCAGCCCGCGGGCAGGTCCGACCAGCCCGGCGGGTCGTTCGGCAGCAGCGCCGGTGCCTGCACGTCACTCATCGCCGTGCGCCTCGCAACACCGCTGGGGGCAGCATCCGCCGTGCCAGAACCGTGCTTGCCAGCCCTCCCAACGCGTCGGGCCCTGGAGCCAGTTCATGTGGTCCGGGTCCAGGTGGAGCCCTTCGGGCTCGCCGCCAGACAGGTCCAGGTGCTCGCACCCCCGGAACAAGTCGGTCCCGATGGCGTAAAGCGGAGCGTCACGCAGCGGGTGGTCGGACGGGGCGTGAATCACGCACCCTCGGCGGTAGCAGTCAGCATTGACCGGGTGCAGGTTCGCAAGCACTGCATTCTCGATCGCGGTCATGCCTCGGTAGTCGCTCATGAGCCCCACACCTTCTGCTCCTCAGCCGCCAGCGCCTCGAAGACGGCCGTGTACCGCCGACGGGCCAGCACGTACCGCGGCCGCGCTCCCTCCAAGTAGTCGTTCTCGCCGTCGAGCCAGGAGTCGTAGACCTCGGGGGTGAAGATCGCCGCGGCGCGCTTGCGCAGCGCTTCTGCGATCGCGTCGTGGGTGGGCGTGTCCTCCCGGAGCGCCGCGGCCAGGGAGGCCGGGTCGGCGTCGAGCAGCGCAGCGGGCACACCGAGGTCGAGGAAGGTCTGCCGCTCGGCCGCCGTCATCGGCTCGTCGCTCTCACTCATGCGCCCATCACCTCGCCCGCCGCGAATCCGCGCGCGGCGCTCATCACGGACTTCGTGTGGCCCTCTCGCAGCCTCTCCTCGGGAGCAGCCCCGGACAGACGGTGGTTGGCCGCGATGAACCAGTTCCTCGCCACGTCGTCGCTGTGAGTCCGGGTGATCTCGGCCCATGCGGCGCGAGCAGCCCCGAGGCGTTCGGGGTCGGCACCTCGTCCGGTCGCGTCCTGGGCGCACGAGAGGAAGGCAGTCACGGTCGGTCCGAGGCGCTCGGCGAGCACGTCGAACCGGTCGCGTTCACTCATCGGCCTCGCCCGCCTGTCGCTCGGCGGCCCGTTCGCGGATCGCGTCCCCGTCGAGCCCGAGACGCTCCGCTACCAGGAAGCCCGGGAGGAGCAGCGGCTCGGTCGCGTCGATGCGCCTGATCGCGACCACACGGCTCGTGTGCCATAGGTCGCTGAACTGCCCCTGCCCGATCGTGGCGCGCATGCCGACGGTCGGCGGCTCGCCACTCCAGGTGTCCTCGTCGGGAAGCGCCCGCAGCGCCGCGAGCCGGTACGGCCGGTCCGAGTAGGCACGCGAGGACTCCGGCGTGCCGGGAACACGCCACCAGCGTGGGTCGTCGGTCCCGAGGCCGGTGAGGAGGATGCGGGTGCCGTTCTCGGTGACGATCTCCCAGTCGCCGGTCGCGCCGCGCGGCAGGCGGTCAAGGTGCGGGTCGTCGCTCATCGAAGTCGCTCCCGAACCTCGGCCAGCGCGATGCCGGTCTTCTCGCAGACCTCGGCAAGCGCCGCGTCGTCCGCTCGACCCTCGCGGTAGGCGGCGGCGAGACGTTCGATCGTGGAGTCGCGCATAGCCGCGTGGGCGTAGGACTCCACCTCATCGACCGACAGGAGTGCCGGGAGCGGGTACGACAGGATCGAGACGACCTCGGTCGAGCCGTAGTAGTCGTGGTGCGACGGACCCATGTCGACGTGCATGCGGGCACCCACCTCGGCCGGGACCAACGGCTCCTCGAACCGTTCGCGACGCTTGGAGACGCCGTAGTACAGCCGTCGCCACTCGTTGCGGGACCAGCCGTACGAGGCGACCCGGTTCACGCGTGCGTGGCCCTCCGGCGGAACGACGATCACGTAGCGGGTGCCCGACCGGGTCGCGACGATCCACAGGCCCGGGACGTCGGTGCCGGTCGATGGGAGTGACTCGACCGAGACGGCAGCGGCAGTGAGCCCGGTCAGACTCTGCTCGGGGCGTTCCGGCCGCTGAGTGTCCACGATCTCTCCTGTGCCGCCGAGGGGAGGAGGCGACAACAGGGACCGTAGGCACGAGCACCGACAGTTCCACTGGTAGAAGCAGATCGGGCCATCCGTAGGATGGCCGACATGTTCTCGGATGAAGGCTGGGGCGCCGCGGTCGCCTTCGCGGTCGTGGCGCTGCTCGTGCTGTGGTCTGCGTTCTGGGTCATCCGACTCGCAGTTCGCTACGGCATCAACGATGCTCTTCGTGCGAACCGGACATGGCTCCAGTCAGAGGCGAACAGTCGGCCCTCGCGGGACTAGCCCTTATGGCGTCCCCGCATATCGTCAGCCAGAGGGTTGAGCGGGCAATGTGAGCCGAGGCTCGGACTTTGGCGCAACGGTGGTGTCTCTTGCTCAGTCGCTAGTAGCCGCCCACCCAGTTCCACATGTCCGAGTCGTCGTCGCCCAGCCAGGTGTCACGCTCGGCGCCCTGCCTACCTCCGCCGGGCCACCGGCGAGAGCGGTAGGTGACAGTTCCCTGGCCGTCTGCCTGCTCGCCCCGGTACCGCCACACACGCTCGCAGTTAGGGCACTGATGGTCGCGTCCGTTATGCGTGGGCCGCGTGAACTCGGCAAGGTCGATGTGGTGGCGGCAGCACTTCTTCCACTTGCTCTTCGGTGCGGCAGCGTCGAGCCAGTAGCCCTTAACAAGCACGTTGTGGTTTGACATCGCTGGCTCCTCTCGGTTCGGTCGCCGGGCGTCTGCCCGGTTTCACACATCGTGTCCGGCATCGCGACCGATGCGCACCGGGACGCTCCGCGTCGTCCTCGGTGGAGAGGTCCGCGATCGCTACGTTCTCGGGTGGAATGACGCCATTCGGGTTGCGCCGGATGCATGCGATCCGGTGAGGGTCGCGCTGCATCTTCTCGCGCTCGTCGGGCGGGATAAGGGACTCCGGGTCGGTCAGGGACTCGAAACCCTCGGCAGGCTCGGGGGCCGGACCGTGCTCCGGTCCTTCTCGTCAGTCATCAGTGCCACCTCCGGTTTCGGCGAACTCACGCAGCGCCTCAGCGAGACCGTCCGGCCCATCGGCGTACCGCATCTGGACGTTCTCGTACAGGTGCCACAGCAGCGTCACTTGCTCCTCGTTGTCGGGGTCGATGAACACGCCAGAGGCGTGGTTGATGACGACCTTCTCGGCCTCCGTTGATCCGCTCATCTGCATCTCCTCGTTAACACCTTTCTCGTTCGACCGCCCCGCGTTCCCGTTCGTCATCCCCGTCTCCTCACTCATGTCTTCCCCGTGTCCGGCAGCGGGAGGGAACCGCTCCCGCGACGGTGACTGTGCCGCCGCGGCGGTGGCGCGGGCAGAGGCGGAAGGATGGCACTCATCTGCCGATGAGCGGATGGTCGGCGCGTAGCGTGGAGTAATGCCCGAATCGACGCCCTCGGTCGTGCTGAACGCCTTGGTACCTGACGACGCTCAGACCATCGCTGGATGGGGACGCGACCCCGAGTTCCGGCTGGCCGCCGATTGGTCGGAGGAAGGCACTCACCTTGACCGCGTCTCACGTCTGCGCACTCTCATCGAAGACCCGCCGCTCGACTTGTTGCGTCTTGGCGTTCAGCACGGTGGCGTTCTGGTCGGTTACGTAGACCTGCGGGGCGTCGATTCGCACGAGCGCGAGTTGGGCTACCTCATCGGGAACCGGTCGCGATGGGGACAAGGTCTCGGGTCAAGTCCCGGCTAGTGGTGTAGCGCTGTGTTCCTTCGCTGGGGGGTTCAGGCAGTGAGTGCTGGCAGTTGGTCGGCTCCGATCTCGGTGTCGGTGGTGGGGACGGGGTTGACGCGGCAGCGGGCGAGGACTTCGAGTCCGAGGTA
>WLJH01000010.1 GCA_009701885.1 Actinomycetota bacterium
CACGGTGCCCGGCGCCGCGGCCGCCTGGGCCGAGGTCGCCGCCCGCGGCCTCGACGGGCACCTGCTCGCCGCGGGCTCCGTGCTCCGCGCGGTCGAGCTGCTGGCCGCCGCGGTGGACCCGCTCGCCGGCGTCCACCTGGCCGCCGAGCCGGAGGCCGGGATCCTCGCGCTGTGGACCTCCGAGGGCTGCGACCCGTTCACGCTGGCCGAGCAGCTCACGTTGCTGGGGTGGGACGCCGAGGCGCAGCCGTCGTGGTCGGGTGGCCCGGCCACGGTCCGGTTGGTCGTGGGCGCCGCCGCCGCGACCGAGCCGGAGCGGCTGGTGGGGGTCCTCGAGCGGGCCGTCGGTGCCGCACGTGCCCAGGGACCGCTGGCCCTGCCGACCCGCGTGCGCGACCACCTGCCGCGGCTGGAACCGGCCCGGCTCACCACCGGTGACGTGACGGTCCTGCTCGACGCCCTCGCGCTGGAGCCGGAACGGGCCCCCGGCACCGCGCGCTTCGAGGCGCTGCTCGACCTCGCCGAGCCGCCCTTGCGCGCTGCCCTGCTCGCGCGGCTCGAGGACCTCCTGCGCCGGCCGGTCCGCGCGGACGGCTGACCGGTCCGCGCCCCCGCGGACGTCATCCGCCTCGCCTTGACGGACGTCCCGCCTGGATGACGTCCCCTGCGGGACCCCGCGACGTCATACGCAGCGCCCCGACGGACCTCCCGTCCGCATGACGTCCCCCGTGGGTCAGCGGGTGGGGGTCGTCGCCATGAACGCCTCGACGGCGGCCAGGTCGTAGGTGCCGGCGTCGGTGCCGAGGCCTGAGGCGACCTGGGCTGCGGCGGCGCAGCCGAGGCGGGCGCTGTCGGCCAGCGAGCGGCCCAGGGACCGGCCGCGGAGGAACCCGGCCGAGAACGCGTCGCCGCAGCCGGTGGTGTCGACCACGTCGACGGCGTACGCCGGGACCTCGATGACCTCGTCGGCGGTGACCACCAGCGCGCCGCGGGCGCCCTGCGTGACGGCGACGCAGCCGGCACCGGCCGCGACGAGGGCACGGGCCCCCTCGGCCAGGTCGGTGGCGCCGGTGAAGCCGAGCACCTGCTCGTCGTTGGGCAGGAGGTAGTCGGCGTGCGGGAGCGCGTCGGCGATCCAGGCGAGCATGTCGGGGTCGCCGGGGGCCAGCACGTCCAGGGACGTGGTGGCGCCGGCGGTGCGGGCGGCGGCGAGCAGCTGTCCTGCGGCCTCGCCGCCGAGGAACTCCGGCCCCCCGAGGTGCACGTGGTCGGCCAGGTGGGCGGCCGGGTCCAGGTCGTCCAGGGTGAAGGCGCCGTTGGCGCCGATGCAGTGCCACGCGGGGCGCTCGCCCGAAGGCCGCACCGGGATCACCGAGGCCGAGGTCTGGTGCTCCTGCTTGCGCACGAGCCCCGTGACGTCGACACCCTCCTCGGCCAGCAGCGTCAGCAGGGCCACCGCGGTCATGTCGTCCCCGACGGCGCCGTACGACGCCACGTCGGCGCCCAGGCGGGCCAGCACGAGCCCGGTGCCACCGGCGGTGCCGGCGGCGGACATCCGGATCGTCTCGACGAGCTGGCCGTCGGATTCCTCCGGGATGGACTCGACCCCGATGACGTGGGTGTCCAGGACGTGCACCCCGACGACGCTGACCCTCATGCCCGACCTCCGTCGTCCGTGGCGGCGACCGTGCCGCTGCTGCTGCTGGTGCTGCTGCTGGTGGTCCCGTAGCCGCTGGCCAGCGCGGCGAGGACGACCTCGTGCTGCTGCGCCTCGCTGAGCGTGCGGACCTCGCCGAGCGCGCTGGCCCGGTGGTGCAGGGCGCACAACCACTCCAGGAGCAGGGCCCGCTCGAGCGCCTGCTCGAGGGAGGCTCCCACGACGACCGCCCCGTGGTTGGCCATGAGGGCGGCGCTGCGGCCGGCCAGCGCGGCGCGGACGCCGGCGGCCAGCTCGGGGGTGCCGAAGGTGGCGTAGGGCGCGACGCGGACCGACCCGCCGAGCAGCAGCTGCTGGTAGTGGACGACGGGCAGCTCGTCGAGCACGCAGGCGGCGGCGGTGGACCACGGGGCGTGCACGTGCACGACCGCGCTGGCACCGGCGCCTGAGCGAGCGTCGGTGTGCACGCTGAGGTGCAGCGGCAGCTCCGACGTCGGGGCGGGCGCCGCGGGGTCGAGCGGGGTGCCGTCGAGGCTCAGCGCGACGACGTCCGCGGCGGTGCAGCGGGCGAGGTCGACGCCCATCGCGGTGACCAGCAGGCGGTCGCCGTCGCGCACCGAGAGGTTGCCGCCCGTGCCGACGACCAGGCCCTCCTCGGCGGTGCGCCGGGCCGCGGCCGCGAGCAGGGCCGCGGGGGTCGGGCTCACGCGGGGACGCCTCGGAGGCCGTCCTCGGTGGCGTAGCGCTCGAGGTAGGCGGTCATCATCGTGATGCCCTCCTCGACGAGCGCGGGGTCGCCGTCGGGGTCGGACTCGTAGGCGAGCTGGAAGACCCGGTCGCCGACCTCGACGGCCAGGGTGGCGGCGTCGAGCGTGAGGTCCTCGCGGCACAGGCCACGCTCGAGCCCGAACGCCCGCAGGGCGTCCGCGACCCGGACGTTGTGGGCGCGGCCGAAGCGGGCGACCGCGACGTTGGTGCGCCCGCGCAGGTAGATCTCCACGAAGGCCGGGCGGCGGCGGTAGACGGTGACGAAGGCCCCCATCACCGTGCGCACGATCGCGGAGATGCTCAGCACCTCGAGCCCGGCGAGGTCCTCGGCGACCTGGGCGTCCATCTCCTCCATGTCGCGACCGGCGAGGGCGAGCAGGACCGCCTCCTTGTCGCCGAAGTACTGGTAGAGCGAGGCCACCGGGACCCCCGCCTCCGCGGCGATGGCGCGGGTCGTCAGCGCCTCGACCCCGTCGGCGAGCACCAGCCGCTCGGCCGCGTCGAGGATCGCCTCGACCCGGCGGCGGCTGCGCTGCTGGGTCGGCACCCGGCGTACCGAACCCGTGACGGGATCGGTGGCAGCGTCGTTGGCAGCAGCAGCAGGATCC
The DNA here is from genome assembly GCA_009701885.1 of Actinomycetota bacterium. Lineage (GTDB taxonomy): Bacteria > Actinomycetota > Actinomycetes > Propionibacteriales > Nocardioidaceae > Nocardioides. The sequence goes on from WLJH01000010.1 coordinate 3,034, forward strand.
TCGTGCTCGGCGACACGCTCCACGGACATGGTGGGGAGTGTAGGGTACCCATCCTGAAACTGACACATGTTCACGTTTGCCTCTGCGGGTCGACCTGATCGGAGCACCATGGCACTGCACCTCCCGCCCCCGCCGTACGCCGGCGAGCAGCGTCCCAGCGACCGGGCCGCCCTGACCCGCCGCGGCGTCCTGGCCGCCGGCGCGGCGACCGGCGGCCTGCTGCTCTCCGCCGGGGCGGCCGAGGCCGCACGCGACCGGTCCGCGTCCCCCGCCGACTGCCAGGGCCGGATACCGCGGAAGGTCGACGTCGTCGTGGTGGGTGCGGGTCTCTCCGGGCTCGTCGCGACCCGCGACCTGCTGGCCCGCGGGCTGGACGTGCTGTGCGTGGAGGCGCGCGAGCGGGTCGGCGGGCGGGTGCTCAACCACGAGCTGCGCGCGGGCGGCGTGATCGAGGCCGGCGGGGCCTTCGTCGGGCCGACCCAGGGCCGGATCACCGCGCTGGCCGAGGAGCTGGGGGTGCGGACCTTCCTGCAGCACAACGAGGGGAACAGCGTCTACATCTCCTCGCTGACCGGCCGCCAGGAGTACGCCGGCACCGTGCCGCCGGACCCCACGATCCTCCCCGACGCCGCCGTGCTGCTGACGCGGATCGACATGATGGCCGCCGAGGTCGACGTCAGCGCCCCGTGGTCGCACCCGAACGCCCAGGAGTGGGACGCCATGAGCCTCGGGGAGTTCATCCGCCGCAACGCCCTCAACGCCGACGGCGTCGGCAACCTCATCAAGGCCTGGACCCAGCCCGGCTTCGGTGCCGACCCCGACGAGCTCTCGCTGCTCTTCGTCCTCTGGTACGTCGCGTGCTCCGGCGACGAGCAGAACGTCGGCACCTTCTCGCGCAACTCCGACACCGCGAACGGCGCGCAGGAGCGTCGGTTCGTCGGCGGCTCCCAGCTCATCCCGCTGCGGCTGGCCCGGCGCCTGGGGGACGCGGTCGCCCTCGACGCGGCCGTCCGGCAGGTCGCCCAGGTCGACGGCGGGGTGCTCGTGCGCACCTCGCGCGGGACGGTCCGCGCGAAGCGGGTCGTGGTCGCCGCGCCGCCCCCGATGGTGCTCGACATCGACTGGTTCCCGCGCCTGCCGACCCGCCGGCTGCAGCTGCTGCGGCACATGGACATGGGGCAGCTGATGAAGTGCGACGCGGTCTACGAGACGCCGTTCTGGCGCGAGGACGGACTCAACGGCTTCGGCATCAGCGACTCCGGCGCGGCCCGGGCGGTCTTCGACAACTCGCCGGCCTCCGGGTCCCCCGGCGTGCTGCTGGCCTTCGTCGGCGGCTCGACGTGGCGCGAGTTCGGCGTGCTGTCGCGCAAGGCCCGTCGCGAGGCGGTGCTGCAGGGCTTCGCCGCGATGTTCGGCGAGCGGGCGCTCTCCCCGGTGGAGTACACCGAGCAGGACTGGACCAAGGAGCGCTGGACCGGCGGCGGACCGACCGCCATCCACGCGCCCGGGACGCTGACCGACTTCGGTCCGGCGATCCGGAAGGTCTTCGGGCGGGTCCACTGGGCCGGCACCGAGACCTCGACCTACTGGTCGGGCTACATGGACGGCGCCGTCCGCGCCGGCGAGCGCGCCGCGGTCGAGGTCGGTGAGCGGCTGTGAGGCGGCTGCTCGGCGCGGCCGCGGCCGCCCTCCTCACCGCGGTCCTGGTGCCTGCCGGGCCGCTCGCCGCGGCGGACGCCCCGGCGACGTACGCCGGCTCGGGCTCGGGCTCGGGCTCGGGCTCGGACAAGGCCACCGTCGCCAAGTGGACCACCACGGTCTTCGCGCGGGTCCCGTCGCCGGGTGCGCCGGCGTACGTCCACGCCCACACCAACGGCCGCGTCTACGCCGGCACGTACGCCGCCCCGGACGGGCAGGCCTCGAAGGTCTTCGAGTGGACCCGGGACGGCACGCTCCTGCGGTCGTGGGCGGTGCCCGGCCAGGACCTCGCCGGCGAGCACGGCGTCCAGGTGGCCGCCCAGACCCGCACGGGGCTGCTGGTCGTCCTCGACACCACGACCTCGCGGATCCTGACGCTGGACGTGCGCACCGGGCGCTTCCGCACCGTCGCCACGCTCCCCGAGGGCTCGGTCCCCAACTACGCGACCTGGGGACCCGGCGGGCTCTACGTCACCGACTACGGCGACGGCGTCGTGTGGCGTGTGGCGCGCAGCGGCGAGGTCACCGAGTGGCTGCGCGACCCGGTGCTGGACGGCGTGGCCGGCTTCGGGACGACCGGCATCCGCTACCTGCCCGAGGACCGGACCTTCCTGCTCACCCAGCAGACGCTGTCGACCGGCGCAGCGCTGCCCACCAACGGCGCACTCCTGCGCGTCCCGCTCGAGGGCCGGGACCCCGGGGCGGCCGAGGTGCTGTGGACCTCGCAGCCGACCGACCTGCCCGACGGCTTCGGGATCGGCCGGCGCACCGGTCACGTGTACGTCGCGATGGTCGGGCCGACCAACCGGATCGCCGAGATCGACCCGGAGACCGGCGAGGAGGTCGACTCCTTCCCGGCCACCCCACTGACCGGCGAGAACGGCTCGGAGATCCCCTTCGACTCCCCCTGCAACGCCACGTTCCTGGGCAAGGCCGTGCTCGTGGCCAACCAGTCGGCCGTGGCGGGCGACGCCTCGCACCACGCCGTGCTGCGGGTCTTCGTCGGGGAGCGGGGCGTGGCGCCGCACCTCCCCCGGCGCGCGACCTTCCGCTGACCCGGTCTGGGGTGCCGAGCCGGCGCATCCTTCCGGAACTTCGCGCCGACTCGACCCCAGCCACACGCCGAGCCGGCGCGTTCTTCCGGAAGAACGCGCCGGATCGGGGGTCGGTAGGTTCGGGGCCGTGGGAGCGCTGACCGGACTCGTGGAGAAGGGGCTCATGGCCCCGGACTGGGCCGAGGCACTGGCCCCGGTCGAGGAGCAAGTGGCTGCGATGGGGCGGTTCCTGCGCGAGGAGATGGCCGCCGGGCGCACCTACCTGCCCGCCGGGGAGAACGTCTTCCGCGCCTTCCGCCGGCCGCTGTCCCAGGTGAAGGTGCTGGTCGTCGGGCAGGACCCCTACCCCACGCCCGGGCACCCGATCGGCCTGTCCTTCGCCGTCGAGCGCGACGTGTGGCCGCTGCCCCGCAGCCTGGTCAACATCTACACCGAGCTGCGCGACGACCTCGGCGTCGTGCCGCCGCGCCACGGGGACCTGACCGCCTGGGCCGACGCCGGCGTCATGCTGCTCAACCGCGCGCTCACCGTCTCCCCCGGCCAGCCGGCCTCCCACCGCGGCAAGGGCTGGGAGCCGATCACCTCGGCGGCCATCGAGGCCCTCGTACGCCGCCACGAGGCGGGCCACCCGCTGGCGGCGATCCTCTGGGGCCGCGACGCACAGTCGTTGCGGTCGGCGCTCGGCGACGTGCCCTGCGTGGAGTCGGTCCATCCCTCGCCGCTCTCGGCGCACCGGGGGTTCTTCGGGTCCAGGCCGTTCTCCCGGGTCGACGCGCTGCTGCGCGAGCAGGGCGGCGAGCCCGTCGACTGGACCCTGGAATAAAGTTGTAGAGACAAGCATTATGGGGGCATGAGCACCATGCCCGCCCTGTACATCGGCCACGGGGCCCCGCCGCTCCTCGACGACCCGGTCTGGTCCGGGCAGCTCCGGGCCTGGGCCGGCAAGCTGCCCCGCCCCACCGCGATCCTCATCGTCAGCGCCCACTGGGAGTCGGCACCGGTGTCGCTGTCCGCCAGTGGCGCACCCCTCGTCTACGACTTCGGCGGGTTCGCACCCAAGTACTACGCCGAGCAGTACGCCACCCCCGACGCCAGCGCGCTCGCCGCGCGGGTCGCGGCGATGATGCCGAGCACCGAGCCGGTGCACCAGCACGGCTCGCGCGGCCTGGACCACGGAGCCTGGGTGCCGCTGAAGATCATGTACCCCGACGCCGACATCCCCGTCCTGCAGATGTCGCTGCCCACGCACGACCCCGAGCGACTACTGCGGCTCGGCGAGCGGTTGCGCCCGCTGCGCGAGGAGGGCGTCCTCGTGGTCGGCTCCGGGTTCCTCACGCACGGGCTGCCCTACCTGCGGGAGTTCCGGATCGAGGCGGCCGCCCCCGGCTGGTCCAGCGACTTCGACGCCTGGGCCGGCGAGGCGCTCGCCCGCGGCGACGTCGACGAGCTCGCGGCCTACACCTCGCGCGCCCCCGGCATGCCCTACGCCCACCCCACGGTCGAGCACTACAGCCCGCTCTTCGTGACGCTCGGTGCCGCGACCGACCCGGGCACGGCGCCCGAGCAGGTCATCGGCGCGGACGGGGAGTTCTGGATGGGGCTGTCCAAGCGCTCCTTCCAGGTCGCCTGAGACGGCTTCCCCAGCCGCGCGGTCGGCAGGCGCGGTCGGCAGGCGCGGTCGGCAGGCGCGGTCGGCAGGCGCGGTCGGCCACCAGGCTCCTGCCAGGATCGGGGCCATGCAGCAACGACCCGACGGCCCGGCCGAGCACACCGGGCCCGGGGGCGACGCCCCGGGCGCCCCCGGCACGGGCACGGACGGCAGGGGCACCGGCACGGACGGCACGGGCATGTCGCACCGGACCGCCGTCGCCCTCGTCGCGGGCTCCTCGGCCGCGGTCCTGGTGGTGGAGATCGTCGCGCTGCGGCTGCTGGCGCCGTACCTCGGGCTGACCCTGGAGACGAGCACGATCGTCATCGGGCTGGCGCTGGCCGCGATCGCGCTCGGCTCGTGGGCCGGCGGTCGAGCGGCCGACGCCGGCGACCCGCGGCGCCTGCTCGGGCCGGCGCTCGGGATCTCCGGGGCCGCGGTCGCGGCGACCCCGTCGGTGCTGCGGGTGGTCGCCGAGGGCGCCCCCGGGCTGCTGCTGCCCGTCGCTGCGCTCATGGTGCTGGTGCCCGGCGCCCTGCTCTCGGCGGTCACCCCCATCGCCACCAAGCTCCGACTCAGCACCCTCGAGCGCACCGGCACCGTGGTCGGGCAGCTGTCCGGCATCGGCACGGTGGGGGCGATCGCGGGGACGGTGCTGACCGGGTTCGTGCTGGTCTCACGCATCCCCGTCACCGCGATCCTGCTGGGCCTGGGCGTCCTGCTGGTGCTCGCAGCGCTCCCGTTCTCCTGGTCCGTGCGCCGTCACCCCGGGGCGCTGGCGACCGTGGGCGTCCTGGCGGCCGGAGGCCTGGCGGTCCCGTGGCTGCCCGGTGGCTGCGACGTCGAGACCGCCTACCACTGCGCCCTGCTCGAGGAGGACCCCGAGCGCGAGGGCGGCCGGCTGCTCGTCCTCGACGGGCTGCGCCACTCCTACGTCGACGTCGACGACCCTGAGCACCTGGAGTTCGCCTACGTCCGCGCCGCCGCGGCGGCCATCGACGCGACGTACGCCGGCGACGGAGCGCTGGACGCCTACTTCCTCGGCGGCGGCGGGCTGACCCTGCCGCGCTGGCTGGCCGAGACCCGCCCGGGCACCTCGAGCACGGTCTCGGAGATCGACCCGGGCGTCGTGCAGATCGACCGCGAGGAGCTGCCGCTTCCGGAGGGCGCCGACGTGGACGTGCGCGTCGAGGACGCCCGGCTCGGCCTGGGGCGGCTGGGCACGGACAGCGTGGACCTGGTCGTGGGCGACGCGTTCGGCGGCGTGAGCGTGCCGTGGCACCTCACCACCGAGGAGGCGCTGACCGAGGTCGAGCGGGTCCTGCGCCCCGGCGGCACGTACGTCGTCAACCTGATCGACCACGGGGAGATGGCGTTCGTCCGGGCCGAGGTGCGGACCCTGCAGGAGGTCTTCGAGCACGTCGTGGCCCTCGGTGAGCCCGGGGCCGGGGTGCGACAGGTGTCGGGATCCTCCGACACCCGCTCCCTCGACCAGGGCAACGTCGTCGTGGTCGCGTCGGACTCCCCCGTGGACCTCGACGCGGTCGCGGCCGGGCTCGAGCAGCGCGACACCGGATGGGTCCCGCTGGCCGGCGCCGCCCTCGACGCCTGGGTGGGCGAGGCGATGGTGCTCACCGACGACCACGCCCCCGTGGACCAGCTGCTGACGCCGTACGCGACGGGGTAGCCGCGCAGCCGGACGTCAGCGGATGCCGAGCCTGCGCATCATCTTCAGGCCGCCGAGCATCCCCTTGACGTACTCGTCGTAGTCCTGACCCGGCCGGGCGCCCATGACCTGCTTCTTGAGCACCGCGAGCTGCTGCACGTCGGTGTACTTCAGCAGGCCCTGGTCGCCGTGGCGGGCGCCGACGCCGGAGGCCTTCACGCCGCCCGAGGGCGTGCCCTTCGAGGCAAAGGCGGTGGCCAGGATGTCGTTGACGTTGACGTTGCCGGACTCGATCCGCCGCGCGACGGCGGTCGCCGCCTCGACGTCACCGCCCCACACCGAGGCGTTGAGGCCGTAGTCGGTGTCGTTGGCCAGGGCGATGGCCTCCTCGACGGTGTCGTACGGGTAGAGCGACACGACGGGGCCGAAGGTCTCGACGGTGGCGTGGAGGGCGTCGGGCGGGGTGTTCTCCAGGATGGTCGGCTCGAAGAACGCCGGACCGAGGTCGGGACGGGCCCGGCCGCCGGTGAGGACGGTGGCGCCCTTGGCGACGGCGTCGTCGACGTGCGCGCGGACCCGCTCCATGTGGTCGACGGAGACGAGGGAGCCCAGGTCGGGTCCGAAGTCGTACGCCGCCCGCACGTCCAGCGCCTCGGTGGCGGCGACGAACTTCGCCTTGAACTCGTCGTAGCGCGAGCGCGGGAGGTACATGCGCTCGATGTGCATGCAGATCTGGCCGGTGTTGCCGAACGCGCCGAAGATCGCGCCCTGCACGACCTCGTCGAGGTCGGCGTCCTCCAGCACGATCATCGGGTTCTTGCCGCCGAGCTCGAGGCAGCAGGCGATCAGGTTGCGCCCGCAGCGCTCGCCGATCACGCGACCGGTCGCGGTGGAGCCGGTGAACATGACGTAGTTGGCGTTGTCGATGAAGGTCGGGCCGACGTCGGGGCCCTCACCGCACACGACCTGGAAGAGGCCCTTCGGCAGACCCGCGCGCTCGAGCATCTCGATGCCCCACAGCGGGGAGAGGGCGGTCTTGTTGTCGGGCTTGAGCACGATGCCGTTGCCCGCCATGAGCGCCGCGATGGAGTCGGAGATCCCGGTGGCGAAGGGGAAGTTCCAGGGGCCGATGATCCCGACGACGCCCTTGGGCATCCGCACCTCGGTCGAGGTGGTGAGGAACGGGACCGGGCCGCCGCGCGTGACGGGGGTCAGCAGCTTCTTGGCGCGCTTGAGGTAGTGCCCCATGACCATCGGCGGGTCGCAGGTCTCCTCGATCGCCATCCGCCGGTTCTTGCCGGACTCGACCTGGATCAGGTCCGCGGTGAGCTGGGCGTTGTCCAGGAAGAGCTGGTGGGCCTTCTTGAAGACCTTCAGCCGGTCCTCGACGCTGCGACGCGCCCACTGCGCCTGGGCCGAGCGGGCCGCGGCGAACGCGCGCTCGATGTCGGCCGGGCTCGACTGCGGCAGCTCGACCAGCTTCTCACCGGTGTAGACCTCGGTGAGGTGCCAGGGAGCCATCGAGCCGTCGCTGGAGACCCGGGCGACCAGCCGCGCGAGCAGCGCGTCGGTGACCGAGGCCGGTCGCTCCAGCCGGACGGGGGCGGTCGTCGTGGTCGTGGCGGTCGTCATGGACGTGCCTCTCAGCCGCGGCCGAGCACGAGGTCGGCCCCGCGCTCGCCGATCATGATGGCGGGCGCGTTGGTGTTGCCGCCGGTGATCGACGGCATGATCGAGGCGTCGCACACGCGCAGGCCCTCGACGCCGCGGACCTTGAGGTCGGGGGTCACGACGGCGGTCTCGTCGACGCCCATCTTGCAGGTGCCGACACCGTGGTAGACCGAGGTCGCCCGGTTGAGGATCGCCTGGCGCAGGTCGGAGCCCTGCAGCGACCGGCCGGGGTGGATCTCGTCCTTGACCGTGCCGCGGAAGGCCTTCGCCGCGAAGATCTCGCGGACCAGCTCCGAGCCCTCGGTGAGCAGGTCGAGGTCGGCGGACTCGGCGAGGTACGCCGGGTCGATGAGCGGCGTCGCGGTCGGGTCGGCCGAGGCCAGGCGCAGGGTGCCGCGGCTTTTGGGGTAGATCAGGGTGGTCAGGACCGTCAGCGCGGGACGCGGGTCCACGTCGTGGCGGATCGGCTCGTCCTGGTTGGGCGAGACGTAGGCCCACGGCAGCAGGTGCAGCTGCAGGTCCGGGACGTTTCCGACGGCCTGGCTGGACCTGAGGAAGGCGAGCACCTCGAAGACGGAGTTGGCCAGGAAGGTCGAGCCGGGGCGCAGGACCTCCTTGGCCACGCCCTGGGCGAAGAAGAGCGGCTTGCCGCGCAGCTTCGACGTCGTGGTGTGGAAGGTCATCGCGTGGAACATGTGGTCGTGCAGGTTGTCGCCGACCGGGAGGTCCGCGACGACCTCGATGCCGTGGTCCTTCAGGTGCTGGGCGTGCCCGATGCCAGAGAGCATGAGGATCTGTGCGGAGCCGACGAAGCCGGCCGAGAGGATGACCTCCTTGCCCGCCCGGATGGTGCGCTCGGAGCCGTCCTTGTCACGGACCCGGACACCGGTGGCCCGACCGTTCTCGATCACGACCTTGGTGACCAGCACCTGGGTCTGGACCTCGAGGGTCGAGGGCGCCAGGTGGTGGATGTAGCCGCGGGAGGCGGAGTAGCGCAGGCCGTCGGCGGCGTTCTGCTGCATCCGGCCGACACCCTCCTGCGAGGCGCCGTTGTAGTCGTCGAGGACCCGGCAGCCGGTCACCTCGGCGGTGGCCTGGATGAAGTCGAGCGAGCCCTCCTGGGGCGTCTTGTTGACCGTGACCCGGATCGGGCCGCCCTCGCCGCGAAACTCGTCCGCACCGCCCTCGTAGTCCTCCATCCGGCGGTACGCCGCGTTCACGCTGTCGGCGTCCCAGCCGGCGCAGCCCTCGGCAGCCCAGGAGTCGTAGTTGGCGCGGTTGCCGCGCACGTAGACCATCCCGTTGACCGAGCTCGAGCCGCCGAGCACCTTGCCACGCGGGACGGGCATCTTGCGGTCGAGGATGTGCTTCTGCGGCACCGAGTAGTAGCCCCAGTCGACGGTCCGCTTGATCTCGGGGACCGCGTGCATCGGCCCGATCATGCCAGGCTTCTTGGTCAGGAACTTCTCGTCGGTCTTGCCCGCCTCGAGGACGATGACGCGCGCACCGGACTGGGCCAGGCGGCCGGCGATCGCCGCGCCGGAGGAGCCGGAGCCGACGACGACGTAGTCAGCCTCGTTGGAGTAAGGAGCCTTCTTGGCCATGATCCACCCTTGACATACCGACGGAATGTGTCGGCGCTCACCCTACGCCAGAACTGGAACCTGTTCTAGTGGATCTCGCGGACTCCTCGGCCGGTCTTCACATGTCGGCCGGCCCCGCCCGCCTCCCCCGCCCCACGGCGTACGACCCGGTGACACGATGGGCCCGTGCGCGTCCTGTCGATCCAGTCCTCGGTGGCCTACGGCCACGTCGGCAACTCCGCGGCCGTCTTCCCGCTGCAGCGGCTCGGTCACGAGGTGTGGCCGGTGCTGACGGTCCACTTCTCCAACCACACGGGGTACGGCGCGTGGCGCGGCCCCCTGCTCGACCCGGCCGACGTCGCCGAGGTGATCGCGGGCATCGACGACCGCGGGGCCCTCGGCACCGCGGATGCCGTGCTGTCGGGCTACCAGGGCGACCCGGCGGTCGGCGGGGTCGTGCTCGACGCGGTGGCCCGGGTCAAGGAGCTCAACCCCGACGCGCTCTACTGCTGCGACCCGGTGATGGGCGACGTCGGCCGCGGGATGTTCGTGAAGCCGGGCATCCCGGAGTTCCTGCGCGACACCGTCGTCCCGGCCGCCGACGTCATCACTCCCAACCACTTCGAGCTGGACTTCCTCGCCGGCACGACGACGCGGACCCTCGAGGACGTGCTGGCCGCCGTCGAGGTCGTGCGCGCCCGCGGACCCCGCCACGTCCTGGTCACCTCGGTCCTGCACGACCAGGTGCCCGAGGGCCACCTCGAGGTGCTGGCCGTCTCCGACGAGGGCGCCTGGGCGGTCACCACCCCGCTGCTGCCCATCACCCCCAACGGCTGCGGCGACGTGACCGCCGCGCTCTACCTCGCGCACCTGCACGAGACCGGCTCGCCGGCCGAGGCGCTGTCCCGCACGACCGGCACCGTCTTCGCGATCCTCGAGGAGACCCTCGCCTCGGGCCACCGCGAGATCCGGCTCGTCGACGCCCAGGACGCGATCGCCAACCCACCCGCGACCTTCACGCCGCGCCAGGTGCACTGAGCGCCCTGAACCCGGGGTCCGGCGACCGGAGTGCCGACGACGTGCCTGGCGCGTCGGGCGCACTCCGGTCCATCCAGAGAGCCGCGTGGGAGGGTCGAACTCCCGACCGTCCGCTTACAAGGCGGGCGCTCTACCACTGAGCTAACGCGGCGTGCCCGGTCACCCGGGCCCGCCGATCCTAGTGGTCAGCGACGCACGACCGTCGCCGGGCGCCCCTCCTGTCAGCCCCTCCTGTCCGAGGGCGTCGACGCCGGTCACCACGACCTGCACCCGGTCCTTCTTCCCGACCTTGGGGATGCTCAGCGAGGTGCGCGTGGTGTCGAGCAGCAGCCGTCGGCCGTCCTCGAGGGCGACGGTGACGCGCCAGTGGTCGACCGGCGCGCCGGCGCCCTTCCTCCACGACACCACCAGCTTGCCCTTGCCGGGCTTGGCCTTGAGGTCCTTCGCCTTGCCGGGAAGCTGGGGGCCGGGCGCGTCGTACGTCGCGACCTCGGTGCTCGACACCGACTGGCCGCGGTCGTCGACCACGATCGCGGAGATGGTGCGGCGGCCCGCCGGGCCGCTGGCCGTGACGGGCAGGGAGCCGGAGGCCGCGGCGGTCTCGCCGAGCACGGCGGCGACACCGTCCTCCCCGGTCTCCACGAAGCGCAGCGACCGGGAGGCGTCTGCGAGGTTCGTCGCCTCCCAGGTGAGCGTCCGCTCGCGACCGGAGCCGGCGAGGGTGGCGCGCACGGTCGAGGCGGGGTAGGACGCAGCCACCTGGAACGCCGGGACGGTCTCCCGACGTGCGGTGCCGGCGTGGCCGGCCCCGGTCGATCGGGTGGCCAGGACCCGCCCCGCGGGCGAGGCCGTGACCCGGAAGACGCTTCCCGCGACGCTCCCGGTGGTCACGATGACGACCCGCACGGAACCGGTGGCCTCGCTGGGCACGAGGACGACCCGGTCACCGTTCTGCGGTTCGAGCGGCGCGGCGGGGTCCGAGGCGACGACCACGTCGCCGTCGACGTCGCGGACGGTGATGAGCGGCACCCCGCCGACGCCGGGGACGTCCACGGAGTAGGAGCGCGGGTCGCCGGGCGGCAGGAAGATCGTCCCATCGGGGCTGACCACGACCTCGCTGGAGGACCCCGAGCCGCCGCTCTGGGGAGTGAGGTAGGCGCCGAGGTCGCAGGTGGTGCCGACGTCGAGCCCGGTGGCCCACTGGTAGCCCACGAGGAAGGCGAGCTCGAAGGAGAACGGGTCGAGGCCGAACTCGATGGACGCGCAGGCGGCGATGCCGACGTCGGAGGCGATGCCCTTCGCGCTGGCGCAGAAGACCACGCAGACCTCGGCCTGGGCCTGTGCGTGGAAGGTGCCGGCGTCCAGGTCGACGGCTCCGGCGATGTCGCCGCTGACGCCGAGGCGGGACAGGCCGAAGGCGAAGCCGGCGGCGAACGCGAAGCGCCCGTCGGTGTAGAAGTCGGCGCTGGCTCCGGCCAGGTCGACGCCGTAGAGCCCCATCTTCCCGGCGATCCGTAGGTGCGCGGGGCCCGAGTCGGGCTGCTCGAAGCGGAAGCCTCCTCCGGTGCCCGGCGGGCTGCCGATCGCGTCGAAGGTGATCGGCCCGTCGGGGGTCGGGGCGGCCAGGTCGACGCCGCCACCGAGGGCGAAGCCGTCGGTGCCGTCGTAGTCGAAGCCGGCGTCGTTGAGCCACAGGCCCGGGTAGACCTGGAAGGGGAACGGCGGCCCGCCGTAGGCGAAGGAGAGCCGGACGAGCTTGCCCTGGCGCAGCCCGAGGCTCAGCCGCGCGTACTCACCGACCGGCGGCAGCTTCAGGTCGACGGTGCCGGTCCAGGTCGAGCTCGAGGCGTCGTACGTGACCGTCAGGTCGCGCATCCCGAACTCGCCGATCGCCAGCGAGGCCACCTTCAGCGTGATGCCGCGGAGGTCCAGCCCGCCGAGCATGGTGGTGCGCAACGTGGTCGCACCGGTGACGAGGTCGAAGGGGCGCGGCAGCGCGAGGTTCACACTGACGAACGCCTCGTCGTTGCCGAAGTCGACGCTCGCGCGCCCGAGCGCGGGCAGGTCGAGCAGCTTGATGCCGAACTTCTCCAGCCCCTCGAAGGTCGTGGGCTTGTCGACGTCCCAGGTTCCGGCGTCCTTGGAGAAGACGATCGGGCCGGCCATCTGCACCACGCCGGCGGACGCCGCGATCGTGTGGGCGACGGTGTCCACGGTGACCGTCGTCGAGGACTTCCCGCCCACGAAGCGGATGCCGTTGACGTTGACGTCGCCCTTGGTCGACCAGCGGCCCGCACCCTTCGGGCTCTCCTCGAAGCACCCGCTGCCCTGCACCGCCGCCAGGACGCCCGGCTTCACCAGCACCTGGCGCGTGCACTTGCCGGAGTTGTCGACAGGCACGAAGCCGCCGACGGACGACAGCGGCTCCTCCGGGTCGCCGTCGGGCACGACGCCTCCGACGGGGATGACGGCGACGTACGCCGCCCCGTCCAGCGTGTTCTCGTCCCACACGACCGCGCCGCCGCCGTCCCCTGCGGTGGAGACCCGGAGGTTGAACGCGCGCACGTTCTCCACGACGGTGCCCGGGACCGTGAACCCCGCCCCGGTCTCGGAGTACGACGCGCGGATCGGCGCGAGCAGACCCTCGTCGGTCCACACCGCGGTCAGGCCGCCCGCCGCGTCGGCGGCCATGGTGCCGAACAGCGAGTCGCGGATGTCGGTGGCCAGGAAGGGCATGCCCAGCTCGCCGGTGTCGGGCGAGAGCCGGCGCACCTGGTAAGCGTCGCGCAGGGGGTTGTCGTCGTACTCGACGTGCGTCATCAGGTAGGTCCCCGAGGGCCCGCTGACGATGGTCGGCTCGTCCTCGTCGGGCAGCGGGACCGAGCCGTCCCAGTTGCCGGCGTCGTTGTAGTCACCGCCCGCGCCCCGGTCGTAGACGCGGACGTAGGTGTCCTCCAGGTTCGTGTAGGCGGTCACCGGCGTGGTGTCGTCGAGGAGCGCGACGCCGCCGGAGTAGTAGGCCCCGCCCTCGGCGGTGTCGTCGAGGGTGGCGTAGCCGGTCACCGGGGAGTCGTCGGTCGGCATCACCTGCACACCGGCGCCCAGCGGGGCACCGGAGCCGGAGAACCCGGTCATGAGGGTGTTGAGCCCCGGCCCCTCGACCACCGACTCGGGAGCGACCGAGCCGATGGTCCGCGGCTCCCCGAAGGTGGTGCCGCCGTCGGTGGACTCCCACAGGGCCGTGCCCTCGTCGTCGCCGCAGCAGTAGTAGGCCAGCACGCCGATCGTCCCGTCGCGGCGCAGCACGACGCCGACCGGGCCGAACTGGAAGGTCGGGGTGGTGCCGAGGTCCTGGTAGTCCTGGCACGCCGAGGCGCCGCGTGGCAGTCGGCAGTAGACGGTCCAGGGACCGTCCGCGCGGTCCTCGCGCCAGGCGATGTGGGCGGTGCCGGCGGCGTCCACCGCGACGTCCGGGACCGAGGCCGCGTCGTCGGAGAGCAGGATCGGCGTGCCGGCGGCCTCCCGCTGCTCGACAGCGGGGGTCCCGGCGGCCGGGCCGGGCAGGGACGCTGCGGAGCCGGCGAGGGACGCGGTCAGGACGACCGCGGCGGTGCACCGGGAGACGAGGGATCGACGAATCGCACGACGCATGAGGGAGCACTCCTGGTCAGGAGGCGCCGGGTCGCGCCGTTCGCGAGCCTAGGGCTCATCCCCGCGGGTGAACAGTGACGGCTGGACCAGCTGCGGATCAGCCCATGCCCCCGTCGAAGGCGAGGACCGAGCCGGTGATCATCCGGGCCTCGGGCGAGGCGAGGTAGACGATCGAGGAGGCGATCTCGTCGGGGGTGATGGCCCGGCCCGGCAGCATCATGAGCAGCCGGTCCTGCACGCGGGCATCAAGGTCGGGCGGGTAGGACGCGGCGACCTGGTCTACCAGCGGGGTGGCGACGGTGCCCGGGCAGACGGCGTTGACCCGGATGCCCTCGGGCGAGAGCTCGAGCGCGAGCGCCTGGGTGAGCTGGGTGAGCCCGCCCTTGGCGGCGGAGTACGCCGCGGAGTACGGCTGCGGGATCCGGCCGGCCACGGAGGAGACGTTGACGATGCAGCTGCGCTTGGCCGCGCGCAGGTGGGGCAGGGCGGCCTGCATGAGGAAGAACGGGCCCTTGAGGTCGACGTCGAGGGTGCGGTCGAAGACCTCCTCGGTGACGGTCTCGAACCGGCCGAACTGCACCACGCCCGCCACGTTGGCCAGCACGTCGATCCGCCCGCCCTCGGCGCAGACGGCGATCGCCGCGTCGACGGCCGCCTTCGAGCCCACGTTGCACTCGACGTACGTCACCCCGTCCGGGACGGTGGGGGCGATGTCCAGCCCGAAGACGGTGTCCCCCAGGTCGCGGAAGCGCTCCGCGGTGGCGAACCCGATGCCGGAGGCTGCCCCGGTGACGACGACGACGCGACTCATGGCGCGAACCTAGAACACGTTCTAGTCAGTCGGCAACCAGGCCGCGTGCCACAGCCAGCAGCTCCTCGAGCCGGGGGCGGTCCCCGGGCCGTGGGGCGAGGGCGGCGACCAGCGTCGTCGCGAGCTCCGGCGGCGTGCCCGGCGGGCAGGCGCGGGTGATCGAGCGCCGCCACCGCGACTCCGGCACCGGGTCCCCGCGCAGCGCCTCGAGCGCGGTGAGCGCGAGCCCGTGCACGTCGGTGGCGGCCGAGACCTCGTCGCCGCGCCGCTGCTCCGGCGCCTGGTAGCCAGGCGTCCCCGATCCGCGCCGGGTCGGCCCGGGCCGCTGCACCAGGCTGAGGTCGATGAGCACCGCGCGACCGTGGTCGACCACGACGTTGGCGGGCTTGACGTCCAGGTGCAGCCAGTCGTGGCGGTGCAGGTACCCCAGTGCGGAGCCCACCTGCGCCAGCAGCTGCGCCACGTCACCGGCCGCCAGCGGCCCCTCCTCCACCACCGCGGCCAGGGTCGCGCCGCGCAGGGTCTCCAGGACGATGCCGGGCGGCTGCTCGAGCACCTCGTACCCGCGCACCAGGTGCGGGTGCCCGACCGTGGTCACCGCCTCCGCCTCGCGCCGCCACGCCTCCAGCACCTCCGGCTCGCCCGTCCGCTCGGGCCGCACCAGCTTCACCACGCACCGCGCACCCCGCGCCTCGTCCCAGGCGTCCCAGGTGTCGAAGCGCCGGCCGTGCCCGAGCAGGGACAGCAGCCGGAAGCCGGGCACCTCGGGTACGCCGGGTGCCGGAGCCCCCGCGCTCACGGCCGTGCCCCCACCGGTCCGGCCACGACCGGCTCGACGTCCACCGCCGCCGGCGCCAGGACGACCGTCCGGTCGACCCGCTCCAGCACCAGCGGGTCGTGGGTGAGCACGAGCACGGTCCGGCGCGGGTCGCGCACCGGCTGACCGGGTGCACCCAGCAGGTCGTCGAGCAGCGCCGCGGCGGTGGCGGCGTCGAGCCCGGTCGTCGGCTCGTCCAGCACCAGGAGGGCGGCGTCGCGCAGCAGGGCACGCGCCAGGACGACCCGCTGCCGCTGGCCGCCCGACAGCGACCGACCCCGCGGGCCGACGCGGGTGCCCAGTCCGTCGGGGAGGCGTCGTACGAAGTCCAGGACGCCGGCGCGGCGCGCGGCCTCCTCGACCTCCTCGGGCGTGGCGCCCGGCCGGCCGTAGGCGATGTTGTCGGCGATGCTCGCGTCGAGCAGCAGCTGCTCCTGGTGGACCAGCGTCACGGCCGCGCGCAGCGAGGACCGGGTCACAGCGGTGACGTCGTGGCCGTCGACGGAGACGACCCCGACATCGGGCGCGACCTGCCCGGTGAGCAGTCGCGCCACGGTCGACTTCCCGGCACCGGAGGGCCCGACCAGCGCGACCCGTTCGCCGGGCCGGAGCTCGAGGTCGAGCCCGCGCAGCGCCGGCGCGCCCGCCCCGGGATAGGTCGCGCCGGCGCCGGCCAGGACCACGTGCGCACCGACCGGCGAGCGCGGCAGCTCGAGGGCGCCCGGCGGGTCGGTCTCCGCCGGAGCGTCGAGCAGCTCGACGACCCGCTCGACGCCGGCCGAGGCCGAGTAGAGCGCGGGCACGAGGTCGGCGAGGTCACGCACCGGCCCGAAGCAGCGGGCCAGCAGGGTCAGGAACGCCAGCAGCCCGCCGAGGCTGAGCCGGTCGGTCGAGAGCGCCCACACCCCGCCGAGCACGACCAGCAGCACGCCGGCGAGCTCGAGCAGGTCCACGACCGGCAGGAAGACCGCGCGCACGCGGCTGCCCACGAGCTCGGCGTCGGCGATCCCCCGGTTCTGCCGCTCGTACGCCGTCAAGGCCTCGTCCCGACGCCCGTAGGTCTGCACGAGCGCGACGTTGCCCAGCGCCTCCTCGGTGACGCTGGCCAGGGAGCCTCCGCGGCGCCGCCGCTCGCGGGAGACCTCGCGGGTCAGGCGCGCGAGCGCGGTGGCGGCCCACCAGAAGAGCGGCGCCACGAGCAGGGCCAGCAACGTCAGCTCCCAGGAGAGCCACAGCAGCGCGCCGAGGGAGAACACGAGCCGCATCACGGCTCCGATGCCGACGGAGAACTGGCCGATCATGAACGACTCGACCGCGGACACGTCGCTGGTCAGCCGGGTCAGGGTGTCGCCCGCGCGGCGCCTGTCCGAGACCAGGGCCGGCTGGTCGAGCACGCGGGCGAAGCAGTCGCGCCGCAGCGGCACGAGGAAGCGCTGGGAGACCCACGTGGAGGTGTAGTCCTCGGCGCCGCTCACCACGCCGCTGGCGAGGTTGAGCCCGAGGTAGACCAGCGCCAGCCACAGCAGCGGCCCCGGGTCGGCGGGCACGAGCACGTCGTCGACGAGACGCTGGAAGAGCAGCACCTCGACGGTGGCGATCGCGGGCCCGGCAGCGAGCAGCAGCGCGACCAGGAGCAACCAGCCCCGCACCGGGCGCAGCCGCGGCCAGAAGCGCCGCGCGATCGCGGCGAGGGTCAGCCCGGGTGCGGCCTCGACCAGCGGTGCGTCGTCGCCGCGGGGACGCAGCAGCGCCCGCATCGACCTCTTGCCAGTCGCCTCGGTCATCGTCTCTCCTCCTCTACGCACCGGAGGGGGAGCCCCAGGCTGTGTCCCTCGGCTCTCGGCCGTCGCGAGCGTCGTCCTGCGGAGTGCCTCGCAAGGCGGAGGAGGGAGGCGATGCGCCAGCATCGACGACCGACGACAACGCCGCGAGGTGCCCGCAGGACGACGTGCAGCAGGCCATGGAGCCGAGGGACTCAGCCGTGGATGGGCTCCCCGTCCGGTCGCACTGCGTCTCGCGGTCCGCGTCAGTTCGTGCGCGAGCGGGTGTTGCTGCGGCGGTTGCGACGGCGGCGACGGCGCCGGCGACGGCCGTCGTTGCTGTCGGTGTCGGCGCGCCGCGCGGTGGTGGCCGGCGACAGGGCGGTGATGAGACCGGAACGAGCCATGGTGGTGTCCTTTCCGAGACGGATCCCGAGACGGGTCCGAGAGGGGAGCCCCGGGGAGGGAGCCCCGGGGCCGCCGGGCTGGCTGCCCGACGAGAAGAACTCTGTCCCCGGCTCGTGAGCTGACCGTGAGCCGCAGATGAGGGCCTTCTCACGGGAGTTCCGCGGGCTCGGCCGTCGCCCGCGATGATGGGCGCATGAGCCTGCTTCACGAGCCCCACCACGACGGCTCCCCGCTCTACCTCGACACCGAGACCCCGGCCCTGGGCTGGCCGGTCAAGGTCCGCCTGCGCACCCACGCCGCGGACCCGGCCGGCGAGGTCGAGCGCGTCTGGCTCCGCACGACGTACGACGCCGAGCCCGTCTTCCACGCCTGCGCGCCCCACGTGCCCGACCCGACGGTGGGCGCGGTCGGCGCGGACCCGGACGCCCGCTGGTGGGAGGGCGAGCTGCCGGTCCACAACCCCGTCACGCACTACCGCTTCCTGCTGGCCCACGCCGACGGCACGCAGCGCTGGCTGACCGCGGCCGGCGTCGTCGAGCACGACGGGCCGGACACCTTCGACTTCAAGGTCAGCGCGCACCCGGCCGCCCCCGCCTGGGGCCGGGAGGCCGTGGTCTACCAGGTCTTCCCCGACCGGTTCGCACGCAGCGCCGCGGCCGACGAGCGCGAGGTGCCGCCGTGGGCCGTGCCCGCCGGGTGGGACGACGAGGTGGTGTTCGAGGGCACCGACCCGCGCACCCCGCTGCAGTACTTCGGCGGCGACCTCGACGGCATCACCGAGCACCTCGACCACGTGCAGGCGACCGGGGCGACGGTGCTCTACACGACGCCCGTCTTCCCCGGCGAGAGCAACCACCGCTACAACGCCTCGACCTTCGACCGAGTCGACGACCTGCTGGGAGGAGACGCTGCCTACGCCCGGCTGGCCGAGGGGCTGCACGCCCGCGGGATGCGGGTGCTGGGCGACCTCACCTCCAACCACACCGGCGACACCCACGAGTGGTTCCGCGCAGCGCTCGCCGATCCCGACGACCCCCACCGCGACTGGTACTGCTTCCGACCCGACGGCTCCTACGAGTGCTGGATGGGCCACCACACCCTGCCCAAGCTCGACCACACCAGCGAGGCGATGCGCGCCGCGATGGTCGAGGGGCCCGACTCGGTCGTCGCCCGCTGGATGCGCCCGCCGGTCGGCCTCGACGGGTGGCGGATCGACGTCGCCAACATGACGGGTCGACTCGGTGGGATCGACGTCAACCACGACGTCGCCCGCGCCGTGCGCCGCACCGCCGAGCACGAGCGGGCCGACGCCTGGGTGATCGGTGAGCACAACCACGACGCCTCGGGCGACCTCGACGGCGACGGCTGGCACGGGACGATGAACTACTCCGGCTTCTCCTGGCCGGTCTGGTCGTGGCTGCGCGACCCCGACTCCCCTGCCCGTGCCTTCGGCCGCCCGCTGCCGGTCGCCCGCCGCGGCGGCCCGCTCGTGCAGCGCACGATCCGCGAGTGGCAGGCCCGCTACGGCTGGCGCGCCACCGCCCAGTCCTGGAACATCCTCGGCTCCCACGACTCCGCGCGCATCCGCACCCTCACCGGGTCCGGCACCCTGCACCGGGTCGCGGCGGGGCTGCAGTTCACGCTGCCCGGGGTGCCGATGGTCTTCGCCGGCGACGAGATCGGCCTGGAGGGCGTCCTCGGCGAGGACTCGCGCCGCCCGATGCCCTGGCACCGTCGCGAGGAGTGGGACGAGGCCACCCTGTCGACGTACGCCGCCCTCGCGGCCGCGCGCGCCGAGCACCCCGCCCTCGTCCACGGGAGCCTGCGGTGGGCGCACGTCGACGAGGACTGCCTGGCGTTCCTGCGCGAGCACCCCGCCGGGACCGTCCTGGTCGTCGCCCGCCGGGCCGCCGGCGCTCCTCTCGAGCTGCCCCTCCCGACCACCCCCGAGCTGCTGCTGACCACCGAGCCCGACGGCCCCGTCGACGGACCGTCGGTCACGCTCTGGCGGCTCTGAGCCGACGTAGGCTCCCCTCCATGCGGATCGTCGCCGCCCGCCCCGACCCCGGCCTGGTCCGGCTGCCCTGGTCCACGCCGCTGGAGGACTGGGGCGCCGACGTCGTGGTGCCGCTGCCCCGGGGCCTGTCGCGTCACGTGGTGCGGATCGTGCGCCAGGGCGAGCGGGTGTACGCCGTCAAGGAGACGGTCGAGGAGATCGCGTTCCGGGAGTACCGCACGCTGCGCGACCTCCAGCGCATGGGCCTGCCCGCCGTCGTGCCGCTCGGGGTCGTCACCGGGCGCACCGACGCCGACGGCGAGCCGCTGCCGGCGTGCCTGCTCACCGAGCACCTGCGCTACTCGCTGCCCTACCGCAGCCTCTTCTCCCACGGCGCGACCGCGCAGAACCTCCCCTCGCTCGTCGACGCCCTCGTCGTGCTGCTCGTGCGGCTGCACCTCGCGGACTTCTACTGGGGCGACGTGTCGCTGTCCAACGTGCTCTTCCGCCGCAGCGCCGGTGGGTTCGCGGCCTACCTCGTCGACGCCGAGACCGGCGAGCTCAAGGACCAGCTCTCGCACCGCCTGCGCGAGCACGACGTCACCGTCGGCACCGAGAACGTCTTCGCCGAGCTGCTCGACCTGCAGGCCAGCAACGCCGTCGCCGGCGAGGTCTCGCCCCACGACGTGGTCGAGATGCTCGTGCGGCGCTACGACGAGCTGTGGGCCGAGCTCACCGACCAGGAGGAGTTCTCCACCCACGAGATGTGGCGGATCGAGCAGCGGATCGAGCGGCTCAACGACCTCGGCTTCGACGTCGAGGAGCTCGACATCGTCACCGATCTCGACGGCGACCGCGTCCGCATCCAGCCCCGGGTCGTCGACCTCGGCCACCACCGCCGCGAGCTGCAGGCCCTCACCGGGCTCGACGTCGAGGACGCCCAGGCCCGTCGCCTGCTCAACGACATGGCCTCGTTCTCCGCCCACCACGACCTGGGCCGCGAGGACCGCGGCATCGTCGCCTCCCGCTGGCTCACCGAGATCTACGAGCCGATCACGCGCCTGGTCCCCAGCGGCCTGGGCGGGCGTCTGGAGCCCGCCGAGTTCTTCCACGAGGTGCTGGAGCACCGGTGGTACCTCTCCGAGCGAGCCGGCCACGAGGTCGACATCTTCGAGACCGCCCGCGACTACGTCGACACCGTGCTGGGCTCCAAGCCGGTCGAGGTCATCCCCACCGACTGAGCCCCGGCGGTGCGGGGACGGGCAGGCGGGCCGCTCGTGAGGGACGAGCGAGCGGCCTCTTCCGGCGACGGACGGGCCGCGCGGCGCCGCGCTCGGACGGGGGCGCTGCGGGGCGCGGGCCGACGACGGTGCCCCCGGAGGAGCGTGGTTGGGTCTGGCGGCCCTCTTCGTGAGGAACGAGCGAGGAGGGCTGGTAGCGACGAAGGGGGCCGCCGTCGTCGGTCCGCGCCCCGCGGCGCGTCCCCGGCCGAGCGCGGCGCCGCGCACCCCCCCGAAGCGCCCTACGGCTTGCAGACCCGGCAGGCGGTGAGGTGGGCGGCGTTGGCGCCGGCGGGGCGCAGGTCGTCGCGGTGGGCGATGAGCGAGCAGTCGCGGCGGTGCAGCGTGGTGCCGTCACCGGCGACGACGGGCAGCGCGTCGGTGTCGGTCTCCGGCGCGTGGACGGCCGCGGCCCGGGAGGTGACGTCGGCCAGCACGAGCAGGGTGTCGGCGAGGCGCTTGGAGGACTCGCGACCGTCGTCGGCGATCCGGGCCAGCCACGCGCCGAAGTAGAGGAAGCCGCCCGCGAAGGTCAGGCCCAGGCCGAGCAGGCCACCGGAGACCAGGTAGGAGATCTGGTCGTACTCGAAGGGCGTGTTGGCCGCGCCGTACCACCCCAGCACGATGACGACTAGGCCGAGCGGCAGCAGCACCGCGCCGGCCCAGAACAGCACGACCTGGAGCAGCTTGTAGTTGTTGTTGACCACCGGCGCGGCGCCGGAGCCACCGCCCCGGGAGCCGGCACGCGGCATCGCAGCACCCGCGCCGAGGCGCGAGCCGGAGGCGGGGGTGGAGAGGGTGGTGTCGGTCATCGCGGGTCTCCAGTCGATCGTGGCGGTGGCGGGTGGGTCTGCGGGGTACGCCGGCGCGCGGGCCGGTCAGGCCTTGCGGAGGTCGGGCAGGCCCGACTGCAGGCCGTGGGCGCAGGCGGCCCCGCCGCCGAGCGCCATGACGCCGAGGCGTCGGAGGTAGGAACCGAGCACCGTCGCCAGGATGATCGCGCCGAAGAACAGCGCGCCCGGGATGGAGAACAGCTCGGGGAGGCCGGCGCCGGCAGGCGCTGCGTCGAGCAGCGCGTCGTCGCCGATGGCGGGCTCGCCGCCGCCGGCCGCGGGGGTGTCGACGGGCGCGCCGGCCGCGGGAGCGCCGGGGACCCCGGCAGAGCCACCGGCGCCGGGACCGCCGCCGGAGACCGGGCCGGTCTGGCCGTTGTCGGTCTGGCCGGGCTCGACCTCGGGGATCTCGATCTCGGGGCTGGTGTCGACCGACGAGGACGCGTTGCCGAGCGTGATCACGAACTTCGGGGCGAGGTTGAGCGCGGCACCGAGCAGGCTCTGGAGCTGCGCGGCCTCCTCGGGGAACGGCAGCCCGCTGATGGCCTCGGAGATCTGGTCAATCGGCAGGACGTCGAGCTGACGGCGCAGCACACCGGCGTCGATGACGATCTGCAGACCGCCGACGGCCACCGAGCCCTGGTCCTTGTCGGTCTCCTCGGCGGGCTGGGGCAGCAGCAGCTGGATGCCCAGCGCCTCGAGCGCCTGGTTGGGGTCGGCGGGCAGGCCCGGCAGGTCCTGGCCCTGCCCGGCGGCCTCGAAGCCGTCGGACCCGAAGCGGAACTTCTGGCCGGCGATGGTGAGGGTGCCGTAGTCGGTGACGCCGCGCGTGACGGCCTTCGCACCGTCACTGGTCACGGTGGCGGTCGAGACGACCCCGTCGAGGGTGATGACGCCGCCCAGGAGGCTGATCTCGCCGAGCGCGCTGCGCGAGGTCGCGCGCACCCGCTCGATCCCGTCCTCGCCCTCACCGCGGGTCACGGTGGACGTGGCCCCCATGCCGCCGACGTCGATGAGGAGCGCGAGCTGCGCGGGGATCGGGCAGGCGACCTCCTCCTCGGCGCGGTTGCCCTTGCCGCCGAGCGCGCCGGTCAGCGAGCCGAGCCCGTCGCCGAGGCCGGAGGTGGCAGCGGTGGTCAGGCCGGTGGTGAGGCCGGAGAGCCCGTCGAGACCGGGGATCGGCAGACCGGGCAGGCCAGGCAGACCGGGGAGGCCGGGGATCGGACCCTCCTCGCCGCCCTCTCCGCCCTCGGCCGGGGCCTCACCGGGCTGCCCGAGCCGGCAGTCGGTGGAGTAGCCGGCTGCAGCGGTGGTCTTCTCGGCCGAGGCGCTGGTGCGCTGGATGGAGCCCGGGAACTGCTCGTCGGACTGCGAGGCGGGGCCGGCCGGGTGGTTGGAGTTCACCTGGACCGGGTAACCCTGCTCGGCGATCGGCCCGGCGAGCTCCGGCGGGAGCCCGAGGTTCTCCACGATCGTCTTGAAGCCCTCACCGACGGCGGGACCCGGCCACAGCAGCGAGGCCCGCCCGCGCGTGGTGGAGGAGTCGGCGACGACGGAGCTGAAGCCGATGTTGATCTCGGCCTCGGGCTTGGCGGGGATCGGGATGGTGGGCTCGAAGATCTCCAGCCGGATCGGCGTGGCGGTGGTCGTCGAGGCGTAGCCGGCGAACTCCGGGTCCGCAGCACGCACGGACGCGGCGGCGACCGGCGCGCTCGCGGGTGCCGGCGCCGCGGTGGCGCCTCCGGCGAGGGGCAGTGCGAGGGACACGACCGCCGAGGCGGCCAGGCCGGCCCCGAGGCGACGGGCGCGCGAGCGCCGGAGGACAGTGCGACGGCCGCTCATGCGGCACCTCCCAGGATGACGTCGGACATGGTCTCGAGGATCTCGTCGGGCTCACCGGTGGCCACGACCCGACCGCCCGACATGACGGCGGCGTAGTCGGAGATCTTCAGGGCCGTGCGGGCGAACTGCTCGATGCACAGGATCGAGACACCGGTCTCGGTGATCCGGCCGACGGTCTCGTAGAGCTCGTCGACGATCAGCGGGGCCAGCCCCATGGACAGCTCGTCGAGCAGCAGCAGCGCCGGGTCGGAGGCCAGCGCCCGCGACATCGCGACCATCTGCTGCTCGCCGCCCGACATCGTGCCCGCGAGCTGCTTGCGGCGCTCCTTGAGGCGCGGGAAGTAGGCGAAGGCAGTCTCCAGGACGGCCTCGGCCGGCACCCCGGCGTACGACATGAGGAGGAGGTTCTCCTCGACCGTGAGGTTCGGGAAGACCGAGCGACCCTCGGGGATCGTGCACAGGCCGAGCCGGGCCAGCTCCTCCGGGCCGCCCGTGCGCACGTGCACGCCGCCGAGGTGGATGTCGCCCGAGGTGGCCTTCTTCTGCCCCGAGATGACCTTGACCAGCGTGGACTTGCCCGCGCCGTTGGGGCCGAGCAGGGCCATGACCGCACCCTTGGGCACCGACAGGTTGACCCCCCGCAGCACCTCGATGCGGCCGTACGCCGCGTGCAGGTCGACGATCTCCAGGATCGGCACGCTCACGAGCCCACTCCTTCGCGTGCGGCGGGGATGACCATGGTGTCGTCGGAGACGGCCGGCAGGTCGGTGACGGTGTGCGCGTCGGCGTCGTCCTCGTCGGAGTAGCCGAGGTAGGCCTTCTGCACCGCGGGGTCGCGCCGGATGGTGGCCGGGTCGCCCGAGGCGATGATCGAGCCGAAGTCCAGGACGTGGATGACGTCGCAGACCGCCATCACCAGGTCCATGTCGTGCTCGACCATGAGGATGGCGCGCCCCTCGGCGGCCAGGTCGCGCAGCAGGTCGCCGAACGCGTCGGTCTCGGTCTCGTCCAGGCCGGAGGACGGCTCGTCGAGCAGCAGCAGCTTCGGGTCGCCGGCCAGGCACCGGGCCAGCTCGAGCAGCCGCGCGGTGCCGGTCGGGATCGAGTCGGCGCGCTCGTCGGCGTACGCCGCGATGCCGACGCGCTCCAGCAGGGCGTCGATGTTCTTGCCGTGGCCCCCGGGGAGGAAGCCCTTGAGCACGCCGCGGTGGATGTCGGCAGCGACCTTGACGTTGTCGCGGACGCTGAGCGACCCGAAGGCCTCCAGGCGCTGGAAGGTGCGGCCCATGCCGCGCTTGGAGCGCCGGTGGACGGGGGTCGAGCTGACGTCCTTGCCCTGGAAGCGCACCGTGCCGCGAGTGGGCTTCTGCAGCCCGGAGATGACGTTGAAGCAGGTCGTCTTGCCGGCACCGTTGGGCCCGATCAGCCCGGTGACGGTGCCGGGGTCGGCCGTGAAGCAGGCCTCGTTGACGGCCGTGACGCCGCCGAACTGCACGACCACGTGGTCGACCTCGAGCAGCGGCCCGTCGTGGCTGCCGCTCGCGCGGTGGGAACCCGCGAAGGTCTCGGCGAGGCTAGACACCGGCGGGCTCCTTGTTCTCTGCCGGCCCCTGGTCGGGGCCGGAGGTCGTGGCCGCACCGCCGCCCGCGCCGAGGCCGACGGTGGTCAGCGAGTGGTCGGCCGCGGCGTTGGCGTCGTGCTCGGCCCGGGCCTGCTCGCGCATCCCGCCCAGGCTGCCGCCGGGGACCGGCAGGACGGGGATCCGCTCGCGGATCCGGTTGCCGAAGCGACGGTCGAGCAGGCGGCCGAGGCGGAAGAGCTGGTTGGCCAGGCCGTTGGGGTCGCGGGCCAGCAGGATCGCGCCGACGGCGATGACGACGAAGAAGAGACCGGCGATGCCGGGGTAGTCGGCCTGGAGCACCGGCAGCATCATCAGCCCGACACCGCCGAGCGCCGCGCCGGTCACCGAGGTGACGCCGAAGACGACCGCCAGCAGCAGCAGGGTGAAGGAGCCGAAGAACTGGAACTCCGCCGCACCCACGGTGCCGCGCAGCCCGGCGTACAGCGCCCCGGCGATGCCGGCCATGCCGGCCGAGGCGGCGAAGAGGCCGACGCGGAACCAGCGCTGGTCCAGCCCGAGGGTGCCGCAGGCGGCGGGGCTGTCGCGCAGCGCGACGAGCATCCGGCCGAGCGGGCCCGCCCGGACGACGAGCAGCGCCAAGCCCATGAGGACGAAGAACACCGCCATCACCCACACGTAGCCGGCCGTGGAGTCGACCTGGTAGCCGAGGATCGAGAGCCGCTCGGCCGACAGCGAGCCGTTGAACCCGAAGGCGAAGTCGGCCTGGAAGATCATCCGGTCCATGATCACCGCGAAGGCGAGCGTGGCCAACGCGAGGTAGAGACCGGTCAGCCGGATCACCGGCAGCGCGACCAGCGCGCCGACCCCGGCGGCGACCAGGCCGGCCAGCAGCAGGCCGCCCAGGTTGGGGCTGTCGATCTTGATGTAGGCCAGCGCGCCGACACCGACGAAGGTGATCTGCGCCAGGGAGACGTGCCCGCCGTACCCGGTCAGCAGCACCAGCGAGAGCATCACGATGGCGTACGTCGCCGCCGTGCCGACCAGCAGCAGGTTGGCCTCGCTGAGGGCGCCGGCGACCAGGGCCACGCCCAGGAGCAGCGCACCGGACCACGACAGGGCCTTGAACGGGCTGGGCAGCGGCGCGGAGACGATGCCCTTGACCTGGCCGATGCGCAGCTGCGCCTGGGGCATCAGCACGATGACGGCGAAGAGGAAGAGCGCGGGGACGACGTTGCGCACGGAGTTGAGCAGGCCGTCGGTGGGCAGGTAGCCCGAGGCGTAGGAGGTGACCAGGCCCAGGGACATCGCACCGACGAAGGTCAGCGGGAGGTTCTGCAGGCGGCCCAGGATGGCCGCGGCGAAGGCGTTGATGACCAGCAGCAGCAGCGCGAAGTAGTCCAGGCCCACGGTCGAGACGAGCAGGACGCCGGCGAGGGCCGCCAGCGAGGTGCCGATGGCCCAGGAGAGCGCGGCGACGCGCTCGGGCTGGCCGCCGAAGAGCTTGAGCAGCTCGGGGTTGTCGACCGAGGCGCGCATCGCGGTGCCGATGCGCGTGCGGTTGAGCAGGACGTAGAGCCCGACCGCGACCACCAGGGACAGCACGATGGTGAGGATCTGGTGGGCGGTGATGAAGAAGCCGAACATCTCGTAGGAGGTGCCCGCGAAGAACGGCTGCACCGAGCGCGCCTCCGGCGGCCAGACCTGCTGGGCCAGGCCCAGGGTCGCCACGAGGATCGCCACGGTCACCACGAGGGAGACCGAGACGGGCGCGTCACCCAGGCCGCGGGCCACGAAGCGCTGGAGGAACCAGCCGATGGCTGGCGCGACCACGAAGAGCACCAGGAAGAGCGCCAGCAGCGTGGGCATCCCCTGCCGCACGCTGAAGTCCCAGAAGACGAAGGACAGCAGCATCCCGAGCGCGCCGTGGGCGATGTTGAAGACGCGGGTCGTGGAGTAGGTCAGCACCAGCCCCGAGGCCGCGATGGCGTACGCCGCCCCCGAGACCAGCCCGAAGATGGTGAAGGCCAGGAACGAGCTCATCAGGAGACCTCCGTGATGCCTGTGCAGGTGTACTTGGTCCCACCGATCGGCACCCACTTGCCACTCTTGACCTGGACGAAGCGCCAGCAGTCACCGGTGCGCTTGGGACCGACGCCCTGCGGGGCGTGCATGCCGTTGGCGGTCCACTTGTCCACACCGCGCAGCGCCTCGACCAGCGCCGGGCGGGAGAGCTTGCCGCCGAGCTTGGAGGCCTGCTCGACGAACAGCCGCGCCGCCGACCAGGCGAAGAGCCCGAAGAAGTCGGGCGTCGCGCCGGGCTTGGTCTGCTGCAGCCAGCTCGTGTAGAGCTGCATCTCGGAGTTGGTGGAGGCCTCCTCGAAGGGCACGAAGTTGATGAAGGCCACCGTGCCCTCGGCCGCGCTGCCGGCGCCCTCGAGGTAGTCCGGGTGGTAGGCGGTCGGGTCGACCACGAAGACGTCCGGCTCGAAGCCCTGCTGCTCCATGGCCTGGGCCATCCGGACGTACTGCGGGATGCCCCCCAGGAACTGCACGTGCCGGGCGCCCTCGTTCTTCAGCTCCTGGACGTACGGCGCGTAGTTGAACTCCGTGGTGTCCACGCTCTGCTGGTAGACGAAGTTCATCCCGCGCTCGGTCATGGCCTTGGGCTGGATCTGGCCGTTCTCGGCCGCTGCGCCGGCGCTGAGGTAGACCATCGCGGCGTTCTGCGCGGCCTGGGGGAAGTTCTTCTTCAAGAAGTCGGGGACGGCGTTCTGGAACTGGTTGGCGACCGTCGACTGGGCGCCGAAGCAGGTGCTGCACTGCGAGCGTGCTCCGGTCACCGCGGTGGAGCGGATGTCGGGCAGCCCGCAGCCCTCGGCGGTGGACGCGCCGCCGGAGTCGAAGGCCGACATCGAGCCGACCATGGCGAAGACGTTGTCGCAGCCGTCGACGTAGTTGCGCTGGTCGGCGCTGGCGTCGGTGCGGGAGTCGTAGTTCTTCAGCTCGATCGAGCGGCCGCAGATGCCGTCGGGGTTGCTGCGGTTGTAGTAGGCGACGAAGGCCTTGACCGCGTCCTGGGCCGACTCGAAGAGTCCCGGGACCGGGCCGGAGATGTCGGAGGCGTTGCCGATGGTGATCGTGCTGTCCGTGATGCCGGTGGTGTTCTTGAACCCCTCGCAGCTGCCCGTCGGGATCGGCGCGTCCGCGCCGGGCCCGCCGGCCGAGCCCCCGGTGCCGCCGGTGCCACCGCTGCCCGCCGTACCACCCGACCCCGCCGTGCCGCCGGTCCCGCCGGCACCGCTCGAGTCACCGCCCACGGCGCCGGGCACGGAGCCGTCGGCTGCCACGACCTGGCCGTCGGGGCCGACCACGACCCCACCTGCGCCGAGGGTGCCACCGGCGCCGGCCACCTGGCTCGGGTCCAGCTGCGAACCGCAGGCTGCCAAGAGGAGCGCCATGCTGGCCGCGGCGACCGTGAGGGCCGAGCGACGGACGTGCGTACGGGTGCGGACCGAGCGGGCCACTGGCACCAGACCTCCTGGGGTGATGAACAAGGTTCACGTTCGTGGGAATAAACGACCACCCGGGTGAAAGGTGACGCCTCCCACACAGGCAAAGGGGTGGCGCAGCCCACAGCCAGGACCGTCTCAGCAAGTGGAACACGTTCTAGTTTTTCACGCGAGAGTCGAGCCGGAAGTGGCATCCGGCTGCCACTCGGCCCGCTGGCCGCCTACGCTCCCCGCATGCCCGCGATCCCGCCCCCGCAGCACGTCGTCGACCAGGCCCTGGCCTCGCAGTCGCGCCCGGTCCCCTACCCGCGGCCGGGCGCCGAGGCCCCCCACGTGCTCATGATCGTGCTCGACGACGTCGGCTTCGCCCAGCTCGGCTGCTTCGGGTCCGGCATCGCGACGCCGCGCATCGACGAGGTGGCCGAGCAGGGCCTGCGCTACCAGCGCTTCCACGTGACGGCCGTGTGCTCCTCGACCCGGGCGGCGTTCCTGACCGGCCGCAACCACCACGCCGTCGGGATGGGCGTGACCGAGGAGGCCGCCATGGGCTTCCCCGGCTACACCGGACGGATCCCCCGCAGCGCGGCGACGATGGCCCGGCTGCTGCGCGACAGCGGCTACAACACCATGGCCGTCGGCAAGTGGCACCTCACGCCGCGCACCGAGACCTCCGCGGCCGGCCCCTTCGACCGCTGGCCGCTGGGCCAGGGCTTCGAGAAGTACTACGGCTTCCTCGGCGCCGAGACCAGCCAGTGGGCACCGGAGCTGGTGCGCGACAACCACCACGTCGAGCCGCCGGCCACGCCCGAGGAGGGCTACCACCTCACCGAGGACCTGGTCGACGAGACGATCCGGATGATCCAGGACCAGCAGCAGGCTACGACCCGCAAGCCGTTCTTCTGCTACCTCGCCACCGGCGCGGCCCACGCCCCCCACCAGGTCGAACCGGAGTGGGTCGAGCCCTACCGCGGCGCCTTCGACCACGGCTGGGAGGCCTACCGCGAGGAGGTCTTCGCCCGGCAGGTCGCCGCCGGCGTGGTCCCGGCCGACACCGTGCTGACCGAGCGCCCGTCGTGGGTCCCGGAGTGGTCCACCCTCACCACCGACGAGCAGCGGCTCTACGCCCGCTACATGGAGGTCTTCGCCGGCTTCCTCACCCACACCGACCACCACCTGGGGCGGCTCTTCGACTTCCTCGACGAGATCGGCATCGCCGACGACACCGTCGTGATGGTGATGTCCGACAACGGCGCCAGCGCCGAGGGCGGACCGAGCGGCACGCCCAACGAAGCCGCCGGCTGGCTCGGTCTCCAGCCCGACGCCGCGACCGCGATGGACCGGATCGAGGACCTCGGTGGTCCCGATGCCTCCAACCACTACCCCTGGGGCTGGGCCTGGGCCGGCAACACCCCGCTGCGGCTGTGGAAGCGCTACTCCTGGCTCGGCGGGGTGCGCGCGCCGTTCGTGCTGCGCTGGCCCGGCCGGATCCCCGACCCGGGCGCGGTGCGAGGTCAGTTCACCCACGCCGTGGACCTCTTCCCCACCCTGCTGGAAGCCGCCGGGGTCGACCTGCCCGAGGCCGTGGACGGCGTCACCCAGCAGCCGGTGGACGGTGCGTCCTTCCTGGCCAGCCTGGGCGACGCCGGGGCCGCCGAGCACCGGCCGATGCAGTACTTCGAGATGATGGGCTCGCGCAGCCTCTACCTCGACGGCTGGAAGGCCGTGACCGACCACGTCGCGAACCAGTTCGGCGAGCGCGACCACGTGACCGGCAGCTTCGACCACGCCACCGACCGCTGGTCCCTCTACGACCTGCGCTCGGACTTCTCCGAGAGCACCGACCTCGCCGCCGCCCACCCCGACCTCGTACGCCGGATGGAGGGCCTGTGGTGGGCCGAGGCCGGCCGCAACCAGGTGCTGCCGCTCTTCGAGTTCCCCGGGTCGATGTTCCACCTCCACCCCGGCGAGTTCCCACCCCCGAGGGAGGCCACCTACCGTCCCGGCGGCGCCCCCGTGGTGGAGCCGATGCTGCCCGCCACCGGCGGCGGCTTCTCCCTGCGCGCCCACGTGGAGGTCGCCGACGAGCACGCCTCGGGCATCCTTGCCGCCATCGGCGACCACCAGGGCGGCTGGGGCGTCTACCTCCTCGACGGCCGTCCGACGGCCTGCTTCGCGCTGCTCGACGCCACCGACCGGGTGCAGGCCCCCGAGCCCGTCCCCGCCGGTGCCCATGTCGTCGGGCTCGACCTGCGTCCGGCCGGCGCGGACGGACCGCAACGCCTCGAGCTGACCGTCGACGACCGGGTCGTGGCCTCCGGCGAGGTACGCGGCACCTTCTTCCTGCCACAGCTGTCCTCGGCGGCCGTGGGCCTGACCGTCGGCCGGGACCGCGGGCTCCCGCTCTGCGGGGACTACCGCCCGCCCTTCGCCTTCACCGGCCACCTGGAGAAGGTCGTCCTGCGCAGCGGCGCCGGCGCCACCTTCAGCGTCCCGGACGCCGGGGACCGCGTGCGCGCGGCCGTCGCCGGCGACTGAGGTGCCGAGCCAGCAGACCGGCGGCGACCCCGCCGACGACCGGGCCGACGCCCGGGCCGACGATCCCGTCCCGGGCGTGGACGACCCGCTCGCCCTCGGGCGCCGTGAGCAGCACAAGCGCAGCACCCGCCGCGCCCTCGAGGACGCCGCGCTGACCCTCTTCGCCCGTGACGGCTTCGACGCGACCACGGTCGAGGCGATCGCCGAGCGGGCGGAGGTCTCGCCACGCACCTTCTTCCGCTACTTCGCCACCAAGGACGAGGTGCTGGACATGGGCTGGGCCGCACGGCGCGAGCGGATCCTGGCGCTGCTGCTCCTCGCACCCGACGGGCTCGACGACCTCGCCGCCGCCGTGTGGGTGCTGGAGAGGATGGCGATCGAGCTCGAGCCCGAGCGGGACCGGGTCCGGCTGCGCGCGGTCGCGGCCGCCACCTCACCCGCCCTGCGCGGTCGCTCAGCGGAGGCGCTCACCGCGTGGGAGGCGGCGGTCGGCCTCGGCCTGGCCCGCCGGCGCGGGCTGGAACGCCCCGACGAGGCCGCCTCGGTCGCCGCCGCGGTCTCGCTCGGGCTGTGGGGCTGGGCGGCCCGGCACTGGATCCACCCGCGCTCCGGCGTACCGCTGCGGGAGCTCGTGCGCACCGCGGCCTCGCACCTGCCCGGCTGACGCTCCGGACGGCCCGTGTCCCGGCGGCTCAGCCCCCCGATCTGGGCTCAGCGCACGACGGTGGTGCCGTTGCAGGTGTAGTCGCGGCTGCCCAGCGGCACGAACTTCCCGCCCCTGACCTGCAGGAAGCGGAAGCACTCACCGGTGCGCTTGGGCCCGACGTTCTGCGGCGCGTGCAGGCCGTTGGCGGTCCAGTCGTCGGTGCCACGGATGGCCTCGAGCAGGGTCTCGCGCGAGAGCTTGCCGCCCAGGCCCGCCGCGAGCTCGACGAAGAGCCGGGCCGCGGACCACGAGAAGACCCCGAAGAAGTCCGGGGTCGCGCCGGGCTTGGTCGTCTGCAGCCAGTCGAGGTAGAGCTTGGTCTCGGGGCTGCGGTCGGCCTCCTCGAAGGGCACGAAGTTGGTGTAGATCGTGATGCCCTCCACGTCCTCGCCACCCTGCTCGATCAGCGCCGGCTCGTACGCCGTGGGGTCGATCATGAAGACGTCGGGCTCGTACCCCTGCTGGGTCATCGCCTGGGCCAGGCGCACGAACTGCGGGACGGCCGCGGTCATCTGGACGTAGCCCACGCCCTCGTCCTTCAGCTCCTGCACGAAAGGCGCGTAGTTGAACTCCGAGGTCTCGATGCCCCGGATCACGGTGAACCGCATCCCGCGCTGGGTCATCGCCTGCGGCTGCAGCTGGCCGTTCTCGGCCGCTGCGCCGGCGTTGATGTAGAGGCTCGCGGCGTTCTGGGAGGCGTCGCGGAAGTTCTCCAGCACGTAGTCGGCCACCGCGTTGTTGACCTCGCCGGCGATCGTCGACTGTGCCCCGAAGCAGGTGCTGCACTCCTGGCGGTCCCCGGTCACGCCCGCCGAGCGGATGTCCGGCAGGCCGCACTGCTCGGTCGTGGCAGCGCCGCCGGAGTCGAAGGCGGACATGGAGCCGACCATGGCGAAGACGTTCTCGCAGGCGTCGACGTGGTTGCGCTGGTCGGCGCTGGCGTCGGTGCGGGAGTCGTAGTTCTTGAGCACCAGGGTGCGTCCGCAGATGCCGTCGGGGTTGACCCGGTTGAAGTACGCGACGAAGGCCTTGGTCGCGTCCTGGGCGGACTCGAAGAGGCCGGGGACCGGGCCGGAGATGTCCGAGGAGTTGCCGATGGTGATCGTGTCGTCGGTGATGCCGGGCCCGTTCTGGAAGCCCTCGCAGGAGCCGGTCTTGATCGGCGGTCCCTCGCCCGGGCCGGCGCCGCCGCCGGTCGTGCCACCCGTGGTGCCACCGCCGGCCGTGGTGCCGCCCCCCGTGGCACCCGTCCCGGTGCCGCCCGTGGTGCCGCCGTCGGGACCGGCGCCGGCGCCTCCCGTGGTGCCACCGTCGGCGGAGACCGGCTGCCCGTCGGCGCCGACCACGACCCCACCCGGGGCCGTGCCGCCCGCCGCGACAACGTCGGCCGGGGCGAGCTGGGAGCCGCAAGCGCTGAGGAGCATCGCGAGGACGACGGACACCGTCGCCACCCTGGTGCTGGAGCGGGACACCGGACCTCCTCGTGGTCGCCTGTTGCCTCTGGGGGCTCAACGACCCCCGCTCCCGGAAGTGACGCGGATCACGAGAACGTGTTCTACCTGGAGCGGCGTCCCTGCTCCCGAGGGCGGCCGGTGGCGTCGTCGGCGTCCGGGCCCTGCTCGCGGGGGCCGGTGCCCGGCCCGGTCGCCGGGCCGGGGTCCGGGGTCCCCGTGGGCGAGGGCACGAGGACCGAGCCCTCCTGCTCCTCGCCAGGCGCGTCGTCGTCCCCCTCGGCGCCGGTGACGGCGTCGGGGCGGACCAGCACGGTGTAGTCCCCGACCTCCCAGCGGCCGTTCGTCTGCAGGAAGACGCCCTGCAGGCCGACCGGACGACCCTCGCGGTAGGTCACCAGGGTCATCTGCGCCTCGCGGCGTGGCTTGGAGCCGATGGCGATGGCGTAGGCCGCCCCGCCCGTCGTGCCGTTGGTGTAGCGGTAGCCCACCTGGCCCTCGGGTCCGACCACCGGGTCCGGGCCCACCTCGACGTGCAGGTGCCCGCCCACGGCCAGATCGGCGCAGCCGCGGGCCAGGGCCTCGGAGGCCAGGTTCACGTCGTGGACGAGCAGGGTGCCGATCGGCCCGTCGTCCGCCCCACAGGCCACGTCGGCCAGCCGCCTTCCCACCTCCTCGAAGGACAGCCCGGTCTCGTCGCGCCAGCTGCCCAGGCCGGAGGACCGCGGGTCGGCGACGCCGAGCAGGGTGCCGCCGCCGGGGCCCTCGACGACCTCGCCGTCGAGCATCGTCCACCCGTGGTCGGCGAGGTAGTCGGCCACGAAGTCGCCGCTGTCGTGGTTGCCCGCCACGCCGAAACGGTCGTAGCCGTCGAAGGCGGCGCTCACCGAGTCGAGGGAGAATGCCTCCCAGGTCGCTCCGGTCGAGGTGTCGTCGCCGGCGTTGAGCACGACCGTCGCGCCGGCCCGGTCACCGACGGCACGGGCCACGGCGTCCATCCCGATGTTGTCGTGGCGGTCCGAGACCAGGACGGCCACCGTCTCGTCCTCCTCGGGCTCGCGCAGGTCGAGACCGGCCGCGTCCTCGGCGGCCCGGGCGTAGAACCCGCGCGACTTCTCGTAGGTGTCGACCGCGCTCTCGATCAGCCGCCGGGTCTGGCTGGTGGTGACGTCGCCGCGCACCTCGACCCCGTCCAGCTCCTCCGGCAGCGGCACCTGCGGGCCCAGGAACTCCGCCAGCGGGATCCACGGCCGCGCGTCCTCGACCCGTTCGTCGGCCGGGGTCCACGGCTGCCACCAGGCCAGCCCGACGGCGGCGACGGCCGCGACGGCCACGGCCCCGCGCCGGCTCGGCACCGAGCGCAGCAGCTCCCGGCGGCGGGCCGGACCGACCAGCACCCAGAAGAGCACGGGTACGGCGCCCACGGCCGCCCCGCGCAGCGCGGCCTGCCACGCCATGTCGACCACGGCCTCGCGCACGCGGGCCCGGGCGCCCTCGGGGCTGGAGGCGATGACGGCGTACCGGTCCACGAGCTCCTCGGTGCTGCGCGCGTCGGTCTTGCCGAGGCGCACGTCGACGCCGAGGGGAGCCCCGGAGTCGACCCGCAGGTCGGGCAGGACCGGCCCGGTGCGCACCACGACCTGGCGCGAGAGCGTCGGCTGGAGCACGGCGTCGTGGCTGGCGAGGGTGACCTCGCGCGACGAGCCGAGGAACAGGGTCAGGCCGGCGAGGACCGAGAGGCCCAGCCAGGCCGCGGCCAGGGCCAGAACGTGGAGGCCGGCGCCGGTGCGTCGTGGCAGGCGCAGGACGCGCCGCGGGCCCGCGGGCCCGTCGGTCACGCCCTGCGACGGCACGGGATCAGTCCCGGGCCCTCGCCACGGAGTACAGCGCCACGCTGCAGGCGACGCCGGCGTTGAGCGACTCCACGGAGTTGGCCATCGGGATCGAGACGAGCAGGTCGCAGGTCTCCGCGACCAGGCGCGAGAGGCCGTCGCCCTCGGAACCGACCACGATGACCAGCGGGCCGGTGGCCAGGTCCAGCGCGGGCAGCTCGACCTCGCCGTCGGCGGCCAGGCCGACGACCATGCAGCCGGCGTCCTGGTAGGCCTTCAGCTGCCGGGTCAGGTTGACGGTCTGGGCGACGGGGATGCGGGCCGCGGCGCCGGCGCTGGTCTTCCAGGCCGAGGCGGTCATGCCGGCGGCGCGCCGCTCGGGGATGACCACGCCGTGGGCACCGAAGGCCGCGGCGCTGCGCACGGCCGCGCCGAGGTTGCGCGGGTCAGTGACGGAGTCGAGGACCACGATGAGCGGCTGCTCGCCCATCTCGGCGGCGCGGTCGAGCAGGTCGTCGGGGTGGGCGTACTCGTAGGCCGGGATGCGCGCGGCCAGGCCCTGGTGCACCGCACCGCCGGTGTGGCGGTCGAGCTCGAGCTTGCTGACCTCGAGCAGGCTGATGCCCTTGTCGCTGGCCAGTGCGAAGGCCTCGCGCAGCCGGGCGTCACGCTCGGCGCCCTCGGCGACGTAGATCGCGTTGACCGGCACGCCCTCGCGCAGCGCGTCGACGACCGGGTTGCGCCCGGCGATCCACTCCGCGTCGGTGCTCTTGCGGCGCGGCCGGGAGGCCTGCGCCTTCTTCTCGGCGCGCTTGGCCGCCTTGTAGGCCTGGTGGTAGGGGCGGTCCTTCGCCTTGGGCGTGGGGCCCTTGCCCTCGAGCCCGCGCCGGACCCGGCCCCCGGAGCCGGCGGTGGGGTTGCCCTTGCCGCTCTTCCTGATCGCGCCCTTGCGCTGCGAGTTACCTGCCACGTCAGTGTCCTTCTCCGGTGGTCGAGCAGCGAGCGGAGTGAGCGAGCGTCGAGACCCCGGTCATCAGGCGAGGCTCCACTTCTGTCCGTCGGGGGTGTCGGTGATCTCCACGCCGGCCTCCTTGAGCCGGTCGCGGATGGCGTCGGCGGTGGCGAAGTCCTTGTCCCGGCGGGCCTCGGCGCGCTGGTCGAGCAGGTCGGAGACGAGCGCGTCGACGACGGCGCTCAGCCGGTCGTCGGTGCGTGCCGGGCCGCCCCAGGCCGGGTCGGCCGGGTCGAGGCCGAGGACGCCGAGCATGGCGCGGACCGAGGCGAGGTTGCCCCGCAGCGCCGGCGAGGCGCCGCCGGCCAGCAGCTTGTTGCCCTCGCGCACGACCTCGTGCAGCGCGGCGATGGCCGCGGGCGTGCCGAGGTCGTCGTCCATGGCGGTCTCGAAGTCGGCGCAGGCGATGCCCGGCTCGGGCAGCTCGCCGAGGGCCTCGGCCGCGCGGTCGACGTACGCCTCGATCCGCCGGAAGGCCACCGCGGCCTCGCCCAGCGCGTCGAAGCCGAACTCGACGGTCGAGCGGTAGTGCGCGGCGACCATGTAGTAGCGCAGCTCGATCCCGCGGAAGCGCTCGAGCACCGAGGGGATGAGCAGGCTGTTGCCCAGGCTCTTGGACATCTTCTCGCCGGCGGTGGTGATCCAGGCGTTGTGCATCCAGTACGCCGCGAAACCATGACCCGCCGCGCGCGACTGCGCCAGCTCGTTCTCGTGGTGCGGGAAGCGCAGGTCGACGCCGCCGCCGTGGATGTCGAAGGCCTCGCCGAGGTACTTGCCGGCCATCGCCGAGCACTCGATGTGCCACCCGGGGCGACCCGGCCCCCACGGGCTCGGCCACGACGCGGTGGCCGGCTCGGTGGACTTGCGACCCTTCCAGAGCGCGAAGTCGCGGGGGTCGCGCTTGCCGCGCGGGTCGGCGTCCTCCGCGGCCTCCATGTCGTCGATGCGCTGGTGGGTCAGCGCGCCGTACTCCGGCCACGACCGCACGTCGAAGTAGACGTCCCCCGACCCGTCCTCGGCGGCATAGGCGTGCCCCTTCGCGATGAGCTGCTCGATCAGCGCGAGCATCTCCGGGACGTGCCCGGTCGCGGCCGGCTCGTAGGTCGGCGGCAGCACGTTGAGCGCGGCGTAGGCGCGGTCGAGCTCGCGCTTCATCTCGTAGGCGAGGTTGTACCAGGGGCGACCCTGCACCTCGGCCTTGGTGAGGATCTTGTCGTCGATGTCGGTGACGTTGCGGATGAAGTCGACGGCGAACCCGCGGTGGGTCAGCCAGCGGCGCAGGACGTCGAAGTTGACCGCGCTGCGCACGTGCCCCACGTGCGGCTCCGACTGCACGGTGAGCCCGCAGACGTAGACGCCGACCCGTCCCTCGACGAGGGGCGCGAAGTCACGGACCTCGCGGGTCGCGGTGTCGTACAGCCTGATGCTCACCCGCCTCAGTCTAGGAGCGCGGGACCCCCGCCCCCGATTCCCCGCTCAGCCGGCGCTGGTTCGAGCGTGACTCGGCGCTGGTTCGAGCGTGACTCGGCGCTGGTTCGACGCTCACTCGGCGCTGGTTCGAGCACGTCGAGCATCCTGTGACGCATGTGACAGGAGTGACGTACCCTCGATCGGGTGCGCCACCCTCTCCCCGCCCTCGCGCTGGCCTTGGTCCTCGCCCCGCTGGCCCCCGTGACGCCGACGGCGAGCGCCGCCGACGCGAGCGGCACCGGCGTCGTGACCGCGGAGCGCGCGGCCGCCAAGATCCAGACCGACCTGCGCGGCTGGTCCGGCGAGGAGCTGGCCTCGGGCCGCGCCGCGGGCACCGAGCTGCGCCGCGACCGGCTCTTCCTGGCCGACCCGGTCGGCACCCGGACCCTCGGCGGCACGACGTACGACGTCGGGCGGTGGGTCTCGCGATGGGCCCGCCCCGGGTTCGGGTTCACCGAGCTCGTGGCGAGCTGGGAGGCCAAGACCCCCGGCGACTCGTGGGTGGAGATCGAGGTGCGCGGGCAGGACGCGACCGGGCGCCGCAGCTCCTGGGACAGCCTCGGGCGCTGGGCCTACGGCGACAAGCATCTGGAGCGCACGAGCATCGCTGGCCAGGACGACGACCTGGCCCGGGTCGCCACCGACACCTGGCGCACCGCGTCCGCGGCCGGCCTCGACCGCTGGCGCCTCCGGGTGAGCCTCATGCGCCGCGCCGGCGCCAGCACCAAGGCCCCCAGCCTCGGCCACGTCTCCGCCACGACGTCCCGCCGGCCCGACAGCCGCCCTGCCACCTCGAAGCCCGGCGTCGTCGCGCAGGCGGGCGGCAAAGTGCTCGACGTTCCGCGCTACAGCCAGATGGTCCACAGCGGCCACTACCCGGAGTGGGGCGGAGGCGGCGAGGCCTGGTGCTCCCCGACGTCGCTGGCCATGGTTCTCGCCTTCCACGACGCCCTGCCCCCGGCCCGCGACTACGCCTGGGTCCCCGAGGGCCACGGCGCGCCCTGGGTCGACCACACCGCCCGGATGACGTTCGACCACGGGTACGACGGCACCGGCAACTGGTCCTTCAACGCGGCGTACGCCGCCCGCCTGGTCGGCCGGGCCGAGGTCTCCCGCCTCCCCGACCTGCGCGCCGTCGAGCGCCTGGTCGCCGACGGCCTCCCGGTCGTCATCTCGATCGCCTTCGACGCCGGTGAGCTCAGCGGCGGCCCGCTCACCTCTTCCGACGGCCACCTGCTGGTCGTGGTCGGCTTCACCGCCGACGGCGACGTCGTGGTCAACGACCCCGCCGCCGACTCCCCCGCCGGCGTACGCCGCACCTACGACCGCGCCCAGCTCGAGCGGGCCTGGCTCGACGCCTCCACCGGCACCGCCTACGTCCTGCGCCCCTGACCCCAGCCCGCCCCGCGCGCCCCGCGTCCAACCCCGACCACCAGCCACGGAGGCGGGTGTGCGCAGCCGCGGTCGGGTGGCGCGGTGCGCGGGGCCGCGGCCGGCCCATCGGCCTGCGGAGGCGCGGCCGGACGCAGACGCCCCCGGGGGAGCGTGGTTGGGTCTGGCGGGCTCCTCGTGAGGAACGAGCGAGGAGCCTGGTAGCGACGAAGGGGGCGTCTGCGGGAGGCCGTGCCTCCGCAGGCCCTCAGGAGGCCGCGGCACCGCGCGGCCCCACCCGACCGCGGTCGCGCACACCCGACCGACCGACAACAACCAGCCCTCAGCAGCCGTAACCCCCGTCGACGTCCAGCTTCTGACCCGACACGAACCCGGCCCGGTCGGAGGCGAGGAAGCAGACCGCCTCGGCCACGTCGTCGGCGCTGCCGAAGCGGCCGAGCGGGATGTTGCGCCGGGTGATCTCGAGGGCCTCGTCGGAGAGCTCGCCGGAGCCGATCAGCCGGGCGGCCATCCCGTCGGTGAGCATGCCGGGGCCGACGGCGTTGACCCGTACGCCGTACCTCCCCTCCTCCACCGCGAGCGCACGCACCATCGCCTCGACCGCGGCCTTGGGCGCCGAGGAGAGCCCGTCGCGCTTGGGGAACCGCGACGTGGCCGCGGTGGTGACGGCGACGACCGAGCCGCGGGACTCCCGCAGCGCCGGCAGCGCGGCCCGGACGACGGTGAAGAACCCGCCTGCGTCGTCGTGCAGCTGCGTGACCATGTCGGCGGCGGAGACCCGCCCGAGGTGGACCATCGGCACGTGTGGCCCGGCGGCGTGCACCAGCGTGTGCAGCGCGCCGTGCTCCGCCAGCACCGCCTCGACCACCGCGTCGGCCTGCGCGGCCGCGTCGGCCGCCCCCAGGTCGAGCGGGAGCGAGGCCACCCCCTCCGCCGGCGTACGACGGTGGGTGACGGCGACCCGCGAGCCGCGGGCGGCGAGCAGGGCCGCGACCCGTGCCCCGATGCCCCCGTTGCCGCCCACGACCAGGGCTGCCCCGGGGCGGCCCGCGAAGTCCTGCATCAGGCGTCCTGGGCGCTGAAGTCGACCA
The DNA here is from genome assembly GCA_009701885.1 of Actinomycetota bacterium. Lineage (GTDB taxonomy): Bacteria > Actinomycetota > Actinomycetes > Propionibacteriales > Nocardioidaceae > Nocardioides. The sequence goes on from WLJH01000010.1 coordinate 43,372, forward strand.
CGTGGTGGCCGGTCGCCCCGTCGGGCAGCACGTCCCGCTCGACGGGGGTCTGCACGATCCCGTCCCCGTCGGTGGCGCGCACGCGCAGCAGGTGGTCGCCGGGGCCGACCTCGATCGAGCCGCCCCACTGCACCCACGTGTCATCGCTGGGCACGCGGCCCAGCTCCATCGGCTGCCAGGGGCCGCCGTCGAGGGATACCTCGACGGCCGAGATGCCGGTGTGCTGGTGCCAGGCGACGCCACCGACCTGCACGGTCCCGCTGGGGACGCTCGCCCCCGAGCGGGGCACGTCGATGCGGGAGGCGGTCTTGATCGGGCCGAGCTCGCCCCAGCCCCGCTGGGTCCAGTAGGCGTCGACGTCGGCGAACCTCGTCACCTCCATGTCCACGACCCACTTCGTCGCCGAGACGTAGCCGTAGAGCCCGGGCACGACCATCCGCACGGGGAACCCGTGGTCGATCGGCAGCGGCTCGCCGTTCATGGCGACGGCCAGCAGCGCGTCGCGCCCGTCGGTGAGGGCCGCGAGCGGGGTGGCGCAGTTCCACCCGTCCTCGGAGGTCTGCAGCACCGCGTCGGCGCCGGGCAGCACCCCGGCCTGCTCGAGCAGGCCGTCGATCCGCACCCCGCTCCACCAGGCGTTGCCGACCAGCGGCCCGCCGATCGGGTTGCTGACGCAGCACAGCGTGACCCAGGCGTCGCTGAGCTCCTGGTCGAGCAGGTCCTGGTAGGTCACGACGACCTCGCGCTCGACCATCCCGTGGATGCGCAGCGACCAGTCCTCGGGTGCGATCGCGGGGGTCACGATGGCGGTGTCGATCCGGTAGAACTCCTCGTTGGGCGTCTGCCACGGCGAGATCCCCTCGACCTCGAGCCGCGACCCGGCGGGCACGCGCGGCGCCCGGACGTCGAGGCGCAGCAGGCGTCGGGTCTCCTCGACCTTGCGGCGCCCGCTGCCGAGCAGCCGTCCGCTGACCCCCACGATGGCCACGACCCCGCCGATCGCAGCGACCCTGATGAGGAACTCCCGCCGCCCCTTCACGTACGCCGGCCCCGACCCGGCCCCCGGCAGCGGCCGCCCCGAGCCGGCACCGGCCTGGGTCGCTCCGGCGTCGACGCGGCGCAGGGGCTCGGTCAGCAGCGAGAGCGCGACCAGCCACGTGACGTAGCCGATCGCCACGGGCAGCAGGTCGACGGTGGCCCAACCGGCCGAGGAGACGACCGCGACCGCGGCCAGGACCGCGAGCAGCGAGTAGACCAGCACCGGCACCCACCAGCGCTGCCGTGCCCACCGGCCGACGAAGAAGAACAGCGCGACCGAGAGGACGGTCATGACGCCGAGCAGCAGGGACTTGTTGTAGGCGCCGAAGAACTTCAGTGCGAACTGCACCACCGGCCCCGGCGTCGTGCGCACCACGAGCTCGGCGATCGCCACGAACGGCGCCTCGCGGATGGTGAGCACCATGGCCGCGGCGTAGCTCGCGACCACACCGGCTGCGCCCGCGAGGAGACCGGCCAGCGGCCACGCGAGAGCTCGACGGTCGAGGGAGGGACGCTCGGGCACGGACCCATCATGTCCCAGGCACGGGTGCCGGACGGGAGCGCGGCGGTGACGGTCCGGTGACGGACGACCTCGCTGCCGCCGGTCGAGGTGCGAGCGGAGCGAGCCACGAGGGCCCAGCCCACGATGTACCTGCGACACGAGTCCCAGAAAAATCCGGGACAGCCCCGCCCGGGCCGCCCCGGCCGCTAGCCTCCGAGGGTGACGACCCCTCTCCCCCGCGTGGGCACCGGCACCGACGTGCACCGGCTCGCCCCCGGCGTACCCCTCCACCTCGCCGGGCTCTCCTGGCCCGACGAGGACCACGGCCTCGAGGGCCACTCCGACGCCGACGTGGCCGCGCACGCCGCGTGCGACGCGCTGCTCTCCGCGGCCGGCCTGGGTGACCTGGGGTCCAACTTCGGCACGAGCGAGCCGGAGTGGGCCGGCGCCGCAGGCACCGCCCTGCTGGCGGAGACCGCCCGCCGGGTGCGGGCGGCGGGCTTCGAGATCGGCAACGTCGCGGTCCAGGTGATCGGCAACCGCCCGCGGCTGGGTCCGCGCCGGGCCGAGGCCGAGGCCGCCCTGTCGGGCGCGGTCGGCGCCCCGGTGAGCGTCTCGGCGACGACCACCGACGGGCTCGGGCTGACCGGCCGCGGCGAGGGGGTCGCGGCGGTCGCGACCGCACTGGTCCAGGAGCTGGGTCGCGAGCGGGACTGATGAGCGAGGGGGACCGATGAGGACGCACGCCCTGCACGTCGACGACGGCGCCCGGCTGCACGTCACGGTCTACGGCCGCGAGGACGCCGAGGTCACCCTGCTGCTCGCCCACTGCTGGACCGCCGACGAGCAGGACTGGCACTACCAGGTGCGACACCTGCTGGCGACGTACGGACCCGACCTGCGCCTGGTCACCTGGGACGCCCGCGGCCACGGCCGCTCCGACGTCGCCCCCGAGCGGGACTGCACCGTGCCGCGCCTGGCCCGCGACCTGGGCCAGGTCGTCGACACGTTCGCCACCGAGGGTCCGCTGGTGCTGGCCGGGCACTCGATCGGCGGCATGACGATCATGGCGCTGCCCGAGGTGCGCCCCGACGTGGTCGAGCGGGTCGCCGGGCTGGTGCTCGTCGCGACGTCCTCCGGCGGCCTGGACACCGTGACCCTGGGCTTCCCCGAGATGGGGCCGCTGCTGCGCCGGCAGCTGCCGCGCGTGCTGGCGACCCGGGCCCGGCTGCTCACCCGCTCCGAGCGCCGCCGCACGCCCTCGATCGAGCGCTGGGTGGTCAACCAGATCCTCATGGGCACCCCGCTGCGGCTGCGCGACGCCGGCCTGGTCGTCGACCAGCTGGTGAGCTGCGCGCCCGCGACGATGTCGGGCTTCTACCGCGACCTCATGGGCCACGAGCGCACCGAGGGCCTCAAGGCGTACGCCGGCGTGCCCACGACCGTCATGGTCGGCAGCGCCGACGTGCTCACCCCGCCCTCCCACGCGCGCCGGCTCGCCTCGGCCATCGACGGTGCCCGGCTGCTCGTGCTCCCGGGCGCCGGCCACTACCTCCCGCTCGAGCGGGACGAGGCGGTCTCCGCGGAGCTGGTGGCTGCCGTGGACCGGGCGCGCGCGGGGGCCTGAGCCTCCCCCTCGTCCCCGCCGGGCGGGGACAACCCGCTCAGGCCGCGCCCTTGCGGTGCCCGACCAGCACGACCCCGTCCACCACCTTGACGTCGTACGCCGGCACCGACACGTGCTCGTCGTCCAGGCACCGGCCCGTGCGCAGGTCGAAGCCGTGCCGGTGGCTGGGCGGCGCCACGAACGGCACGTCCTCGCGGCGACCCACGATGCCCCGCGCGAGCATCGAGGCCTTGGCGAACGGGTCGTGGTTGCCGAGCGCGTAGACCGAGCCGTCCTCGAGCCGGAACAGCGCCACGGCCTGCCCGTGCACCAGCGCCGTCGCACCCCGCTCCACCTGCAGCTGCTCGACGCGGCAGACCGGGTGCCACTCCTCGGCTACGGTCATGGCTCCCTCCTTCGGCCACCGAACCTAGGAGCGCCGGCGTACCACCCGGGTTTCGGCGTGTAACGGCCGTGAAAACTCCGCCGCTCGTCCTCCCGGGGGCGCGCGGAGCCCCGCTCGGTAGCCTGCCGCGCGTGAGCACCGAGACCTCCCACGCAGCGGCGCCGTCCGGAGGCGTGACGGTGGTCGTGCTCGGTGCCGGCTCCGGCACCCGGGTCGGGGCCGACCGCAACAAGGTGCTGCTGCCCCTGCGCGACCGCCCGCTCCTCGCCTGGTCGGTGCTCCACGCCCTCGCCACCCGCGGCGTCGACCGGGTCGTGGTCGTCACCGCTCCCGGCGAGCGGGACGAGGTAGCCGAGGCGCTGGCCCCGCACCTGCCGGTCAGCGGCCCGGCGGCGGAGGTCGAGGTCGCACTCGTCGACGGCGGCCCCAGCCGGCACGCCTCGGAGTCGAACGCCCTGCGCGCCGTCGCCCACCACGTCGAGGCCGGTCGCACCACGGTGCTGGTGGTCCACGACGGCGCCCGCCCGCTCGCCAGCCCCGTGCTCTTCGACGCCGTGGTGGCGGCCGCCCGGGAGCACGGCGGCGCACTCCCGGCCGCCCCCGCGACCGGGCTGGTGACCCAGACGCTCCGACCCGCGCCCGAGCCGCTCGTCGGGGTGCAGACCCCCCAGGCCTTCCGCGCGGTGCCCCTGCTCGAGGCCTACCGGGCGGCCGCGCGCGACGGCTTCGAGGGCACCGACACCGCCGCGACCTTCGATCGGTACGCCGGGCTGCCGGTCCGCGCGGTCCGCTCCACCGCCGCCAACCTCAAGGTCACCTGGCCCGAGGACCTCGCCCTGGCCGAGGCGCTGCTCCAGGGCTGACCCGCGGCGCGCCCGGGCGGCCAGGGCCGCCGCCGAGGTCAGTGCGCGGTGAACGCCTCGAGCAGCCGCACGTCGGACTCGTCGGCCACCCGACGCCCCTCGGGCGGGGCGGTGGCGGCCACGACGGGGAACCGCTCCGCGAGCACGCCGACGAGGGTCGCGAAGTCCGTGGACGGCAGGCCGTCGAGGGCGGCCACGACCGCGGGCGGCAGCACGACCGGCGAGGTCACCTGCAGGACGGTGTCGCGGTCGACCCCCTCCCCGACGTACCCCTGCGGGTCGAGGCCCTTGAGCGTGTCGGTCACGGGGCGGGTGCCGACGACGACCGCCTGCTCGGCCTCGCAGCGCTCCAGGCAGGCGACCAGGAAGTCGGCGGGGGTCATGGGGCACAGGGGGTCGTGGAGGACCAGGGGCTCCCCGGCCTCGACCAACGCCTCCCACGGGGTGCCGTGGTCGACCTGGGTCAGGCCGGCCTCCCCCAGCGCCCAGGCCGCGCACGCGACGAGCGCCTCGCCGTGCAGCAGCGCGAACGGCAGCGAGCCGCGGTCGGCCTCGACCAGGAGGCCGAGCGCGTCGTGCTCCTCGGAGTACTCACCCACGACGCGCACGCTAGCCCCTGTCCCGCCCGGAGAAGGACGAAGCCCCCGGGACCGTCCCGGGGGCTTCGTCGTGCTGCTGTGGGAGGCGGTGCCTCAGGAGGCGAGCACCTCGTCGAGGATGGCCTCGGCCTTGTCCTCGTTGGTGTGCTCGGCCAGGGCCAGCTCGGAGACGAGGATCTGGCGGGCCTTCGCAAGCATCCGCTTCTCGCCGGCCGACAGGCCGCGGTCACGCTCGCGGCGCCAGAGGTCGCGGACGACCTCGGAGACCTTCATGACGTCGCCGCTGTGCAGCTTCTCCAGGTTGGCCTTGTAGCGGCGCGACCAGTTGGTCGGCTCCTCGACGTGCTCGGCACGCAGGACGTCGAACACGCGGTCGAGGCCCTCCTTGTCGACGACGTCGCGGACCCCGACGAGGTCCAGGTTGCAGGCCGGCACACGAACCACCAGGTCCTGCTGTGCGACGATCCTCAGCACGAGGTACTGCCGGTCCTCCCCCTTGATCTTCCGCATCTCGATGTCCTCGATGATGGCGGCCCCGTGATTGGGGTAGACGACCGTTTCGCCGACGGTGAAAGTCATATGTGAAGTTCCCCTTCCTAGGCGACCATCTTAACACGGGTTCCCGGCGTGTCGGCGAGCGTTTGTGCAGGTCAGAGCGCTAGGGAGGGCTTGACAGGACCGCGGTCCGCATGCTGGCGACCGTCCTCGACGACGTACGACGGCCGGTCCGCGATCCCCGGGGCCGGACGATCTCCCGGGCCCGCCGAGGGCCCGCGCGGGCGTCCGGGTCCCCGTTGTCCTGCGGAAACACCCGGACGGCGCTCGTGATCGCGACATACTGCGAGGCATGGCCAGACCACACCTGCGACGACGTCGCCCCGAGACCACCGACGCCCTGCCGTCGGGTGCTCCCGGCGCGGCCGAGGGAACCGGCGCAGACACCCTGACCGAGGAGCGGACCCCCGAGGAGGAGCGGCCACGCCCGGGGAGCTGGCTGAAGCGACGCCGTGAGGCCGACGCCCGGGGCAGCGCCCAGGGCCCCGGGACGGGCTCCGGGACGGGCACCGACGACGCAGCGGTGCCGACGCCCGACGCCGGGCCGCCTGGGGGCGCGCGCAGCTCCGTGCCGCCGCCGCCCGCCGTCGTACGCCGTCCGGTGCTCGACGCGACACCGGTGCTGCTCCTGCGCGCCGCCCACCCCCGCCAGGCCGTCGTCACCGCGGTCCTGGTGACCGTCGCCGCGGCGCTGGCCGACCGTCCCACGCGCGACCTGGGCCTGGTCCTGCTCACCGTGCTCGTCGGGCAGACCCTGCTCGGCTGGCACAACGACGTCGTCGACCGCCGGCGCGACGCGCAGCACCAGCGCACCGGCAAGCCGGTTGCCGACGGGCGGCTCGAGCCCGGCGAGGTGTGGTTCGCGATCACCTGCGGGGTGCTGCTCGTCGTGCCGCTGTCGCTGTCCAACGGCCTGGTCGCCGGCGGGGTCTACCTCGCCTCGCTGGTCATCGCCGGCCTGGGCAACCTCGTGCTGCGCACGAGCGTGCTGAGCCCGGTGCCCTGGGCGGTCTCGTTCGCGCTCTACCCGGCCTTCCTGTCCTACGGCGGCTGGGGCAACCACGACGGTGGCTCCGCGCCGCAGCCGGCGATGGTCGTGCTCGCCGCCCTCCTGGGCATCGGCGTCCACTTCCTCACCGCCCTGTGGGGCCTGGTGGCCGACCACGAGGACGGCTGGCGCTACCTGCCGCTGCGCCTGGGCATGAAGCTCGGTGCAGCGCGGCTGCTCGCGCTCACCACGACCTACCTCGCGCTGGTCACCGCCGGCATCCTCGTGGCCGGCACGCTCGTCGGCCTGGAGGCCTGAGCCACGCCGCTCGTCGGGCTCGGGGGTGTGACGGACGCCCTGTCAGCGGCGGGTCACGGCCCCGCTAGGCTGTCGGCGCCCCCGTCGTACGACTCGAAGGCACTCCTCACATGCACATGCGCCGCCTCACGCCGGTCCTCGCCCTCGCGATGGCCGCGACCCTCTCCTCCTGCGGGTTCGACAACGCCACCGACCGGGTCTACACCCCGGCCGCCGGCTCGATCGCCCGCGACGCCTCGGTCGACGTGCTGTCCGCCGTGATCGTGTCCAAGGCGCCCGGCGCCGGCACCTTCATCGCCGGGCTGTCGAACAACTCCGGCAGCGAGAGCGTGACCTTCGAGGGCATCCGCCCCGTCGGCGACACCACGATCACCTTCGAGGACGTCGAGCCGGCCACGATCCCGCCGCTCGGCTTCGAGAACCTCTCCGAGCAGGGCAACGGCATCCCGGTCACCGGCGACTTCCGTGCGGGTGACTTCGTCACCGTCGAGCTCTCCTTCGACACCGGCGAGGACGTCGAGCTGGACATCGCGGTCGTCACCGACTGCGACGAGTTCGACGGCTTCGACATCAGCGAGGGCGGCGAGGGCGAGGAGTACGACTGCGAGGCGATCGAGCCCCTGTACGACGGTCGCTACGAGGGCTACGAGGGCTGATCGCGTGAACCACACCCTGGTCCTGCTGCGGCACGGCGAGTCCGACTGGAACGCCAAGAACCTCTTCACTGGCTGGGTCGACGTACCCCTCACCGAGAAGGGCCAGGGCGAGGCCCGACGCGGCGGCGAGCAGCTGCTCGAGGCCGGGGTGCTCCCCGACGTCGTCCACACCTCCCTGCTGCGTCGCGCGATCTCCACCGCCGGTCTCGCGCTCGACGCCGCCGACCGCCACTGGATCCCGGTCAAGCGGTCCTGGCGCCTCAACGAGCGCCACTACGGCGCGCTGCAGGGCAAGGACAAGAAGCAGACCCTCGCGCAGTACGGCGAGGAGCAGTTCATGCTCTGGCGCCGCTCCTTCGACGTCCCGCCGCCCCCGATCGACCTCGACGACGAGTTCTCCCAGGCCCACGACGTCCGGTACGCCGACCTCGGCTCCGACCTCCCGGCCACCGAGTGCCTCAAGGACGTCATCGCGCGGATGGTCCCCTACTGGGAGTCCGACATCGTCCCCGACCTGGCCGCCGGCAAGACGGTGCTCGTCGCCGCCCACGGCAACAGCCTGCGCGCGATCGTCAAGCACCTCGACGGCATCAGTGACGAGGACATCGCCGGGCTCAACATCCCCACCGGCATGCCGCTCGTCTACGAGCTGGACGACTCCTTCGCCCCCGTCACCAAGGGCGGGCGCTACCTCGACCCGGAGGCGGCTGCGGCTGCTGCCGCGGCGGTGGCGAACCAGGGCAAGTAGCGGGCCCGCGCGCGGGACGTGTCATCAGCCGGCCGCTGAAGCTGACGGCCGACCTTTGAAACAACAGCGGCCCACCGTCACGTTCAGCGGCTGGCCGCTGGAACATTCGTCGGCCGGCGCCCTGCGGTGCGGCGAGAACTTCATCGGCCGGCCGACAAACCTTGCGGTCGGCCGACAGAGCTTCATCGGCCCACCGCAAGGTTCAGCGGCCGGCCGATGAACCTCGCGAGCCGCCGCGGCCAGGCCGGCCCTCAGGCCTCGACGGCCCGCGGGTCGGTGCCGGTGACGACGAAGACGACCCGGTTGGCGATGGAGACCGCGTGGTCGGCGATCCGCTCGTAGTAGCGGCCGAGCAGGGCGATGTCGACGGCCGCCTCGACCCCGTGGGCCCAGTCGTCACCGAGCAGCTGGGTGAAGCTGGCGCGGCGCAGCTGGTCCATGATCTCGTCGTCGCGACCGAGCTCGATGGCGGCGGAGACGTCGCGGTCCACGATGATCTGGCGGACCCGGTGGACCATGTCGCCGGCGACCTCGGCCATCCGGGCCACGGTCGGGCGGATCTCCCCGGGGACGGCCACCTCGGGCACGCGCATCCGGGCGATCTTGGCGACGTGCACCGACAGGTCGCCCATCCGCTCCAGCTCGGTCACCATGCGCAGGGCGGCGACGACGACACGCAGGTCGGTGGCCACGGGCTGCTGCAGGGAGAGCAGCTCGAAGCACTTCTCCTCCACCTCGACCCGGGCCCGGTCGATCACCTCGTCGCTGGAGATGACCCGCTCGGCCACCTCCACGTCGGCCTCGAGGAGGGCCTTGGTCGCCTGGACGACGGCGGTCTCGACCTGGCCGCAGATGGTGGCCAGGTCGCCGAAGACCGCGTCGAGCTGCTCGTGGAAGACGTCACGCATGCGACCACCCTAGGAGAAGCGGGTGACGGGACGGGGTGACGCCGTGAACGCGGGGTGAACGTTGCCTACGTCCGCGTCCAGCGGCGAACGCACGGTGTCGCCCGTGCGTACTCTTCCCTCCGTGGACCCCACGCTGCAGGCTGCCCTCGCGGCCGTGATCGGCGCCGTCGTCGCCGGCGGCGCGGTCCTGGCGTGGCACATCAGCGACCGCCAGCAGCACGCAATCCCCGCCAGCGCCCAGCCGGTCGTCCCCGAGGGGGTCGGCACCGTGCTGTCGGTGCTGCGGTCCAGCGCGGTCGTCGTCGACGACAACGAGGAGGTCCTCAAGGCCTCCGCCCCGGCGTACGCGCTGGGGCTGGTGCGGGGCTCGCGGCTGGTCTCGACCGAGCTGGCCGAGGTGGTGCGGCAGGTACGCCGCGACGGGCAGATCCGCGAGACCGAGCTGCTCATGGCCCGGCCCGGCGTGCCCTCGCGCTACGTCACCGCCCGCGTCGCGCCCCTGGGCTCGCGGCTGGTGCTGGCGCTGGTCGAGGACCGCACCCGCGAGAAGCGGGTCGAGGAGGTGCGCCGTGACTTCGTCGCCAACGTCTCCCACGAGCTGAAGACCCCGGTGGGCGCGATCCGGCTGCTCTCGGACGCCATGCAGGACGCGGCCGACGACCCCGAGGCGGTACGCCGCTTCGCCTCCCGCATGTTCATTGAGTCCGAGCGGCTCGGCACGCTGGTGCAGCAGATCATCGAGCTCTCGCGCCTGCAGGCCGACGACCCGCTGGACGCCCCCGTCGCGGTGCACCTGGACGACGTCATCGCGCACGCGGTGGACACCAGCCGCACCGACGCCGAGAACAAGCGCATCCAGGTGCTGGTCGGCGGCACCCCGGACCTGCAAGTCTTCGGCAACGAGCAGCAGGTCACGGCCGCGGTCTCCAACCTCGTGAGCAACGCCGTGTCGTACTCCGAGGAGGACTCCACGGTGCTGGTGACCACCCGCGTCGACGACGGCTCGGTCGACATCTCGGTCGTTGACCAGGGCATCGGCATCCCCGCGGACGAGCTCGACCGCATCTTCGAGCGCTTCTACCGGGTCGACCCCGCTCGCCACCGCTCCACCGGCGGGACCGGGCTCGGCCTGTCCATCGTCAAGCACGTCGCCGCCACCCACGGCGGCGAGGTCCGGGTCTGGTCGGCGGAGGGTCAGGGGTCCACCTTCACCCTCACGCTGCCGCAGCACTTCGGGGCCGAGAGGAAGACACAGGAGGACAGCCCGTGACACGGGTACTGGTGGTCGAGGACGAGGAGAGCTACAGCGACGCCCTCGCGTACATGCTGCGCAAGGAGGGCTTCGAGGTGGCGATCGCCGCGGACGGCAACGCCGCACTGGCGGAGTTCGACCGCAACGGCGCGGACATTGTGCTGCTGGACCTGATGCTGCCCGGCATCCCCGGCACCGAGGTGTGCCGGCAGATCCGGGCGACCTCCAGCGTCCCGGTGATCATGGTGAGCGCCAAGGACGACGAGGTCGACAAGGTGGTCGGTCTCGAGCTCGGGGCCGACGACTACGTCACCAAGCCCTACTCCCCCCGCGAGCTGGTCGCCCGCATCCGCGCGGTGCTGCGCCGCGGCACCGAGCCCGAGGCCGCGACCTCGACGCTCGAGGCCGGGCCGGTGCGGATGGACGTCGAGCGGCACGTCGTGACCGTCGACGGCACCGAGACCAAGCTGCCGCTCAAGGAGTTCGAGCTCCTCGAGATGTTCCTGCGCAACCCCGGCCGGGTGCTCACGCGCGGGCAGCTGATCGACCGGGTCTGGGGCTCGGACTACGTCGGGGACACCAAGACCCTCGACGTGCACGTGAAGCGGCTGCGGGCCAAGCTCGAGCCGGACCCGTCGGAGCCGAAGTACCTCGTCACCGTCCGGGGGCTGGGCTACAAGTTGGACCTCTGACGAGCAGGTCGGTCGAGCAGGCGAGCGCCAGCGAGCCTCACCCCACCCGATGGTCGAGCAGGCGAGCGCCAGCGAGCCGTCGTCGAGACCGCGTACGCCGGAAGCGGCCCTCTGCCCCGAGCGGCTCGCGTGGGTGACGATCGACGGCCGCCTCACGCGGTCTCGACGACGCCCTCCCCGAGGGCTCGGGCTGCTCGACCACCGGCACGACGCCCGAAACCCGCGCGACGGACTGTCATGGGCGTCCGTAGTCTTTGGTCGTGACATCGACGACCGCCCCCGAACCCGCCGCGACCGGCCCCGGCGCGACCGACCCGGCCCCGAGCGGGTCCGCCGCCGGCGTACCGACGTGGCTGCCGCTGGCGGCGGTGGCGACGACGCTGGTCTTCTGGGCCTCGGCGTTCGTGGCGATCCGCTACCTGGGTGAGGACTTCTCGGCCGGGCCGCTGTCGCTGGGGCGGCTGCTCGTGGGCGCGGCGGTGCTCGGCGTGGTGGCGCTCTCGCGCGGGGTGCCGCGGCCGACGCGGCGCGAGTGGGTGTCGCTGGTCGCGATCGGCGTGCTGTGGTTCGGGGTCTACAACGTGGCGCTCAACGAGGGCGAGACCCGGGTCGACGCCGGCACGGCCGCGATGCTGATCCAGCTCTCCCCGGTGCTGATCGCGGCGCTGGCGGCGGTGTTCCTGGGTGAGCGGTTCACGACGTACCTCGCGCTCGGGCTGGCGCTGGCCTTCGCCGGCGTCGGGCTGATCAGCATCTCCACCGACGGCGCGGAGAGCCGCGACGTGCTGGGGGTGGCGCTGGTGCTGCTCGCGGCGGCGGTCTACTCGGTCAGCCTGATCCTGCAGAAGCCGCTCGTCGCGCGGCTGCAGCCGGTGCACGTGACGTGGCTGGCCTGCACGATCGGCGCGGTGGTGTGCCTGCCGTTCGCGCCCGCGCTCCTCGACGAGCTGGGCACCGCGCCGGCGTCGTCGGTGTGGTGGCTGGTCTACCTCGGCATCTTCCCGACCGCGATCGCCTTCACCACCTACGCCTTCGCGCTGCAGCACATGTCGGCCTCGTCGCTGGGCGTCACGACCTACCTCGTGCCGCCGCTGACGATCCTCATGGGCTGGCTGGCGCTCGGCGAGACGCCCCCGACCATGGCGTACGCCGGCGGCGTGCTCTGCCTGGTCGGGGTTGCCGTCGCCCGGCGCAAGCCGCGGGTCAGGGCGGACGCGGCTGCGCCTGCATGAGGGGGTAGTCCGAACGAAATTTCACCCTCAGCTCGAGCTGAGGGTGAAAAGACGTTCGGACTACCCCACCTCGCCGGGCAACCGCTCAGCCCTCGGCCGCCCCCGGCCGCTCGCCGGCCTCGAGCCAGCCCCGGAACGCCTCGAGGTTGGCGGTGGACTCGCCCCGCTCGGTGCGCCACTCCCACTCCTTGCGGATGGCGGTGGCGAAGCCGAGCTCGAGGATCGGGTTGAACGACTCGTCGGCGTAGGTCAGGACCGAGCCCAGCAGCCGGTCGAGCTCCTCGGGGCTGGCGGCGGCCAGGGGGATCCGGCCGTCCAGGTAGATGTCGCCGGTGCGGTCGATGGCGAAGGAGACGGCGTACATCCGCAGGTTGCGCTGCAGCAGCCAGCGGTAGACGCCCTCGTGGTTCTCGTCGGGGTTGCGGGCGACGAAGGCGTGGACCCCCAGCGAGTGCAGCGCGACGTCGAGACGCACGGCGGTCTGCAGCTTCTTCTCCCCGGGCAGCGAGAAGGAGAAGACGCCCTCGGGCTCCTCCTTGAACTCCAGCTCGCTGGCGCGCAGGTGCTCGCGGACGGTCGCCAGCGCCGCCTCGCGCTCGGGCGAGGTGGTGCGCTCGGGGGTCGCCCCCTGGACGTCGTCGATCTCGCTCATGCCGAGGCCTCCGCCCGCAGCTGCCAGCGGGCCCGTTCGTAGGTGCGCAGCATCGCCGCTGCGGTGGCGTCCCAGGAGAACTGCCGCGCCTGCAGTGCCGCACCGGCCGCCAGGCAGTCGTGCAGCCCCGGTTCGGTCAGCACCCGACCCAGCGCGTGCGCCCAGTCGGCCTCGTCGTGGGAGTCGACGAGCAGCCCGCTGCGCTCGTGGCGTACGACGGTGGGCAGCCCGCCCACGGCGGCGGCCACCACGGGGGTGCCACAGGCACCGGCCTCGGCCGCGACCAGCCCGAAGGACTCGTTGTAGCTGGGCACGGCGACCAGCGTCGCGGCGGAGTACCACTGCGCCAGCTCGGCCTGGGCCACCGGCGGCACGAATCGCACCACGTCGTGCAGCCCCAGCTCCCCGGCCAGCTCGGCCAACGACTCGGGGTGCTCCAGGCCCGACCCGGACGGGCCGCCGACGACCGGCACGACGAGCGAGCCCCGCAGCTCGGGGCGCCGGGCGAGCAGCACCGCGACCGCGCGCAGCAGCACGTCGGGCGCCTTGAGCGGCTGGATCCGCCCGGCGAAGAGCACGACCTGCGCGTCGGCCGGCAGCCCCAGGGCCGCCCGCGCTCTGGCGCGGGAGCCGGGCCGGAAGACCTCCAGGTCGACCCCGGGGTGGACCACCTCGACGCGGCTCGCGTCGGCGTCGTACAGGTCGATGAGCTGCTTGGCCTCGATGTCGGTGTTGGCCACGAGCACGTCGGCGGCGTCGACGACCGCCTGCTCGCCGATGACCCGCGAGGCCGGCTCGGGCGTGTCGCCGTCGGCGAGCGAGGCGTTCTTGACCCGGGCCATCGTGTGCATCGTGTGCACGAGCGGCACGCCCCAGCGGTCCGCGGCGAGCGTGCCGACCTGGCCGGAGAGCCAGTAGTGGGAGTGCACCGCGTCGTAGTGCCCGCGCGGCTGGGCGGCCTCGGCGCGCAGCACCTCGCGCGCGAACACGCAGAGCTGGCCGGGCAGCGCGTCCTTGGGCAGCAGCTCGAACGGCCCCGCGTGGACGTGGCGCACCTTCACGCCCTCGGCCGCCTCGACGACCGCCGGCAGCCGCGAGGAGGTCGCGCGGGTGAAGACGTCGACCTCGATGCCCTGTCGCGCCAGGCGGCGCGCGAGCTCGATGACGTAGACGTTCATCCCACCCGCGTCCCCGGTGCCGGGCTGGTCCAGCGGAGAGGTGTGCAGGCTGATCATCGCGAGCCGGCGCATGGGCCGGGCGACAGCGCTCACGTGCTCCCCCTGGTGGGACGGCGGGTGGGACGGATGGTGCGGCGGGGCCGCGACCCCCGGGACGGACCGGGTCCACCGGTCAGCACCAGTGAACACCGGTGCACCTCGTCACATTCCCACCCGGTCGGCTGGTGCGGACCGATCGACGTCGTACGCCGGGCGCGGGCCGGACGGGACCGGGCCGTGGCCGGGCGGACTCAGCGCGCGGAGCGCGACCGCCGCTCCGCGCGACGCCGCGGGCCGGTGGGAGCGGGCGACGCGACCGCGTCGGCGGCGGGGACGGCGGAGGCCTCGGTCCCGGCGCGACCACGCAGGGTACGCGGGAGAACGGCAAGGCAGCCGAGCGCGACGACCGCACCCACGATGCCGCCCACCACGAGCGAGTCCTGCACGCCGACCACGGCAGCCAGCGACCAGGCGAGCGCGACGACGCACAGCCCGACCACGACGCGCAGCACCACCGGCCGCACCAGCGAGGCCCCGGCGGCCAGGACGACCACCGACAGCAGCACCGCACCCGGCCACAGCAGCGCGTCGACGTCGGCGACCCACCGGACCAGCCACAGCAGCCCACCGACCGCACCCGCGATCACCACGATCGTCGACTCGCGCACATCCACCTCCTGGGTCCGGCACATCGTGCCAGCACGGCGTCCGCGCGGCCAGGACGTCTCGGTCCCGGTCGCCGGCGCCACCGCCGAGGGTCCCGGCGGGTGGGAGGTGGCCGGTGGTTCGATGAGGCCATGAGCACCCGTCGTACCGCCGTCGTCACCGGAGCCAGCAGCGGGATCGGCGCCGCGACCGCCCGGGCCCTGGCCGCCGAGGGCTTCCACGTCGTGTGCGCCGCGCGCCGGGCGGAGCGGATCGCGGCCCTGGCCGAGGAGATCGGTGGGACCGCGGTGACCTGCGACGTCACCGACGCGGGCGACGTCGCGGCCCTTGCCGAGACCGTGGCCGGGCTGCGGGAGGGCTCTGGTGACGGCAGCCTCGACGTGCTGGTCAACAACGCGGGCGGGGCGTTCGGCTCGGCGCCCGTGGCGCAGGCCGACGTGGAGCAGTGGCGCGCGATGTACGAGGTCAACGTCATCGGCCTGGTCCAGGTCACCCGCGCCCTGCTGCCCGCGCTGCTGCGCGCCCGCGACCAGGCCGGGATCATCTGCAACGTCGGCTCGACCGCGGGCCGGATCGCCTACGAGGGCGGCGGCGGCTACACGGCGGCCAAGCACGGCACCCAGGTCGTCACCGAGACCCTGCGCCTGGAGCTCTTCGACCAGCCGGTCCGGGTCACCGAGGTCGCGCCGGGGATGGTGCGCACCGACGAGTTCGCGCTGGTCCGCTTCGACGGGGACCGCGAGAAGGCCGCCGCGGTGTACGCCGGGGTCGCCGAGCCCCTCGTCGCCGAGGACGTCGCCGACGCCATCACCTGGGTCGTCACCCGCCCGCGGCACGTCAACGTCGACGAGCTGGTCATCCGCCCCCGCGCCCAGGCCGCACAGCACAAGGTCCACCGCGTCCACGACTGATCCGGTCAGCGACGTTCCGGACGCTGTGGGGCCCGGAACCGGTACGGAACGTCGCTCAGCAGCGACCCTTCGCCCGGAACACGACCTCGGAGGGCTCGCTGACCGTGCCGGTCTCGCCGTCGACGGTGCGGTAGGTGGCCGAGACGCTGCCGAAGGAGGCACCGCTCGCGGAGTCCAGGGCGTCCTCGTCGATCTTGAGCCGCAGGACCGCCAGCCCGGTGGCCCCCTCGATCGGGGACTCCTCCGAGAGCCGCGTGCCGCCCGCCAGGGCGAGCTGCGGGCTCCGCAGGGTCCGCTCGCGCTCGGCCCACGCGGTCATCCCGCTGACGGCGATCCGGCCCCCGAAGTTACGCGGCGGGATCGTGAGCGTGTCGGCGACGACCTGCCGCAGGCCCTCGGGTGCGTCGACCCGGATCTCGAAGAACTCCAGGTCGGTCCCGGCCTCCCAGCTCACGTCGAAGAACGCGAGGTCACGGGGGAACCGCTTCCCCGCGCACACCTCGGTCGTGCCACCTCCGGACAGCTCCAGCGGGGCCGCCGCCGTCCCGGCCGACTCAGGCGTCGACGAGGAGGTCGCGCTGTCCTCTGCCGTCGGGACTGCGGTCGTCGGCTCGGCGGGGCCGGTGGAGGAGTCCGCCGAGGCGTCGCCCGATGAGTCCGCCGAGGAACAGGCAGTGGCCGAGAGCAGCGCCACCACCGCCGGGACGAGCGCGAGGCGGCGACCCGGCGAGCCCCGACGCGGAGCAGCGGAGGGTCGAGCAGAGGCGGACGTCACGACGGTGGCCTCCCGAGACGGTGGACGAGCCGCCAGGGTAGCCAGCCACGACCCGACCGCCGCGGGAGCGACGCGAGGACCTGCCCGCCGGACCCACCCGCTCCCCGGACGCCCGGCCGGGCGTCGTACGCCGCGTGACACACTCGCCGCATGCAGACGATCGGCCTGATCGGCGGGATGAGCTGGGAGAGCAGCGCCGCCTACTACGAGCTCCTCAACACCGGTGTCGAGAAGCGGCTGGGCAACCTCGCCTCGGCGCGCACGATCATGGCGTCGGTCGACTTCGCCGAGGTGACGGCGCTGCAGGAGAAGGAGGACTGGGACGGCGTCGCGCGCATCCTGGTCGAGGCCGCCCAGGGCGTCGAGCGCGCGGGCGCCGACTTCCTGCTGCTGTGCACGACGACCTTCCACCGCGTCTTCGACCAGGTCGAGGCCGCCGTCTCGATCCCGGTGCTGCACCTGGCCGACGTCGTCGCCGAGGCGTGCAAGGCCGCCGGGCTGAAGGAGGTCGGCTTCATCGGCACGACCTTCGCGATGGAGCGCTCGTTCTTCACCGACCGGATCGCCTCGCACGGCCTGACGGTCCACGTGCCGCCGGCCGACCACCACGAGACGGTCAACCGGATCATCTACGACGAGCTGGTCCACGGTCGCGTGGTCACCAAGTCGCGGCGCACCGTCGTCGGCCTCGTCGAGGACTTGTGGGACGCCGGCGCCGGCGGGGTCATCCTCGGGTGCACCGAGCTCGAGCTGCTGGTGCACCAGGCGGACGCCGACATCCCGGTCTTCCCCTGCACCAGCCTGCACGTCGAGGCCGCGCTGGCCCGCGCGCTGGCCTGAGGGGCCCCAGCCCTCCCTCTCAGCCCTGCGGCGCACGGTCCGGCGGGAACCCGCCGGTGGCGATCGGACCCCAGTGCATCGGAGTGATCCGCAGCAGGGACTTGCCCTGTCGACGCATCGCGGCGCGGTACTCCTCCCAGTCCGGGTGCTCCCCGGAGATGCACCGGAAGTACTCCACGAGCCCGTCCTCGGCCGCCTGCGAGGGCATGTCGAGCACGCTCGCCTTACCGTCGACCTGCACGTAGGCGTCGTCCCACTCCTCGCCGTGCACGAGCACCGAGCAGCGGGGGTCGCGGCGCAGGTTCACGGCCTTCGCGCGGTCGGGGTACGTCGAGATGACGATCTTGCCGTCGCCGTCGACTCCCCCGGTCACCGGCGACATCTGCGGCCGGCCGTCCTTGCGGAAGGTCACCAGCGTCATGTGGTGCAGCGGCCGCACGAAGTGCAGCAGCTCGTTGAGGTCGACCCGGCGGGTGGTGGCGATCGTGGGCATGACCTCGAACGAACGCGCCGGGCTTCACCCGCACGAGTGAGGTCGCGCACGGCCCGTGACGCACGCCGCAGCCGGCTGGCGTCGTACGGCCCGGCGGGCGGCGCCCGGTGCGCCGGGGTTCTGGCCAGGACCCGGCAGCTCGACGACGAAGTTCCGTCGTGGCGGGGCCGGGTTTGTCGGGTAGCCGACGAAGCCGGCCACGCGCGCGACCCGCCTCCCTCACCCGTTGGCATGAGCGCGCCGGGTAACAGTGAGGCATGAGCAGCACGCGCCCCCCGGCCTCGGGCACGCCCACCGCGTCCGGCACCGACCCCGAGACCCTGGCCGCCCTGCGCCGCTGGAACCTCGGCCTCACCGTGCTCCACGCCGCCCAGGCGGTGCTGGTCCTGGTGCTGGCCGGCGACTTCGCGATCACCGTCGTCGAGGCCTTCCCCGAGGGCCCTCCGGGCACCCCGCCGCCGGCGCCCGAGGCGCTGTTCGACGTGCGGATCGGCTTCGCGGTGGCGGCGTTCCTGCTGCTCGCCGCGGTCGACCACGGGCTCACCGCCACGGTCGCGCGCGCCCGCTACGAGCGGGACCTGCGGGCGGGGGTCAACGTCTTCCGCTGGGTGGAGTACGCCTTCAGCGCGACCCTCATGCTGCTGCTGATCGCCTTCTACAACGGGATCGTCGAGGTGTCCGCGCTCATCGCGATCATCGGTGCCAACGTCGCGATGATCCTGTGCGGCTGGATCCAGGAGGTGGTGAACCCGCCCGGTCAGCCGACCCGCACGATGCTGCCGTTCTGGGTCGGCACGGTCGCCGGCCTGGCGCCGTGGGTGGCCATCACGGTGAATCTGGTCGGCGCCGCCGAGGTGCCCGGCTTCGTGCTCGGGATCTTCGTGTCGCTGTTCGTCTTCTTCTCCAGCTTCGGCCTCAACCAGTGGCTGCAGTACAAGGGCGTCGGCCGCTGGGCCAGCTACGGCTACGGCGAGAAGGTCTATCTCGTGCTCAGCCTCGTGGCGAAGAGCGCACTCGCCTGGCAGATCTTCGGCGGCTCACTCGCGGGCTGACCGCGACCCACGGACAGCGCCCCAGCAGGGACAGAGGAGAGACATGGACACCAAGGACGCACGCGTGCTCGTCGTCGGCGCCTCCGGCGCACTGGGCGGCGAGCTGGCCCGTCGTCTGCACGAGGGAGGCGCCCGGGTCGTGGCTGCCGGCCGTGACCCCGAGCGCACCCGCGCGGTGGCCGAGGACGTCGGCACCGACCCCCTGACCCTCGACGTGGTCGGCGTGGAGGCCTGCGCCACCACCGTCGCGGCCGCCGTCGAGCAGCTCGGTGGGCTCGACCTGCTGCTCGTCACCGTGGGCGTCGCCGCCTTCGGCAAGGCCGCCGAGCTCGACGAGGCCGTCGCCGAGGAGCTGTACGCCGTCGACGTGCTCGGCCCGGTCGCGCTCGTCCGCGCGGCCGTCCCCCACCTGCGCGAGAGCAGTGGCACCGTCGCCGTCATCTCCGCGGTGCTGGCCGACCTGCCGACCTCGGGCATGGCCGACTACTCCGCCGCCAAGGCAGCCCTCGCGACCTGGCTGCAGGTGCTGCGCCGCGAGGAGCGCCGCTCGCTGAGGGTCCTCGACGTCCGCCCCCCGCACCTCGACACCGGCCTGGAGACCCGCGCCCTGGCCGGCGAGCCCCCGCGCCTGCCGGCCGGCCGGCCCGCCGGCGAGGTCGTCGACCTGGTGCTCCAGGCGATCCGCGAGGACAAGACCGAGCTGGTCGTGGACGGCAAGGAGATGGTCCTGCGCTGAGGCGGGCCGGCGCAGCACGCGTCGGAGTCCGGCGCAGGGATCCCCGGATATCAGGCTCTTCTGCCGCTTGTCAGGGGTTGCAACCCTCCCGAAGCGACAGGAAAGCCTGATATCCGGGGATTCCTGCAGGCCCGATCGGCGAGGAGACCCCCACCACACCCGGTCAGCGACGAATCGGCGTACCGCCGCCGCGCAACTAGGATCGTGGCTCGTGTCCGAGACCCGCACCGCCTCCCTCCGCAACGTCGCGATCGTCGCCCACGTCGACCACGGCAAGACCACGCTCGTCGACGCGATGCTGCACCAGGCGGGGGCGTTCTCCGCGCACCAGGCCGAGGGCGTGGCCGAGCGCGTGATGGACAGCGGTGACCTCGAGCGCGAGAAGGGCATCACGATCCTCGCGAAGAACACCGCGGTGAAGTACGTCGGACCCTCCGCACCCGAGGGCATGACCATCAACATCATCGACACCCCCGGCCACGCCGACTTCGGTGGCGAGGTGGAGCGCGGCCTGTCGATGGTCGACGGCATCGTGCTGCTGGTCGACGCCTCCGAGGGCCCGCTGCCGCAGACCCGCTTCGTGCTCCGCAAGGCGCTCAACGCCGACATGCCGGTGATCCTGGTGGTCAACAAGACCGACCGCTCCGACGCGCGGATCGCCGAGGTCGTCGACGAGACCTACGAGCTGTTCATGGACCTGCTCGACGAGTCGCACTCCCAGGACGCGCTCGACTTCCCGGTCGTCTACGCCTCCGGCAAGGCCGGCGTCGCGAGCCTGACCAAGCCCGAGGACGGCACGCTCCCGGCCGACAGCACCGACCTCGAGCCGCTGTTCCGCACGATCATCGAGACCATCCCGGCCCCGACGTACGTCGAGGGCGCGCCGCTGCAGGCGCACGTCACCAACCTCGACTCCAGCCCGTTCCTGGGCCGGCTCGCGCTGCTGCGCATCCACCAGGGCAACCTGAAGAAGGGCCAGACCGTGGCCTGGATGCGCCGCGACGGCGAGGTCAAGAACGTCCGCATCACCGAGCTGCTCATCACCGACGGCCTCGAGCGCAAGCCCGGCGAGCTCGCCGGCCCCGGCGACATCGTGGCCATCGCGGGCATCCCCGACATCACCATCGGCGAGACCCTGGCCGACCCCGAGAACCCCGTCGCGCTGCCGCTCATCCACGTCGACGAGCCCGCCATCTCGATGACCATCGGCACCAACACCTCCCCGCTCGTGGGCCGGGTCAAGGGCTCCAAGGTCACCGCGCGCCTGGTCAAGGACCGCCTCGACTCCGAGCTGATCGGCAACGTGTCCCTGCGGATCCTCCCGACCGAGCGCCCCGACGCCTGGGAGGTGCAGGGCCGCGGCGAGCTGGCGCTGGCGATCCTGGTCGAGCAGATGCGCCGCGAGGGCTACGAGCTGACCGTCGGCAAGCCGCAGGTGGTCACCAAGATGGTCGACGGCAAGCTCTACGAGCCGATGGAGCGCCTGACCATCGACGCCCCCGAGGAGTACCTCGGCACGATCACCGAGCTGCTCGCCGCCCGCAAGGGCCGGATGGAGCAGATGACCAACCACGGCACCGGCTGGGTCCGGATGGAGTTCGTGGTGCCGGCGCGCGGCCTGATCGGCTTCCGCACCGAGTTCCTCACCGACACCCGCGGCACCGGCATCGCCCACCACATCTCCGAGGGCTACGAGCGCTGGGCCGGCGAGATCCGCGGCCGCAACAACGGCTCGCTGGTCGCCGACCGCAAGGGTGCTGCGACGGCGTACGCCATGACGAACCTGCAGGAGCGCGGCGTCCTCTTCGTCGAGCCGACCACCGAGGTCTACGAGGGGATGATCGTCGGCGAGAACTCACGCGCCGACGACATGGACGTCAACATCACCAAGGAGAAGCAGCAGACCAACATCCGGTCCGCCACCTCCGACAACTTCGAGAAGCTCATCCCGCCGCGCAAGCTCTCGCTCGAGCAGTGCCTGGAGTTCTGCCGCGAGGACGAGTGCGTCGAGGTCACCCCCGACGCCGTGCGCATCCGCAAGGTCGTGCTCGACGCCAACGCCCGCGCCAAGACCGCCAGCCAGGCGCGCAAGGCCGCCCGGGGCTGACGGCTGCTCCACGTCGCGGCTCGCTCGACCTCGCCCGGTCGAGGTGCGGGTCGAGGTGTGGGTCGAGGCCCCAGGACGCGCAGCAGCGCGTCACCAGGCCTCGACCCGGGCCTCGACCCGGGCCTGGACGCGGCCGTGACAGTCTCGCGACTCCGGCGCGGACCCCGGCCTGGTGGCGCGCCCGACCTCCCGTGGGTGAGGATCGGCCCATGGTTCTCGGGCTCCCCACGGAGATCTTCGTCCACGACGTGCTGCGGATCGCCGCACTCTCGTCGCTCACGGTGGTCTGCGCGCAGCGCTGGCGCCTGGGGCGCTGGGCCCGCCTGGGGGCGGTGTCCGGGGGTGTCGGCACGCTGCTCTACGGCTACTACCTGCTCTCCTGGGTCCTGCTGACCCAGGCCGACATCCGCGGCCCGATCCAGCTGCGCGACACCCCGGGCATCTCGACGTTCCTCACCTGGCTGGACCTCCTGGTGCTGGTCGGCCTGGTGGCCGCGGTCGTCGCCGACCGGCCCGGGTTCGCGAGGCCGGGCAGCCCGACCCCGACGTACGACGCGGAGCCGGCCCCCACCGGCGAGCACCCGCCGCGCGCCTGACCCCTCGTGCCCGGCCCGGCCGCAGCGGGCCGGCCGGCGGCCCGACCGCAGTCGAGGTGGGGGTCGAGGCCCCAGGACGCGGAGCAGCGCGTCACCAGGCCTCGACCCCCACCTCGAGCCAGGCCTCGACCCCCACCTCGAGCCAGGCCTCGACCCGCACCTCGACTACCGCCACGAGCCCGATCCGGATCCTGAGACCGGGCCCCGACCCGAGACCCCCGGAACGCCACGACGGGGCAGCCGGCCCGAGCCGACCACCCCGTCGCAGGTCATCGCTCAGCCCCGGCGGGGGCTGAGCAGCAACCGGATCAGCCGCTGCGCGGGACGTTGCACAGCGCGTCCCGGATGCTGACGTTGATCAGGTCGAAAGCCCGGACCCGGATGACGGTGTCGTTGACGCACCGGATGGAGCCGGTGCCGCTGACGCCGGACAGCCCGACCGGGATGCCGAGCACCTTGTCGACCCGCAGGTTGGTCAGCGCCCGGTTGGCGTTGAACCCGTTGCCCGGGGCGAAGGTGAGCTCGACGTTGTCGAGGTCGGCGGTGATGGAGCCGCCCTCGATCGGCCGCTCGCAGCCCTGCTCGCACCCGGGGCCGTACTCGGTGGTGTTGAGGTAGAGCGGGCCACCGTTGTCGGCGTCGATCGACCCGGTCAGGTCGAGGACCCGCAGGCGCAGGCCGTTGACGTTGAACGCACCCGTCGGGTCGACGATGTCCAGCGTCGTGGTCTGGTCGGCGAGCAGCCGCACCGAGCCCAGCGTCGGGTCGTCGATGCCGACGTCGGGCAGGCACGCCTCGTCCGCGGCCTGGCAGACCTCGAGGGCGGTCGGCAGCGGGTTGCTGATCGAGCCGCGGAGGTCACCCAGGTCGAAGGTGAGGGCACTGGTCGGCTCGTCGGCGGTGTAGCGCAGCCGGGTCGCCCCGGAGCCGTCGTCGACCAGCCCGAGCCGCACGTTGGGCACGAGGTTGTCGATCGTCGCGGTGAGCCGGCCGGTCTCGGCGCCGGCAGCGTCGGTCTCGAGCAGCTCGATGGAGAAGACCCGCCCGGCGACGGTGTCGAGCAGCACCTCGGGCAGCCCCTCGAGGGAGGCGGCGATGGTGCGCAGACCGGTGATCCGGCCGGCGACCTGGGTGCCGCCCGGCGACTGCCGCAGCACGAGGCCGTCGGCGTCGGCGGGCAGCGGCACTGGCGTACCGCTGTCGGCGAAGACCTCGAGGACGCCGATGGGGTCGCCACCGGTGCCGAAGGAGACGCCACCGTCGGTGACGCCGACCTCGAGCAGGCTCGGCACGTCCGCCAGCCGCAGCCGCAGGTCGGTCGAGCCGTCGAAGATGCCGGCCTCGTCGCGGGCCTTGACCAGGACCTCCGAGATCGGGTCGGAGCCCGCGATCCGCACCTGGCCGTCACGGCCCAGGGACAGGTCGAGCCGGCGCGGCGCGTCGAGGACGCGGGCGTCGAGCTCGAGGCCGTCGAGCCGGGCCAGCGCCCGCAGCGGGGTCGGGGCCGTGGTGAGCCCGATCGCCAGGTCGTCGGTCAGGTCCAACGACAGCCCTTCGAAACCGGGCAGGCGCAGGGCCACCGAGGACTCCTCGCCCTGGTCGGTGGTCTGCTGGTCCAGGCGCAGGTACGCCGGGTCGTCGAGCAGCGCGAGCTCGCGGCCGGTCGCGTAGCCGGCCTCGAAGACCCCGATCGGACCGCTGGCGGTCAGCGCACCGGCACCGGCGGCATCGAGGCCGAAGACGACCGAGTCGGGGACGTCGGTGAGGCCGAGGCGTACGTCGCTGGCGGTCCGTCCCGCGTCGAGCTCGACGGCCCGCAGGGACACCTCGTCCAGGCCACTGGGGCTGGTGAGCTCGGCCGCCAGGCCTGAGTCGGTGTCGCCCTCGACGAGGATCGCCACCTCGCCGTCGACCTCGCGGATGAGGCCGTCGGCGACGAAGGTGCGCGCACCGCCGCTGTCGTCGGTCAGCGACAGCCCGATGGTGGTCGGGCGGTCGGTGCTCAGGCGGGCAGCCAGCTGCGAGCCGCTCCCGAGGTCGAGGCCGAGGGCCGCCTGCTCGGGGGCGCGGTCGAAGCTGATCGCGAAGCGCTGCTCGGCCGGGGCCGGCGGCGCGGGGAGCGGCGTCTCGAGGTCGGCGCCCTCGGTGGGCACCTCGGGCGCCTCGCCGTCGGCCGCGGCCGGGACGAGCGCGCCGGTGATGTCGAGCGCGTCCTCGCTGGAGCTGGCAACCTCGAGGGTCACCCCGCCGTCGGCGAGGACCAGGTCGGCGGCGAAGTCGCGAGGGGCGTTGCCGCCGCGGGTGTCGTAGCCGAAGCGGTACTCCTCATCGCCGCCAGGCAGGTCGAGCACGGCCTGCAGGCTCAGCGGGAGGCGCTGGCTGACGTCACCGAGGCGCACGACCTCCAGCCGCGGGACGGCGCCGAAGCCACTGCCCTCGGTGCCGGTGCTGGCGCTGACCTGGGAGAGCCGGATGTTGGCGACCAGGTCGGCGGTGCCGTCGCCGGTGACGTCCAGCAGCTGCGGGACGCCGATGACGGCGTCGAACTGCTCGCGCCGCACCACGCCCTCGCCCTCGGTGACGGCGCGCCAGGTGAAGCGAGCGGTCTTGGTGAGGTCGCCGAGCGGGGAGCGGGAGACGACCTCGCGGTCGATGGTGTCCAGGGCCTCGTCCACGGCCGAGCCGAGGGTGCCGGCGCCGGACTGGATCTCGGGCAGCAGGGCGTCGAGCAGCCCGCTGATGGCGGGGACGCCGACGGCGTTCTCGACCGGGGAGAGGATCGTCTCGACCACCGTCACGACCGGGCCGAGCAACCCGCCGAGCCAGCCGACCAGGCCGGTGAGGTTGCCCTCGACCGGGGTCGCCACGACCGGAGCGGGCTCGGCCGCCACGTCGCCGACGTAGAACCGCAGGCTGTCGGAGCTGCCGGCGTACACCTCGTCGCCGGTGAAGGTCGCGCTCGCGTCGGTGATCCGCGCGGGTCCGGTGACCGGGGCGCGCCGGGTGGCGTCACCGGCCTCGTCGGTGACGGCCGGGGCGACGTCGTCGGCGAGGGCGAGCGCCACCGGACGGCCCACGACCCGCTCGCCGAAGCGGTCGGAGTCGGGGGTGGTGTCGACCAGGCGGGCCCGCAGCTCGGCCTCCGAGCCGGGCTGCCCACGGGTCTGGCCGCGGTAGAAGACCTCGGTGCTGCGCGGCAGCAGGGTCGTCTCGGCGGTGGTGCCGCTGCCGGTGTAGAACGCGTCGGTGGTGACCTCGGCGGCCACCGTCAGCGCGCCGACCGGCAGGTCGGGGAGGTCGATCTCGGTGGTGGCGCGACCGGTGGCGTCGGTGGTGACGACGACCGGCTCGACGTCGGGTACGCCGGGGAGCGAGACGGTCACCTCGCGCTCGCCCAGGGGCTGGCCGGTGATGCCGGCGCCGACGACGGTCGTGGCGACGCCGACGGTCAGGTCCTCGCCGGTGACGACGTCGTCGGGCAGCGCGAGCGCCACGGCCGCGCCGTTGTCGACGGTGAAGGTGATCGTCGAGCGCAGGACCTCGCCCTGGTTGGTGCAGCCGAGGTTGGCGAAGCCGGACCGGTTCGAGCTGCGGGTCCAGCTGCGGGCGACGTACTCACCGCGCGGCTGGCCGTTGGAGGGCCAGACGTAGGTCTTGGCGCCGGTGCCGGACTGCTGGTTGCTGCCGACCACGGTGCCGTCGGCGCGGGTGACCTGGAAGCGGGTGTACGGCGAGCCCTGGTTGAGCTGGCAGTTGTTGGTCGCGCCGGGGGACTCGGTGACCGGCACGTTGCCGGACTGGACCGAGCCGGCGGTCGGGCTGATGAGGGCCGCGCTGGCCGGCGCGGCCGGCAGCAGCGCGAGGGCGGGTGCGGTCACGAGCGCTGCGGCGATCGCGACGAGCGAGCGCCGTCGGCGGCTGGGTGCGGGTGGGTTCAAGGGTCGACGGACGTCGGGACCTGGGGACACGGGGGATCTCCTGGGGAGGTGTCGGACACGGAGGGAGCACTCGACCGAGCGAGGCTCCCTCCCCCGGCCCGGGCGGCGATCCTGCGGACCCCCACCCGCGGCGGAAGGTAGTCACGCCTCTCATGTGACGTCCAGCACGTGTCTTAGGACGTGTCGGTGGACGGCGGATGAACCTGTCAGCCAACTGACAGTCCACGCCTGCAGAATGGCGCTCTCTTTACCTCGGTCTCATGAAGACCTGGACTAGACCGGTAGACCCCAGGACCGGAGGCGGCCCGGCCGCGGGAAGGCCCGGGCTCCCAGGGGCCCGAGGGCCGGAGACGGTCTCACCCGCCGACGACGCCCCAAGGCCGTGCCTGCAGCAGCACCAGCGGCACGTCGTGCTGGGGAACGTCGCGTGGAGCGTCGAGCAGCAGCAGCTCGACGTCGGCGCCGGCGGCTCCGGAGCCGGCACGCACCCAGCGGTCCACGCGTTTCAGCACATCGCGCGTCTCGTCGAGGAGACGGTCCGGCAGCAGGGAGGCGTCCTGGCCGACCGCCAGGGTCAGCACCTCCGCGCACGCCGGCTGGTCGTCGAGGAGGTACAGCTGCTCGGCCACGGCGCCCGCGGCGTCGGTGACCAGTGCTCCGGCGGGCAACAGGTTGAGCAGGTAGGCGTCGATCGCCCCGGGCCGTACGCCGTCGGCGGTCACCGCGACCACGTGGGCGGCGTGCGGGACCACGGGCTGCACCAGCACCGCCATGGCGGCGGCACCCCGGGCGATCCCGAAGGCCGACCGCTCCAGGTGCGCGCGGTCGGTCCACAGCGAGGCCCACACCTCGAGCAGCCGGTCCGCGAGGTCCCCGGCTGCCAGCCGCACCGAGTCCGCCAGCCCGGCGCCGTTGAACCCCGGCAGGTCCTCGCAGTTCGACGACGAGCGCAGGATCACGTCGGTGTGGCCGGCGAAGAGCGGTGCCTCGTCGGTCCAGCGGCCGATGCCGGCACGGATGCCGGCCAGCAGCGCCGGGTCGACCGCCAGCCCGCGGATCGCCGCCCGCAGCCGCGCCAGCACCTCGGTGACGGAGCCGTCCCCGGCATCGGCGCGGTCCAGCTCGGCCAGCAGCGACTGCACCGCGGGAGCGGTCTCGACGTGCGCGACGTAGGCGCTCACGGGCACCGAGAACCCCGGCACCCGGTAGCGGCGCAGCCGCCGCGGGAGCCGCGCCAGCGCAGCAGCCTTGGCCCCGACCACCGCCGGGTCGCGCGAGGCGCGCTCGTCGAGCCGCGGCAGTCCTCCCCGGCGTACGTCGCGGACGAGCGTGGGCGCCCCGGCCCGCATCGCCGCCAGCCGGGCCTCCACCGCGGCACGTGCGACGGACTCCTCGACGGGCTCCAGCGACCACGACGACGCCGACACCTCCAGCCGCACCCACTGCCCCTCGAGCGCACGCACCTCGGGGAGCGCGTGCGCGCCGAGAACGGCACAGTTCGGCGTGCCGCGACCGGCCGAGAGCACCGCCACGTGTGCCAGCGGAGTCTGGTGCTCGGCGGTCACCAGCCCGGCCACCGGCCCGATCTCCAGCGGGACCGTAGCCGCCACCACCACGTCGTACGGCGTCAGCCCGCCCAGCCCTTCGGGCAGGTCGTGCGCGCGCAGGACCCGCAGCCGGCCGTGCGCCGTGCCCGTCGTCAGGCTCTGGAAGCGGACCCCGCGATGGATCGCCGACTGGTCCAGCAGGGGCCCGAGCCGCTGGCGCAGGTCGGGCGGCAGCTGCTCGAGGCGGCGCCGCTGGTCGTCGGAGGCGGCCCTGAACCGCAGCGCCCCGCCCAGTCCGCTGGCCGTGCGCAGCAGCTCGACGACCTCGACGACCCGTGCGGCCGCCAGCGTGTCCCCGGGCCACATCTCGACCCACCAGCGCTCGTCCGCGGCACCCGGCTCAGCCGCCCCGGCCCCACCCGCGACATCCCCCGCGACATCCCCCGCGCCCCCAGGCAGCCGGGTCATGGTGAGCAGCACGAACGGCCGCTCCTCCGAGCGGTACATCTCCTGGTCGAACCGCGCATCGACCCGGGGGTCCAGCCGCCGGCAGAAGTCCACGTGGTGCTGGTAGCGCACGGTGTCGAGGAAGTAGGGCACCCACGGGGTCTTCCGCACGTCGACGACGAGCTTCACCACCTCGGCGCCCGGCAGGGCCGCTCCGGCCCGGTGGGCCAGGGACGACCACGACAGCGGTCCGTCGAGCGCGGTGAGGAACTCGGGGCGAGACGGGTCCGCAGCGGGGACCGGGGGGACTGCTCTCGCCCGCCGCCACCCCACGGGCGGCATGCTAGCGTCACGCCGCCATGGCTGAGTCCCGTGCGGTGACGCGTCGGCGTACCGCCTCCCCCCTCGTCTCGGCCTTCCTCGCCCTGGCCTCTTCGCACGTCGTCCGCACCCTCGCCGGGTTCGTGTTCTGGGTGCTGGTGGCGCGGCTCTCCCCGGCGGTCGAGGTCGGCGTCGCCGGCGCCGTGGTCGCCACGGTGACCCTCCTGTCGCGCTTCACCAGCCTGGGCCTGGGCAGCTTCCTCATGGCCGAGCTGCCCCGGCTCGAGGCAGCGCCGGCCCGCCGCCTGGTCCGGGTCGGGACGGGCGCGGTCGTGGCCGTCACGACGCCGGTGGCGCTGCTGTGGTGCGGCGCGGCGCTGCTCCTCGACCCGGGCGCCGGCTCCAGCGCCGGCGCAGCGGTCGCCTCGCTCGCCGTCGCAGTGCTGCTCGTCGCGACCACCGTGGCCACGACGGTCACCTCGGTCTGGGACTACGCCGCGCTCGGGCTGCGCCGGCCCGGCGCCCAGCTGACCCGCAACCTGGTCGCCGCCTTCGGCCGCTTCCCCCTGCTGCTGGCCTGGTCGCTGCTCGGGGACGTCGACGCGGCCGCGATCCTGACCTGCTGGTTCGTCCCGCTCCTGGCCTCGGGCCTGGTGCTCGCGGTCCAGGTGCGGCTGGCCCAGGGCCGCCGCAGCGCAGCGGACAGCAGCCGCGACCTGCTCCTCGCCCACTGGCGCACCTCGCTGGGCCACTGGCTGCTCGACGTCGCACTGGCTGCCGGTCCGCTGCTCGTCCCCGTCGTGGCGGCGGCCGCGCTCGCGCCCCGGGAGAACGCCTTCTTCACGATGGCGTGGATGGCCGCCTCGGTCGTCTTCGTCGCCCCCTTCGCGCTGGCGACCTCGCTCTTCGCCGACGCCGCCCAGCACGGCCCCGACGCCTTCGCCGCGCGCTGCCGCCGGGTCCTGCCGGTCGGGCTCGGGCTGGTGCTCGCGGGCTGTGTGGGCACCTGGGTGGTCGGCCCGCTGTTCTTCCGCGTCTTCGGCGAGGAGTACGTCGACGCCAGCCTGCCCGTGATGTCCGTCCTGGTCCTCGGCGGCTTCTGGATGGTCGTCAAGGACCTGCTCCTGGACTGGTACCGCCTCGGCCGCCGCTTCGCCCTCGCCACCGGCGTCGCCCTGACCGCGACCGTGCTCGACGTCGCGGGTGCGCTGGTCGGCGGGTTCGTCCTCGGCGACGGTCGGGGGGTGGCCGTGGGCTGGGTCGGCGCGTCCGCGCTCCAGCTGCTGCTCGCCTCGCCGCTGGTCCTCGGCTTCGTCCGCCGCATGCTCGCCGCGCGTCCCGAGGCCGACCGGTGAGCTCCGACGGCCGCACCACCGGCCTCGTCGGGTGGGGTCTGGCCCTGCTCGCCCACCTGCTGGGCCGTCGGCCGCGCACCCGACTGCGCCGCACCGCCGTACGCCGGATCCAGTTGCGCTACCTCGACTGGCCGCTCCAGCGGCTCGCCCTGGCGCTGCTCACCCGCCGCGCCGACCAGTCGTGGTGGGACCGCGTCGCCACCGAGCTGTCCCCTGCCGAGCACCCGGCCTTCTTCGGGGGCGCCGACACCGCGCGGGCCACGCGAGGGGCGTTCCGGGCCGGGATCTACCCCATGCCCGAGCCGTGCCCCGCCGACGCCCGGCTGCGTCGCGTCGCGCTGGCCGTGCGAGGGCTGCCGTGGCACTGCCCCGACCCCCGCGCCGTCACCCCCGCCGGCGCGGCCCTGGCCAACAAGAGCCTGCGACGCACGCTGCGCGGCAGCGGCTGGACCACCTCGATGGACGGCGCCTTCGAGGAGGTGCTCGCCCACTGCGCCCGCCCGGAGTCCGAGAACTACTGGCTGACGCCCGCCCACCGACGTACGTGGCGGGACCTGCACGCCCACGGCGACGCGCACAGCCTGGAGGTGTGGGAGGGCACCGAGCTGGTCGGCGGGCTCTTCGGCCTCCAGACCGGCGGCGTCTTCTACGTCGCCTCGCTGTTCCACAGCCGTTCCAACGCCTCGAAGGTCGCCGACCTCGACCTCAACGCGCGGCTCGCGGCCGCGGGCGGGGCGCTCGTCGACGCCGGCGGCTTCTGGTACGACTACTTCGAGTCGGTCGGGGTCCGGCAGGTCTCCCGCGCGGAGTTCCTCGCCACCCTGCGACGCACCCGTGACGACGTGGTCGACCTCGACCGGGCGCGGCTGCCCGTGGCGCGGCTGCTCCCGGCCTGAGCTGCTCGGCCTGACCTGCCCCGCTACGTCGCGGACCGGCGCCCGGTGGCGGGGCCGGCGGAGCCCGGCAGGGCGGGCGACCGCGACCCTCGGCGTCGCAGCCGGAACCGCGCGTACCCGAAGCCGACCATCTTCTGGAAGTGCCGCAGCCCGCTGGTCTGGGCGCTGATCGGCTCGGTGTCCAGCAGCCACCGCACGCCCCGCTCGGCCAGCCGCGTCACCAGCTCCACGGTGGCGAGGTAACGGGCGTCGCTGTGGGACGTGCCGTAGCCCAGCGTCCGGAAGTAGCGCAGCACCGCCAGCTCCCCGTCGACCGGCGTGACGCTGAGCAGCATCGGCGTCCCTGCCGGGTCCCGGGCGACGAGCCACAGGTCGTGGTCGAGCAGGTCGTCGTTGGCCGGTTCGTCGACGCGGTAGACCGGGTCCGGGTGCTCGCGCTCGAGCCGGTCGACCAGGTCGAGCAGCCGCTGCCGCTCTTCGGGGCAGTCCACCGGCTCGACGTGCGTCCCGACCGCCCGGGCCGCCCTCACCTTGCGGCGCAGGGTCTGCGCCCGGCGCCCCTCGAGGTAGGCCCCCGGGACCTCCGGCACCGCCAGCGCCGCGCTGCCCAGCAACCGGCCCGGCACCCCCGGGGCGATCCGCGCCCGCAGCACCGCTCGCACCGCGTCGCCGCCCGGGGAGGCGGAGGGCCGGACGTCCACCCGCGGCAGCCGTCGTACGGCGGCGAGGGCTCGCACCAGATCCGCCGGCCGCCGCAGCGCGAACCTCGCGCCGGGTCGGCCCGCATCGGCGTGCGCGCCCCAGAAGGCATCGATGGCAGCGATGTGGGAGGGGGGCATGACCTGCCCGACCCTAGTGTTCCGCCGGCGGCCAGTGTCCGGAACGGGCCAGATCAGAGGTGCGGGGCGGGTCAGACGAGGTCGAGCATCCGCGCCCGGTGCGCGCCCTCGGTGGGTCGGTAGGCCTGGGCGACCTCGCCGGTGCCCCGAAGCCGCAGCTCCCCGTCCTCCGGCCCGGCGTACAGCACCGCACCGCGGGTGAGCCGGACGGCCTCGCCGGCCTCGTTGACCACCTCGACCTCGCCGCCGGTGCAGACCAGGATCCGCGCGCCGCCGTCGGGCAGCAGGACCCCGTCGACGTCGGCCGGGGAGGTCTGGCTGACCGCGAGGCCGAAGAGGCTGTCGCCCGGCTCGAAGACGTCGGTGCTGGTGCCGAAGAGGTCGGGCGAGACCCGCGCGACCCGCGACATGTCGGCCTGGATGCTCGCGACCACGCCGGCGGGCGAGAGCGTCTTGTCGGTGAGGCCGGCGCGCAGCACGTTGTCGGAGTTGACCATCACCTCCACGCACATGCCGCGCAGGTGGGCGTGGATGATGCCGGCCCCGAGGTACGCCGCCTCGCCGGGCTGCAGGGTCAGTCGGTTGAGCAGCAGCGACACCACGACCCCGACGTCACCGGGGTAGTGCGGGGCGATCTCGGTGGCCGAGGCGTAGGCACGCTTGATGTCCAGGCCCAGCGCGAGACGGCCGTGGCACAGCGCGACCACCTCGTGCACCTCGTGCGGCGTCGGGGGCTCGAGCAGCAGCGCCTCGAGCATCCGCACGATGCCGTGGAAGCCGGGGTTGGCGGCGAGCTGGTCGTGCATCCGCTGGGTCACCGGGTGCTCCAGCGGCCCGAGTATCCGCAGGATCTCGGCGGTCGGCCGGAAGCCGACGAGGGTGTCGAAGGCCGTCAGGGCGTAGACCATCTCCGGCTTGGGGTTGGGGTCCTTGAAGACCCGCTGCGGCGACTCCAGCGGCACGCCCTCGGCCTCCTCGGCCTCGAAGCCCTTGCGCGCCAGCTCGGCGTTGGGGTGCACCTGGATCGAGAGCGGTTTGGCGGCCGAGAGCAGCTTCATCATGAAGGGCAGCTCGCCCGCGACCTCGCTCAGCGGCACCCGACCCTCGGGCCCCTGCACCATCGCCGGTCCCAGGGGGTGGGTGCCCATCCACACCTCGGCCATCGGCTGGCCCGTGGCCGCCCGCCCGATGAAGGAGGGGATGTCGAAGGCCGTGCCCCAGGCGTAGGCCTGGGACGGGCAGTCGAGGAGGTGCATAGGTGA
Source organism: Actinomycetota bacterium (assembly GCA_009701885.1). Lineage (GTDB taxonomy): Bacteria > Actinomycetota > Actinomycetes > Propionibacteriales > Nocardioidaceae > Nocardioides. The sequence continues at coordinate 76,385 of WLJH01000010.1, forward strand.
ACCCTAGGCGGATCGCCGCCCGGCCGGGCCCGTTGCCCCCGAGCTGCGTGGGACGTCATACGGAGGGGAGGTCCGTCCACCCTCGGCGTATGACGTCCCCCCGAGGATCGGTCCCGGTCAGCCCCGCCCCGCGGCGTACGCCGCCAGCTCGGCCAGCCCGGACGGATCGTCGAGCGCGCCGGCGGCCACGACCTCGTCGGGCGAGGCCCCGCGCAGGATCTTCTTCACCGGGACCTCCAGCTTCTTGCCCGACAGGGTCCGCGGCAGCGACCGCACGACGTGCAGGGTGTCGGGGACGTGCCGCGGGGAGAGCCGGGTCCGCAGCTCGGCGGCGACCTTGGCAGCCAGGCCGTCCTCGGACGCGCCGGGCGCGAGCGCCACGAAGAGCACCAGCTCCCCGGCCCCGCCCTCGCTGTCCTCGAGGTGGACCACGAGCGAGTCCCTGACCTCGGGCAGCTCCTCGACGACGCGGTAGAACTCCGAGGTCCCCAGCCGCACGCCGCCGCGGTTGAGGGTGGCGTCGGAGCGGCCGGTGATGACCAGCGAGCCGCGCCCGGTGACGGTGACCCAGTCGCCGTGGCGCCACACGCCGGGGATCTCCTCGAAGTACGCCGCGTGGTAGCGCGAGCCGTCCTCGTCGCCCCAGAACCCGACCGGCATCGAGGGCATCGGCCGGGTCAGCACCAGCTCGCCGACCTCGTCGACGACCGGTGCCCAGTCGCCGGCGCCGAGCCGGGACTCGGCGTACGCCTCGACGCCGATGCCGGGCAGCCGCGCGGGGATCTCGCCCTCCCACACCGGGGTCAGCGGGGTCGGTCCGACGAAGGCGTTGCAGACGTCGGTGCCGCCCGAGATCGAGCCGACCTGCGCGGTCGCCGAGACCGCCTCGTGCACCCACGCGAAGCCCCCGGCCGGCAGCGGGGCGCCGGTCGAGCCGACCCCGCGCAGCCGCGACAGGTCGAGCTCCTCACCGGGGCGCAGCCCCGCCTTGCGGCAGGTCATGAGGAACGGCGCGGAGGTGCCGTAGTAGGTGAGCCCGGCGTCCGCGGCGAGCTCCCACTGCGACATCAGCGTGGGGTGGGCGGGGTTGCCGTCGAAGAGCACGACGCTCGACCCGACGAGCAGCCCGGAGACGAGGTAGTTCCACATCATCCAGCCGGTCGTGGAGAACCACGAGAACCGGTCCCCCGGCCCCAGGTCGGTGAAGAGCCCGAGGGCGGCGGCGTGCCCGAGGGTGATGCCGCCGTGGCCGTGGACGATCGGCTTGGGCAGGCCGGTGGTGCCGCTGGAGAACAGCACGTAGAGCGGGTGGTCGAAGGGCACGTCCTCGAACGCCACGACCTCGCGCCGGTCGGGGTGCAGGTCGTCCCACAGCACGGTCTCGCGCGCGTCGGTCGCCGCGGGGCCGGTCGAGGCGGGGTCCAGGTGGGGCAGGTGCACCACGGCCCGCACCGACGGCAGCGCCGCGAGCACCTGCGCGACCTCCGCCTCGCGGGAGACCGGCTTGTCGCCGTACCGGTAGCCGTCGACGGCCATCAGCACCACCGGCTCGATCTGCCCGAGCCGGTCGACCACCGACTGGGTCCCGAACTCCGGTGCCACCGAGCAGAAGACCGCCCCGAGCGAGGCGGTGGCGAGGAGGAGGACGAGGGTCTCGCCCACGTTAGGTGCGTACGCCGCCACGCGGTCGCCCCGCTCGACGCCGAGGTGCACGAGGCCGGCCCGTGCGCGCGCGACGTCGGCGCGCAGCTCGGCCGCGGTCCAGGTGCGCTCGTCGCGCGACTGCGACCGCGACACCACCACGACGTCGTCGTCGGCACGGCCCGGCAGCGCGAGCATGGCCTGCGCGTAGTTGGTCGTGACCTCGGGGAACCACGTCGCGCTCCCCGGCGCCAGCGGCAGCCGCTCCTCGAGCGCGACCGTCGGTTCAGGGGCGGCCGGCAGCCGCAGCTCGCGCCAGACCTCCAGCCACCAGGTGTCGAGGTGCTCCAGGCTCCAGCGCCGCAGCTGCTCGTAGTCGTCGGCGAAGTCGACGCCGTACTCCGCCTCCAGGCGCCGCGCGAACCGACCGAGCCGCGAGGCCTCCCACGGCCCCGGCTCCCACAGCACCCGCGGGATGTCCTGAGCTGCCGCGTCCCGAGATGTGTCGTCGCTCACCCCGCCACCCTAGAGCGCCTCGCGGACACGGCGTCTCGGCCCCGATCGACCTACCGTGGTTGACGTGGACAACCGGGCGGTCGAGGGGCGGAGCACTGCTGCGACCCCCGACCCCTCGCTCGTCGAGGTGCGAGGCGCGCCAGCGCCGAGCCACGAGACCCCCGCACCCGACAGCGGCGACCGCCCGCCCCGCCCGTACCTCCTCACCACCCTCGCCCTGCTGACGACGATCACGGCGATCACCAGCAGCCTCGGCGCCCCTCTGGTCCCGAGCGTGGTGGAGCACTTCGACGTCCGCCTCACCACCGCCCAGTGGAGCCTGACCGCGGCCCTGCTCGCGGGTGCGGTCAGCACCCCGGTGGTCGGGCGCTTCGCGTCCGGGCGCGTACGCCGTCCGACGATCCTCGCGGGCCTGGCGACCGTCCTGCTCGGCACCGTCCTCGCGGCCGCCGCGGTGCCCCTGGAGAGCTTCGCGCTGCTGGTCGCCGCCCGCGCCCTGCAGGGGATCGGGATGTCCCTGGTGCCGCTCGCGATGGCGGTCGCCCGCGACGAGCTGGCCGGGGCGAAGCAGTCGCGCGCCATCGCGCTGCTCAGCGTGACGATGGTGGCGGGGGCCGGGCTCGGCTACCCCCTCACCGCGCTGATGGCGCTGATCGGCGGGCTCGTCGCCGCCTACGCCCTCGGCGCCGTGCTGACGGTCGTCAGCCTCGTGCTGGCGCTGCGGTTCGTGCCGGGTGCACCCGGGGTCGAGCCGGCCCGGGTCGACTGGCTGGGCGCGGCCGGCCTCACGGTGGCGATGCTCGCGACGCTGCTCGCGGTCTCCGAGGGCGAGGTGTGGGGCTGGGACGACCCGAGGACGCTCGGGCTCGGGGCGGTCGGCCTGCTCGGCCTCGCCGGCTGGACGGCGTACACGCTGGGCAGCCGGCACCCGCTCGTCGACCTGCGCCTCGCGGTCCGACCCGGCATCGCCGCACCCAACCTGGTCGCGGTCATCGCGGGCGTCGGGATGTACTCCCTGCTCACCCTCGTCGTCGTCCTCGTCCGCGCCGACCCGGCGTCGGATCCCGGGGGCGGTTTCGGCCTCGACGAGAGCGTGCTCGCGGCGGGCATGGTCCTCGTGCCGTACTCCCTCATGTCGGTCCTCGGCAACCAGCTCGCCCGCCTCGTCCTGGCCCGCGTCGGCCGCCGCACCCTGCTGCCCGCGGGCAGCCTGATGTTCATGAGCGCGACCCTCGCGCTCGCGGTCTGGCACGACCACCTGTGGCAGGCGCTCGCGGTGATGGCGCTCGGCGGCCTCGGCAGCGGCTTCACGTTCTCCAGCCTCGCGGTGCTGATGGTCCCGCACGTCCCCGCGGCCGAGACCGGCTCGGCGATGGCGTTCAACCAGGTGCTGCGCTACCTCGGCTTCACCACCGGCTCGGCCGTCTCCGTCGCCCTGATGGCGGCGTACGGCGGCGGGGAGACCGGCTTCCGAGCCGCCCTGTTCACGATCGCCGGGATCTGGGTCGTCGCCATCGCCGGCGCGCTCCTCCTCGACCGCCGCCCCTCACCGGTGGTCGAGCAGCGAGGTGCGCCAGCGACGAGCGGGCGTCGAGACCACTGACCACCCGCTGGTCGAGGTGCGAGCGGACCGAGCCACGAGACCCCCTGCAGCGGTCGAGGAGGCGCGCCAGCGCCGTCGTCTCCAGACCCTGCACTCAGGCAGGCGCGACCACCTCGAGCCCCATCGACCTCGCAGCCTCACTCAGCCGCCGGTCGTAGGTGAGGATCGCTCGGGCGTCGAGCCGCAGCGCGCCCTGCAGGTGCAGCGCGTCGAGCGCGCGCAGCTGGGGGAAGGCGAGGACGCCGGCGGAGACGAAGTCGGAGCGGGAGAGACCGACGACCGACACCCCTGCGAGCAACGCAGTGACCCGGCTCTGGTCGATGCTGTGCCGGACACACATCCGCCGCAGCTCGGTCTCGAGAAGGTAGGTGGAGACGAGGCGCTCGGAGCCGCGGTCCAGCCACGAGACCAACGCAGGCGTCTCCGTCTGCGGGTTGAGCATCGCCCCGAAGGCAGAAGCGTCGACGTAGACGCTCACACGCGGTCCTCCCGCAGCTCTTGCAGCGTGGCCTGCAGGTCCACGCCCTCGAGCGGTGGACCGACGAGCTCCGCCCACCCGCCGACCCGGGTCGCCGGCCGGTCGAACGTGATCGGCGGTTCCGGCTCGTCGAGCGGGACGAGCCGTCCCACGGGGACGCCGTTGTTGGTCAGCACGAACGACTCGCCCGCGGCGACCCGTCGCAGCACCTCACCGGAGCGGTTGCGCAGCTCGCGCTGGGACAGGGTCTCCTCATCCACCTCGCCACCGTAGCACCCGTGCGACACCTCGATTTGACTCATGTCGGGACGCTAAGCGGGCGCGGCGACATCGGCCTGGCGAGATCCACAGAGATGCGGCTGACCGCGCGCCACGGCCCGCCAGTCGTCCACAACCGCGGCCGCACGAGCCTTCGTCCACAGCCGGCGGCGCGATGGCGTGGATGCCTCCGGAGGGCGCACAGGCTCCCCCCATGACTCGCGAACCCTTCCGCTCCATCGCCAGCCGGATGACCGAGGACGACCATCGTGCCGTCGCGCGCGCCCACGAGGCGGAGCTGCGCGGCGACTGGGTCGAGGCCGTGCGGCTGCACCTCTCCGTGCCCTTCTTCCAGCACTCCACGCGCGGGGAGCAGCTCCGGCTCCTGGTCGGTCTGGGCGACCGGGCGCCCTCGTGGATGGTGGCCCGTCACCTGACCCAGGTCGCTCGCCGACGTCCCGAGCGCGAGCAGGCCGAGCTGAAGCGAGCTCTGGCCACCGCCGCCGCCATCGCCTACCCCCGCGGGTTCGACATCGGCGTCATGGGCTGTCGCTGGCCCGAGCAGGTCCCGTCCCAGGTCTTCGGGCGCGACTGGGTCGCCCGCCAGCTCGACGTCCACGAGCTCGGCGCGCTCGACGACCTCGTCCACGACGCCGACCCCGACCTGCTCGACCGCACGGGCGTACGCCGCTGGATCGGCGCCCCGATGGGCGGCTACCGCGTCGGCGCAGCGATCGAGGGGGTCCTCGTGCTCCACGACGCCCACACGGGCGCTGCGCACCGGGTCCTGGACCTCGGGCTCACCGAGCAGGTGCCCGCCGGCGAGCACGTCCTCGGCAGGCTGGTGCCCACCGACGAGGACCCCGGCCTCGTCCTCGACTGGCGCCCCCTCCCGATCGACGAGGCCACCGCGGCCGCGGTCGCACGCAACCCGCGCGAGTGGCCGCACATCCTGCAGATCCGCTGCCACGCCGGACGCATCCCCGAGCACTTCTCGTTCCTGTCCGAGCCCGGGATCAGCAGCGACCTGCCTCACCAGTCCTGGACCGCCCTGCTCGGTCGTGGACACGACCACGACCTCGGGGCCGGCGACCAGGAGCCCGGCCGCATCGTGGGTCAGGCCCTCGACGAGGCACTGCGGCTTGCCGGCCGGGGTCCGGACGACGTCCGCCCGCTCCGGCACTCGATCGCGGACCTGCTGCTGGACCCGCACCTCACCCCCGAGCGCCTGGCCCGCCATGCCGGTCCACGCACGGCGCCGCGCTGGCGCGTCCTCGCCGACGTCGTACCGCCGCACGCTCGCCACCGCGCCGAGGCGATGCTGCTGTGGTGCGAACTTCCGGAGACCGGGTGAGAGACAGACCGATCGGACTCAGCAGTCGACGGGCCACCGCTCCTGCGCCCAGGCCCAGTCGACGCGCTCCTGCTCCAGACGCACTCGGGCGGCGTACCTGTCGGTGACGAGGTCCTCGTAGATCGACGCTTCGCCCTCGGTCAACCGCGGGAGCGCGGCCGAGGTGGGGGTGGGCTCGGTGACCCACCTGCCCCGGTGCTCGAGCAGCGTGTCCCGGTCCATGAGGAAGGACCGGGTCTGCGGCAGCCAGGCGCGGAGCTGGTCGAGGATCGCGAAACCGTGCGTGTCGAGGTCGCCCCAGTAGTGGACGGGCACCTGAGCGAGCCAGGGCAGCCGACCGGCCCGGGAAACCCGGAAGCCCTCGCCGAAGACCAGCACCCCGGTCGGGGGCAAGGGCGCGGCCAGGAAGGTCGTCTCGTTCTCGACCACGACCGCAGAGGACACCCGCACGTCCAGCGCCACCAGCTCATCGAGCGGCGCGGTGACGTCGCTCAGCCCCAGACCTGGCCGGACATCGGTGCCGAGCCGCAGTCGTAGCCGAGCCGGCTTGGCGCCCAGCCCCAGCGCCTCGACGAACCCGTCGGCCGAGCCCGGCACGCCGAGCACTCCCGCGAGCAGCCCGCGATGCCGCTCGACCAGCTTGGTGTCCACCCCCGGAGCGGTGATCTCACGCAGGCGCCGGCCACTGCCACGCTCGGCGCGCAGCCACGCCAACGCCGACAGGATCGCGGGCCAGTCGCGGGGCTCGACGACCAGCGCCGCGTGCGGATGCTCAGCGGCCCAGCCGAACGCGTCGCTGTCGGGCGAGAGGGTCCGCACCAGCGCGTCCCACCGCCGCACCTCGGGCTCGACGTCCAGGAGCCGCCACGCCTGCGACCAGCTCGACACCACCGCCCGGGCGGGCAGCTCGGAGGCCCCGATGGTGCGGGCGCCCACGGGACGCCGGACCAGGTCGAAGCGCCCCGGCGCCGCCCGCTCGAGCGCGGCGACCCAGGCCCGCACGGCCGCGAGGTCCTCACCGAGCTCGCGGGCGCGCGGCCCGCGCAGGGGCAGGTCCAGCGGCGGGAACGGCTCGCCGGCGGCGTACGCCGTCAGCAGCGCGCCCGAGCGCCAGCGGGGCCGCAGCCGGGCCGCGATGTCGCTGGGCGTCGTCCAGCGGGTCACGTCGCGCTCAGCCATGCGCGGCAGCCCGACGCGCGCGGTACTCCTCGATGGTCAGCGTCTGCACCCGCGAGTCGCGGCCGTCGCGGTTGTCGACGAAGCCGATGGCCGCGACGTAGGGCTCGATGACGTGGACTTTCTGCAGCGGGGTGACGATGAGCAGCTGCAGCCCCAGCCGCCCGAAGAGCGAGAGCGCGTACCGGGTGGAGACGTCCGAGCCTCGCCCGAAGGCCTCGTCGATGACGGCGAAGCGGAAGTCGCGCGAGGCCGTGGTGCCCCACTCGAGCTTGAACTGGTAGGCCAGCGATGCGGCCAGGATGGTGTAGGCGAGCTTCTCCTTCTGGCCGCCGGACTTGCCGTCGGAGTCGCGGTAGTGCTCGTGCTCCTCGCCGGTCTCGCGGTCCAGCTCGGCGGCCGAGAAGGTGTGCCAGGTGCGTACGTCGGTGACTCGCCGGGTCCAGGCCTTGTCGGCCTCGGCGTGCCCGTCGCGTCCGCGGAACCGGTCGACGATCCGCTTGACCTCGAGGAAGCGCTGCTCGGAGTACTGGTCGGCGTCGCCGTCGAGCGCGCCCCTCGTGACGGCGCGCAGGTCGTCGCGGAACTGCCGGACGTCGGAGTTGACCGTCGGCTCCACGACGAGGCGGATGAAGCGACCGGGTGAGTAGTCGATGGCGCCGAGCGACTCGTTGATCCGCTCGACCCGATCGCGGATGTCGTCGGACTCCCGGCGCAACCAGGTGGCCAGACCGGCGAGGTCGCGGATGGTGTTGGTGTTGAGCTGCTCCTTGAACTCCGCCTCGAAGCGGGGGAGGTCGTCGCGACGCACCCGGTCGTGGAAGGCGCGGTACTCCCCCGCCGCGGCGATGGAGGCGTCCATCTCGGTGGTCACGGCCGGCCACTGCGCCTTGATCGCCGTCATCTGCGCCTGGGCGGCCGTGGCGACACCGTTCATCTGCTGCTGCAGGCGGTCCATCGACGAGGTGAGACCGGCAGCCAGCTCACCCGCGGCCCGGTCACACGCATCGGGATCTGTGGGGCTGCCGACCCGCTGCACCAGGGCGGGGTACTCGGCGCGCGCGAGCGTCACCACCTCCGCACCCGCCCCGTCGAGGACCGCCAGTCCCTCGTCGACCCCGCGCTCGGCGCGGTTGATCTCGGCCCGGGTGACCGAGAGCCGCCCTTCCAGGTCGGCGCGCTGCTGGTCCAGGCCACGGATCTCCTCCTCGACGGCGCTGAGCGCTCGGTCGAGCTCGGCCAGCCGCGAGGAACCGGCCAGCAGGCGCGCTCGCTCGGCGGTGGCGTCCTCGACCTGTCGCGACGGGGTCGCGACGTCGAGCTCGCTCCACGCCGTGAACTGCGCCAGGTTGCTCAGCGCCTCGGCCCGGCGACGTACGTCGTCGCGAACCGCCTGCAAGCCCTCGATCTCGGCCTGTGCGGCGACGACCTGGCTGCGCAGCCGGGCCAGCTCCGCCTCCAGCGCCTCGACCTTGCGGACGTTCGAGCGCCCGAGGATCCACGAGCGCGGGTCGTCGACCCGGCTGCGGTCGTCCTTCTCGTGTCGCGTTCCCGCGCGCACCTGACCCTCGCGCGTCACGGCTCGGTCGGCCTCGACCAGCTCCGCGACCGAGTCGACGCACCGGTGGTCCGCGCGTCGGGCGAGCTCACCGCTCAGGAACGTCGCGAACGGACCCGGCTCGACCTGCAGGGTGTCCAGCAGCCGCAGGTGGCCCTCTCCCGCCCCGGGCAGCGACCGCACCTGCCGCTCCGGCACCCGGTGGTAGACGACCCGGGCTCTGAGGTGGTGATCGTTGACCCAGCTCGCGACCGATCCGTAGTGCCGCTGCGGCACCAGCCACGACAGGCCGAAGCCCCGCAGCACCCGCTCGGCGGCACCGCGCCACGCAGCGTGCTCGTCGGCGACCTCGACCAGCTCCCCGACGAAGGGGACCTCCTCCTCGGCCAGTCCCAGCTCGGCGCACATCCGCGAACGCAGGTCCAGGCTCTGCCGCGGCAGGTTGCTGGCGCGGCCCGCGAGGCTGGCGAGGTCCGCCTCGACCTCCTCCACCTGCGCGAGGAGACCAGCGCGGCGTCCCATCGCCTCCGCGAAGGTGGCGTCGAGCTCTCGCTGTCGGGGCGCGGCTTCGTCGTAGGCGGCACGCGCCTGCGCAGCCCGCTCCTCGAAGGAGCCGGCGTCGTGGACCGGGTCCAGCCCCACGTCCTCGAGCAGTCCCGCGAACCGCTCGGCGCGAGCGCGCCGCTGCTCGACGAGCAGCCCCAGCTCCTTGATCGTCTGCTCCAGGTCGGCCACCCGGTCGCCGCCAGCCGCCGCGCGCTCGCCGATCAACCGGCCCTGACGGGCCCGAGCGGACTCCAGGGACTCGGTCACCCGCGCGTGCTCGGTGACCAGCTGGTCCAGCGAACGGGTCAGCGACTCCGTGCGCTCCCGGAGCAGCTCGATCCTTTGCTCGGTGAAGAAGAACGCGACCGCGTCGCGCTGTCGGCCCGTCGCCTCGCGCTCGGCGACCAGGGCCGCGTGCTTGTCGCAGTTGACCAGCAGCGGCTCGAGAGCAGCGAGCTGGTCCTGCGCTCGGCGTACAGCATCGTGGGCTCGGGTGAGGTCCTCGAAGTGCGCGACCAGCCCTGCGATGCGCTCGCTGGGGTCAGACGGCTCGAGCATGTGGGTGCGCACGAACTCGTTGAGGTTGCCCACCGACTTCATCGAGACCGTCTGGTGGAAGAGCTCCATGGCCTGCTCGGAGGCGATGCCGAGCAGGCGGCGCATCTTCTGCCCGTACGCCGGGAAGTCCTTGTCGACACTCGCCCCCGACTCCCGCAGCCGCTTGCGCAAGGCGTTGAGGTCGCTGCCGAACCCGGCGAAGTCCTCGGCGATGCCCAGTCCCCGCTCAGCGGTGACGAAGAAGCGCTCGGGCTGGCCGGCTCGGTCGCGCTGGGTGAAGACCTGCGCGAGGGTCACCGGCTCCGGTGCGTCGTCGTTGCCGAAGACGCCCAGGATGACCGAGTAGGAGCGGTGGTCGCGCAGGCCCACGGGTCGCGAGGTCCCGGTGCTCTCGATCCGCTCGGACTTGTAGTGGCCCTCGACGTAGGAGCGCAGCGAGCGTTCCTTGGACTCTGCGCCGGCGGCCTTGTTGTAGGCGATCCGGTGGGCGGGCAGCAGCAGGGTGGTCACCGCATCGACCAGGGTCGACTTGCCACTGCCGATGTCGCCGGTGAGCAGGGTGTTCTCCCCCTCCAGGCGCAACGTCCAGACCCGACCGTCGAAGGTGCCCCAGTTGAGCACCTCGACGCGGTGCAACCGCCAGCCCACGCGTGCCGGCGTGGGGCCATCGAGCTCGAGGGCGGAGAAGAGTCCGTCACTCATCCGCGGCTCCTCCCGCTGATCCGGCCGCCGAGCCCGACACCGATGCCGGTCCCGCCGCCGACCCGGAGAGGCGGTACTCCTCGAGCCGACCGGCGAAGTCGGCCAGCGTCTGGGCATCGACGTACGCCTTGAGGATGCGGCGCACCTCGAAGGTGTCGCGCTGGCCCCGCAATCGACGCAGGAAACCGAGGTCGACGACCTTGCTGATCGTCGCGTCGACCTGGTCGACCTGACGGGCCTGGTTGGGAGAGTCGGACAGGAAGAGCGAGACCAGTTCCGCGATCTGCTCGCGGGTCAGGATGAGTCGGGCCTCCTGCGACGTCGACTCCCACTCCACCATCCGCTTGCGCAGCAGGACGAGCATGAGGCTGACGGGATAGGACAGGCTGCGCCGGTTGACCAGACGCGGCAGGCCGTCCTCCTCCTCCCTGGCGCGAAGGTAGGCGTAACCCTCGGTCTCGTCCACCACGACGTCGACACCGATGGTGTCGAAGTGGTCACGGACCGGGGCACCGTGCCGCAGCAGCGTCTGCCAAACCGCCTCCTGCGTCTCGCGGTAGACCACGCCCCTCATCAGGCTGATCACCGCCACCGAGGTGGCGGTCTCCTGCTCGCTCCTCACGACCGCACCACCGTCGCCTCCGGCATCCGCACGGCCCGCTCGCCTCGGGAGGGGTCGGTCCAGGACACCGTCACCGTGCGCGTCTCGTCGAGGTCGACGCGCAGGTCCTCCTCCGAGAGCGCGAGGTAGCCCACCAGCTCGGCCAGCCCGTCGCGGAGCGGGTAGAGCTCGACCACCTCGTGCAGGAGCGCGGAGCTGCGAGGGGGGACGACGGCACGCACCTGCTCAGCCAGCCGGGCCGTGTCGACGAAGGTCTGCTCGAAGAGCGCGCTGGAGTCGAGGTCCTCGACCGCACCGTCGGTCACGGCGGAGTCGACGTCGGTCGGAGGTCGTACGTCGTAGAGCGGGCGCTCGAAAGGAAGGCTCACCGCCACCTGGGTCTCGTCGATCTCGAGCCCCGTCGCAGGTGGGATTGCTCGCACCGCCAGTGCAGCGGTCTCGATCTGGCGCACCAGCTCCAGCACCCGCCGGTTCTCCAGCCAGACCTGGTCGTCGAGGAAGCGACGCAGCTGCTCGGACAGCGAGCGGACCACGATCTGGGTGCGCTCGGCGGCGTCGTACCAGTCGTGGTGGACCCGCCGCACGCGCGGGTCGACGGTGACCTCCTCCATCTTCTGCACCTGCTCGAGCAGGTCGGAGAGCTCCTCCTGGCGCTCGGAGGAGAGGAGGAAGTCGTAGAAGGCCTGGAAGCTGCGACCCTGGTCGGACCCGGCGATGTCGGCCCGATCAGTGACCAGGCTGGCCAGCAGCTCGCCCTTGCCGGCCTCCCAGGTCGCGATCCGCTCGCGAGCGGCGCGGTCGAGCGCGCGGAAGTTCTCCTCAACCTCACGGAAGTCGGCCAGCAGCTCGCGGGCGGTGCTGGAGAAGAACTGGTAGCGCTCGCGCAGCGCCGCCCCGTCCATGACCGCCAGACGGCCGGCCTCGGCGTCAGCGATCTCACGGTCCAGCTCGTCGCGACGTCGACGCAGCTCGGCCAACCGGACCTCGGGGTCGGACTCGGCCCCGTGGACCATCTGGCGGAGGAGATCCACGAGCGTGTGCAGCCGTGACTCCGTGCCGATGCTGGGTCGGGCACGCAGACCGGTCACCCAGGCATAGGCCTTCTCCAGGGCCGGCGTCGCGTCGTAGTGCACCTCGTCGCTGCCGGCGGGGTAGAACCGGCGCAACCACCCGGTGTCGGCCGCGGACCAGTCGTCGAGGTAGGTCACCGGCGCGGCTGCGTACCCCTCCCCCTCGGGGAGGCGCTGGTTGACCAGGTGCAGGAAGTCGTCAAGCGCCTCGGCCAGCGCGGCCTGGGACCGGGAGCCGGTGTTGCGTTCGACGAACTGCTCACTGAGGAACGCCAGGACGAGCGGGGCGTTGCGGGCTCGCAGCAACCGCCAGGCGGGGCTGGTCTCGGCCAGCATCCTGATCTCGTCGAGCTCCACGCACACCTCCCGGTCGCGCACGAGGGTATTGCGCACCTCCGACACTCGGACGCGACCGGTCAGCTCGGCTCGGGCCGCCCCAGCTCGTAGGTCACCTCGAACCACTCGGCGACGTCGGCGATCTCCAGGCTGTGGTCCAGGCCGACGGCTCGGACGAACATGTTGGCGTGGACCGTCGGCACGTAGCCGAGGTCGATGCCGTTGAAGTCCAAGAAGGCAACGGCGGAGGCCCAGGCCGTGCGCTTGTTGCCGTTCTCGAAGACCTGACGAGCAGCCATCGCATGCAGCAAAGCCGCCGCCTTGTCGAAGATGGTCGGGAACGCCTCGAAGTCGCCGTACCCCGACCAGGGCCGCTCGAGAGCGGCGTCCAGGCCCGCGGGATCGAGGAGCGCGTGATTTTCGCCGGTATCGGCACAGAGCACCCGGTTGTACTCAGCGACGAGGCCGGCGGTCAGCCGCCGACTCATCGAGCCAGGCGCTTGAGCAGCTCGGCGTCGCGCTTCCGGATCTTGTCCAGGGCCGCCATCGCCGTGGCGCGATCGACATCGACGACCTCGTCGCGCTCCCGGCGCGCCTCGTCGCGGACCTCGTCGTCGCTCGCGCGGTGGCTCATGCGTTCCACGGTACGCCGCACGACAGCGAGCGGCACCCGGCTTTCCACAGCGGTTCGGACGCGCGGTCCGCCATGATCGGCCCGTGCTCCTCGACATCCAGCTCGACGCCCGCCCCGACGCCGCGGCCGCCCGCGCGGCCGAGCTCGCCACGACGGGGGTCGAGGGGCTGTTCACCTTCGAGGGCCCGCACGACGTCTTCTTCCCGCTGGTCGCGGCGGCGACGGCGGGCGTGGACGTCGACCTCATGACCAACGTGGCGATCGCGACGCCGCGCAGCCCGATGCACCTGGCGCACGCGGCGTACGACCTTCAGCTGCTGTCCAAGGGCCGCTTCCGCCTCGGCCTCGGCAGCCAGATCAAGCCGCACGTGGAGAACAGGTACGGCGCCACCTGGTCGCGCCCGGCCGCGCGGATGCGCGAGGCGGTGCTGGCGACCAAGGCGATCCTCACGGCCTGGCAGGACGGCACCCGGCTGGACTTCCGCGGGGAGTTCACCAAGCACACGCTGATGCCGCCCACGTTCGTCCCCGGCCCCAACCCGCACGGCGTCCCGCCGGTGCTGATGGGCGCGCTCGGGCCGCTAATGACCCGCACCGCTGCCCAGGTCGCCGACGGGCTGCTGGTCATGCCGTTCCACTCCCACGCACACATCCGGCAGAACACCCTGCCCGCGGTCGAGGAGGGATTGCGCGAGCGCGAGTCCGCCGGGGAGCTCGCGATCTACCCCCAGGCGATCCTCGCGATGGGCCGCACGCCCGAGGAGCGGGAGCGCGCCGACCTCGGGGTGCGCGGACTGCTGGCGTTCTACGGCTCCACCCCGGCGTACCGGCCCGTCCTCGACGCCGAGGGCTGGGGCGACCTCCAGCCCGAGCTCAACGCGCTGTCCAAGACCGGCGACGTCATGGCGATGATCGGCAAGGTCGACGAGCGGATGCTCGGGACCCTCGCCGTGCGCGGCACTCCCGAGGAGTGCGCCGCGGAGCTCCGGCGCCGCTTCGGCGACATCGCCGAGCGCGTGTGCACCTACTTCCCCGGCTACGACCCGGGCGTGCAGCAGGTCCGGGACCTGGTCACCGCCCTCGCCTGACACACAGCCGTCGGTCGAGGAAGGACGAAGTCCTGTCTCGAAACCATGGCCGAACGCAGTAAGTGACGCGCACCACCCCGACGACAAACACAGAGGGATTGTCGTCAGCAGCGACGTCTGTTCTACTTTCGTCGTACCCGCTCCCTCCCTCCCCGCGTAGGTGGTCGTCGTGCGCATCCTCGATTCGGTCGTCGGCTCCGTCCGGCCCGCCGTCCAACAGGCCGTCCAGCAGGCGCAGAAGTCGGTGCCGATGCAGCGCCAGGTCCAGGCGCTGCACCTCTACCAGCGCGGCAAGCGCCTGGTGGTCGGTGACGACCAGCCGCGCTTCACCGAGGCGCCGGTGCCCGACGTCGACGATCTCGACCTGACCGAGATCGACACGAGCAACCCCTTCCTGTGGCGCCAGGGCAAGTGGGAGTCCTACTTCCGCCGGCTGCGCGACGAGGCACCGGTTCACTTCCGTGCCGACAGCCCCTTCGGCCCGTTCTGGTCGGTGACGAGGTACGACGACATCGTCACCGTCGACAAGGACTTCGAGACCTTCTCCGCCGAGCCGCAGATCGTGCTCGGCGCGCCCCCGGAGGGCCTCGACCTCGAGATGTTCATCGCGCTGGACCCGCCCCGCCACGACGACCGTCGAGCGGCGGTCCAGGACGTCGTGGCGCCGAAGAACCTCGAGGAGATGGAGGCCCTCATCCGTGAGCGGGTGGGGGAGGTCCTCGACTCGCTGCCCGTCGGTGAACCCTTCGACTGGGTCGACCGCGTCAGCATCGAGCTGACCTCGCGGATGCTCGCGACCCTGCTGGACTTCCCCTACGACCAGCGCCGCAAGCTGGCGGAGTGGACCGACATGATGGCCGGCAGCGCCGGGGCCACCGGCGGCGAGCCGGACGTCGACCAGATCTACCGCTCGGCCGCCGAGGTGGCGCGTGCCTTCAGCCAGCTGTGGCACGACAAGGCGGCCCGGCTGGCAGCCGGTGAGGAGCCGGGCTACGACCTGATCACCCTCATGCAGCTCTCCGAGGACAGCAAGGACATCATCGACCGGCCGATGGAGTTCCTCGGCGACCTGACCCTCCTGGTCGTCGGCGGCAACGACACCACCCGCAACTCCATGTCCGGCGGCGTGCTGGCGCTCAACCAGTTCCCCGACCAGTTCGACCGGCTGCGCGCCGAGCCCTCGCTGGTGCCGAAGATGATCCACGAGGTCCTGCGCTGGCAGACCCCGCTGGCCTACATGCGCCGCGTCGCCGCGAAGGACACCGTGCTCAACGGGCAGTTCATCCGCAAGGGCGACAAGGTCGTGATGTGGTACGCCGCCGCCAACCGCGACGAGCGCCGCTTCGAGGACCCCGACCGCTTCGTCATCGACCGCCGCAACGCCCGCCACCACCTCGCCTTCGGCATCGGCACCCACCGCTGCATGGGCAGCCGGCTCGCCGAGCTGCAGCTGCGGATCCTGTGGGAGGAGCTGCTGGCCCGCTTCGACGACATCGAGGTCATGGCCGAGCCCGAGCGGGTGCAGTCGAACTTCGTCCGCGGCTACAGCTCGATGATGGTCCGCGTCACCCCCAAGGGCGCCGAGCGCCCCGAGCCCGGTCCCTACCGGCGGATGTGGCTCGACCGCCGCGCCGCCGAGGACTCCCCCGCCGCCGAGACCACACCGCTGGCCGAGCAGGCGAGCGCCGGCGAGCCGTCGTCGAGACCCGGCGAGCGACCCGCCCAGCCCACCCCCCGCACACCCCGCCCCGGCACCGAGCTCCACACCGTGACCCTCGCCCACCGGCGTACGCCGGCAGAGGGCGTCGTCGAGCTGACGCTGGCCTCCCCCGACGGCTCGCCCCTCCCCGCGTGGCAGCCCGGCGCCCACGTCGACCTGCTCCTGGAGGACGGCCTGACCCGCCAGTACTCCCTCTGCGGCGACCCCGCGACCCCCTCCGAGTGGAAGGTCGCCGTCCTGCTCGAGCGCGACGGCCGCGGCGGCTCGGCCTTCGTGCACGAGACGCTCGCCGAGGGCACGACCCTGCAGGTCCGCGGCCCGCGCAACCACTTCGCGCTGGAGGAGGCTCCGCGCTACCAGTTCATCGCCGGCGGCATCGGCATCACCCCGATCCTGGCGATGGTGCGGGCGGCGAAGGCCAGCGGCGCCGACTGGCAGCTGCTGTACGGCGGGCGCTCCCGCGCCTCGATGGCCTACCTCGACGAGCTCGAGGGCGACGACCGCGTGACGATCTGGCCGCAGGACGAGCACGGCCTCCTCGACCTCGACGCCGTGCTCGGCACCCCGCGCGAGGACACCCACGTCTACGTCTGCGGCCCCGGCCCGCTGCTCGACGCCGTCGAGTCACGCTGCGCCACCTGGCCCGAGGGCGCCCTGCACCTCGAGCGGTTCGAGGCCGCAGCCGTCGAGGCCCCCGAGGACGCCCTGGCGACCTTCGAGGTCGAGTGCGTGCAGTCGGGCGTGACGCTGACCGTCACCGAGGACCGGACGGTCTTCGACGTCCTCGAGGAGGCCGGCGTCGACGTGCTCGGCTCGTGCCTGGAGGGCATCTGCGGCACGTGCGAGGCCGACGTCGTCGAGGGCGTCCCCGACCACCGCGACTCGGTGCTCAACAGCGAGGAGCGGGCCTGCGGGAGGACGATGATGACCTGCGTCTCCCGCTCGATGACCCCGCGCCTGGTCCTCGACCTCTGACGCAGCACTCGCTGGTCGAGGTGCGAGCGGAGCGAGCCACGAGACCCCGCGGCCCCGTCAGCCGAACGCCGCCGCCGCCCGACTGATCCGGTCGACGGCGTCCTCGACCGGGACGGTCGGCTGCACGACGTGGCTGACCGTGAGCCGCACGAGGGTGTCGACCATCGCCTCGTCCCCCCGCTCCCCGAGCAGTGCCGTCACCGCCTGGGTGACCTGGCCCAGCACGGCGTCGGGGTGCACGGTGAGCAGGGCCAGGAGCCCGGCGTCCTGCCCGGGCCGCAGGATCGCCTGGAGGACGGGGTTGGCACGGCCGAGCACCAGCACGCCGCGCACCGCCGCCGCGATGCCCTGCTCGAGGTCGGCGTACGCCGCCAGCTCCTCGCTCGCCCGGGCCAGGAACCGGCCGACCTCGCGGTCGACCAGGGCACGGCCCAGGTCGGCCTTCGTGCCGACCTCCTTGTAGATGCTCTGCCGCGGCACCCCGGACCGCTTCGACACCTCGGTCATGCTCAATGCGTCCCACCCGGACTCGGCCACGATCTCCACCGAGGCGTCGAGCAGCCGCTCGAGCCGCAGCTCGCGCAGCTCGGCGTAGAAGGCGGGCACGCTCACGCACCCAGGCTACCGACAACCAGGCCTCGACTGTCCCCGCCTGCGACACATGAGCGGGCCAGCCCAGGCAGCGCGGTTCGAGCTCCACCGGCGGTCGAGCAGGCGAGCGCCAGCGAGCCGTCGTCGAGACCCCTCCACCACAGCCGCCGCGCGAGGGGCGTCGAGACCGCACCGGCGCCCCACTCAGGCGACCGGCGCCACCACGTCGAACCCCAGCTCCCGAGCCGCCTCGGCCATGCGAGCGTCGTACGTCACGACCGTCCGGCAGCCCAGACGCAGGGCGGCTGCGAGGTGCAGGGCATCCAACGAGCGGAGGTGGTCGCCCGGCAGTGCCCCCGCCTCACGGAAGGTGCCAGGCGTGACGTCGTGAAGCGTCACACCCTCGAGCATCTCGGTGACGGCCGACTGTGGGACAGCCATCCGACGAGCCGCCCGTCGCACCTCGGTCTCGACGAGCAGGGTGCCCACGATCTCGGGATGCTCGTCGAGCCAGCGGACCAGAGCCTCCGACTCGCGTTCCTCGACCACGAGCTTCAGAGCCGCTGAGGAGTCGATGTACGAGCTCACCTGTCGCCGCGCAGGTCGTCGAGCACCTCACGCGTCGTGGTGCCCTCGATCCGCACCCTGGCGAGGCGACCGAACCCGCCGGTCCTGATAGCCGGCTTCGCCACCGGCAGCTCCTCGGCCCCCGCGGGCACGACCCGCGCCACGGGCTTGCCGTGCTTGGTCACCAGGAACGACTCCCCCGCCTCGACATCACGCATCACCGCGGCATTGTCATTCCGAAGCTCCCGCTGAGTGATGATGCGCATCCACAGAGCGTAGCGCTGCGTAGCACTTCATGCCACGCTCGATGCTCGAGCAGCGAGTGGGGGGCGAGATCACCCCGCCGGGCATGAAGGCGGACCGTAGATTCGCAGCGTGCTGATGCTCCACGGCCCCCAGCCGGGCCCGGTCGACGACGACGCCCTCTCCGCGGTCTATCCGTGGCCCGACACCACCGGCAAGCCCTACGTCCGCGCGATGATGGTCTGCACCCTCGACGGCGCAGCCG
The DNA here is from genome assembly GCA_009701885.1 of Actinomycetota bacterium. Taxonomy (GTDB): domain Bacteria; phylum Actinomycetota; class Actinomycetes; order Propionibacteriales; family Nocardioidaceae; genus Nocardioides. Next base: position 94,886 of record WLJH01000010.1, read on the forward strand.
CGGGCGACGACGGGCTGAGCGGCTCGGTGTCCGGCGGCGCGGACCGCTCGGTGCTGCGCGCCGTGCGCCGCTTCGCCGACGTGGTCCTGGTGGGCGGCGGCACGATGAAGGCCGAGGGCTACGGCCCGCTCAAGGCACGGCCCGAGGACGCCGACGTACGCCGCGACGCCGGCCAGGCTCCGGCCCCGGTGTTGGCGGTGGTCTCCGGCAGCCTCGACCTCCCGCTGGACCCGGGCGGGTTCACCGACTCCGACGTGACCCCGATCGTCTTCACCACCTCCTCGGCGGACCCCGCGCGGGTCGAGGACGTCCGCAAGCGCTGCGAGGTCGTGCAGCTCCCCGGCGAGAAGGTCGACGCCGAGCAGGTCGTGCAGCAGCTGCACCGCCGCGGGCTGGGCCGGATCGTCTGCGAGGGCGGACCGGGCCTGCTGCACCAGGTCACCGAGTCCGGGCTGCTCGACGAGGCCGACATCACGATCGCCCCGATGCTGGTGGGCACGGACAAGACCCCGAGCACGCCGATGGTGAGCGACCCCAGCACCATGACGCTGCAGCACGTGCTGACCGCCGAGGAGTTCCTCATGCTGCGCTACACCCGCGGCACCGGCACCGGCACCGCCGAACCGTCAGCTCCGAACCCTCGAGACGTCACTTCCGCACCCGGATCCGACGGCGACGACCAGGGAGCCGAGTCGTGATCGACCTGCGCCGCCTGGCCGCCCTCGTCACCGAGCACGGCGACCTCCTCGACGCCCCGGTCGCGCCGTTCCGCCTCACGGTCGGCGACACCTCCCGCGAGGTCGACACCGACACCGACCCGGCGATCATGGGCGTGCTGAACCTGTCCAAGGACAGCTGGTACCGCGAGTCGGTCGCCATCGGCACCGACAACGCCATCAGGCTCGGCCGGCTGCAGGTCGCGCAGGGCGCGCACTTCATCGACGTGGGCGCGGAGTCGATCCAGGAGTACGCCGACGACGTCGCCGCCGAGCAGCAGATCGAGCAGCTCGTGCCGGTCATCAACGCGCTCACCGAGGACGGGATCGTCACCTCGGTCGAGGCCTACCATCCCAGCGTCGTGAAGGCCTCCTTCGAGGCCGGCGCCCGGGTGCTCAATCTGACCGGTTCGGCCCACGACGAGGAGATGTTCGCCCTGTCGGCGGAGTACGGCGCCAGCGTGATCCTCTGCCACGTCGGCGGCACCCACCCGCGCGACCTGGACCCCGACGCCGACCCCGGCTCGGACCCGATCGCGCACATGACCCCGCAGTTCGTCGCCCGGATGGAGGCCGCCCGCGCCGCCGGCGTCCCCTCCCTCGCGCTCGACCCGGGCATCGGCTTCGGCTTCCGCTGGGCCCCGACGATGGACCAGCGGCTGGCCTACCAGGCCCAAGTCCTGCTGGAGACCTTCCGCCTCCGCGAGCTGGGGCTCCCGCTGTGCCACGCGCTCCCCAGCGCCCGGCACGTGTTCGGCGAGGAAGTCCGCTCCGCGGAGCACTTCTTCGCCACCCTCGCCCACCTCGGCCGCACCGGCATCTACCGCGTCCACGAGGTCGCCCGCACCCGCGCCGCCCTCAGGACCCTCCACGCCGTCTGAGCCGGTCAGCGCATCTGTGTGCCGCGCCGGTAGGCGACCGCACGCAACACCTATCCTCACCCTCGTGCTCCCGCACTCGACCCCACCCGGCGCGGCCGAGGTCGTCGCCCAGCTGATGGCCCTGCGGGCGCGGGCAGGGGAACCGTCCTTCGCTGAGATCGCGCGGCGTGTGGGGCACCTCCGGGAGCAGCGCGGTCAGTCCCACACGAGGCCGGGTCGCACCACTGTCTACGACCTGTTCCGCCCCGGCCGATCGAGGGTCGACCCGGACCTGCTGCGGGACACTGCACTGGCCCTGGGAGCGAGCGAGGAGGAGGTCACCGACCTCGTCGCCGCCCGGGGATCCGCGACGGAGCGCACCACTCCGGCCGACGTCGCGCGCGCACGCCCCGGCCCCCCGGCCGGTCCCACACCGTCCTTCGGCAGGGACGAGGACGTGGCGCACCTGCTCACCGTCCTGTCCAGCGGTACGCGGGCGGTGGCGATCACCGGTCTCGGCGGCATCGGCAAGACCCACGTCGCCTCGAGGCTCGCCGAGAACCTGCTGACAAGCGGGATCGTGGAGGGGGTCCTCACGGTCGACATGCGGGGACACGACGCAGAGCTGCCGCCCTGCTCACCGTCGGCCGCGGCCAGGGCCGTGCTCGCGGCGCTGTCCGACGCCCACGGCGGGGTGGAGCACCGGCCGATCGCCTCGCTCCACCGGCTGCTGGCGTCACGGCCGGTGTGCGTGGTGCTCGACGACGCGCACGACGTCGAGCAGGTCGCGCCCCTGCTACCCACCACGCCAGGCCGGGCACTCGTCGTGGTGACGACGCGCACCCGGATCGAGCACCCGGCTCTGGTGTCGGTCCCGTTGTCCCCGTTGGGCACCAGCGCCACCGAGGACCTCCTGGCCCACCTGGTCGGTCACGACCGCCTGGGCCAGGACGAACCCGCTGCTCGGGAGCTGGTCGAGATGACGGGTGGGCTACCGCTCGCGGCGCAGCTGCTGGCGGCCCGGATCCGCAGCCACGGTGACTGGACGATCGGCGACCTTGCCGAGCAGCAGCGCCGGCTCCGCTCGGTGCTGCGTCTGGAGGAGCCGCTCTCCAGCGCGGTCGCTGCGGCGTACGACGGCTGCTCGGGTGCTGCCCGGCACCTGCTGCGCGCCTTCGCGTCACAACCATGCTCGACCCTGGACGTGACCGCCGCGGCGCGCGTCGCAGACCAGGCCACCGCCCGCGCCGTCGAGGCCACCGAGGAGCTCGACCGGGCCCACCTGGTCGACGTGGAGGCAGGTCGGTTATCGCTCCACGACGTGGTGCGCACCTTCGCTCTGGCGCTCGCCGAGACCGAGGACGCGCCGTCGGCCCGCCTCGCAGCCATCGACCGGCTCTGTGACCACATGCTCGGACACCTCGCCGCATGCGTCGGGGTGCTCGGCCTTGAGCGTGAGTCCTTCGGCGGCAGCGCGGCAGGGACGGTGTCCCTCACCGAGGCGACGCCAAGCGATCGGAGCTCCGCGGAGACCTGGTTGGTCGACAACCTGCCCTCGATGCTGGAGCTGGTCGCCGCGTGTGTGGAGCAACGCCCGCACGTGGTGTGGCGAGCGGCCTCGGAGCTCGTCCCCTGGTTGCACGCGACCTGGCGGCTCGGCGACGCGGCGTGGCTGCTGGACCTGTCCCGGCAGGCCGCTGTCCGGCACGGTGACCGCCGGCTCCTCGCCGAGATCAGCCTGGCGCGCGGCACCGCCGTGACCTGGACGTCGGCTCCCCGGGAGGCGTTGGGCGACCTGGCCTTCGCCGAGCGGGCTTTCCGCGAGCTCGACGACCCGGAGAAGCGGCAGGCGGTGCTCGGGGCGCAGAGCCTGAGCAACCGGTACGCCGGGGAGCTGGCCATCGCCGCCGAGCAGGCTCTGGAGGTGCTCGACGGGCTGCCGCCAGGCCACCCCGAGCGGGTGCACCGCTGGTGGACGGCGATCAACTGCTTCACCATGCTCGGCCGGCACACCGAGGCGCGCCGCCTCGAGTCCTCCATCCCGCCGATCGACGTCGCGGCGGGCGACCCCGCCGTCTTCGACGCCTTCTACCGCACCGAGGACCTGCTGCTGCGTCGGCGTTGGGAAGACGCGGAGCAGGAGGCGACCCGCGGCATGGCGCTGGCCGACGGGCAGGACCCTCCGGGCTCGACCTCAGGGACCGCGCGAGCCTACGGCGCGGTCGTGCTCGCCGGGGCCCGCACACACACTGGTCATGCGGGGACCGCCGCCGAGAGCCTGCGTGCCTCCGTCCGCGACGCCCAGGAATCGGGCGACCGGCAGCTCGAGCTCTACGCCAGGACGCTGCTCGGCGAGGCGCTGCTCGAGGCCGGGATGGCGGACCGGTCGCTCGTCGAGCTGGAGTCCGCGACGAAGCTCGCGCTCGAGCTGAGCAACCCCGTCGCGGAAGCCTGCATCCTCGAGGTGGCGGCCGCCAGCCACCACACCGTCGGCCACCACGAGGACGCGGCGCGGTGCCACTCCGCTGCCGCAGAGCTGTGGCAGGTCATGGGCTCTAGCCCGCACCTGCACCGCCCTCAGGACGCTCACACCGTGTAGACCTGGCGTTCAGCACCGCCAGCCGAACAAGCTCGTGTCGTAGGTCGAGGTGGCCAGCGGGAACTGACTCCCGTCGGGGAAGCGGACGGAGACACGCAGTGTCAGTCTGCGCCCGTAGTGCTCGGAAGCTTCGGGATCGTTCCACAGGTACGTGTACGTCCCGCTCCGCCGCGAACGCGGCTGGGCCGACTTCGGCTGTTCGGACTTGTTCGGATACCCGCGGCACCGCGGTCCGACGATCCAACCCGGTTCAGGCGGCAGCTGCCGTTGGCGCCGCCGCTTCATCACGATCCGTCGTCGGCGAAACCGGCGCCCGTTCTCTGGTAGGCGCGCCGACCGGCGAGCGCTCAGTCCTCGGTGAAGTTCCCCGCCTGGCACACCCGGCACCACACGTCGTCGCACGCGACGACGGGCGCGAGGACAGAGGCCGACTCGACTCCCGCAACGGTCATGGGCGGGACTCTGCCCCATGAGGGCCGGATCGAACCAGAGGGTCCCGGTGAGTCGCGCCACGGAGCGCGCGCCTCACGTCCGCCGGGTGAAGACGACGCGGTTGTCCCCCGTGACCCGATGCTCGTACGCCGGGTCGTGCACCCGCCGGTGGTGGCTGGGACACAGCAACCGTCCGCGGGCGAGGTCGGTGCGGCCGCCGGTCGACCACGGGTCGTCGTGATGGGCGTGGCAGAACCAGGCCGCCGTACGGCAACCCTCGGCGGTGCACCCGCCGTCCCGCGCGCCCAGCGCGATGACCTGCGCTGTGGTGAAGAAGCGCTGTTTCCGCCCCTGGTCGAGCACCTGGCCCTTGCCGCCGAGCACGACGGGCACGATCCCGGCCTCGCACGCGAGCCGACGAGCGGTGTGGGCTGCGACCCGGTCGCCGGTGTCGAGCACCGCCGAGGCCAGCCCGCCCTGCAACGTCTCCAGCGTCATCGTCACCACGACCGTCGCGCCGGTGCCGCCGACCTTCGGCGCCTCGCGCCCGTCGAGCCGCTCCAGCAGCTCGCAGAACGCCCGGCCCAGCTCGTCCGCCGTCGTACGCCGCTGCGGCTCGCCACGCAACACGGCGCCGTCGGGGCAATCGGCCTCCGGCTCGTCCGCAGCAGGCGCCGGCCGGTCGTGCACGACGAGCGCCATCAGCATCTTGCGCAGCATCGCGGCGTGCAGCTCGGGGACGACGAACCGCCCGTGCACCCGCCCGGACCCGTCCGGGGTCAGCGTCAGCTTCGTCGCGCGCTCGGCATCCTTCTCGGCCGCCGCCAGCTGTGCGGCCTCGTGCGCCTCGCCGACCTCGGGCGCGACGAGCGCGAGCACCCGGTCCCCCAGCACCCGCAGGTCGTCCGCGTCGTGGGCGGCCGCCAGCTCGACCAGCGTCCGCTCCGCCTCGGCGACCACCCAGGTCGGCAGGTCCGAGGGCAGGTCCTCCAGCGCCCGCACGACCACCGTGGCCTGCTCGAGGTTGACCCAGCCCGCAGCCATCGCCCCGCGCAGCACCGCGAACCGACCCAGTGCCTCGGCCAGGTGCACCGCACGCCGGGCGGCACGCCGCGTCGTCCGCGTCGCGTGCGCGAGCCAGGTGGCGGTCGTGGTCGCACCGGTCGGCTCCTCGACCCGCACCTCGGCAGCATGCGCGACGACCCGGTGCTTGAGCTCGGCGACCTGCGCCTCGAGCGCCGACAGGGCCACCAGCGAGTCAGCCACGGTGGCCTGGTCGAGCCCCAGCAACGATGCCTCGCCGAGCTCGGCCAGGGCAGCACCCGCGACCGCGACACCGCGGTCCACGACGTGCTGCCCGAGAGCTTCCATGTGGTCCAGACAACCAGCGGGCACCGACACTGATGATGTTCAGGCCCCGAGGGTCGTGACTCCGGCACCGACAAGGGGTCCTCCACAGGCGACCGGACAGGCGTTACCCGACCGTGACCTGAGGCCCCTTTCTCCACAAGCCGGAGTCCGTCGACCCAGCTGACTCGGTTGCAACACGTTGCAAGCGAGTCGCCTCAGCCCCGCCGCCACCCCCACGCCAGCGCCCCGACCCCGATCGCCCAGACGCCCAGCACCGGCACGTCCCCCTGGTGCAGCCCGTGCCCCCGGAAGTCCACCAGCACCCGCCCCATCGCTGCCGACGGCACGACGAGCAGCATCAGGGTCAGCAGGGTGAGGCACGCCCCGGCGACGAGCAGGACGAGGCGGTGGGCAGACACCGCGCCACCCTACGGCGGTGCGGTCACAGTCCGCGCGCGGCACCCGCCTGCGGGCCGGGAGAGCCGTTCGCAGGGCACCGAGCCAGGCACGAGCCGAGGCATCCAGCCCCGACCCGCCCTCGGCCCGCGGAACCTCACACCCCAGCCGGGAACCTCTCCCAGACCCGGTGGGAGGCCATGAGCCCACTGACCTCACCGAGGACCCCGGCGGCCGACTCGCCAACGACCACACCGGCAGCCTCCGACATCCCGAGCGAGGCCAGGACCGACGACCCCTCACCCCAGGCCCCGATCACCTTCGCGTGCCGGAAGCACTCCTCCAGCAGCAGCGCCACCCGCGGGTCGAGGGCGGCGACGGCCTCGCCGGCCCGGGCGTCCCGCGCCGGCAGCGCGTCGGGCGCGGGCGGGACGGCGCCGGCCACGAGCACCGCGTCGAGCTCGATCGAGCGCACCGTGGCAAAGGTGCGCTGCACCCCGACCGAGCCGACCTCCCCTCCGTGCGGCGCGACGACCAGCGGCACCGCCCCGGCGGCGAGCAGCGTGCGGCGTACCTCCTCGACGCCGTCCAGCTCACCGGAGGGGTCGACCACGATCCCCACCATCCGCCCGTCCGGCGGCCACTCGCCGCCCAGCTGCGACAGCGCCGGGCTGGGCGCCACGTCGGGGACGGCGAGCGACGACGAGGGCGCGGAAAGCCCCAACCCCGTGGCGACCTGCTGGCACAGGTCGGCGTCGATCTCCGCCAGGCACTGCAGCTGGCGCTCCTTGACCGCCTGCTCGTAGCACTTGCCGAGCTCGAAGGTGTAGGCGTGGATGATGTGCTCCTGCTCGACCGGGGTCATGGAGCGGTAGAACATCCGGGTCTGGCTGTAGTGGTCGTCGTACGACGCCGGGTTGGCCCGCACCTTCCGCGCGGCCGGCACCTGCACCGGCACGTCGACGAAGGCGCCGTCCTCGGCCCCGGCGAAGAACGGGCAGCCGCCGTCGAGCGAGTTCGGCTTGTACGGCGCGACCCCGCCGTGGACCGCGTGCTGGTGGTAGCCGTCGCGGTGGTTGTCGTTGACCGCCACGTGCGGGCGGTTGATCGGGATCTGGTTGAAGTTCGGCCCGGCGAGCCGGGTGAGCTGGGTGTCGAGGTAGGAGAAGTTGCGCGCCGCGAGCAGCGGGTCGTCGGTGATGTCGATGCCCGGCACGAGGTGACCGGTGTGGAAGGCGACCTGCTCGGTCTCGGCGAAGAAGTTGGTCGGGTTGCCGTGCAGGGTCATGGTGCCGACCACCTGCACCGGGGCCAGCTCCTCGGGGACGATCTTGGTGGGGTCCAGCAGGTCGATGCCCTCGAAGGTCTGGTCGGGGGTGTCGGGGAAGAGCTGCAGCCCGAGGTCCCACTGCGGGTGGGCGCCGGACTCGATCGCGTCGTAGAGGTCGCGCCGGTGGAAGTCGGGGTCGAAGCCGCCGGCGAGCTGCGCCTCCTCCCAGGTCAGCGAGTGCACTCCGAGGCGGGGCTTCCAGTGGAACTTGCACAGCGTCGTACCCCCCTCGGCGTCGACGAGCCGGAAGGTGTGGACCCCGAAGCCCTCCATCATCCGGAAGGAGCGCGGGATGCCCCGGTCGGACATGTTCCACATCGTGTGGTGCTGGGCCTCGGTGTGCAGGGAGACGAAGTCCCAGAAGGTGTCGTGCGCGCTCTGCGCCTGCGGGATCTCGCGGTCGGGGTGCGGCTTGCCGGCGTGGACGACGTCGGGGAACTTGATGCCGTCCTGGATGAAGAAGACCGGGATGTTGTTGCCGACCAGATCCCAGTTGCCCTCGCGGGTGTAGAACTTCGTCGCGAAGCCGCGGGTGTCGCGCACCGTGTCCGCCGAGCCGCGCGAGCCGAGCACCGTGGAGAAGCGCACGAAGACCGGCGTCTCCTCGCCCTGCGCGAAGACCGCGGCGCGGCTCACCGAGCTCGCGGCACCGTTGGCCACGAACGTGCCGTGCGCCCCGGCCCCGCGGGCGTGCACCACGCGCTCGGGGATCCGCTCGTGGTCGAAGTGCATGATCTTCTCGCGCAGGTGATGGTCCGAGAGCAGCGTCGGACCCCGCTCACCCGCCTTCAGCGAGTGGTCGCTGTCGCCGATCCGTACGCCGGTGGCGGTCGTCAGGTAGGCGCCCTGCTGCGCGCTGGCGGTCGGCGGGTCGGCGCTCTCCGCGCCCGTCGGCGACATCGGCCTCGGCTGGGCCTGGTCGTCCTTGGGCGGCAGCGGCTCCCGCGGCTCGGTCGGCTCCTCGACGGTGGGCGTGCCGCTGCCGGGCGAGCCCGGGATCGGCGGCTCCAGGAGGCTGGCGGCCTTCTCGGCGACGGCGCCGGCGGCGTCCTCGACCTTGTCCCCGACCGCCTTCGCGGTCTGCTTGATCGTGTCCTTGGCATCCATGCGTGGTCCCTCCTCGAGCGGGCAAGTAGGCGCCCGGTACCCAGCCGCTGAGCACTGAGCCGTCCTCGCTGCGGGCCCCGCCCGGCCCCGAGGACCTGCCGTACGTCGGTCGCCGACGGCCTGCCGCAGGCACCGACGCCGCGCGTTGTGGTCGATGCGCCCGGCCGTGTTTCACTCGGTGCGTGCACGCTCGGGTCATGGGGAGCCGGCGGCTGCGCGCTGCCGTCCGGACCACCGCCACGGCCGCGGCGGCCGCCCTGCTGCTGACCCTGGCGCCCGGCCACCAGAGCTCGACGACGGAGATGGTCCTGGCCGCCGAGACCGGCCAGCGCGCCGCGGCCGACCCCGGTGACCGCCCGACCGTCCGCGGCCTGCCGAGGGTCGACGGCGCCTATCGCTTCGTCTCCCACCCCGACTTCCTCAACCAGGACGTCGGCGACGTGCGGAGCAGCCCGTTCTGGCGCCGGGGCATGCCCACCAGCACCAACGCCAGCTACGAGGCCTCCCTCGACCACGTCATCGGCCAGATGCTCCGCCACGACCCGCAGTCGCTGCTCGTGGCCGGCGACATGGTCGAGGGCGCCTGGGGCCAGGACGTGACCGGCGCCGGTGTCTTCGGCCCCACCCGCACGGTCGACCAGCGACGCCGAGCCGTCCGCGAGGCCGCGAAGGTCTACCTCAAGCAGTGGCACGCACGGTTCGCAGAGCGAGGGCTCCCGGTCTACCCCGCGATCGGTGACCACGAGATCGGCGACGACCCGTGGCGCCCGACCGGCAACCCCGACCAGGACGCCTGGCTGCGGTTCAAGAGCAAGCACCTGTGGCTGTGGAAGGGCGTCGCCTCCCGTTGGCTCTACCCCGACGTCCGCGCGGCCGAGCGGACCCACGGCGGCGACCTGCGCCGGGTCGGTGCGGTCTCGCACCCGCCGCGCGGGCAGGCGCGGCACACGGCGTACGCGACCCGGCTCAGCCCGGACCTGCTGCTCGTCTCCGTTGACGTCTTCCGCCCGCGCCCCGGCGGCGGGGTCACCGTGCTCCTCGACGAGGACCAGCGCCGCTGGCTGTCCACGACCCTGCGACGCGCGAAGAAGCAGCGCGTCCCGTGGGTGGTCGTGCAGGGCCACACGCCGGTGATGGGTCCGGTGCGCACGCGGTTCTCCTCGGCGCTGACCTACGGCGGCAGCGACCTGCTCGGCCTCATGCGCCGCCACGACGTCGACGTCTACCTCACCGGCGAGGTGCACGACCACACCGTCACGCGTCGCCGCGGGCTGGTGCAGGTCGCGCACGGCGGGCTGTTCTACCGCGGGGAGTCGTCGTACGTCGTCGGGCAGGCGACCCCCGACCGGCTGCTCCTGGAGACCCGCTACCTCGACGGCCGCCCCCGCTTCGGCGGCGGCAAGCTGTGGTCGACCGAGGGCGGCAACGGCCCGGTGCGGGTCACCTACGACCGGCCCTCGCGGGTGGTCGGCGCCTACGCCCTCGAGCGCCGCGGCAGGCCCGCCGACGGCAACCGGGTCGTCACGAAGCGCGGGATCTCCGGCATCCCGTTCCGCGGCTGAACGGGCGCACGCCTACGTCGGCTGCGTGACCCGGATCCCGATGGCGCACAGCGGCAGCGCCGCCAGCAGCACCGAGGCCTGCGAGACCCAGTCGGGCGCGGCGCGGGCCCCGAGGGAGACGACGACGTGGGCGAGGAGCAGCGCCGGCACCCACAACCCGATGACCTCGGTGCCTGCGCGCAGCAGCGCCACCGCCAGCAGCAGCTCACCGATGTAGAACGCCCCGATCCAGATCGCGACGAAGGTCAGCAGCCCGGCCTCGTCGGAGACCTCGGCGAGCGCCTCGGCGTCCACGGAGTCGGTGACCACCAGCGAGCGGAGGAAGACCAGCATCGCGGCGTACGCCGCCGTCCCGATGTACCCGATCGCCAGCACCGCGCACGCCGCCATCGTCGTGCGCCGCCCCGGCCCGCGCACGAGCACGATGATCGAGGGGAGCCCCAGCACCAGGCCGACCGAGGCGATGAAGAACATCAGCGCCCCGCCCAGCCAGCGCCCGCTGGCCTCCTCGACGATCATCAGCGTCGCGGCGGCGTCGTCGCCGTTCTGGGTCAGCACGCTCGCGAGCAGCAGCGCCATCGCCCCGGTCACCAGGGCGGCAGCGCTGATGGGCAGCCAGTCGTGGACCCTCACAAGCCGCACACTCTTCCAGTCAGGCTGCACCTGTCCACTCATCCCCCCGGACGGACTCACCCCAAAGAGCTCGCGCTGGTGGCGGTGCGAGACGCCCGCGTGCACCCCTGGTCGTGCAGGCGAGCGCCAGCGGGCCGTCGCCGAGGCCCGGCAACCAGCCCACCACCCGCAACCCCAGCCCCGACGACCGCCGGCACCGATACGCTCCCGCCCGTGCGCCGTGCTCCCGGTTCCTCAGCCTCGGCCGGCTTCTCCCTCGCCGGCTTCCTCGTCGTCCTGCTGGCCATCGTCGTGATCGGCGGCACCGCCGTCGGGTACGCGCGGTGGCAGTCCGACATTGCCGCCGCCACCGACACAGCCATCGATCCCGCGGGCTCGGACACCGCCGACGCGGCAGACGAGGCGGACGACGACCTGCCTGCTGCTCCGGATTCCCCCGACGAGGTCGTCGAGGAACCGGAGGAGCCCGCCTACGAAGATCCGACCTTCCAGGTGCTCGAGCCCACCGAGAACCGACCCCAGCCGGTCGTCCTCCTCGTCGGCGACGGGTATGCCGATGGCCGCGGCGCCTCGAACGCCGGCACCGCCTACTCCAGTCTCCTGGCGCGCGACCTCGGCTGGGACGTACGGCTGGCGACCATGACCGGCGCCGGCTACGTCTCCACGCCCCCGACCCTGCTGGACCTGCTCGTCCAGTCCCCGCCGGACCTCGCCCCCGACCTCGTCATCGTCCAGGGTGCCTACGGCGCCGACGCCCCCAACGACGCCGCCAAGTCCGCGGTCGAGGAGCTCCGCACGACGATCGAGAGCCAGTACGGCGACGTGCCGGTCGTCGTGGTCACCGCCTTCGCCCCCGACGGCATCACCGGCCAGCTGGAGACCCGTGAGCGCACCGTGGCCCGCGCCTGGCGCGAGGACCCCGACGTCCTGGTGCTGCGGCCCCAGCTCGACGGCTGGTCCGACCCCTCCCCCGATGACGCCGGCCACGAGCTCATCGCCACCGAGCTGGTCGCCGCCCTCCGCGAAGCCGGCCTCGCCCCGTAGTCGTTGGTCGAGCAAGCGAGCGCCAGGGAGCGTCGTCGAGACCCCTACCGCACGTGCCACCGCGACCGGCAATGGCACGGCCACCCCTCGACCCCGGGCGCCGCGCACTGCTGCCGCGCCGGCTTCATCCCCGGCACCGCCTTCTTGACCCGGTCCGCGACAGGCACCGGGTGCCGCACGTCGTGCCCGCACCGCGGGCACTGCTGGGTGGTCGTCACCAGGCCAGCATCAAGCCACCAGGTAAAGAACGATGACTCCCCGGTGTGAACGTCCGGGAACATCATCGACGAAGGAGCTCAACCGACCTCGCGCAGCTCGGCCACGTGCTCGCGGTACCACGCCACCGTGGACTCCAGGCCCTCCCGCAACCCGATCCGCGCCTCCCAGCCGGCGTCGCGCAGCTTCGAGACGTCCAGCAGCTTCTGCGGCGTGCCGTCCGGCTTGGAGGTGTCCCAGCGCGTCTCGCCGGAGAACCCGACGACCGAGGCGATCGTCTCGGCGATCTCCTTGATCGTGGTGTCGCGCCCGGTGCCGACGTTGACCTGCTGCGGCCCGTCGAAGTGCTCGAGCAGGTGCAGGCAGGCGTCGGCCATGTCGTCGACGTGCAGGAACTCCCGGCGCGGCGTCCCGGTCCCCCAGTTGGTCACCGAGTCCGCACCGGAGGCGACCGCCTCGTCGTAGCGCCGGATCAGCGCCGGCAGCACGTGGGAGCCGGTGGGCGAGAAGTTGTCGCCAGGGCCGTAGAGGTTGGTCGGCATCGCGGAGATCCACGGCAGGCCGTACTGCCGCCGCACCGCCTGCACCCCGAGGATGCCGGCGATCTTCGCGATCGCGTAGGCGTCGTTGGTCGGCTCGAGGTGGCCGGTCAGCAGCGAGTCCTCGGTGATCGGCTGCGGGGCGAGCTTGGGGTAGATGCACGAGGAGCCGAGGAAGAGCAGTCGCTCGGTCCGCACCTCCAGCGCCGCGTCCATGACGTTGGTCTGGATCCGCAGGTTGTCGGAGAGGAAGTCCACCGGGTACGTGCTGTTCGCGAGGATGCCACCCACCTTGGCCGCGGCCAGCACGACGTAGCGCGGCTGGGTCTCGGCGAAGAAGTCGAAGACGGCGTCCCGGTCTCGCAGGTCCAGCTCGCCTGAGCTGCGGCCGACCAGCCCGCTGAACCCGCGCCCCTCCATGGCCCGCCAGATGGCCGACCCGACGAGGCCACGGTGCCCCGCGACGTACGTCGTCGCGTCGGCGTCGAGGGGGCGGGAGGTGAACTCAGGCACCGCTGCGCCCGAGCTGCGGCCAGCCCTCGAGCCCGACCTGGTCGAACCAGGGACGGCCCTCGTGCTCCAGCGCGGCGATGTCGGCGTCCACCATGATGCGCGCGAGCTCGTCGGTCTGGACGCTGGCCTTCCACCCCAGCTTGGCCTCGGCCTTGGACGCGTCGCCGATGAGGGCGTCGACCTCCGTGGGACGCAGGTAGCGCTCGTCGAAGCGGACGTGCTTCTCCCAGTCCAGCCCGGCGTGCTCGAAGGCGGTGACGACGAAGTCGCGGACGGTGAAGTTGCCACCGGTCGCCAGGACGAAGTCGTCGGGCTCGTCGGCCTGCAGCATCCGCCACATGCCCTCGACGTACTCCGGCGCGTAGCCCCAGTCGCGGACCGCGTCGAGGTTGCCGAGGTAGACGTGGTCCTCGAGCCCGGCCTTGATGCGGGCGACGGCCCGCGTGATCTTGCGGGTCACGAAGGTCTCGCCACGCCGGGGCGACTCGTGGTTGAACAGGATCCCGTTGACGGCGAAGGTGCCGTAGCCCTCGCGGTAGTTCTTGGTCACCCAGTAGGCGTAGACCTTCGCAGCACCGTACGGCGACCGGGGGTAGAACGGCGTCTCCTCGTTCTGCGGAGGCGGCGTTGCCCCGAACATCTCGGAGCTCGAGGCCTGGTAGTAGCGGCACTCGATCCCCGCGAGCCGCACCGCCTCGAGCAGTCGCATGGCGCCGATGCCGGTGGTGTCCCCGGTGTGCTCCGGCTCGTCGAAGCTGACGCGCACGTGCGACTGGGCGGCCAGGTTGTAGACCTCGGTCGGCTGGATCTGGTTCATCAGCGTCACCAGCCGCGCGCCGTCGGAGAGGTCTCCGTAGTGCAGGAACAGCCGGGCGTCCTCGGAGTGCGGGTCCTGGTACAGGTGGTCGATCCGCGAGGTGTTGAAGGTCGAGGCCCGGCGGATCAGGCCGTGCACCTCGTAGCCCTTGCCCAGGAGGAGCTCGGCCAGGTAGGAGCCGTCCTGGCCGGTGATGCCGGTGATGAGTGCGCGCTTCATCGAGTTCCCTTCGCGTGGTGACGGGCGGGACGCTAGTCGACGCAGGTCACGCGGACCCAACGAGCGCGTGACCCGCAGATCACGTCAGCGGATCGAGAACGCCTCGTCGTTCACGTCGTAGAAGTAGTTGCCACTCGCTTCGACCATGACCCGTGCCTCGTCGGCGACGAGACCGGCCGGCAGCGACACCACCTGCTTGCCGTCGTTGCGCGTCCGCTCCGCCAGGACGGTCGACCAGGTCGAACCACCGTCGGTCGAGAGGAGGATGCGCACCTGGCGAGCCAGCGGTCGCGTGCCGTTGACCGCCCATCGCACCGCGAGCCGTGACCCGGCCTCGACCGGACGTCCGGTGCGCTGCGAGCGCACCCGGAACGGTCCTGCGTCCGGGTCGACCCTCAGCGCGACGTCGGCGTACGACGTCCCACCACCGTCGGCGTTCGAGTCGCGCGCCGTCAGGCGGAAGTGCATCGTCCGGCGCGTAGTCCCGGCGCCGCCTCGGTAGTCCCGTGTCGGCAGGAACTCCGAGAAGCAGTCCCGCACGCGATCACGCACCACGTCGCCCCGCACCCGGGGACAGGAACCCGTGTCGGCATTGGTGTGGCCGGCCAGCACCTGAGCCAGGTCGGGGAACCAGCGGACCGACAGGGTCGAGGCGCCGTTCTGGCCGGGCGAGGGACTTTCCAGCGAGGCGTCGCGCCCGACGCGAGCGTTGTCTCCGAACTGGCGGAACAGCGGCCCGAAGACCTTCTTGTTCGACAGCAGCGCCGTGCCGTAGCCGGGGTCGTCCTGCTCCCACGAGTACACGAGCGGATCACCGTCGGGGTCGGTCGCGCCGCCCTCCAGCTTGAACGGGGTGCGGACCGGGATGGTCGCGGCAGCGGGGGCCGTCACGACAGGTCGGGTGTTGCCCGACGCCTCGGCCTCACCGCCGTTGCGCGCGGCGCCACCTCGCGCGACCTCGACCACGCGGGCCTGGACGCCGGGACCGCCCACGGCAACCGGCTCGGGGCGGTCCACGCGCTCCCCCTCCTTCGGCGAGCGCAGCGAGGGGGCGTAGACGACCTGGAAGCCGGCGTCGCTGGGTCGCCCGACCACGCCCGGGTCGGTGGAGAAGCCGAACTGGTAGGGGTCGTAGGCCCACCCGGCAATGCGGACGTCGGTGCCCACGAGGTCGGTGACGGACCGCTGCACGGCGGCTCGGGTGTAGCCGTCCCCCCGGGTCAGGGTGGTGGTGCGGCCGCCCAGGCTGAGGGTGACGGTGTCGCCGTCGGTGTCGAATCCTTGCAAGGAGACCTGCTGGACCTCCACGACGCCGCGTCGGCGTCCGCTGATGTAGGCGCCGGACTCCTGGATCGTGTGCTGGGAGAAGTACGGGTCGGTGTGGGGCTGGAGGTCGTCGGTGCCGCAGATCCCGGCGTAGGCCATGATCGACGAACCCGACCCGGGCTCCACCGAGGCCGCGCTGCCGTTGCCGCCGCAGGCGCCCTGCGCACCGTCGAAGGTGTGGTTGGCGCCGAACTGGTGTCCCAGCTCGTGGGCCACGTAGTCGACGTAGAAGCCGTCACCGACGGGGTCTGTCAGGCCGGTGCAGCCCCCACCGCTGTAGTCCCGTCCGGCGACACCGAGGTAGGCAACCCCACCACCGTCGACCCCGAGCACCAGGTGCCCGACGTCGTAGGCCGAGGCGCCGATCAGGTTGGCCAGCACCAGGCGCGTGCGCCCCAGCGTGTCCACCCCGCACCGGTCGAGCATGCCCTGCCCCTTGCGCTGACCGGGCTCGAAGCACGGGTTGGCGCCGCAGGGCCCGTCCTCACCGGTGGCCTTGGCCGCGGTGTCCAGGTTGAGCTGCTCGGTGCCATCGACGAGCAGGAAGCGTGCGGCGAGGTCGTCGTTGTAGACCTGGTTGAGCCGGGTCACCAGGGCGACCTTGGCGGCGAGGACGTTCTGGGAGCCGAAGTACGCCGCGTACGTCGGGTCGTTGAGCAGCGCGAGCCGGTAGGTCCTGCGCATCACCTGCCCGCTCGGCGCGGGAGCGTCACCGGCGGCCTCTCGCGCAACCGCTTGCGGCGGTGCGATGGGCTCGCTGAGCCCGGTGACGTCGACGGGCGCGTCGTCCTCCCCCACCAGGTGCCGGGGACCGCCAGTGGTGCCGGCAGGTTCGATGGACCAGGAGTCCGCACCCCGGATGCCCGCGGTGACCCCGAGCGGGGTGACGGAGAACGCGACGGTCGTGGCGGGATCGTCGATGGCCCGCCCCACGAACGCGCGCAGCTCCGGGTGGCGGGCCGCCAGCCGCGGCTCCATGACCGGGAGGGGCTGGACGTCGAAAGCCACCTCGTCACCCGAGGGTGACGGCAGCGACACTCGGCCGGCGGCAGCCGACCTCCGCACCACACGGACGTCCAACCGTGCGCTGTCGCGACCCTCGTTCGCCGCGTCCGTCCCGGTCGAAGGGCGCTCCTGCCCAAGAACACTCGCGTGCGCGGGCAGGGGGGCGAGAGCCCCCAGGACCAAGGCGGCGACCGCGACCCGTCGCACGTCAGCCCCCGAGCGTCCAGCGACCGAAGAGGGTGCCGCGATCCTCGAGCAGCAGCGCCAGCTCCAGCGGGACGTCGATCGGAGCGCCCTCCGTGATGCGCGGGTAGGCGCCCGCCACCAGCTGTGGCACGGTCGTCGCGGTCAGCTCGTCGACGCAGCCCTGGAAGACCAGGTCGCGCAGCAGGTGTGGGCCGCCCTCGCTCAGCTGGGAGTTCCAGCCGCGCTCGGCCAGCGTCTGCTTCAGCAGCGGCAGGTCGACCCGGTGCGAGCCGAGCTCGAGGACGTGCTGCTCACCCAGCACCTCCTTGGCGGAGGCGAGACCGTCGGAGCGCGAGCAGGTCGCCAGGTAGACCGACCCGGCCGGCGCGCTAGCCAGCGACGGCGGCACCTGGGCCTTGCGGGAAACCAGGACGATCGGGGTCCCGTCGATGGGTGCGTAGTTCTCCGCCTTGGCCGTGCCCGCGCCGACGATGACCACGTCGGCCAGCGAGCGCAGGACCTGGAAGACCCGCTTGTCCGCCGCGTTGTTGATCGAGCGGGTGCGCGCGTCCTCGCCGGTGGCCGACCCGTCGACGGTGCTCACCATGTTCACCCGCAGGAACGGACGGTCTGCCGGGACCGCGTAGAGCTCGGCCAACTCGCCGTCGCTGATGTCGTCGTTCGGCGTCGCGCCGGTCAGGACTCGCATGCTGTTACCTCGTCACCCGATCTCGAGGCGGGTGGCTCCCGCCACCCCCAGCCTCGCAGAGCCTGCTCAGGCTCGAACCCCGACCCCTGCCAACCGGTACAGACCGGTGGCGGCCGTTCGCTTTTGGGCCCCGACCAGCGCAGACTCGACGGCGAGCAGGGGCTGGCAGACATTTCATCCGGCCGTAACACGATCACTTCGCGCACCAGCGGAGCCGGAAGTAAAGTGACGCGCCGCGGCCAGAGCTCAATGGACGGCCGCACCGGCTCCTCAACGGCGAGGGACGCAGCACACCACGCGCACGTGCGCAGAGACACGGGACCAGGCATGACACAGCTGTCGGAGACCACCAACCGGTGGACCACCGGCGCACGACGCCGCTACCTCAAAGCCCTCCCCGCCACTGCTCTCCTCATCGACTTCGCGATCATGCTGGCCGTCGGCTTCGTCGCCATTGTCGGACGCCGAGAACTCGACATCTTCACGGCCTCGGCGAGCGTAGAGAGCAGCCTGACCTTCGCCGGTCCGGCCATGATCCTTGGCTGGCTGGCCACCATCGGCCTGGCGGGCGGCTACCGAACTGACGTCTTCGGCGCTGGTGTCGATGAGTACAAGCGCGTTCTCAACTCCAGCCTGGTCGCCGCGGGGCTGTCTGGGGTCGGCTGCTACTTGGCCAAGTACGAGCTGTCACGCGGCTTCTTTCTCCTCGCCTTCGGGATCGGTGTCCCAGCCCTCCTCGCTGGCCGTCTCGTTCTCCGCCGTGTGATCCAGACCGCTCGTCGCCACGGAGCATTGCGTCAGCGCGTGGTCATCGCCGGGAGCCGATCGCACATCGACGAGATCGCGGCGGTCCTGCGGCGCGAGACGTGGCTCGGCTACCAGATCATCGGCGCGCTGACCCCCGAGTACGACCTCAGCGAGGAGACCTCGACCGGCGTTCCCGTCATCGGCAACACAGGCGACGCGACGACCG
The DNA here is from genome assembly GCA_009701885.1 of Actinomycetota bacterium. GTDB lineage: Bacteria > Actinomycetota > Actinomycetes > Propionibacteriales > Nocardioidaceae > Nocardioides. The sequence continues at coordinate 113,418 of WLJH01000010.1, forward strand.
TGGTTCAGGAGGTGCAGGCCGACGCGATCTTTTTCGCTGGAGGCGCCGTCGGCGCCTCGAGCCAGTTGCGTCGCACGGTTTGGGACCTCGAGCGGCACAACGTGCAAGTAGTGGTCGCCCCGAGCGTCACGGATATCTCGAGTGAGCGCATCAAGGTGCGGCCCGTCGGCGGCCTGCCTCTCATTCACATCGACCCACCCACATGGAGTGACGCGTCCCGTTGGGGCAAGCGCACCTTCGATGTCGTCGGATCTTTCCTCCTTATTCTCGCCTTCGCGCCACTGCTGGTTTTCACCGCCATTCAAGTCTGGCTACACGATCGAGGGCCCGTCTTCTTCCACCAGACACGTATCGGCAAGGACGGGCGCGAGTTCGATTGCCGCAAGTTTCGGACAATGGTCGTTGATGCCGAGGCTCGGCTGGCCACGCTTTACCGGCAAACCGGTTACGACGGCGGACTCTTTAAGATGACCAACGATCCGCGAGTAACTAAACCGGGTCAGTGGCTGCGTCGCTTCTCGATAGATGAACTGCCGCAGCTTTTCAACGTGTTAGCTGGCGAGATGAGCCTGGTCGGCCCGCGCCCGCCCCTCCCCATTGAAGTCTCTCGCTATGATGACCATACGGCGCGGCGCCTTCACGTTCGCCCCGGGATGACCGGCCTTTGGCAAGTATCCGGCCGCTCCGATCTGACATGGGACGAAGCTGTACGCCTAGACCTCTATTACGTGGACAATTGGTCCATGCTTCAAGACCTATCCATCCTCGTCCGCACTTTGGGTGCTGTCGCAGGGTCTCGCGGAGCGTACTAGCTTTACCTTTCGAGGTTCTTCGCCGCACAAACTTGATGCAACAAGAGGACGGCACTCACGACCGCGGAACCGGACAATGTCGATGGGGCGAATACTCCACCATAAAAGATCATGGGCAACAGAGCCGCGAAAGCCGCCCACACGCCGACATCTTTGCGAAGTCTGGTTTGGGCGACTATATGAACCAAGAGTGTGAGACAGATCAATTGCCTAGCCACGACTATTAGGAACCCGAGCAACCCTAATTCGACCACTAACCGATCGAGTTCATTCTCGACCCACGCGTAGGGGGAACCCGCTGCCTTCCCCGCCAAAGAGTGGGTGGCTGCCCCATCACCCAACAGAGTCATGCTTCGAACTTGCTCTACATATCCGAACATTGCGCGGATGATCCGCGCCAAGGTGTCCTCACTCTGCGAGGCAGATTCAAAGCGCTCACCAAACGCGTCAAGCACCGAACTGAAAGCCAGCTTGATCGCTACGAAGGCGGCCCCTGCGCATACCGCAGCCGCAAAGAACTTCCCCAGCGAGCGGATGCTGCCATTCAAGACGACCCCGGTGGCGACAAATACCATTAGCACTGCTGCCGTTAATACCGCCCCACGGGACCCTCCGGTTGCCAGGACCATAACCCACGAGATCGTCCCTACCACAGTACGGAACCTGCCCGGTTCCCTTTGCCAGGCGAGAATCACGAGGGCAGCACCCGACACAGCAACATAAGCAGTTAGACCGATGGGCGCAACGAAGGTCCCAGACGCTCGCGCAACGCCGTCGCTCGTGATCAATGAAACTTGCGAATCACCGACCGCGTTCCACCTACTATAAACCGGCGTAGTTGCCTGCAGTACGCAAAGGACCGCCTGCACAGGTAGGGACCAGACAATCAGCCGAATGAGGGGTTCGAGACCAAACGGAGTGCGCAGGAAGATCCAAAACAGCGCGACAGCAAATAACGGACCTAGATACGATGCCAGCGCAATAACTGAAACCACCGGAGACGCGCCACTCAAAAACTGCAAAAAGACGACGAGGGCGAAGGCGGCGCTTATCACAAGTACAGCGTCCATGAGGAGACGTTCTCGCCGATTTAGCGCCGCTCCAAGCAAGCACAAAACACCTGCAACGGTCACCAAGTCTCTTGCAAAGTACAGACCAGATGACGCGCTAGGAACTATCCACTTTCGCAGAGCTCCTTCGGTCAACCAGATCACTACGTATCCGTAGGCCCAAACTTTCAGGAAGCGCCTACTACCGCCGGCCGTCCTGGTAGGCCCAGTAGCATCTATGGCAAAAGCCGCAGAAGACTTAGCCACCATTTCGTTGCTGACTTGTGAGCGATTTCTGCCAGATGCGCTGCAAATTCAACTTCTGGGCCTCGCTAGCGAAATTACTTTCCGCATACAACTTTGCGCTTCGAGACATACTCGCGGCTGCTTCGCGGTCTACTGAAACTGACGCAATGGCAGCCTGAAGAGCTTTCGCGTCATCGTCGGGAATCACGATGGCCGCCTCTGCTTCTCGCAACGAGGACGCCAATGCAGCCGATTCTGGAACTATCGCGACCTTTCCCATAGCCAACGCTAAAGCCAACACATTACCCCACGGCTCATCTTGCGACGTCAGCACAAACACATCGGCTCGACTCAGACAGCCCTCGACTTCATCTGCGGCAACGGCCCCAAGGTATTCGACTTCATCGCATAGGAGCACCCGAGGCAAGTCACCCCCATCCGGTCCGATGACTAAGTACCTCCTGTCGGCATCTGCAGCTCGATCAAGACTTGCCGCTTCCAGGAAGACTCTCACTCTCTTGCGGGGAGCGAGTCTCGCGATCCAAACAATCTCGTGCACCCCATCCCGTCGTGGCGGCCACATTCGGCCACTTAGTAATACAGGATTACCAAGAACGACCATGTTGCTGTGACTTCCATGGCCCAGCCAAGCAATCAGCCGCGCTCTTTCCGATGAGGTTAAGCACACAACGATTGAACTACGGCGCACCAAGGGGCGCACGACCAGGCGATCGAAAACTCTGTGGGCCGGTGACGTTCGACTGGTCAACATTCCGTGAGGCTGGCAGACCAACGGGCGCCGCCGGATAAGGGCAATCAGGGCAGCGACCAAGGGAACAAGTTCCCGAGCGAACGAAACATGGACAATAGTTGCGCTGTCATGCGTTTCCCGCCACAAAAGTCGAACAAGCTTGACAGAAACCAGTCCCGACACCCCTAGACCCGGAAGTAATGGACTAACGGGGGTCAAGGCACCGGGAACACCTTCAGGCAGCGCAACTTCATCATGACTCAACCGACCGGCAACCAGACGCGCCTGGCAGCCGTCCACTGCGTTTCCGAGGACTACCTGCCGGCACGCGGTGTCGTAGGGGCCCCCGTAAGCCCCCGAGCTACTCGCGAGCGTCACCACTCTTAACACTCTCACAGAGCCGCCTCAGACGTGTAGTGTTCTTCTGCGAACATCATAGAAGGATGATCACCGCTACGCAAAGGGAGTCGAGCTATTCGCATCGCTCTGTTAACACATTCGTTCTGGCCAGCAGTGGGCGGCATCGAAGTTGCCTCTGCAACTCTCGCGGAGCAGTACGTTGAAAAGGGTCACGACGTAACAGTCATTTCATCGACGCCAAACGTTTCTCCGAAACACAATTTCCCTTTCGAGGTGGTTTGGCACCCGTCGCCGCTTGAATTGGTCAGGCTCGTCTTAGGGCACGACGTAGTACATCAATACAATCCTTCACTCCGCACTTTATGGGCACCCATGGTATGTCAGCGTCCCGTAGTGTGCACCGTGGCAACTTGGGTGCGGGATAGCAGCGGCCGGAGACGTTTACGGGACAGCGTTAAGTTGCGCGCTCTTTCTCGATGCAACACTGTTGCGATAAGCAATGCAGTGGCAGACCATCTCGGCCAAAACGATATTCCAGTTATCTATCCGAGTTTTCGAGCGGGTCAATTCCCCAACGTCCCTTCCTCACCTGAGCGCAGTCCCTCGATAGTGTTTGTCGGCAGGCTGGTGGCAGACAAAGGTGTATCTGACCTCTTAAGCGCCCTGTCGCTCCTCCCTGAGGGTCGCAGCATACCTGTTTCAATCATTGGCGATGGGCCTGAGGCAGAGGCCTTGAAAGGTCAAACATTACACCTGGGCCTTGAAAACGTTTCTTTCTTGGGCGCAATTCACGAACCTCATCGGTTGATGTCCATCATGGCTCAACATTCTGTCATGGCAATTCCCTCTAAATGGAATGAGCCTTTCGGAATTGTCGGCCTGGAGGCACTCCGAGCTGGTTGTGTTCCCGTTATTTCTAGCGAGGGTGGACTGTCCGAGGCGGTTGGCGACTTTGGAATACCCTTTTCGAATGGAAGCATAGAGCAACTTTGCACTTCTCTAGAAGCGGCATTGTCGGTTCCGCCACCGGACCCAGCCGCTATTGCCCTTCACCTCGAGCAATTTACGCCTGAGAGAGAAGCTAATGCGTATCTCAATATAATGGCAGCGTTAATTGGCAGGAATGAGAGTTAGATGACTGCATCTGTGACAACGACAAGCTTATCAATCTACCTTATTACAGTTGACCCGAACTCTAAGCGTGCCAGGTCTAGCGTTCGTCATCTCAAGCGGCGCGGCTTCTCGGTGGTCCTCGTTTCGGCTGTTACCCCGGACCGTGAGCCGCAACCCCCTTCGCGTTACATGTCTGCAGGCGAAAAGTGTCTTGTTGCAACGTGGCGGGAGCTTGCGACTTCCCTTCAAGAAGCGCAGGGGTGGTTGCTCGTCGGCGAAGATGATTTGAGGCTATTTTGGCGTGCACGGCCCCTCATCGAACAGATTCTTGATTCAGATCTGAAAACAGCGGCGGCAATTCAGCTGGGCTATGAATGTGCCGCCTCTTGGTTAGAACGCGGTTCCCCAGCTTGGAATCTTCGACGCCGCATTCTCTCGAGGGACACCGTCCCCTCTTGGGCCTTTAGATTTGGTTGGTCGCGCGGGAATCATCTTGTTCGGGAGGGCGGTAAGTTGCAGACGCACCTTGTAGCCGTTAATGCGGCCGAGTTCACAGCACTTATCGATGAGATCGAAGCGACCGATCGTCCACTGGACCATGCACTCGTGTCTATCAGTAAGGCTACGCCTGGACGAGTTTTGCACGCAGCCACCTCGTTAGGCTTCCAAGCACGAGCTGCGAGCGCACTTGAAGGCACGCGCGCGCCCATCCGAAGAGATTAGTGCTTGGCCGTCCTCAGCTCGGCGGCATAGACAAGCAATTGGACGGCTAGACGAACAGACATCAGGGCAATCATGAGGTGCAGAGGATCAATGACGTTATCGTAGTTTAGCCAAAGAGTCGAGCTTACAATTACACCCAAGCTTATCGGCACCTCTAGCCAAGCAGATCGAACGTGACCTCTCGCCGCATTACACGACGCGAGGGATTCCGCAAGAGTCATGAGTCCGAACGCTACCGACCACGTCGGAAGAACCTCCCGGAGATGGCTGTATTGACTTCCAAGCATGAGCAGGAAGATCTCGGGCCAGAGCAGTGTGACAAGAAGGAACGATGTTGCAATTGCGATGACAGCTAAAGCTACGAGCACGAAGAGCCGTCCCACTTCGTGCTGCTCTGCTCTCGCAATGAGCGGCATGACTGTCACAGACACGGCACTAATAACCACAGCGTATGCGATTGCAAATCGATTCAGGGCTCCCAAATCGGCAACAGCGCCAGCCGCGCCGGCTAAACCTAGCGTCACCACGCCAATCTGGGACTGAAACCCAAGATACAGTGATGACGGCAATAGTTTGCGCTGCTTCTGTGATACCTCTCGTCGCTGGCTGTCAGACCAAACATCGTTGGAATTACCAACTAGTTTACGGAGAACCCCGTTTTGCGTCGCCCTAGAAGCCATAAAGCCGGTAACGTTCACAAGGACGAAGATGGCCGCGAAACCTACTTTGCCAACTGCTAAGCAAGAGGCCAGAACCACTCTCGTTAGAGAAGTGAAATAGAGTCCCCTGTAGATCGCAGCTCTATCTGCCTTCATGATGCACACCTGCGAAGCCGAATTTGCGCTCGCGTTGGCTAGGACCAATAAGGGAGTTAGCACTAACGAGATTGCCACGGCCGATAGCGAGCCTAATGTGGACCAAGCGATCGCCGCCGTGATGGGAGCTGAGAGAATTGCAGCGATGACGCAGTTCTTGCGTTGCCACGAGATCAGGCTACGTATGAAACGCGCCGCATCTCTGCCGTCGAGGCGCCCTCCGATTCCGAAAAGAGAGGCGACGAAGCCACTATTGGCAGCGACAAATATGGATGCGGCCAAGCTAACGATTAGCGTATATAGGACGAACTCTTGAACGGGCATACTACGGACGGCGATAATTCCCACGGCAGCAGACAGAATTTGAGCACCGCCTTGGGCGCTCACGGTGAACAGCGTCTTGTGGAAACTCTTGCACTTCATCAGTTTGCAGCTATCAAGGCGATGAGAGATTCCGCTTGTCCGCGCAGACTGAACTCCGTGCCTACCCGATGATAAGCCGCCTCGACCCTAGAGGTCCAGATGGGGTCACACAACTCAAGGCTAAGAAGTGAGTCCGCGACTTGTGATGGACTAATGCGTCCATAGCCAGCTCCAGTAGACGTATCGACGAACTCCGATATCCCCGTGACGAGACCGGCGATTATGGGTGTCTTGAGAGCCGCAGCCTCGAGAATAGCGACTGGAAGTCCGTCTGCGTCGCCATCCGGAGATTCCTTGCACGCCAACACAAGCGCTCTAGACTCGCGTAATAGTTGCAAGACCTGGTTGTGGTTTAGGGATCCCAAAAACTGAACCTGACCTTCCGAGTCCAGTTCTCGCGACAGATCTTTCAGTCTTGCTAGTTCCGGTCCATCGCCAACGATTTTTAGGATCCATCTGTCGCCCGGATGAGTTATTTGTGCATTTCGCAGCGCTATCCCTCGGATTGCGGTGTCGTGGCCCTTTTTGGGCACTAGTCGACCTAACGACATGGCGACGGGACCGCGGTCGTAGTAGTCTGCACCGCTGCGCTCTGGAATATGTACCCCGCAACGCACCAGGCCGGCTACATGTATGCCCCTTTCTGTAAGGAGCTTCCTGTTGTAGTCCGTCACTGTACCTACCGTGGCGTTACGTAATCGTGCACGTAATGCGCGGTCAGTTGAGAGATATATGTCCGCGGCATGAGTTGTAACGGAACGAGAGCAGCCAATGCATTGTCTGATCAACTCAGCTGTGCCGGCAGCACGTACGGCGAAGTGAGTGTGGATGTGATCCACCCGAGGTTGAGTTTCGAGCCATTCCATCACCGCGGGGACGCTCAAGCTCCAGGGAAATCCGTAATGTCCTAAACGTAGCGCCGCACCCGCAAATCGGATGTACGCTCGCGCGTCCCTAAGCAGGAAGCGCGCATGGGCGATAAGGAGGCGGCGCAGTGACAGCGTCGCTAGTGCAAGATCAGGATACGGCGGGCTCCGACGTTTGCCTCCGCGTGACGCGATGACCGTGACCCTATGACCGAGACGACGTAGCTCCTCGATCTCGTTTGACACAAACGTCTGAGAGACTACGGGAAATTCGTTTAGTACGTATAGAATATGCACGGACTATATCCCATTGCAAAGGAGTGCATCGTATTGTTTTTCGATGTTGTCGACGCTAGCCCAAGTCATCAGCCCATCGAGTGCCGTGCGTCCACTTATGTGCTTGTTTTCGGAGCACGCTTCTTGTTGAGAGACGATGACGTCCGCTAGATGGTGTGGATCCATTCGGGCAATCGTCGACCGCAACCGGGGGTCTATCCGGTCAGCTACACCTGAAGTGGAGGCTACGACGAGATGCATCCCGTACGAGGCGGCTTCGATAATGGCTAGACCAAATGATTCCACCGAAGGCATCACGAAGATGGAATGAGTTGAGTAGAGCGCGTTTAAGCGATCGCGGCTTGCCAAGCCCACGTAGTTGACCCTTGGCTCGCGAACCAACAACTCGCGCACGACTGTAGTGGCGGGCCCAGCGACCGTAAGTGTGTATTGCCGAGGAAGCAGGCGCAACGCAGCCAACAGGACGTCCGCGCCCTTGTCTACGTTGACCCGTCCAACAAACAGGAGGCGGTGCGGGTCCACGTGCGTCACAGAAGCACGCGCGGGCACGCAAACGGGCAGAGGGATTGTTACAACTTTATGTGGTTGTCTGATCGCCTCCGCAATCGACACTCTCGCAACTTCTGAGTAAGTAACGACAATGTCTGCCTCAGCATATTCAATGTCGAGCATGTCCCTGATCGGGTCGAGATACGGCTCTACGGGAAATCCCGCGAACACTGGGCGGGGATTCTCAAACACGCGATGGTGTAGGTTCCGCCGTTCCATCACTGCGATCTGTGACGAGCGCCTTCGAGCAATTAGCGTCTTGTGTCCCAAGCCTTCAACAAATTGAAAGTAATCAGTTTTCGCAGCATACTTAGCAACCTTCGTTGCACTCAGTTCAGTCGTCGAACGCGGGTCCGGAACCCATCTGCTTGCGGACGGCAATCTGTTGGCGATTGGGTGAGCAAACTGCTGCATTCCGAGGAAGTGGGTTTTCGTGCCGCGTCCGACCGCTGGTTGAGTACGTTTTTGAGCCAGATCACGGAGGGTTCCAGGTAACACTGGAGAGGTCGAAATCCAAGTGGGCACGGCGATCGGCCTGAGCAAATCGACGGTATTGAATCTAGACTCGAGAGCACTGATAACGTGCTGTGAATGCATGACATTGGTTGCGTAAACCGCACTACCAAAATGTGACTGGGAGCGCTGTTCCATAACTCACCACTCTACCTCAGCCGGATGGCTTGCTTAGCCAGTCGGGGCCAATGATTTCGTAGATTTGTCAAGAATCAGGAACCCTGTCCGATCTTGAACTTCGCGTGCCAGACTATTCTTGCGCGATCAGGAGTTCATCATTCCTGCACCTACGGTGACGCCGGTGGCCTCGTCGATGAGAATGAAGCTGCCGGTCGCGCGATTTTTCGAGTATGCATCGCACAACAGCGGCACCGTGGTGCGGAGTTGAACCCGACCGATCTCGTTCAGACCGAGCTCGCCGGCCTCTTGGTCGCGGTGCAGGGTGTTGATGTCCAGGCGGTACTGGATGTCCTTCACAAGGGCGCGCGCAGTCCGCGTCGTGTGCTTGATGGCGAGCTTCTGGCGTGGCTTCAGCGGAGCGTTGGTCATCCAGCAGACCATCGCGTCGATGTCCTGGCTGGGGGCCGGCGCGTTCTTGACGCGGGCTATCATGTCGCCGCGGGACACATCAACGTCGTCCTCGAGGCTGACCGTGACCGACATCGGCGGGAATGCCTCGGGGATCTCGCGGTCGAAGATCTCGATCTTGGAGATCCTCGACGTCATGCCGGACGGCAGGACGACGACCTCGTCACCGGGCTTGAGGACGCCGCCAGCGACCTGACCCGCGTAGCCGCGGTAGTCGTGGAACTCGTCGGACTTGGGGCGGACGACGTACTGCACGGGGAAGCGCGCGTCGATGAGGTCGCGGTCGGAGGCGACGTGCACGTGCTCGAGGTGGTGCATGAGCGTGGGACCGGAGTACCAGGGCATGTTCTCGGAGCGGTTGACCACGTTGTCGCCCTGGAGCGCCGAGATCGGGATGACCTCGAGGTCCGGGATCGAGAGCTTCGTGGCGAACTGGGTGAACTCGTCGTGGATCTTCTCGTAGATCTTCTCGTCGAAGTCGACGAGGTCCATCTTGTTCACCGCGAGCACGAGGTGCGGGACGCGCAGCAGCGAGAGGATCACCGCGTGCCGGCGGGACTGCTCTGTGAGCCCCTGGCGGGCGTCGACCAGGACGAGACCCAGGTCGGCGGTCGAGGCACCCGTGACCATGTTGCGGGTGTACTGCACGTGGCCCGGGGTGTCCGCGATGATGAACTTGCGGGTCGGGGTCGCGAAGTAGCGGTACGCCACGTCGATGGTGATGCCCTGCTCGCGCTCCGAACGGAGACCGTCGGTCAGCAGAGCGAGGTCGGTGTAGTCGTAACCCTTGCCCTTGGAGGTCGCCTCGACGGCCTCGAGCTGATCCTCGAAGATCGACTTGGAGTCGAGCAGGAGGCGACCGATGAGGGTGGACTTGCCGTCGTCGACCGAGCCGGCCGTGGCGAATCGGAGCAGGTCCATGTTGGTGGTGACGTTCTCGACGACGTCGGCGGCGTTCTCGGTGGCCATCAGAAGTAGCCCTCCTTCTTGCGGTCCTCCATGGCGGCCTCGGAGAACTTGTCGTCCCCGCGGGTGGCGCCACGCTCGGTGACGCGGGCGACGGCGATCTCCTCGATGATCTCCTCGACCGTGCTGGCCGTGGACTCCACGCAGCCGGTCAGGGTGATGTCACCGCAGGTGCGGAAGCGGACGGTGCGCTCCTCAGCGACCTCGCCGTCCTTCATCGGGTTGAGAGGGGTCTCGGTCATCAGCATCCCGCCGCGCTCGAAGACCCGGCGCTGGTGGGAGAAGTAGATCGAGGGGATCTCGATGCCCTCGCGGGCGATGTAGGACCACACGTCGAGCTCGGTCCAGTTCGAGATCGGGAAGATGCGCATGTGCTCGCCCTCGTGGAGCCGGCCGTTGTAGAGGCTCCACAGCTCGGGACGCTGGTTCTTGGGGTCCCACTGGCCGAACTCGTCGCGGTGGGAGTAGACGCGCTCCTTGGCGCGGGCCTTCTCCTCGTCGCGTCGGCCACCACCGAAGGCGGCGGTGAAGCCGTTCTCCTCGATCGCATTGAGCAGCGTGCCGATCTGGAGGCGGTTGCGGCTGGTCTTGCCGTCGTCGACCACGATGCCGTTGGCGATCGCGTCGTCGATGCTGGCGACCACGAGCTGGACGCCGAGGCGGTTGACCCAGTTGTCACGGGTCTCCAGCACCTCGGGGAAGTCCAGGCCGGTGTCGACCTGCAGCACAGGGAAAGGGATCTTCGCCGGGTAGAAGGCCTTCTCCGCCAGGCGCAGCATCACGATGGAGTCCTTGCCGCCGCTGAACATCAGCACCGGCTTCTCGAACTCCGCCGCGACCTCGCGGAAGATGTGGATCGACTCCGCCTCCAGCTGGTCGAGCTGACTCAGCCGGTAGTCGGCGTGGGTGTCGGGCATGCGAAAAGGACCTCTCCTCGGGTGAGCAGCCCTCATCGTAGTCACGAGCCGCCTCCTGTCATGTCGGCGCACGCCTGGCGAGTGACGGATCCGACGGTCTGCGGGCCTTCTCCGCCTGGAAGTGACGACATCGACAGCCGACGAGCAGCGACAGCCGTAGGGTTCGACCGGTGAAGATCGCAGTCGCCGGCCTCGGATACGTCGGGCTCTCCAACGCCGTCATCCTCGCCCAGCACCACCAGGTGTGGGCTGTGGACGTCGACCAGACGCGCGTCGACCTGGTGAACAAGGGCGAGTCGCCCATCATCGACCCGGAGATGAGCGAGTACCTCGCCACCCGCGACCTGGACCTGCACGCCACGACAGACGCCGACGCGGCGTACGCCGGTGCGAAGTTCGTCGTGGTCGCGACGCCCACCGACTACGACCCCGACACGAACAACTTCGACACCAGCTCGGTCGAGTCGGTCATCAAGGTGGTGCGCGAGGTCAATCCGACCGCTGTCATCGTCATCAAGTCGACCATCCCGGTCGGCTTCACCGCACGGATGCGTGGGGAGCACCTGGGCGCGCACATCGTCTTCAGCCCTGAGTTCCTGCGGGAGGGCCGCGCGCTGCACGACAACCTCCACCCGTCGCGGATCGTCGTGGGCGACCGCGGCGACGACGGCCGCCGGTTCGCCGACCTCATGCTCGAGGGCGCCGTTACTAGCGATGTGCCGGTCCTCCTGACGGACTCGGCCGAGGCGGAGGCGATCAAGCTGTTCGCCAACACTTACCTCGCCCTGCGGGTGGCCTATTTCAACGAGCTCGACACCTACGCGGCCAGGCACGGCTTGTCGACCTCGCAGATCATCGAGGGCGTCAGCCTCGACCCCCGGATCGGCACGCACTACAACAACCCCAGCTTCGGCTACGGGGGTTACTGCCTGCCCAAGGACACCAAGCAGCTGCAGGCCAACTACCAGGACGTCCCGCAGAACCTCATCAGCGCGATCGTCTCGGCCAACACCACGCGCAAGGACTTCGTGGCCGACGACATCCTGCGCAGCAAGCCGTCGACGGTCGGTGTCTACCGCTTGGTGATGAAGGAGGGGTCCGACAACTACCGGATGTCCTCCATCCAGGGGGTGATGAAGCGGATCAAGGCCAAGGGCGTCGAGGTCGTCGTCTACGAGCCGACCATGGAGGACGAGCTCTTCTTCGGCTCCGAGGTCGTGCGCGATCTGGATGAGTTCAAGAAGCGCAGCGACGTCATCGTCGCCAATCGGCGCGGGCCCGAGCTCGAGGATGTCGAGGACCGCGTCTACACCCGAGACATCTACGGTCGCGACTAGCCTGCTGCCGTGCGAGCGCCCATCAACCTGGCCGACGCCCCTGGATCACGGGAGGCATGGGACCGCGGGTTCCTGTGGGTGCTGGCGTGGGCACTCGTCGAGCCACTGCTGGTCCGCAGCTCCCTGCAGCTGAGCTCGGGCCTGCGGGTCGCCGTGCTGCGAGCCTTCGGCGCCGAGATCGGGTCTGGGGTGATCACCCGGCCAGGGCTCCGGGTGCGCTTTCCCTGGAAGCTCGTGGTGGGCGATCGGTCCTGGCTGGGCGAGGACGTGTGGCTGCACAACCAGGACCGCCTGGTCATCGGATCGGACGTGGTCATCTCCCAGGGCACCTTCGTCACCACCGGCACCCACGCCTTCCGCACCGACATGGCGCTGGTGACACGCCCGATCCGCGTCGAGGACGGCGCGTGGGTGACGTCTCGCGCCATGGTGCTCGGCGGCGTCACGATCGGCCGGAACGCCCTGGTGCTGCCCAACACGGTGGTGCGTCGTGACGTACCCGAAGGAGTCATCTTCGGTGCTGCCGACGGGACCGTGATCGGTCAACGCTTCCCCGAGAGCAACGATGAGACCCACACTCGGTAGTCGTCGAGCGCTCGACCCTCGTCCAGGGTGCGGCGGGCATACGCCAGTCCTCGCTGTCCTGCTCCCTGCAGGTCCTGGTCGCGCAGGGCCTCCAGCTGGGTCACCAGCGCAGGCGCATCGCCCGGACGGACCACGACGCCGGCACCGCTCGCCGCGACCTCGAAGGCGGCTGCGCTCTCGGCCTCGGTGGCCGCGACCACCGGACGGGCGGCCGCGAAGTACGTCGTCAGCTTGGAGGGGACGCACATCTCCTTCATCCCCGGCCTCTCGTGCAGCAGCAGCGCGTCGGCTGCCGCCAGGGTGTCCATGAAGGTGTCACCCGGCAGTGCGTCCCAGAACTCCAGGCTGCGCGTGCCCTGCGCCTGCTCCTCGAGCTGCGGGCGCTGGCCCCCGTTGCCGACCAGCACGAGTCGGATCGGGAGGTCGCGCTCGTCGATGAGCCGGGCCACGGGGACGAGGTGCTCCAGTCCCTGCTTGGCGCCCATGTTGCCGGCGTGCACGACTGTCAGTCGCCCGTCGTCCCAGCCCAGCTCCTTGCGCCGCGCGTCGCGGTCGCCCGTGGGCGGCTCCACGTGGGTCCAATTGGGGATGACGGTGATCTCGTCCCGGTGCAGACCGAAGTCGCGCGCCGCGACATCGGCCATCCGGTCGTGGATCGTGACGACCCCGTCCGCCCTGCGCAGCAGCGCGCGCTCGAATCGATGGGCGCCGTCGTCGAGTCGCCCTCCAGCGATGCCGAGCTCGGCGAACGCCTTGCTGTAGAGGTCCTGGACCACGACACCGACGGGCACCCGCCATCGCTTGCCCAGCGCCAGCGCGGACGCGACGGGGGCGAGGGCCGGGGTGACGGTGATGATCACGTCGGGACGCGGTACGGACGGCGCCAGCGCCCGCGCGGCGTACGACGCCTCGCTCACCACCCTGCTCAGGCCCGTCGGGTTCGTGGGCACGTAGTGCCGCACCCGGGAGACCCGGACCCCGTCGACCACCTCGCGTCGGCGCCATCCGCCGTATCCGTCCGCCACGCGCCACTCGGGGTAGTGCGGGTGGACGGTCAGGACGTCGACGTCGAAGTCACGAGCCAGTCCGGCAGCCATGCCCGCCGTGTAGGGCGCGATGCCGGTGTGCTCCGGCGCGTAGTTGAGACCGATGACGAGGACACGCTGCCTATTCACCGCGTGGGCCTCCTGAGGATGGGGTCAGGCGCGTGGCGCCCTGTCGCCCCCATTCTCCTTCGACCGCACCGCACCGGTCGACCGGGCCCCGGCGTAGTTCCAGGTGTCGAGCTCGCTGACCGTGGGGGCGCCCATGAACGGGAGGCCCTGCTCCTTGCGCAGGAAGCCCCAGACGATGGGGAGCAGGGCGAGGACGACGAGGCCGACGACGGCGATGAGGACGGGGTGGGTCTCCTCGCGGCCCAGCGGGGCCCAGCCGGCCTTGTCGAGCAGCGCGACGCCGGACATGGTCAGGACGACGACGATGCCGCGGCGGATGTAGGACTGCGGGACGCGCGGCGCGATCCGCGAGCCCAGGAGCGTGCCGGGCACGGAGCCGAGGATCAGCGGGATCGCGATGCCCCAGTCGAGGCCGTGGATGGTGATGTTGGCGATCGCGGCCGACAGCACGAGCGGGACGGCCTGGACGAGGTCGGTGCCCACCAGCTTCACCGCCGAGAGGCCGGGGTAGAGCATCAGCAGCGCGATCATGATCACCGAGCCGGAGCCGACGCTGGTGATGCCGACGAGCGCGCCGCCGAGCATGCCGACCAGCAGGGTCGGGACGGGGCGGATGCGGGGGTTCGGGTCGCCGCCGTGACCGCCGGCGCGGACGCGGCGCAGGTTGATGTAGAGCCGGAGGGCGTACGTCGCGGCCGCGAACAGCAGCGCGAAGCCGATGCTCAGCTTGAGGACGTTGTCGAGCTCCTCCGGGTCGTCGGTGAGCGCGTCGACGGCGTAGGGGCCGATGAACGCCATCGGGACCGAGCCCAGGATCAGCCACATCGCGAGCTTGAAGTTGGGCGAGCCCTCGCGCGCGTGCACGGCGGCGCCGCCGGTCTTGTAGACCGCGGCGGCGGTGAGGTCGGCGGTCACGACCGTGGCCGCCTCTCCCCCGCCGACGCCGAGGAAGATCAGCGCCGGCGTCATGAGGGCGCCGCCGCCCATGCCGGTGAGGCCGACCACGATGCCGACGAAGAAGCCGGCCGCCGCGATCGAGAGGGCGGTGAGGGTGAGGATGTCGTTCACGCGGAGGCCTTCGGGGTGAGGGCGGCCAGGGCCGCGCGGAGGAGGGACTCGATGTGGGCGGCGGCGCGCTCGGCCGCCTCGGGGCCGCGCCGGTAGGGGTCGGCGACGTCGAGGTCGGGGCTCGCCGTCGTACGCCGGGAGCCGACGGCCTCGAGCAGCGCGCGCCCGTGCAGGTCCTCGTGGCCGGCCAGGGACTCGACGAACTGGCCGAGGGTGAAGACCTTGCGGAAGTCGGCCGGGTGGTCGTCGAGGATGAACTGGCGGTGCTCGGCCTCGGCGGTGAGGACGACGTCGGCCCAGTCCAGCTCGTCCTTGGTCAGCGCGCGGCTGCGGAACGCCTCGTGGCCGGTGACGCCGCGGGGCTCGAGGGTCACGGTCATCTCGGGGTTCATCGGGTGGTCGGGGAAGCCGTGGGTGCCGGCGGAGCGGAACTCGATCGCGGCGTCGCCGGCCAGGTGGCGGGCGGTGAGCTCCATGAAGGGGCTGCGGCAGATGTTGGCGGTGCACACGAAGAGCACCCTGAGGGGCTCCTCGCCGTCGGCCGCGTCGCGCAGGTCGAGATACCCGCTTTCGGCGAGCGCGTCGACCACGTCGCCGAGGGCATCGGGGATGGTGCGGCCGGTGGTGTCGACGACGACGTCGGCGTCGGTCGGGACCTCGTAGGGGCTGGAGATGCCGGTGAACTCGGGGATCTCGCCGCGGCGGGCCTTGGCGTAGAGCCCCTTGCGGTCGCGGCGCTCGCACTCCTCCAGCGGCGTGGCGACGTGGACGAGGAAGAACGCGCCGCCGGCCTCCTCGACCATCGCCCGCACCTGCTGGCGGGTCTCGTCGAACGGCGCGATCGGGCTGACCACGGCCAGCCCGCCGTGGCGGGAGATCTCCGCGGCCACCCAGCCGATGCGGCGGATGTTGGTCTCGCGGTCCTCCTTGGAGAACGTGAGGCCGGCCGAGAGGTTGCGGCGCACCACGTCGCCGTCGAGGCTCGTGATCGTGCGGGTGCCCTGCTCCAGGATCTTGTCCATGAGCGCGCGGGCCAGGGTGGACTTGCCGCTGCCGGAGAGGCCGGTGAAGAAGAGGACCAGCCCCTGCTCGTCCCTCTCCGGGCGGTCGCGGGCCACGACCTCGGCCGCCTCGGGCGCGTAGTCGCCGTCGTCGTCGGCGAGGGCGGTGACCGGGTCGTCGCCGGCGTACGTCGCCAGCACCTGCACCCCCAGCGCGTGGTCGGCCTCGGGGTCGTCGTGGGCGGCCAGCGGCACCGCGACGACGGCGGCGTCGGGGAGGGTCCGCGCGACGAGGCAGGTCGCGCGGACCAGCGCGACCGGGGACAGCTCGGGGGTGCCGTGGCCCACCAGCGCGACGAGCACGACCGGGCCGAGCGCACGGACCTGCTCGACCTGCGCCACGGTGAGGGCGTCGGTCACGGGGACCCAGGTGCGGCCGGCGTACCGCTCGCGGGCCTGGGCGGGGGTGAGGTAGAGGTCGCGGAAGGGGCCGTACTGCGCGTGGGTGAGCGGCTGGACCTCCCCGCTGGGCACGGTCACTCGGGCGAGCGGGAGGCCCTCGGGGTCGACCAGCTCGACAGCGCCGGCCTGCTCGGCCTGGGCCCGGACCTCTGCCGGGAGCGAGAGGCTGATGAGACGTTCGCTGTCAGGTTCCGCGGTCTCGACGACGCTCGCTGGCGCTCGCTGCTCGACCTCCGGCGCCACGTCTGACGTCACGTGGAACCCAACGATGGGGGCGAGGGCCCCGGTGGAGAGGAGCTCGAGGTCGTCGAGCTCGCGGGGCGTCGGGCAGTGCTGGGGCACAGCAGCGGTGTCGCTCACCGACGTATCTTGACAGAGGTAGTCGCCTTTCCTCCGGCACCGGGCGCGGGGCTACCGTCCGCGCATGACATCAGCACAGGTCGTGGCCGAGGTCGTGCGCTCCGGGTTCGTCGAGGGGCGGCACCACGGATCCGTGGTGGCGCTGGCGCCTGACGGGTCGGTCGCGTGGGCGGTCGGTGACGTCGACTCCCCCGTGCTGCCGCGATCGTGCAACAAGCCGCTGCAGGCCGTCGCTATGGTCGAGGCGGGCCTCGACCTGCCGCCCGACCTTCTGGCGATGGCCTGCGCCTCCCACTCGGGCGAGGCGATGCACCTCGAGGCGGTGCAGCGCATCCTCGCCGGCGCGGGCCTGAGCGAGGACGACCTGCAGTGCCCGGTGGACTGGCCGATGATCGACGGCGTACGGGACGAGGCACTGCGCTCGGGCGCGTCGGCATCGCGGCTCTTCATGAACTGCTCGGGCAAGCACGCAGCGATGCTGGCGACCTGCGTAGCGAACGGGTGGGACACCGCGACGTACCTCTCCCCCGCGCACCCGCTGCAGCAGGCGATCCTCGCGACGTTCGCGCGGTTGACCGGAGAGCCGGTCGACACCGTCGCGGTCGACGGGTGCGGGGCACCGCTGCTGTCCGCGTCGCTGACGGGGCTGGCGCGGGCGTTCAGGTCCCTGGCCGTCGCGTCGTCGGGGGCCGAGTCTCGGGTGGCCGAGGCGATCCGGGCGCACCCGGAGCTGGTGTCGGGCTCGACGCGCGACGAGCTGCTGCTGCTGCGGGCGGTGCCCGGCGCGATCGGTAAGGCCGGCGCGGAGGCGTGCTACGCGGTCGCGCTGCCGGACGGGCGGGCATTCGCGCTGAAGATCGAGGACGGGGGTGCACGGGCCCGGCCGGTGGTCATGGCGGCGGCACTGGAGCGGTCGGGGGTGCTGGAGATGGACGGGGTGGATGCCGAGGCGGTGCGGCGTACCGGGGGGCATGTGCTGCTCGGGGGTGGGGTGCCGGTCGGGGAGGTCCGGGCTGCTTTCTAGGTTGCGAGGTCTCGACGACTGTGAGTCTTTCGGTGGCTGGCCTGGGGCTGGCTGGCAGGGTGGCGCTGGTTCCTGGGGCCGGGTGTGACTCTTCGACGACGTGACCCCTCTTGGGGTGTCCTGCGAGCGATGTGTCCGTCTGGTCCTGGGGCCGGC
>WLJH01000011.1 GCA_009701885.1 Actinomycetota bacterium
AGGGGTGAGCCCCTTGAGCTGACCGACCTGGTCGGTGGTGGCCGCCGCCCCCTTTGGGCAGATCCCATGGCCACCACCGGGCAGTTCTCGTGACCGTCAGCGGGCAGGTCTTATGTCCGCCACTGGGCAGTTCCTACTGTCCCTTGACATACGACAACGCCCTGGCGGAGTCGCAGATCGGGCTCTACAAAGCCGAACTCATCCGGCCCGAGGGGCCCTGGCGCGGAGTCGAGCACGTCGAGCTGGAGACCCTGAACTGGGTCGACTTCTTCAACACCGAGCGCCCCCACGAAGCGCTAGACGACCTCACACCCATCGCAGCCGAGGAACTTCACTACGCTGCACGAAACGAGCTCACGCCGACCGGCTGAGCCACCAAACCCAGCCTCCGGACTCGCCGGGGCGGTTCAAGATGGAACCGAGACACTCCTCGTCGACTTCGCGGTCTTCGGGTGGGCCTGCCGGTGCGTTGGCTTGCCCGCCGGTGAGACGATGGTTCCGCAGATACGAACTGTCGCCGGGGTGCCGGTGACGTCGACATCGCACTTACGGATGGCGAGCACCTCGCCGATGCGGGCCGACGTCCCGAGCATGACCTCGATGATCTGCTCCAACTGGCCGTCCGGAGGCGGTCCGGGCACGCCTGGGCCACGCCGCCAACCGTGGACGGCGGCCCGGATGGCATCAATCTGCTTGGCCGTCAGCGCCATGGCCTGCGACGGCGGCCTCCTGAGCCTGGTCGTGTCACGCACGGGGTTCTTGACCACGGCGTCATATCGCACCGCCAATCCGAACGCGAGGCTGAGAACGGTCCGCGCCTGCTTGGCCATGCTGTAGCTCTTCGTGGTCGCCAACGTCTTGATGAACTGGTCGACCTTCCGAACCGTGATTTCGCGCAGCACGTAGTGCTCGAAGGCCGGCATCACGAGCTGGCGCATGTTCCGCTCGTAGAGCGCCCGCGTGCTCGGTGCGAGTTTGTTCTCCAGATCGAGGTCCTCCAGCCAGACCTCAACGAGCTTGGCGAACGAGGTGTCGCCGGTGAGTTCTCCCGTGGCGACGTGGCTCGGCCGCTGCGAGAGCACCTTCTTCAGGTTGCGCTCGGCCTCCTTAGTGGTGGCACCAGTGGCCGAGACACGGCGGACCTGGCCGTCGTCGTCGCGGTAGCGGGTGCGTGCCCGGACCCGAGCGCCCGCCACCTTGACGTAGGTGATATCCCCGAAGGTGCCTATCGGGGTGCGTGGCCTACCCACGACGCTTCACCGCCCCTTGGGCGGGCGCCCCGGCTCGGCCTCGCGGTTCTGCCGCAGCCACTCGTGAACGTCGGTGACGAAGTATCGGATCTGTCGTCCGATGTGAACCGCGCACGGTCCTTTGCCGGCCAAGCGCCAGTCGTACAGCGTCCTGACAGGCACGTTGAGGTACTCGGAGAGTTCCTCGATGCTCATCAGCGGCTCCAAGCCGCTCAAGGTCGGTGTGGTGCTGTCCATGCCGAGTAGGTGTGCGGAGGTCTCCGCACCACTCCGTGCTGGACGGAGCGACTCCGCAGCTGAAGCCAGCTTCCGGCCCACAGAGGGTTCCTGGACCGGGTTTCTGGACACCAAATGGACACGTGATCAAGTCTTGAAACCTCTCAGGCTCGGAATCCGTAGATTCCGAGCCTGAGATTCGTAGCGGGGGCAGGATTTGAACCTGCGACCTCTGGACGCCGCCCGCGTCGCCATCGCGCTAGAGAGTGCTTTGACCAGGCTTGCTGACATGGGCCGTGACCTGCACGAACGTCCGGCAACGGAACATCCTCGGACCCCGAGTTCTTGACGCCGTGCGTGCTCGTCTGACGGCTTGCGCTCGCGTTTTCGGGACATATTCGCGACACGACTCGAATCTCTCGATAGTGCCCCCAAGTCCTAGCTGCCAGGGTCAGAGGGCTCCACTGTAAGTCTCGTCGTCCACGTAGACCGAGCTCCCGAGCTCGAGGAACTGTGCGGACTTCTCGGCCATGCCCGTCGCGACGTAGTCGCGGACGTCCTGGCTGATCCGCATCGAGCAGAACTTCGGCCCGCACATGGAACAGAAGTGCGCGGTCTTGCTGGCCTCGGCCGGGAGGGTCTCGTCGTGGAACGCCTCGGCGGTGTGCGGGTCCAGGGAGAGCGCGAACTGGTCGTGCCAGCGGAACTCGAAACGGGCACGTGACAGCGTGTCGTCCCAGTCGCGGGCACCGGGGTGACCTTTGGCGACGTCGGCCGAGTGGGCGGCGAGCTTGTAGGTGATCACCCCGGTCTTCACGTCGTCGCGGTTGGGCAGGCCGAGGTGCTCCTTGGGGGTGACGTAGCACAGCATCGCGGTACCGTGCATGGCGATCGCCGCCGCGCCGATGGCAGAGGTAATGTGGTCGTAGCCGGGCGCGATGTCGGTGGCCAGCGGCCCGAGGGTGTAGAACGGCGCGCCGTGGCACCACTCCTGCTGCAGGACGACGTTCTCCTCCACCAGGTTCAGCGGCACGTGCCCGGGGCCCTCGACCATCACCTGCACGTCGTGCTCCCAGGCGCGCTGCGTCAGCTCCGCCAGGGTGCGGAGCTCGGCGAGCTGCGCCTCGTCGTTGGCGTCGGCGGTGCAGCCGGGACGGAGGCCGTCGCCGAGCGAGAAGGACACGTCGTACCGGGCGAAGATCTCGCACAGGTCGTCGAAGTGGGTGTAGAGGAAGTTCTCCTCGTGGTTCGCGAGGCACCAGCCGGCCATGATCGAACCGCCACGAGACACGATCCCGGTGATCCGCTGGGCGGTCAGCGGCACGTAGCGCAGCAGCACGCCGGCGTGGATGGTCATATAGTCCACGCCCTGCTCGCACTGCTCGATGACGGTGTCCCGGAACACCTCCCAGGTCAGCTTGCTGGCGTCGCCGTCGACCTTCTCCAGTGCCTGGTAGATCGGCACGGTCCCGATCGGGACCGGGGAGTTGCGGATGATCCACTCGCGGGTGGTGTGGATGTCGTCCCCGGTGGACAGGTCCATCACCGTGTCCGCGCCCCAGGTCACCGCCCAGGTGAGCTTGTCGACCTCCTCGGCGATCGAGCTCGTCACCGCGGAGTTGCCGATGTTGGCGTTGACCTTCACCAGGAACCGGCGTCCGATGATCATCGGCTCGGCCTCGGGATGGTTGACGTTGGCCGGGATGATCGCGCGCCCGGCTGCCACCTCGGAGCGGACCAGCTCGACGTCACAGCCCTCACGGATCGCGACGTACTCCATCTCCGGGGTCACCCGTCCCTGGCGGGCGTAGTGCATCTGGGTGACGACGCCGGCGCCGCGGCGCGGACGAGGCCTCGTCCCCCGCCACTGCTCGCGCGCCTCGCCCCGCCGGAGCGCGGCCTTGCCGTTGTCGAGCAGCTGGGTCTCGCGCCCGGCGTACTCCTCGATGTCGCCACGCTCGGCGACCCAGGCGGCCCGCAGGGGCGGCAGGCCCACCTCGGGGTCGCTGCCGGGTCCGGCGGTGGTGTATCTGTCGAACGTCTCGCCGTTGGTCAGCGCGACCCGGGTGAACGGGACACGGATGTCGGCTCGCGATCCGCTGCGGTGGACGGTGCTGTGGCTCGGGTGGATCTGCATCACTTCTCCTGGGTGGGCGGGTTGTGTCGGGCTGGGGTGAACGTGTGGGCGACCGGGCCGCGGCCGCGACCGAGACGCCAGTCGGCGCTCGTGCGCAGGGCGGCCGCCACGAATGTGTGGGCGGCGGTGGCGGCGTCGATCAGGTCGGCGCCGCTGGCCAGGTGGACGGCGAGGGCCGCCGAGAACGTGCACCCGGTGCCATGGTCGTTGGTCGTGGGTACGGCGGCGTGTTCGAGGGTCTGCACCCGGCCCCGGCCGTCCACCACCACGTCGTGGCACGTCGGGGCCTCGGCGTCACCACCGGTGAGCACGACCGCAGGCCCGAGCGCATGCAGGGCCAGAGCCACGTCCTCCCGCGGATCCGCCGGCCCGGCGCCGGTCAGCCGGAGCGCCTCGTCGAAGTTCGGCGTGACGACCGTGGCTCGCGCAAGGACGTGGTCGCGGTAGGCGGCCACCACTGAGGCATCGCCGAGCTCCGCACCGCTCGTGGCCACCAGGACCGGGTCCACGACCAGCGGGAGTCCGGGCGGCAGGTCGGTCACCACTGCGGCGACCTCGGCGGACCCGAGCATGCCGGTCTTGACCACGGCGACCGGCACGTCCTCCAGGACGGCGTCGATCTGGGCCCGGACATCGTCGGCCGACAGCGGCACGACCCGGCGCACTCCGACGGTGTCCTGGGCGGTCACGGCCGTGACGGCGCAGGCCCCGTGCGCACCGAGCGCCGCGAACGTCGTCAGGTCGGCGGCCACCCCGGCGGCACCGCCGGAGTCGGTGCCGGCGACGGTCAGTGCGACCAGCGGGCTGCTCACCGGACAGCCTGCGAGATCCGCCGGAAGGCGCCGGCGGGGTCGTCGGCGCGCATGACGGCACCCATGACGGCCACCCCGTGGGCACCCGCGTTCCGCAGGTCCGCGGCGTTCTGCTCGTCGACCCCTCCCAGGGCGAAGACCGGCACGTGTCCTGCGAGCGTCACGGCACGTCGGAGGCCGGGCAGGCCGAGCGCGGGGCCGTAGCCGGGCTTGGACGCCGACGCGGCGACCGGCGAGATCGTGAGGTACGACGCACCGCCGGACGCGGCGGCGCGGATCTCGGCGTCGTCGTGGCATGAACGTCCGTGCGGGAGGGGAGGCCCCTCGTCGGGGCGCGCCTGCGCCGTTGCCAGGTGCACGCCGGCCACTCCGTCCAGCCGGGTGCGAGCGCTGAGCACGGCGACCCCGGCCGCGCCGAGCGCGCGGGCGAGCCGTTGCCGCTGGTCCTCGGGCAGGTCGAGCTCGCGCAGCACCACCGCGTCGAGCCCCGCATCGACGCACGCGGCCACGGTGCCCACGAGGTCGCGGCCGGCAGGAAGCTGACTGCGGTCGGTGAGCAGCAGCACGCGGGGCACGTTCATGTGCCCACCCGGCCCGCCATCGGGCTCGACGCGCGAGCGGTGGTGAGCCGGGGGATGCGGCCGGCCCGGCGTGCCATCTCGCCGGCCCCCACCGCCGCCCGCAACGCCGCGGCCATCTGGGCGGGACGGTCCGCCCGGGTGATCGCCGTGGCCGCCAGCACGGCATCACACCCCAGCTCCATCGCGAGCGCCGCATCGCTGGCGGTGCCGATCCCGGCGTCCAGGACCACGGGAACCGCGACAGCGGCGCGCACGGCCTCGATGGCCCTGGGGTCGTCGAGGCCACGGCCCGTGCCGATCGGAGATCCGAGCGGCATGACGGCCGCGCAGCCGACGTCGACCAGGCGCCGAGCGAGGACCGGGTCGGCACTGGTGTAGGGCAGCACCGTGAATCCCTGCCGGACCAGCGTCTCGGCTGCGTCCAGCAGCTCGACGGCGTCCGGCATCAGGCTCGTCTCGTCGCCGACCACCTCGAGCTTGACCCAGTCGGTCTCGAGTGCCTCGCGCGCCAGCTGAGCGGTGAGCACGGCCTCCCGGGCGCTGAGGCATCCCGCCGTGTTCGGCAAGATGCGTACCCCCAGCCCCCGAAGCGTGTCGAGCAGCCCGCCGCTTCCAGTGTCAGACGTGCGCCGGACCGATACGGTCACCAGACCGGGCCGGGCCGCCTCGACGATCTCGCCCACCAATCTGGTGCTGGTCAGCCCCCCGGTGCCGATCCACAGCCGTCCGGGGAGTTCGATGCCCGCTACCTGCATCGCGCTCACCCGCCTTGGTGCGCGGTGACGAGCTCGACCGCGTCATCTTCCGACAGCGGGGTCGACTCCCACGATGCTGCGGGCACGACGCTCCCGTTGAGGGCGGCCGCGACTCCCCGGGCCGAAGGAAGCACGTCTTGCAACGTCGCGCCCTCCTCCACGAAACGCGGCTGGCCGTTGAGGTTGATCCTCATGACATGGCGTCCTTCCTGTGATCGGCGGGCGTACAGATCTGGTGCGGGCCAAACCGGCTCGGCGCGAACGGCCGCGCGACCGCAGGGATTTCGCCGTCCTCGACGTGAGCCCGGATCACCTGGGCGGTCAGCGGCGCGAGCAGCACGCCACCGCGGTAGTGGCCGACGGCCAGCAGCTGCGGCACCGCTCCTGGCCTGTCAGTGACCCCGAGCAGTGGTCCGTTGTCGGGGGTGCCGGGGCGATGCCGGGCGGTGATCTCGACGACGTCGGCGCTCTCCAGCCCGGGGACGAGGGTGCGCGCGGCGTGCAGCAGCCGCACCACCGCCCCGAGCGTCGCCACCGGCTCCGAGGCATGCTCCTCCTCGGTCGCACCCACCACGACCTCGCCGCCCGCCCGCGGCACGACGTACACCGGCTCGCCGTGCACCCGCGCGCGCAGGACCCGGGACGGCCGGTCGGCCCCCCGCAGCCGGATCGTCTCTCCCCGGACCGGTCGGACCTGCGGCACCAGGCTTCGGGCCTCGGCCCCGGTCGCGACGACCACCGCGTCGCAGCCGAACTCGGTCCCGTCCGCGAAGGCGACTCCCCCGTCGAGCACCGTTGCCCGGGCACGGACCACCCGGTCACCCAGCAGGCACAGGAGGGCCTCGGCGACCAGGCGCGGGTTGACGTTGTGATCCTCGGGAAGCAGGGTCGCGCCGGCGACCCGCGACAAGGTGGGCTCGTGCGCGCGTGCCTCTCGCCGGTCGAGCTCCTGGAAGGCGATGCCTTGGGTCGCGAGGACCTCGAGCGTGCGTCGCATCTGCTGCAGGTCGTCGTGGTCCTGCCCCACCAGCAGCGTGCCCGCGGTGCGCAGGTCGATGTCCACGCCGGAGGCGGCCTGCAGTCGAGCCGCGTACTCCGGCCACAGTCGCGCAGAGGCGACGCCGAGCCTGAGTAGGTCGGTCTCACCGTGCCAGGCCTCACCGGCCGGGGCGAGCATCCCGGCCGCCGCCCGGGTGGCGCCGCCGCCCGGGTCGGGATCGAACACCCGCACGTCGTGCCCGCAGCGCACTAGCTCCTCCGCGCAGGCGAGACCGACTATGCCGGCACCGATCACCGCCACCCTCATGCGAGCGCGATGGCGTCGACGAGTCCTCTCGCGGCGATGGCGGGCTGGGGTGATCGACAGATGGCCGACGCCACCGCGACCCCGTAGGCCCCGGCCGCCATCACCTCGGGCACGCGCTCGGCGTTGATGCCAGAGATCGCGATCGCCGGCAGGACCCGAGCCGCATCACGCAGCGTCTCCAACCCGATCGGGTTGGGGAGACCGCTCTTCGTGGTCGTGGGATAGACGGGCCCAACACCCACGTAGTCGGCGCCCTGCGCCTTCGCCTCACGGGCCTGATGGGCGTTCCGGCACGTGCCGCCGACGAGGAAACCCTGCGGTGCCAGGCGTCTCGCCGCGGCGACGGGGACGTCATCACGGCCGAGGTGGACACCGTCCGCGCCGGCGGCAAGTGCGAGGTCGACGCGGTCGTTGACGATGATGCGCACCGAGGTCCCGGCAAGGCGATCCACGAGGATGCGGGTGAACGCGACGATCTGACGGTCCGACAGCGACTTCGCCCGGACCTGGACCGCGTCGACGCCCTGGCGGACCACGGCCTCCAGCACGGCGATTGCTTCGTCGTCGTACGACCCGAAGTGGGTGATGCAATGAATGCGCGGTAGCACGTCGCTCCTCACTTCCTTCGCCGGCATTACCCGGATCAGGTTCGACGGTCGGAGCGGCTCCAGCCCCATCTCAGCCCGATGCCTCGGGCTCCCGTGTGGAATGCGACGACCGTAGCAGCCGTGCAAGCTCTCTCGGAAGGAGGTCAGCCGGACGGCACAGCCGTCCCGCATTTTGCGTGACAACCACGCCGACCCGCGGTGAGGCCAACCAGTGAGCTGAGCAGGTCAGAGCCCGGCGACGTCGCCGATCAGGATGATCGCCGGCGGGCGTACCTTCTCGGTCTCGATCGACTTTCCGAGCTGACCCAAGGTCGTGCGGATGACCCGCTCGCTCGCCAAGGATCCGTCCATGACGATGGCCGCGGACTGGCCGGCGTCGCGTCCGCCAACGATGAGGGTCTGGGCGATCACAGCGGCGTTTTGGACGGCCATCATCAGGACGATCGTGCCTCTTGATGCGGCCAGGGCGTCCCAGTTGACGAGGCTGTCAGGGTGGCGGGGCGGTACGTGTCCTGAGACGACGGTGAAGTCGTGGACGACACCTCGGTGTGTGACGGGAACTCCCGCCAGCGCTGGTACGGAGATGGACGAGGAGAGGCCGGGGATGACACGGACCGGGACCCCGGCTTGTTGCAGGTGAAGCACCTCCTCGAACCCTCGGCCGAAGACGTGGCTGTCGCCTCCCTTGAGGCGGACGACCCTCTTTCCCGCTCGCGCCCGGTCGAGCAGGACGGCGTTGATGTCTTCTTGGGCGGTGAACCGGCTGCGCGGGAACTTGGCGACGTCGATGAGCTCCACATCGGGAGCGAGCCTTGCAAGCAGCTCATGGGACACCAGCCGATCGGTCACGACGACATCCGCGCCGAGCAGCGCCTTGAGGCCAGCGATCGTGATGAGGTCCGGGTCGCCTGGGCCGGCGCCGACGAGTGTGACTCCGGCGGAGGAGGCTGGGTCAAGGCAAAGGGCTTGGTCAGGCATGAGCGTCATTGTCCAAGCCAGGTGAGGTCATCGTCGATGCGGGCCACGGCGCCGTTGGGGACGTCGACCCACGGTGCTTCGTGTGGCTTCATGCCTTGGAGGTACGCGACGGCGGATCGTATCGCGTCCCCGTGCGACACGAGGACGGATACGGAGCCGCGGTCGAGGTCGCCGAGCACAGCACCCATGCGGTCGTACACGTCCATGAGCGACTCACCACCCGCGATCGGTTGCGTCGGGTCCGACCAGTCGAAGGTCTCCGCTGCGGCCCAGGTCTCCTCGTACGTTCGGCCCTCCAGGTCACCCAGATGTTGCTCGCGGAGGCGGGGGTCCGACTCCGGAGTCAGTTGCAGCCGGCGGCCGATGACCGCGGCGGTCTCCGCCGCGCGGGTCAGGTCGCTGCTGACGAGACGGTCAGCAGCTAGTCCCAGGTCCTTGAGGTCTTCTGCGATCAGCTCTGCCGCTGCGGCCGACTGCGAGCGCCCGAGATCGGTCAGCGGCGGATGAGGGGTCTGTCCTTGGGTCAGGCGGCGGAGGTTCCACTGCGACTGGCCGTGGCGGACGAGATAGACCGGGTGAGGCATGGGGGTGATTCTCCCGTAGGCTGCGGACTGCTCGTGGTGCAGGAACCCGGTGAGAGTCCGGGGCGGTTCCGCCACTGTGACGTCGACAAGACGCAGCCAGACACTGGCCATGGGCTGATCCGACCGATTGACGGGGCGAGAACCCCGGAGGAGGAAGACGGCCCATGGCTGCTCCTACCCGCATCGCACTGTTGTCGACTTCCGACACGGACCTGCTGTCTGCTCGCGCCAGTGTCGCCGGCTATGTCTGGGGGAACCCCGCCCGCAGCACCGACGCCGAGCTCACGGCACTCATCGCCGGGGCCGACCTCGTCGTCGTACGCCTGCTCGGCTCGCCTCACGACCTGTGGCCCGGCCTCTCGACCGTGCGCGAGGCCGGCACCCCGCTGGTGATCCTCGGCGGCGAGCAGCAGCCGAACGCCGAGCTGATGGAGCTCTCCACGGTGCCGATGGGGACGGCAGCCGAGGCCCACCGCTACCTGGCCGAGGGCGGTCCGGCCAACCTCGCTCAGTTGCATGCCTTCCTTTCCGACACCGTGCTGCTGACCGGCGAGGGGTTCGAGGCGCCCGTGGCGATCCCGGCGTGGGGGTACGCCGACCGACCTACCGCCGGCGACGACGACCTGCCGCGCGTGGGCGTGCTCTACTACCGCGCGCACGAGGCCAGCGGCAACAACGCGTTCGCGCACGCCCTCGCCGACGCGATCGACGCGACCGGCCGAGCGGTCGGCGTCCCGATCTTCGCCGGGTCGCTCCGCTCGGCGCCCGATGACCTCTACGAGGCGCTCGGGACGCTCGACGCCCTCGTCGTGACGGTGCTCGCGGCAGGCGGCAGCGCCCCTGCCACGGCCGGTGCCGGCGGTGACGACGAGGCGTGGGACGTGGAGCGGATGGCGGCTCTCGACATCCCGGTGCTGCAGGGCTTGTGTCTGACCAACAGCCGGGCTGAGTGGGAGGCCTCCGACGACGGGATCAGCCCGCTCGACTACGCCAGCCAGATCGCCATCCCGGAGTTCGACGGCCGGATCACGACGGCGCCGTTCTCGTTCAAGGAGATCGACGCCGAGGGTCTGCCGGCGTACGTCGCGGACTCCGAGCGCTGCGCCCGGGTGGCCGGCATCGCGGTCAACCACGCCAGCCTGCGGCGGGTGCCCACCGGCGAGAAGCGGATCGCGCTGATGCTGAGCGCCTACCCCACCAAGCACGCGCGGATCGGCAACGCGGTCGGCCTCGACACGCCGGTCTCGGCCATCCGGCTGCTGCGCCGCCTGCGTGAGGAGGGCTACGACCTCGGCGCCGACAACCCGGTGCTGCCGCTCCTCGACCTGCCCGACGACACGGAGGCCGGCGACGCGCTGATCCATGCCCTGATCGCCGCCGGTGGGCAGGACGAGGAGTGGCTGACCAGCGCACACCTCACCGACGCGCACGTGCGCATCGGGAAGGCGGCGTACGACGCCTGGACGGCCGACCTTCCGGCGTCTCTGCGTGACGCCATGGTCGAGGCGTGGGGCGAGTCACCGGGCGGCCTGTTCGTGAACGATGACGGCGAGATCGTGCTCGCCACCCTCCAGGCCGGCAACGTCGTGATCCTGATCCAGCCTCCGCGCGGCTTCGGCGAGAACCCGGTCGCGATCTACCACGACCCCGACCTAGCGCCCAGCCACCACTACCTCGCGGCCTACCGCTGGCTCGGGGCGGATGTCCAGGCCGGGGGCTTCGGGGCACACGCGGTGGTGCACCTGGGCAAGCACGGCTCGATGGAGTGGCTGCCCGGCAAGAACGCCGCACTGTCCGCCGCCTGCGGCCCGGACGGCGCCATCGCGAACCTGCCGCTGATCTACCCGTTCCTGGTCAACGACCCGGGCGAGGGCGCGCAGGCCAAGCGCCGCGCGCACGCCACGATCGTCGACCACCTCGTGCCGCCCATGGCGCGCGCGGAGTCATACGGCGACATCGCACGACTCGAGGGCCTGCTCGAGGAGTACGACAAGATCTCCGCGATGGACCCCGCCAAGCTGGCGGCCATCCGGGGTGAGATCTGGCAACTCATGCACGCCGCCCAACTGCACCGTGACCTCGGCCTGGAGGAACGCCCCGACGACGAGGAGTTCGACGACTTCCTGCTCCACGTCGACGGTTGGCTGTGCGAGATCAAGGACGCCCAGATCCGCGACGGCCTCCACGTCCTGGGCGCGGCGCCGACCGGCGAGGCCCGGGTCAACCTGGTGCTCTCCATCCTGCGCGCCGCGCAGGTGTGGGGCGGCGTCGGCAACGCGGTCCCCGGCCTGCGGGCCGCCCTCGGCCTCAAGGATGGCGCCGATCTCCGGGCCGTCGACGAGACGGAGGCGCGGGCCCGGGCGCTGGTCGAGGCGATGGAGGCAGCCGACTGGGACCCGACGGTCGCGACCACGCTGCATGACGCGCCGGAGGTCCATCAGGTGCTGAGGTTCGCGGCCGAGCAGGTCGTCCCCCGGCTGGCCGGGACGACCGGCGAGCTCGACGCGGTTCTCCACGCGCTCGCCGGCGGGTTCGTGCCGGCCGGGCCCTCCGGCTCTCCCCTGCGTGGCCTGGTGAACGTGCTGCCGACGGGCCGCAACTTCTACACCGTCGACCCGCGGGCCGTCCCCAGCAGGCTGGCCTGGCAGACCGGCCAGGCGATGGCCGACTCGCTGGTGCAGAAATACCTCGACGAGACCGGCACCTATCCCACGTCGGTCGGACTGTCGGTGTGGGGCACCAGCGCCATGCGGACCTCCGGGGACGACGTCGCCGAGGTGCTCGCCCTGCTCGGGGTGCGTCCGGAGTGGGACGCCGAGTCCCGTCGGGTCCGCGAGCTGGTCGTCGTCCCGCTCGAGGAGCTCGGCCGACCCCGCATCGACGTCACCGTCCGGATCTCGGGCTTCTTCCGCGACGCCTTCCCCCACGTCGTGGCGATGCTCGACGACGCGGTGCGGATGGTGGCCGACCTCGACGAGCCGGCCGAGGCGAACTACGTGCGCGCCCACTTCGCCGCCGACCTGGCCGAGCACGGCGACGCCCGCCGCGCGAGGACCCGCATCTTCGGCTCCAAGCCCGGGTCGTACGGCGCCGGCATCCTGCAGGTCATCGAGTCCGGCACCTGGCGCGACGACAACGACCTCGCCGAGGTCTACACCGCCTGGGGCGGCTTCGCCTACGGCCGCGACCTCGACGGTGCCCCGGCCGCCGACGACATGCGCGCCAACTACCGCCGCATCAAGGTCGCCGCCAAGAACGTCGACTCCGCCGAGCACGACATCGCCGACTCCGACGACTACTTCCAGTACCACGGCGGCATGGTCGCCACGGTCCGCGCGCTCACCGGTGCCGATCCGAAGGCGTACGTCGGCGACTCCACCTCGCCGGACGCGATCCGCACCCGCACCCTGTCCGAGGAGACCGCCCGCGTCTTCCGGGCTCGGGTGGTCAACCCGCGCTGGATCGCCGCCATGCAGCGGCACGGCTACAAGGGCGCCTTCGAGCTGGCCGCCACCGTCGACTACCTCTTCGGCTTCGACGCCACCGCCGGCGTGGTGCACGACTGGATGTACGACAAGCTCGCCCAGGAGTACGTCCTCGACGAGACCAACCAGGAGTTCCTGCGCAAGTCGAACCCGTGGGCACTGCGCGGCATCGTCGAGCGACTCCACGAGGCCGCCGAGCGCGGCCTGTGGGCCGAGCCCGACGCCGACACCCTGGCCGCGATGCAGGAGGTCTACCTCGAGGTCGAGGGCGACCTCGAAGACCGCGAGTGAACGCCCGGTGAGGGTCCGCGTTCTCGGCGTCGGCATGGGGCCGCACCACATCACCCCGGAGGTGGCCGACGCGCTCCGGTCGTGCGACTACGTCCTCGCCGCCGAGAAGCGCGAGGACGACGGCCTGCTCTCGGTCCGCCGAGCCATCGCGGCCGAGCATGGTCTCGAGGTGGTCGCGGTCCCCGATCCCGAGCGGGATCGGGCCGATCCGGTCGACTATGCGAAGGCCGTCAAGGACTGGCACGAGGCTCGGGTGGCGGCCTACGAGCGGGTCCTGCGCGAGCGGGGTGGCACGGCGGCGTTCCTCGTGTGGGGTGATCCGTCGCTCTACGACTCGACGATCCGGGTCGTGGACCGGCTCGCCGAGCGGATGCCGCTGGAGTACGACGTGCTGCCGGGCATCAGCGCACCGCAGCTGTTGGCCGCCCGTCACCGGATCGTTCTGCACCCTGTCGGGCGCCCGGTCCACATCACCACCGGCCGGCGGCTCCGCGAGGAGCTGACGGCCGGCCAGACCAACCTCTGCGTCATGCTCACCGGCACCCTCGACCTGGCCGGGCTCGACGACTGGTCGATCTGGTGGGGTGCCAACCTCGGCACTGACTCCGAGGAGCTCGTCGCGGGGCGGGTCGCCGACGTGCTGCCCTCGATCGAAGCGGCGCGCGAGCGGGCGAAGACAGCGGCCGGCTGGGTGATGGACGTCTATCTGCTGCGGGCTCGGGAGACGCAGCCGTGAGCGGTCTGCTCGTCGCCGGGACGACCTCGGACGCCGGCAAGTCGGTCCTCACCACCGGCCTGTGCCGCGCCTTCGCGAGACGTGGCGTGAAGGTGGCGCCGTACAAGGCCCAGAACATGTCGAACAACTCGATGGTCTGCGCCGCCGCCGACGGCACGACCGCCGAGGTCGGCCGGGCACAGTGGGTCCAGGCACTGGCTGCCCGCGTTGCCCCTGAGCCGGCGATGAACCCGGTGCTGCTCAAGCCCGGCAGCGACCGGCGCAGCCATGTCGTCCTGATGGGCCACCCCACCGGCGAGGTCTCGTCGGCGGACTGGGAGACCGGCCGACGTCACCTGGCCACGGCCGCACACACCGCGTACGACGACCTCGCCGCGCGCTTCGACGTCATCGTGGCTGAGGGAGCAGGGAGCCCGGCCGAGATCAACCTGCGCGCCGGCGACTACGTCAACATGGGGCTGGCCCGGCACGCATCGCTGCCCACCGTGGTCGTGGGCGACATCGACCGTGGCGGTGTCTTCGCCGCGATGTACGGCACGGTCGCACTCCTGGAGCCCGCCGACCAAAGGCTGGTGGCCGGCTTCGTGGTCAACAAGTTCCGTGGCGAACTGGCGCTCCTCTCCCCCGGCCTGGACTCCCTGGAGCGGCTGACGGGCCGTCGCGTGTTCGGCGTACTGCCGTGGGATCCGAGCCTGTGGCTGGACTCCGAGGACGCCCTCGACCTGGACGGTCGTCGCTCCAGCGGTGAGGCCGCCTTCCGGATCGCGGTCGTGCGGCTGCCGCGAATCAGCAACTTCACCGACGTCGACGCGCTCGGTCTGGAGCCCGACCTCGACGTCGTCTTCGTCTCCGACCCCCGCGACGTCGCCGATGCCGACGTGATCGTGGTGCCGGGGACCCGCTCGACGATCAGCGACCTGGCATGGCTGCGCGCACGGGGCCTGGACGCCGCGATCCTCGACCACGCCCGCCGAGGTCGCCCCGTGCTCGGCATCTGCGGCGGCTTCCAGATGCTCGGCCGTGCCATCAGCGACCCTGCCGGTGTCGAGGGCGTGCCGGGTGCCGAGGTCGAGGGGCTGGGGCTGCTCGACGTCCGCACCCACTTCGCCGCCGAGAAGGTGCTGCGATTGCCCACCGGCGCCGTCCTGGGCGCACCCGCCTCCGGCTACGAGATCCACCACGGCCGGATCACCCGCGGCGGTGGCGAGGAGTTCCTCGGCGGAGCCCGCGCGGGCAAGGTCTTCGGCACGATGTGGCACGGCAGCCTCGAGGGCGACGCGCTGCGGGGTGCGCTGTTGTCCGAGCTGTTGGGCCGAGAGCGGTCTGCGGTGAGCTTCGGTGCCGCCCGCGACGCCAGGCTCGACCGGCTGGGCGACCTGGTCGAGGAGCACCTCGACGTCGACGCACTGCTGACACTCGC
This sequence comes from Actinomycetota bacterium, assembly GCA_009701885.1. GTDB lineage: Bacteria > Actinomycetota > Actinomycetes > Propionibacteriales > Nocardioidaceae > Nocardioides. Next base: position 15,160 of record WLJH01000011.1, read on the forward strand.
CCGCGACGGCACACCAGCCGGCCTGCCCGTCCTACCCCCAGGAGGTTCCCCGTGAGGCTGCTGCTCCTGGGAGGCACCAGCGAGGCCCGCGACCTCGCCGCCCGGCTCGTCGACGATCGCGACAGCGGCATCGAGGTGACCAATTCCCTGGCCGGCCGGGTTGCCGAGCCGCGTCTGCCGGTCGGGAAGGTGCGCATCGGCGGCTTCGGCGGAGTCGAAGGTCTGCGGGCCGCGCTCGCCGAGTACGACGCCGTGGTAGACGCGACGCATCCCTTCGCCCTCGGCATGAGCGCCAACGCCGTAGCCGCCTGTCGCCTCGAAGACGTCCCCCTGCTGCGGCTCGAGCGGCCCGGTTGGGAGCCAGACCCGAGGTGGCACTACGTCGACGACCACGAACGGGCGAGCACGCTGGCCGCCTCGCTCGGTGCGCGGCCGTTCCTCACCGTCGGCCGCCAGGAGCTGGCTCGCTTCGTCCCCGCGCTGTCCGGCCACGCCGTGCTCGCCCGGGTCGTCGACCGTCCCGCCCTCGACCTGCCCGAGACGTGGACGCTGCTGACCAGCCGTGGCCCCTACACCCTCGACGGCGAGCTCGCCCTGATGCGGCAGCACGCCATCGACGTCCTCGTCACCAAGGACTCAGGCGGCAGCTACACGTGGCCCAAGATGCAGGCCGCCGCCGAGCTCGACGTCGCCGTGGTCGTCGTACGGCGTCCCGCGTGCCCGGTCGGGGTGCCGACCGTGCACGACGTGGACGATGCCGTCGCCTGGGTCAGGGAGCAGTCGTGAGAGTGCTCGTCACCGGCGGAGTCCGCTCCGGCAAGTCCCGTCACGCGGAGTCGCTCCTGACCGGACCGGTCACCTACCTCGCCCCAGGGCCGGTCCAGGACGACGCCGACTGGGCCGCGCGGATCGCCGCCCATCGGGCGCGGCGGCCTGTCGACTGGACGACTGTCGAGTCCCACGACCTCGTCGGAGTGCTCGCGCGCACGGACGGGCACGTCATGGTCGATTCCCTGGGCACGTGGCTCACGGCGGTGCTCGACGAGCGTGGCCTCTGGGGTGCGCCGGCGGACGAGATCACCGACGTGATCGGACACGTTGCGCAAGAGACAGCGGACGTCCTCGCTGTTCGCGACCAGGGAGAGGACACCGTTCTCGTCACCAACGAGGTCGGCCTGGGCGTCGTCCCCGAACACCGGTCTGGTCGGCTCTTCCGGGACCTGCTCGGACTGGTCAACCAGCGCATCGCGGCGGCCTGCGACGAGGTGCACCTGGTGATCGCAGGCAGGGTGGTCCGGCTATGACCCAGCCAGGCACCGCGCTGCTTCTCGTTGGCATGTCCGTCTCCGATGTCGACCGTCGCGACGAGCTGCTCGCGGCGGCCGCCCGCCACCATGCGGGCGTCGCCTTCTTGCAGATGGGCGACCCATCGATCTCGCGCGAGCTCACCCGGCTCGCGGACGCCGGCGCCACCACGATCAGCCTCGCCGGCATCAGCCTCGGCCCGCTCGCCCCTGGGCAGTCATGGCTACGGAGGATCGCCTCCCACTGGTGGCGCGAGCGCGCCGGGCACCGCCCGGTGATCGAGGTTGCGACCCGGCTGGCCTCCACGATCGAGGAGATCGAGGTCGCGCTGTTCGACCTGAGGCCGATCTCCGGCGCCGAGCCGGGCCTGACCTCGACCGCCTGGGAGGACGTGACCCGCCACCGGCGCCAGGTGCTCATCTGCCGCGGCCCGCGGTGCACGGCCCGCGGATCCGACGAGACGGCCCGCGCGCTGATCCTCGGACTGATGGAGGCCGGGCTCGGCGACCATGACGTGCTGGTCACCCACACTGGTTGTCAGTTCCCCTGCAACCAGGCCCCGGTCGTCAGCGTGCAGCCCGACGACGTCTGGTATGGCGGCGTCGATCCCCACGCGGCCCGCCGGATCGTGTCCGACCACCTGCTGGCCGACACTCCCGTGGAAAGCCGCCGGCTCCCGCGCTGAGCGCAGGAGCCGACAGGTTGGTTCGCGAGGCGGGCCGTCAGAGGCTCGCGGCTAGCGCGCGCCGCTGCGCCCGCTCCGTCTGCGCGGCGTAGAGCCGACCGACCAGTCCGGTGAGCACCACGCCGATCACGCCCCACATCGTGGCCAGCGTGAACAGTGACGCCCGGCGGAAGAACCAGAGCGTGTCGGCCGGGAAGTCGCCGACCTCGTTGACGGTGGCGAAGAGCTGGCCGGCGACGACCATGACGGCCAGGTAGCCGGCTGCACCGGCGACGACGCCACCGTAGGTGCCGAGGCGGTTGCGCAGCCTCAGCGCGACGTACGTCGCGGCGACGACCGTCAGGACCGAGACGACCACGAAGCCGAAGTAGAGCGCCGTCCTGTCGCCGATGGTGTCACCACTTCCGACCGCCGGCGGGTTCGCCGGATACTTCAGGAACGGCACCAGGGCGAAGGCGACGAAGCCGAGCAGAGTGATCAGGGCGGTGGACTGGCCGGGCTGGAGCCGGCCCATGCGGCCGATGGTGCCGGCCGCGACGAGGGCGACGATGCCGCCGAGCGCGAGTCCGACGGCGAGGCTGCCGGTGAGCAGGCCCCAGGTCCGCTGGCTGTCCCGGGAGACTTCGGTATCCTCGCCCTCGTCACCGTGAGAGTGGCTGTGTGTGTGGCTGTGGCCTCCGGCGGCCTCGTCGCCATGGTCGTGGGACGCGTCGGTCGGCGCCTCCTCGGCGGCGGTGCCTGACTCCTCGAGGGCAATGGCAGTCTCGACGTGGGGCTCCCCCACCGAGTACGCGACGAAGAAGGTGGCGATGCCGGCAACCAGGCCGGCGATCAGACCACGGATGAGAAATGCACGTGCGGTCATGCTGGTTTCCGTTCAGGAAGCAGCGCGGCGCCGACGTCGGCGCCGCGCGCGAGAAGTGTCGTCAACAGCCCCGCCGCGCTTGTTCGGGGTCGCTATCGCGCCGAAGAGCGCTCAGAGCTCGGCCCGGATCCCGGGCTCAGGCCTGGATCCGGGCCGGAATCAGGCTCAGTGGCAGGGGTAGCCGAGGAGGTGGCGTCCGTCGTGGACCCACTCGTGGATGGCCGTGCCGGCCAGGAGGGAGACGGCACCCTGGTCGGTGCTGACGAAGAAGAGCACCAGCGTCCCGAGGAGACCGAAGAACAGCGCCCATGGCGCCAGCTGGCCGAACGGGATGGTGGGAACGGAAGGTGCGCCGGCGACCGGCACCGCAGAGACCTGCGACATGTGTCCTCCTCAGGGATTCGTGCGTCCCTGTTCGATGGGATGGATACGGACACTCGGGTCTGACTCCACCGCCCGGAGGCGATGTCACAGTAGCGCGACTGTGCCGGATTCTCACCGGCTTCCTCGTGCCCGTTAGCCGGATGCTATCGCAGGCCGGCCCGCTGTGCGCCGAGCCACGAGCAACGCGCCGGATGCCGACACGACCGCACCGATGATGCCAACCCTGCGTGCGAGTCGGGCGGCCCGACCGATGTCCTCGGGTCGTACGGCGCGCCCGTCGCCCATGACGGAACGGTGCTCGAGCCAACTGCCGTAGTAGCGGTTCGTGCCGCCCAGCCGGATGCCGAGAGCGCCGGCGAAAGTGGCCTCGACGACTCCGGCGTTGGGGCTGGGATGGGCGGCGGCGTCACGGCGCCATGCCTTGGCGGCGGACCGCGCCGTTCCTGGCGAGGCAAGGAGCGTGGCGGCACCGGCGATCCGCGAGCCGGGCAGGTTGACCAGATCGTCGAAGCGGGCGGCGGCCCAGCCGAACCGCTCATAGCGGTCGTTGTGGTGGCCGACCATCGCGTCGAGGGTGTTGGCCGCCCGGTAGCCGAGCAGCCCGGGCATCCCGGCCACGGCTCCCCACAGCAGCGGTGCAACGACGGCGTCCGAGGTGTTCTCCGCGACGGACTCCACGACCGCGCGCGCGACCTCCGACTCCTCCAGCGCCGAGGTGTCGCGGCCCACCAGATGGGTGAGGCGTTCACGGGCGGCCGGGAGGTCGCCTGCTCTCAGGAGCGCGTCGACCGCGAGTGCCTCGCGCTCCAGCGAGCGCCCACCGAGCACCGTCCAGGCCACCACGGCGGTGGCCACCGCCTGGGCGACGGGGTTCCGCGCTGCCCGCTCCGCTACGACTCCCACCACGATCGCCGCCCCGACGAGTGCCGCCGTGTGTGCCGCACCCCGCGGCCGCGAGTCGGCGTACAGCCGACGCTCCAGCGCCGCGGCCGCGTTGCCGAAGCCGGCAACGGGATGGAGATGCTGCGGGTCTCCGAGCACGCGGTCCGCGGCGAACCCGAGCAGAAGACCGACGGCTCGGGCGCTCACGAGAGGGCCACCAGCAGGGCGGCGAGCGCCAGCTCGATCGCGGCGCCGAAGACGTCGCCGGTGACGCCGCCGAGCCGCCGCACCGCTCGCGCGACGACGACGGCGACCACGGCGAGTGCCATCGCGCTGGCCAGCGCTCCGCGCCACCAGGCGAGTCCGGACCAAGCGCCGGCGAGCGAGAGAACGGCGGCGCACGTCAGCCACATGAGCACGACGACCGGCCGGGCCACGGTGCCGGTGTAGGTGTCGCCGAGTCCCCCGGGTCGTGCGGACGGCACGCCCCGGGCGCAGCAGGTGGCGAGCGCGGCGCGGGAGACGCAGAGCGCGCAGCCGGCGAGGACGGCGGCGCGCACAGGGTGCGTTGAGGCCAATACTGCGACCAGGCCTGTGGCCTGCAGGCCGAGGACCAGGACCACCACCACGACGCCGGCCGGACCCGACGTGCCGCTCTTCATCACCGCCAATGACCGCTCGCGGTCGTAGGAGGCCGCCATGCCGTCGACGGTGTCGGAGAGCCCGTCGAGGTGGAAGGCGCGGTTGCCGAGGATGGTTGCGCCCAGCGCCAGCAGAGCCGCCACGGGGATCGGCAGGTCGAGGCCATGCCCGGCCAGGGCCACCAGAGTCACCGCCACCGCGAGCGGCAGGACTGCCAGCGGTGCGAGCACCATGGCCATGCCGGCCCGGCGTCGGTCGACGAGGGCCGGTGGGGCGACGGGGATAGCGGTGAGTGTGCCGAGGGCCAGCCGCCACGCGTCGAGCAGCATCACGCCCGTAGCTCGGACAGCAACGCCACCTCGCGGAGCACGGCGGAGGCGCTGCGGACCACCGGAACGGCCGCGACAGCACCTGACCCCTCCCCCAGCCGCATGCCGAGGTCGAGCAGCGGTTCTCGGCCCATCTTGGCGAGCGCGAGGGACTGGGCAGGCTCGGTGGAGCGGTGCCCAGCGGCGTACCAGGCGGCGGCGCCGGGCTCGATCCGGTCGGCGGTGAGGGCACAGGCCACGCTCATGAGTCCGTCGAGCAGCACCGGTACGCCGTCCTGGGCTGCGGCAAGCAGGTAGCCGGTGGTGGCGGCCAGGTCTGCGCTTCCCAAGGCTGTCAGTGTCTCGACCGGGTCGCCGGCCCGGGTGCCGGCACGCCGGAGGGCGATGTCGATCACCTCGGTCTTGTGCGCAAGCGCGACATCGTCGATCCCCGTGCCGCGCCCGACCACCTCGGCTGCGGGAAGCCCGAGGCCGGCGGCGACCAGGGCCGCGGCGGGGGTGGTGTTGCCGATGCCCATGTCTCCGCCGAGGAGCAACTGAGCACCGGCCCGGATCTCCTCTCGCGCGATCGCCGCCCCTGCGTCGAGGGCCTGCCGGGTCTGCTCCGGCGTGAGCGCGTCCTCGAGATGAATGGCGCCGCTGGACCGACGGACTTTGTGGACGGTCAGCGCCGCGCGAGTCGCCTCGTCGAGATCGGCGAAGTCGTCGTCGACACCGAGGTCTAGCACGCGGACCGCGACGCCGTGGGTGGCTGCCAAGGCATTCACAGCCGCCTTGCCAGCTAGGAAGGTGCGGACCATCGCACCGGTGATCGCGGGCGGGAACGCGGAGACACCGTGCGAGGCGACGCCATGGTCGCCGGCAAAGATGACCAGCCGGACGTCATTCACCGGCTTCGGAGGTACATGGCCCTGGCAGGACGCGAGCCAGATGCCCAGCTCGCCGAGGCGGCCGAGGGCACCGGGCGGGGTGGCCAGCGCGGCCAAGCGCTTGGCCGCATGATCGCGGGCGATGTCGGACGGGGCGGAGACGTAGGGCACGGCGGACCTCACGAGGTGGGCTGGAGAAGGCGGGCCGCGTCGAGCGCGGTGAAGAACTGGTTCGTCACCCCCGGTGGACGCACGGCGATGCGGACCCAAGTGGAGTCGAGCCCCGGGAACGTGTCGGCCCGGCGTACGGCGACGCCGCGCTCCCTCAGCGCCGCATGAGCGCCCCGTCCCAGCCGCGCCAGGACGAAGGGCGCCGCCGATGGCGCGTAGTCGATCCCGCGTCCGCGAAGACCGCCTTGGAGGAAGTCGCGCCAGCGCGCCAGCGTGGCCGCGCGGTCGCGGGCCTCGGGGGTCGCTGTCCGGCTGGTGCACGCGATCGTTGCCGCGATGGCCGGTGCCGAGACGGACCAAGGCGTTTGCCGGTCGGCCAACCAACGGACCTGCGTGCGATCGCCGACGATGTAGCCGGCTCGGATGCCCGGGATGGACCAGTGCTTGGTGAGACTCCGGACGACCACCAGGCCCTTGAGTCGCTCGCGGGCCAGGGAGCCGGTCTCGCCGGGCACCGCGTCCATGAACGCCTCGTCGACCACGACGAGTCGACCTCTCCGGCGCAGACCGCGGAGCAGGTCTGCGGGGTGGAGGACACCGGTCGGATTGGTGGGATTGCCGATGACGACGAGATCGGCGTCATCAGGGACCGCGTCGGGGTCGAGCGCGAAGCCATTCTCCGGTCGGCACAGGACCGTCGTCACGGTGTGTCCGGCCTGCTCCAGCGCCGCATGCGGCTCGGTGAACTGGGGGTGTACGACGACGGGGCGCCGCCATGGGCGCAGCTGGGCGATCAACGTGAACGCCTCCGCGGCGCCGGCGGTCGGAAGGACCTCCTCGAGCTCTCGGCCGTGCCGCTGGGCGATCGCGGCGCGGGCCGGCTCGGCGTCGGGGTACGCCGCCGCCGCGGTGAGGCTCTCGCGCAGGGCGCGCTCCAACCAGGCCGGCCGGCCGCCGTCGTAGACGTTGACGGCGAAGTCCAAGAGCCCCTCCCCCGTCTCGACGTCGCCGTGATGGCGCAAAGGGTCGGCCACACGGTCACGGGGTCGCGTGACGGGCACCGCAGACGGAGCGGGCGAGACCACGTGCATCGGCGCGGCGTAGACGGCGTCGGCGAACCGCTGGGCGAGCTGAGGGTGGCCGGCCCAATGGACGTGGAGGTACGACGCGTGGAGGTTCCCGCTGGCATAGCCGACTGGTTCGTCGTCGATCGCCCAGGCCGCGCTCTCGCCGGCCGCCGGGGAGGTACGGGTGCGGTGGAACTCATGGCCGGTGACCTCCTCCCCTGCCTTGGTGAGGAGCGAATCGGTCGCGGCGACCGCAGCCGGGTAACGCAGCACGAGCCGCCCTGCCATCGCAGCCGTGGCCGGGAGGATGCCCGCCATGGGTGCGCCGTCGAGCGACTCGGCCAGGTAGAGCAACCCGGCGCACTCGGCGACCGTCGGGATCCCGGCTGCTACGGCGCTACGCAGATCGTCCAGCAGACCACGGTTGGCGGCGAGCTCGGCGGCGTACACCTCGGGGAACCCGCCGCCGAGGTAGATGCCCTGCGTGCCAGCCGGAAGGGCCGGATCGACGAGCGGATCGAAGGTGACGACCTCGCAGCCGGCAGCGGTCAGGAGCTCTTCGGTCTCCGCGTAGCGGAACGTGAAGGCGTGCCCGCCGGCCATCGCGACGACTGGCCGGTGGTCGCTGGCGCCGACCGACATCACCTCTCGTGCGGGGCTCCACGACTCGGCGTCCAGATGCGGCGCCGAGCGGGCGACCTCGAGGATCGCGTCGAGGTCCAGGTGGCGGGCCACCTGCTCCCCGAGCTGTTCGATCATCCGGATGGAACCGTCCCGTTCGGCGGCGGGGACGAGCCCGAGGTGGCGTGAGGGTGTGGAGAGCCGGACGTCGCGCGGCATCACGCCAAGGACCGGTAGACCCGTTTGCTCCAGCGAGCCGATGATCTCGGCGGTGTTGCGGTCCGATCCCGCCTGGTTGAGGACGACACCGGCCACCCGGACTCCGGCGTCGAACGTCGCCATGCCGAGGGCGATCGCCCCCGCGGAGCGGGACAGCTTGGCGACGTCGATCACGAGCACGACTGGCGTCCGGGTGAGGGTGGCGACGTGCGCGGTGGAGGCGAATCCGTCGGTGCCCAGTCGTCCGTCGTACAGGCCCATGACGCCCTCGATCACCGCGATGTCCGCGCCGGACGCACCGTGCAGCAACATCGGGACGAGCCGCTCCTCGCCCACGAGGTGCGGGTCGAGGTTGCGGCCGGGGCGGCCGGTCGCCAAGGCGTGGTAGCCGGGGTCGATGTAGTCTGGACCGACCTTGTGGCCGCTCACCTCGTGGCCGGCGATCCGCAGTGCCGCCATCAGGCCGGTGGCGATCGTCGTCTTGCCCTGTCCGGTCGACGGTGCTGCAACGACGAGCCGGGGCAGGGCTACCACTCGATGCCCCTCTGGCCCTTCTGGCCGGCGTCCATCGGATGCTTGACCTTGCTCATCTCCGTGACTAGGTCGGCAGCCTCGACGAGTCGGGGATCGGCATTGCGGCCCGTGATGATCACGTGCTGGAAGCCCGGGCGGTTGGTCAGCGTCTCTACAACGTCCTGGACGTCCACCCAGCCCCACTTCATCGGGTAGGTGAACTCGTCGAGGATCAGCAGGTCGTGGCTCTCGTCGGCTAGGCGGCGCTTGATCTCCTGCCATCCCTGCAGAGCCGCGGTCTCGTGGTCTTCGGCGTCACCCTGCTTTCGGGTCCACGACCAGCCGGAACCCATCTTGTGCCACTCGACGGGGCCGCCCTCGCCCGTCTCCTCGTGCAGCCGGCCCAGTCGCTCCAGAACGGTCTGCTCGCCGATGCGCCATTTGGCCGACTTCACGAACTGGAAGACACCGATCTTCCAGCCCTGGTTCCACCCGCGGAGCGCGAGCCCGAAGGCGGCGGTGGACTTCCCCTTGCCGTCGCCGGCGTGCACCACCAGCAGAGGTCGGTTGCGACGCTGCTTCGTCGTCAGGCCGTCGTCGGGGACGACGGCGGGCTTGCCCTGGGGCATCAGGCCGCTCCCTTCTGCGTGCGGGATCGGACCGTGCCGGCCAGCGCCTCAGCACTGACCTCGGCCACGGGGAGGTGTTCGGCACGCAGCAGCTCGGCGAGTCGCAGTGCGAGGCCAAGACGCAGGGGGCCGCTCTCGCCATCCATGACGACCGTCGTCACGCCGAGCCCGGCGACGTACTCCGCAGCCTGCTGTGACCGCGCGACAGCGTCCTTTCCGCCCGTCGCGCGACCGTCCGTGACCAGGACCAGGAGTGGTCGCAGCCGTGGATCGCGCATTCGCTCGCGGGTCAGCACGCGAGCGGCTTCGAGCAGCCCTTCGGCCAGCGGCGTACGTCCCCCTGCCGGAACTTCGTCGAGCCGCGCTGCGGCGATGTCGACGGAGTGTGTGGGCGGCAGCGCGACCGTCGCCTCGGCGCCTCGGAAGGTGACCAGGCCGACCTTGTCACGGCGGCGGTAGGCGTCGAGCAGAAGCGAGAGGATCGCGGTCTTCACCTGGGTCATCCGCCTACGCGCGGCCATGGATCCGGAGGCGTCAACGCAGAAGAGCACAAGATTGGCCTCCCGACCCTCCCGCACGGCGACCCGGAGGTCCTCGTTGCGCAGCTCCACGCGTCCGGTCGTGCGTCCGCGCGAGGACTGCTTGCCAGCGGCCGCCAGCAGGGTCTCCACCAGGTGGAGCGAGCCGGTGGGTCCGTCCGGCCGCCGGGCGCCGACGCGGCGACCGGTGCTAGCGAGGGCTCGGCTGCGTCGTCCGGCCTCGCCCTCGCCGAGCCCCTGCACCTTCAGCAGCCGCGGTCGGTACGGCGCGGTGGCACGCACCGTCGAACCGGCCTCGGTGCCTGCGGGAGGCGTCATCGGCAGCTCGACGTCAGACTCGGCCGGAGTCTCCGCCAGAGTGTCGTCGGTCGGCGCCTGATCACTGTCGCCCTTACCGGCCTCGTCCCGCGGTCCGTCAGCCTGCGCCTGATCTGGTGTGTCGTCCTCGGATGGGCCCTGCGACTCATCGGGGGCCGGACCCTCCGGCGGCTCGGGCGGTAGCTCGTCGTCGCCGAGGATCTGGTCGAGCAGGTCCTCGTCGAGACCGGGGGCATCGAAGGGGTTGCGGCGGCGCCGGTGCGGCAGCGCCAGCAGTGCGGCTCGTCGGATGTCGGCGCGGGTGACCTCATCGCGGCTCTCCCAGGCGGCGTGGGCGACCGCGGTGCGGGCGGTGACGATGTCGGCGCGGAGCCCGTCGACCTCGAACGTGGCACAGACTTCGGCGATCTTCATGAGCGCAGACTCGGTGAGCCGCACCTTGGCGAGACGCTCGCGGGCGGACTCAACGCGCTCGGTCAGGGCGCGGTCGGCGTCGCGGTAGCGCGCAGCGAACGCGACCGGATCGGCGTCGTAGGCCATCCGCCGGCGCACGACCTCGGCGCGCAGCGCAGGCTCCCGCGGCGCGGCGACCTCGACGGTGAGCCCGAAGCGGTCGAGCAGCTGCGGGCGCAGCTCCCCCTCCTCGGGGTTCATCGTGCCGATCAGCACGAACCGGGCTGCGTGCTCGACCGAGACGCCGTCGCGCTCGACGGTCACCTGACCCATTGCCGCGGCATCGAGGAGCAGGTCGACCAAGTGGTCGTGCAGCAGGTTGACCTCGTCGACGTACAGGATGCCGCGGTGGGCTCTCGCGAGCAGCCCGGGCTCGTACTCCACCTTGCCGTGCGACAGCGCCCGCTCGAGGTGGAGGGAGCCGAGGACCCGGTCCTCGGTCGCGCCAACCGGTAGTTCGACGAGCCGCACCGAGCGGACGACGGTCTCCGCGCCCGTGCCGAACGGACCGTCGGGCGACGTGGCAGCCGGGTCGGCCGGGTCCACCGAGAACCTGTCGGCCGCATACACCTCGATGGGCGGCAGCACGGCGGCCAGCGCCCGCACCGTCGTCGACTTCGCGGTGCCCTTCTCGCCCCGCACGAGCACGCCACCGATCTCCGGCGAGATCGTCGTGAGGACGAGCGCGAGGCCCATGTCGTCCAGGGCGTCGATCTCGCAACCAAGGACGGCTGAAAATGGGTAGTGCTGTGGCATGTGAGGCTCCCGCTCTGTTCGCCAGCAGTGACTGGTCGGGCGGGAGGCCGGTCTTCGGACTTGCCGAGTCCTCCGCTCAACTCGTGAGTGGAGGCTCGGTTCACCGCAGCGGGCCTGTGCCGGAATCTCACCGGCTTCCCAGATTCTCCCCGTCCGCCGTCCCCACCGTTTCCGATGGATGGGCCGTTGGGGCACCTCTCGCCTTGCGGGGCTCACGATAGCGTCTGCCCGCGTGATCACTGTGGTGGGTATGGGCGCCGACGGCTGGGACGGCATGTCGGAGGTCGGCCGGGCCTGGGTCGAGCGAGCCCGCGTGGTGCTCGGTGGGCGTCGGCACCTCGACCTCCTGCCCGACATGCCGGGGCAGCGCCGCGAGCCCTGGCCCTCCCCGCTGCGTGACCGGTTGCCGGCGCTGCTCGCGTCCTTGGCCGACGAAGCGGCGGGCGGGCATGTCGTCGCCCTGGCGTCCGGCGACCCACTGGTGTCCGGGATCGCCACGACCTTCATGGACCTGCTCGGGCCTGACGAGGTGACTGTCGTCCCGGCGATCTCCTCAGTCGCCCTCGCACGGGCGGCGATGCGCTGGCCGGAGGAGAGCCATGCGGTCGTGAGCGTGGTGGGTCGCGACGTCGCGCTGGTGCGCCGCGAGCTCGCCCCTGGCCGTCGGATCCTGGTGCTCTCGTCCGATGAACACACGCCGAGGGATGTGGCGGTGCTGCTGGTCGCGGAGGGGTACGGCGACAGTGAGCTCACCGTCCTCGGCGACCTGGGCGGACGCGAGCAGAGCTCTTTCCTGTTCGACAAGGCCGTCATCCTCACCGGCAAGGAGTTCGACCTCCCTCGGCTCAACGTCGTCGCGATTGACTGCGTCGGCCCGAGCCTCGGCGGCTGGGTCGCTGGTCTGCCCGACGACGCCTTCGAGCACGACGGCCAGCTGACCAAGCGCGACCTGCGCGCCAGCGCTCTCGCCCGGCTCTCCCCGACCCCGGGCGAGCACCTGTGGGATGTCGGCGCCGGAGCCGGCTCGGTCGGGATCGAGTGGATGCGCGCCCACCCGTCCTGCACGACGACGGCGGTCGAGGCGGACGCCGACCGTGCTGCGCGGATCAGCCGCAACGCCACGAGTCTCGGTGTGCCGGGGCTCGAGGTCGTGCACGGACGGGCCCCCGGCGCGCTCGCCGGGCTCCGCCCGCCGGACGCCATCTTCGTCGGCGGCGGCGCCACCCGCGACGGGGTGATCGACGCCTGCCTGACGGCGCTGCGACCGGCCGGCCAGCTGGTCGTGCACGGCGTGACGCTCGAGACCGAGATGCTGCTCGGTCGGCTCTACCGGGAGCACGGCGGCGAGCTGACCCGAGTCTCGGTCGAGACCAGTGCACCGGTCGGCGCCTTCACCGGGTGGACCCCGGCCCGTACCGTCACGCAGTGGGCACTGTCGCGCTGACACCGTACCTCTCCTCATGCAGGACGCTCGCCAACGGCGAGCGGTGCCGCCAGCCGTAGCGCTCCAGGTCAGGCACGTCCGGTAGCTCCGAGACGGCGCCGACGCAGAGCCACGCCACCGGCCGTACGTGCTCCGGCATGCCGACGAGGCCGCGCAGGAACTCCTCGCGGTAGAAACTGACCCACCCCACCCCGAGGCCCTCGGCGGTCGCGGCGAGCCAGAGGTTCTGGATGGCGCAGACCACCGAGTAGAGCCCGGCGTCGGCGATGGCATGCCGCCCGAGCACCCTCGGCCCGCCGCGGGTCGGGTCGTAGCCGACCACGATCCCGAGCCGCGACTCGCGGATCCCTTCGACCTTGATCCGCGAGAACGTCTCGGCGCGCTCACCGCTGAGCGTCGCCGCGAACGTGTCCCGCTCGAGCGCGACGTGGTCGGCGAAAGCGCTGAGCGCGTCCGGCGAGCGGACCAGCACGAAGTCCCACGGTTGGCTCATCCCGACACTCGGTGCACAGTGAGCCGCCGACAGCAGCCGCTCCAGCACCTCGGCGGCCAACGGCTCACCTGTGAATTCTCGGCGAGTGTCACGACGACGGTTGATGACGTCGTAGAGCTCCATCAGAGCCCCCGATCGCCGCGTCGCTTCGAGCTCCGGTCGCGGGCCGCGTCGTAGAGATAGGACTCGCCGCCCTCGTGGGTCAGCGCCCAGCCGACCAGGATCACGGCCGCCTGGCGCAGGCCTGCCGCCTCCACCACCTCCGAGATGGTCGCCACCGTGCCACGCAGCACCTGCTCCCCGGGCTGGCTGGCGCGGTAGACGACGGCCACCGGGCAGTCCTCGCCGTACTCCGGTTCGACCTCGGCCATCAGCGCCCGCACTCGCGTGATCGCCAGATGCAGCACGAGCGTCGAGCGGGTCGCAGCGAACGCCGCCAGCGACTCGGACTCCGGCATCGCGGTAGAGCGGGCTTGGGTGCGGGTCAGCACCACCGACTGCGCCACCAGCGGCACCGTCAGCTCGCTCCCGACCAGCGCAGCAGCGGCAGCATAGGCGGGCACCCCGGGCGTCACCGACCAGGCAACCCCGGCGGCATCGAGCCGGCGGGTCTGCTCGTGCAGCGCGGAATAGAGAGACGGGTCGCCGGACGTCAATCGCACCACCGTCTGCCCTGCGCCAGCTGCGCCGACCATCCGCGCGACCATCGTGTCGAGGTCGAGGTCTTGGGTGTCGACGAGCTCTGCGCTCGGGCCGACGTGGGCGAGCACGTCGGGATCGAGGTAGGTGCCGGGATAGAGCACCAGGTCCGCCTGCGCCAGCAGGTGCGTCGCGCGTACGGTCAGCAGGTCGGCCGCGCCCGGTCCGGCGCCGACGAAGTGGACGGCAGCACTCACCGCACGTACCTCGGCGTCCACACGCCGGCGCGGCTCACCCGCGTGCTCTCGGCACCCACGATCAGCAGGCACTTCATGTCGATCGTCTCCGGGTCCAGGTCGGCCAGCGTCGTGACGGTCAGCGACTCCTCGTCGCGCCCGATGTCGCGCCCGACGATGACGACGGTCTCTGGCTTGCGGTGTTCCAGCAGGACACGGTGGGCGGTGGCTATCTGCTCGGTCCGGGAGCGGGAGGCCGGGTTGTAGATCGCTAGCACGAGGTCGGCGTCGGCGATGGCGCGGAGGCGCCGTTCCACGACCTCCCACGGCTTGAGCCTGTCGGAGAGCGAGACGACGGCGAAGTCTGCCCCGATGGGCGCACCGGCACGGGCGGCCACCGCCTGCACGGCGCTGACCCCCGGCAGCACCCGGATCGGCACGCCCGCGTACGCCGGGTCCTCGGCCGCTTCGAAGACGGCTGCTGCCATCCCGAAGACGCCAGCGTCGCCGCCTGAGACGACCGCGACCCTCTCCCCCGCTTTGGCCAGGTCGAGCGCGACACGAGCCCGGTCGACCTCGACGGTGTTGCCCGACGCGTGGCGTGTCAGTCCGGCACGCTGCGGGACGCGAGCCACGTACGGGGCGTAGCCGACCACGTGGTCGACCTCGCCCAACGCCGCCGAGGCTTCTGGCGTGAGCCAGTGGTCGGGGCCGGGACCGAGGCCGACGACCAGGAGTTCAACGGTCCGCTCGTCGTGTGTCGCGGCGGATCCACTGGGCTCCGCGTCGCGAGCGCGCAGCCGGTCAGCGGTCGGCCGGTTGGCCGTGTCGCCAGGGACGACGATCAGGGAGAAGTAGGGCACGGAGTCCGGGTCGACCTCGGCGACGGGCAGCCAACGCTCCTCGGACTGCGACGCCCGCTCGACGTACCAAGCGCCCTCGAGCCGCCCGGCCTGCGCCAGCGCTGAGCGCACGGCCGGAAACGTCCGGCCGAGCTTCATGATGACGGCGGCTTCCGTGTCCGCCAGCCGTCTCGCAAGCTCTGGCTCGGGCAGGGTTCCGGGGAGGACGGTCAGGACGTCTGTCTGTCGAACCAGCGGGCCAGAGCTACCAGAGATCGCCGCTGTCGCCGCCGCGAAGGCGGGCACGCCCGGCACCACCTCGGTCGGGTAGATCTCCTTGAACCGGTCGTGGAGGTACATCGACGAGCCGTAGAAGAGGGGATCGCCCTCCGAGAGCAGAACCACGTCGCGACCGGCGTCGAGGTGATCCGAGAGCCGCACCGCGCAGGACTCGTAGAAGTCGGCCATCGCCCCGACATACCCACCGGGGTGGTCCGTGGTGCCGGTGGTGACCGGGTAGCGCAGCTCCTCCTCGATGGCGTCGGCCGGAATGACGCCGTCGGCGATGCGGCGTGCGTGGGACTTCTTCTTCACGCCAGCGTGGTACGCGACGACGTCGGACGCGCCGATGATCCGAGCGGCTCTCAGCGTCATGAGCTCCGGGTCGCCGGGGCCGATGCCGACAACCGTGAAACGGCCGGTCATTCTGCCTCCTGCGCGAGAGCGTTGAGTGCTGACGAGGTCATCGCCGATCCACCGCGACGGCCGCGGACGGTCGCGTAGGGGATGTCGATGCCGTGCTCGGCGTGGAGGTCCACGAGAGCCTGCTTGGACTCGGCAGCACCGATGAAGCCGACCGGGCAGCCCACGATCGCCGCGGGTCGTGGGCCCCCGTCGAGAATCATCTCCAGTAGGTGGAACAGTGCAGTCGGAGCGTTGCCGATGGCGACAACGGCACCGTCTAGTCGCGGCCCCCACAGTGAGACGGCGGCGGCGGTACGGGTGGTACGCCACTCGCGGGCCAGCCCGGGCACCCGCGGGTCGTTGAGCAGGCAGACGACGTCGTTGTCCTTCGGCAGCCGGCTCCGGGTGACGCCGGTCGCGACCATGGTCGCATCGCACAGGATCGGCGCGCCCGACTCCAGCGCGGCCCGGGCAGTCGACACCATCTGCGGATGCACGATCAAGTCATCAGCGAGGTCGACCTGCCCGCTGCCGTGGATCATGCGGACGGCGAGCTTCTCGGCATCGGCCGGCACGGCCCGCAGGTCGGCGTCTCGCCGGATGGTGGCGAAGGAGTCGACATAGATGGCGGGTCCGGAGTCGACGTACTCGTAGTGGCGCGTTGGCCTGCGCAGGTTGGTCATCTGCTCTCCTCGGGAATGAGCACGCCACGCCACGGTGTGACAATCACGTGATCGACTGCTGCGGTCAGGTCTTCGATGACCTGTTGGTCGAGACCGGTCTCGGAAACCTCGACATGACGCCCACCGGGCACTGCCCCGAATGGCAACGGTTCCGCCGGGTCAGGGAGGCCTGGATCGGACGCTCTCGGTACGGCGAGGGCCTCGGCCAGCTCCGACACGTGCCAGGCCGCGCCCGGCCCGCGCCCTCGGCATACGAGGAACTCATGCGCCAGCTCCGCGATCCGCCCTGCCGCCTCCGCGAGCTCCACGGTCGCCCCCCACCCGGTCCCGATCCGTAGCTGAGCCCAGGTCGAGTCCAGCGCGACCAGCCCCAGGTCGCAGCTGCGAGCCAGTAGATCGCCGCGTCCGTCGTCGAGCACGAACAGGAACCGGCCCGACAGGGCCGCGAGATCCGGGTCAGCGCACAACCGGTCGTCCAGCTCACGTGCAACCGCTCGGAGGTCGGCGCGACCCCCGGCCAAACCGGTTTGCGGCGACACCATCACATTGCGGACCAGTTCATGGGTCCTGCTCGGCAGGAGGCCCGTTCGCTCGAGGGCGGCGAGCGCCTCGGATGACAACCGGCCTTCGAAGCCGGGGAAGGCGCGCACCTGAAGATTCGCCCGCGACGTCGTGTGCACGCGTCCGTCGCCGTACTCCTCAGCGACCTCGACGAGCGACCTCAGCGCTCTCGCGGGAACCCTGCCCCCGATCAGCCGAAGCCGTACGAGAAGGCCGTCCGCAGCCCGCCACGGCCGGAGGGCGCCAGGACACCGGTCGGCGCGAGTGCGGGAGGCTGACACTGCCGGGACCTATCTGGTCAGGGACCCTGTCGCGGAGTCCACGTACGACCTGGCGACGGTTGTCACCAGTGCCAGCAGGTCTTCGGACTCGGGATCAACCGGTGCGAGGCACCTTCCCAGAGCATCGCTCCAGTGGCGTGTTGCCTCGCCCGTCACCCTCACCGCTGCGCGTCAGTCCCGGAATCTCACCGGGTTCCCTGACTCCACGAGTGGAGTACGACTGGCGCCGACACACTAGCGCCTCCCACTCACGCGACCGATAGGGCGAGCCCGCGGAGACCTCCGCCCCGCTTGCTGCAGGGCTGTCAGTGTGCGGATCGGCCATCGCCGGGACCGCTCTGACCAGGCAATGGAGGAGGTTGGAAGACAACGAGATCCAACGAGAACTACGACATCTGATCCCGCGCGGGCTAAGTCCGCCGCGCCTCCAACGGCCCGAGACATCGGCGCCATTCCGGTCACGCCTCGGTTTGCTGGCTATGGACCGCGTCGTCACTCGGGCCCCGTCGGGCCGCGCCTCGCTTCGCGACCAACGGGGTTTCTGGGTCACGAAAGCGCGACACAAGCCGGAATGGCTCAAATGACGACTGGCCCGTGACCTGCGTTTCCGCAGGTCACGGGCCAGTTTTCAGTAGCGGGGGCAGGATTTGAACCTGCGACCTCTGGACATCCGGCGCGAGCGGACGCGACCTCGGGAGAGTTTGCTGGCGTATGAGCATTCGCGCGCTGACCTGCGCGGATGCTGGGCACGACGGTGACGCAAGGCCCGCCCTTCTTGCCGGGGTGTGATCCGACGTGGCGACTCTTGCTGCGGTTTTCGGGGCCTAAACGCGACACGACTCGAATCTCGGGCCGCGCGCGTCTCGGTCTCACTCGGCTTCGTCGAGCGTGACCTCGGCCGTGCGGAAGAGGCCTTGGAGCGACACCTTCCAACCCGGCAGATCTCTCGAGACCGTCAACCAGGTGAGCTCGCGATTGACCTCGTCGTCCGGATGGATGATGAATTTTCGGTTCGCAACGGCGAGTGCCCATTCGACGCCGGCGGGCGCCATGACCTCGGGCCGCGACAACCGGTTTTGGCTGCTTCACCGAGTTTCATCATGAGCGGGTCCCCCGCCTATTGGCAGGGGCTCCGGCGTCCTTCGAAACACGCAACATGTAGGCCTGTATGACAGTGTTACGCTACATGTCATACGCCACTACGAGAGGAAGCCGCCATGGCAGTTCTGAACATCCGAGTCGACGACCGGGTCCGCGACCAGCTGAAGGAGCTGGCCGACGGCCACGGCGTGACGACCAGCGAGTACGTCCGCGATCTTCTGATGGAGGCAGTCGTGCCCGTCTTCGAGCGCGAGGTGGAGCACGGCGACGAGCCCCCGGCCGAGAGCATGCGGATCGTCGACCGGCAGGTGCTCTCCCTGCTGCACCGGATCCTGGGCCGTGTGCTGCCGGAGGACGCCAACGATGTCGACGGCGACCTGGAGTACCAGCTGATGCGGGCGAAGATCCTCGAGGAGGGCTACACGGGCGAGTACTGGTACGAGACCGCGGGCTTCAGGACGGAACTGTCGAAGCGCGACTGCAGCCGGGTGTCGGACATCCTGCAGATGTTCCGCATAACCACCTACAGCATCAGCGACCTCGAGAGCGAGGGGACGCCCGTCGCCGAGAACCTGGCCCACCAGCTGGAGTTCCGGGGCTTCGACCACAACGACGCGCTCGAGGGGCACATGGCGAGCTACGTCGAGTTCCTCATGCGCGACGGCGAGCGCTGGACCGAGCTGCAGCCCCAGCTCGAGCGAAACGACCGCGGCAACTCGCACATGCCCATGCTCGACACCTACCTGCGGATGCTCTCCGAGTTCCGCCGCATCATGGACAGCCGCAAGCGGGGAGTCCGCCGCCCCGACTACCTCTTGTCGCTCGAGGAGCTGGAGCGGATCGCGGACGCGCGCGTCCACCCCTCCCACCGGACCCCGAAGAGCTGACCGAGTGAAGGGGTGCCTGGGACCAGGAGGCCTCAGCCTGGTCCGCGGCTCAGTCGCCCGCTGGCTCCTCGGCTCCGAACGCCACGGCGTCGTCTCGCATGCCCTTCAGTACCTCGAAGTTGCGCAGCACGATGTCGGGGTCGTAGGTGTGGGTCATCTGCAACCGGGACATCCGCTCGAGCACCTCCTCGTCGGTCAGGTGGTCCAGCCAGGCCGCGATCTGCTCGGCGCTCGGGGAGCCGTCCATCTGGCCGAGCGTGTCGACCATGTCGATCCGCGCCGATGCCGCGCCCAGGCGCTGCTTGTGCCGGTCGGCTGCTGACATGCTCGACCCCTCCGAGATCGCGCGGCGCTCGTCGACGTGCCCGACTGCGATCTCGTAGCGCGTCGGCAGTTCGAGCCTGGGCGGGTCGGTGCCAGTCACGAGGCGCGGCACCGCCTGGGTGCGGACCCAGTGGGAGATCTCCTCCAGCTCCTGCATCAGCACGGGCCATCGGTCCGTGCCGGGCCGGTTGATGCCGACCGTCGGGAAGAGCGCGACCGGCACCCGGGTGCCGAATGGGGTCTCGGCGATGACGTCCCCCACCCGCAGCGGCACCTCTGGGCGAGCCGGAAGGCTGCGGACCGAGCGAGGCATCTGGTCCTCCTTGTACATGGCGGCGATGCGGACCGCCGTGACCGCCGGAGTCCGGTGCTTCGCGTGGTTCGTGTGGAGCACGAGGCGGGCCAGCGGGTGGTTCTCGGCGTCCTTCCGGTTGAACGGCTGCAGCCCCTCGATCCGCTTCACCAGGTCGCTGCCGGGATGCAGCGACGCCGGGCCGTTCTTCACGCGACCCTTCGCCCAGGACTCGAAGTCCTCGACCTTGCGGGACGCCGGGATCTCGACCAGGCGCGCGGCCTTCTCGTCCAGCGCCCCGTCGCGAAACTCGACCTCGGCGAACAGCGCGTGCTCGAGCGCCGCTCGGAGCGCGACCAGCGCATCGGCGACGAGCAGCGGGACCTTCCGCGGCATCGGGACCACGTGCGTCACGACGGTGCGCGTGTTGGGGAAGGCGAGCTGCTCCTCGAGCCCGAACACGCCATCGGGCTGCCCCTGATAGGCGAAGAGCAGATCGGCGACCTGGCCGACGAGCTCATCCGCATGCGACAGGGTCGCGGCCACGCCGAGCTGGTGATCGGGCAGCCAGGGGTGCATCGAGTCCTTCACGACGGGATCCTATGCGGCGTGCGCATGTGGCGGCGAGGTCGCGGGAGAACCCTTGAGGTGGCCGACTCGACCTTGCCGGTCAAGTCCTCGGCCTGATCCGTTCGTTACTGCCAGGCGCGTCGGTCACCCGTACCGACATCGGTTGACCGCAGACGTTGGGTGTGTCATTCCGCCGGCCCTGACAGGGAGTCTCTAGTAGCCAGTAAGGCCGCTGCGCTGCCTCGGGCGTTCGATTGATCGCGGCTCCCGAAGTTGATTTCCCGTCGAGCAGTCGGAGTGCAGTCGTCAGCCATGCGACTGGGGCTTTCCAGAGGAGCGGTGACTCTTACGCCTCCGGCTCTCAATCTATGACCCACGTCGGCCCGCGCACCGCAGATCCGTAGCCGAATTAACCAGGCCCTTCGACGGCATCGTCAGGCTCGGCTTCGACGAACGGGAGCAGCTCGACGTTCTCGTCCAGGCAGTTCAGGATGTCGCGGTGCCGGATGTCGTCCGTTGTGTAGCCGTACCGCCGGGTGAGCAGGTCGCGCATGGCGTGTTCGCCGGCCACCTCGGCGCGCCCGACGAGACCCCAGGTCTGGGCGATGGTGGAAGTCTGGACGGTGAGGTTGAAGGTGATCTCGGCGTCGTTGAACCACTCCAGCGGTACCACTGGGGAATCCTTGGTTTCCGGCTCACGGGCAAGTTTGAGCGCCTCCTTCGGGTCCCCAACTCCGGGAAGCATCCCTGCGTCTCGCAGACGCCAGTTCCACTTCATGTTGGCCAGGGTCGCGAGGATCTGCCAGTCGAGCCACCCCTCTCCTTGCAAACGCTCGATGGTTGCGCGGATGCGCTCATCGGCAAGGAGGCGGGGATAGGTGTACCGCATCAGGTCGTAGACGGACTCGTACCGGCTGCGGACGGCGGCAAGAGATTCCTCGTGGTCGTAGCGGTTCCCTGGCTCGGTTGATGGCCCCAACGCCGGGTGCGCGGTCGGAGCGTAGGAACTTGAGGACGTGGGTCGAGTAGCTGCTGCACAGCGGTCGAAGTGCTCGGGCTTCAGCAGATCGGCGGCATCCTGGTACGAGCGGCCGAGGACGACCTTGTGGGTCAGGCCGGCCTTGTACATCGGCTCCATGGTCGCCTTGAGGTCGTCGATCGACCCCGCGTGGACAACTTGGATGAGCTGGAAGCAGAAGGTCACGAGCGATGCGGCGTAAGCGTCCTGCTCGTCGATGTCTGAGGAGATCGTGACGTGAGTGCGCAGTTCTGGCTCGTCGTCATCCACGTCGAAGTCGTCAACCTCGTGGCCGGCGTCGTCGACTACGTCGACGTCGACGTAGACGGTGCTGTTGATGAGGACGGGGTGCTGGCGGGCGATGTCGGCGACGAACACCTGGAAGGCGGCGCAGAGACCTTCGGCGGTGAGCACGGTGGTCTTGTCGTTGGTGAAGCTGAAGATCCACCTGACTCCGAGCGCGTGAAAGTCGATGACGCGTTCCGGGCCGAGGTCGGCGAAGACAGGTCCGGCGAGCTGTTTGGCCGCCTCGTCCTGGAACTCATCCTCGGTCATCGTGTACTCGGCGCCGGCCTCGGTGACCATTTCGTCGATCATCTCGTACCAGTCGGTGCGCCAGTGAGCTCCCTTGATGACGGCCTCTAATTCTGGCCAGTACTTCCGGACGGCGCTGACGCCGAGGCCCTGGGTGACGCGCTGGGCGTGGAGGTCGGGGTACTTCTCGAAGTCGAACGGGTCGGGCAGGTACTGACCACGTGCGAGGAGCGCTACTTCGGTGAGGCCAGCGGCGTCGGCCCAGGTTCCTGCGTGTTGCGCGTAGCGGGCCGCCTCGAGGAGCGCCTTCGGCAGGTGCTCCTTGTCGTCGTTGTCGCCGGCGACCAGCGCGATGGACGCGGCGGAGCATGCGTACATCTTGGCGGCGTAGGTCAGTCCCAGGTCTTCGTAGATCTTGGCGATGTAGCGCATCGTGAGCAGGGCGCCGTAGAGCGTGTCGCCGTTGAACCAGTTGATCTTGGCTTGGTGGAGCTCTGCGAGGGCCTCGAGCGGTTTGCCGGCCTTCATCAGGGCGGTGCTGCGGTCCCGGAACCGCTCTGCAAGCGCTGACTCGCCCTGGATGCGGGTAGCTGCTTCGTCGAGACCATCGCGGACCTTTGCGTACTTTGGATGGTCGACGAGGGCCGGTGTGAACAGGTCGAACACGGTTGCGAGTGAAGACGCGGAGTACGCGCGCGCCTCCGGCAGGAGGTCGATCAATCGGTCGAAGTAGGTCATGGCGTTTTCGAAGTCGACCGCGCCGGGAGGAAGGCCGGTGATGTCGACTTCGAAGTTCTCCATCTTCACCCCGATGGTTGGGGTGATGTCGATCTTGGCCGGCTTGCCGGTTTTGGCGTCGACGTCCCGCCAGTCCGGGATCAGGTAGCTGTACGCGAGCGTGCCGGTCAGCGTGGAGGCCCGGATGGGATAGGTGGCGGGGTCGGTGTCGTCGAGGAGCGCGATGGCGTGGTCGCGAAGTCCCTGAAGTGCTTCGCCGATCTCGTCCGCAGACGCTTCTGCGCGGCCTGTGCTCCACATGACGCCCCAGTAGCTGGCGAGTGTGACGGCGTCGTCGATGACGTTCTGGTGGTCACTTTTGCGCGCGTAGGCGATAGCTCGCCTGATGAGGGGCTCGAGCCCAGTGGCTTCCCCCATGCCGCGCCAGCGGGCGACCGCCATCTCGTAGCAGGCACGGAACACGAGCTCGCTGTCGTCGCCGTCATCTTTGTGGTTCAGGAAGGCGCCCATGAAGTCGAGCCACTCTGGGAGATCGCCGTTCGTTTCGGCGTCCCATGTGGCGTGGCGGATTCCGTGGGTGACTTCGCCCTGAGTGGCCGGAGTCAGCGCTGCCGGGCCTTTGTTGGCTCGAAGGTTCTCGAGCAGCTCGGAGTACCATCCGGGGGCCGATTCTTCTTCGTCGAGCGGCGGGATCATCGAGGATGGCAGGTCGAGGTACTGCTGGGCGACCCAGACCAGGTCGGGCTCGGCGAGCAGGGTGGAGATGGCTCTCCCGGAGAAGATGTCCAGGGTGATGCCGTAGTCGTCCCTGGCGGTTTTCTTCAGGTCGTGGATGGCGGCAGCTGGGATGGAGTGGACGCTGAAGAACGCGATGTGTTCGACCGGGTCGGCGTCTTCGGCGCAGATGCCGGCGAGGTCGGCAAGGACCTTGGCCTTCAGGGGTGGCTGCTGGACGGTGCAGGCGATGACGGTCGGCTTGGTGGATGCGGAGGCGGAGAACCCGGCCGAGTGCGGCAACTCTTCAGGGATGCGGGTCGCGTACGACTCGGCGTCGCGTTGCTGATCCCCTCCGGCGCTGACCGGCCCGTTGGCGATGAGGATGTTCGACGAGATGCGCTTGCGGGCGATGCGCGTGGCGATCTCCTCGAACTCGTGGTGCTCGTTTCGCGAGGCCATCTCGGTGAGCTTGTAGCCGATGAACGCCTCGGCTTCGGGAATCGGTTCCGCCACATGACAAGTCTGACGGGTCGTTCCGACATCCTCGCGGTACGCCGCGCCCTGGGCGGTGCACGCGCGCTACTCGGACGCTCGCCGGTACTCCTGGATTCAAAGCCGCGGGGATCCCAAGACACATCAGCCGGCACTCTCGCTACGCCACGCAGCCATCACCAATGCCCTAGGCGCCGGCGTCCCGCCCCGCGACGCACACGTCCGGGCCCGAGACGCTGACCCACGAACGACCGAGCACTATGACCGAGCGCGTGGAGATCTCGACCGCCACGGCTTCCACTGCTATCACCGCGTACGTCACAGGCGTGCGAGTCGCGGACATTCAGCCGCACTCCTGCTTTACAGATAACGACCGGAAGAGGCAGTATTCTGTTATGGCGATCAGAGGCGACTTCCTCACGACCCGAGAGGTATCCGACCTCTTGGGCGTCGAGGCACGCCAAGTCCGCGTCCTCG
Source organism: Actinomycetota bacterium (assembly GCA_009701885.1). Classification (GTDB taxonomy): domain Bacteria; phylum Actinomycetota; class Actinomycetes; order Propionibacteriales; family Nocardioidaceae; genus Nocardioides. The sequence continues at coordinate 39,420 of WLJH01000011.1, forward strand.
CCGAGACGGGAGCCATCACCCGCGTCGCCCGCGGCATCTTCGACCGCACATCGGTAGAGCGCTACCGAGCCGAGCGCGGCTCGGGCCGGACCCGAACCTGGGCAGAGCACACCGCCTGGGGAGCTATCGCAATGCTCTCGGGCGCGGCCCCGTTGGGCCTCGGCGATGTCCAGACGTACCGGCTCCGCGCCATTCTGCGCGAGATCACCGACCCGACCGAACTGACCATCCGGTTGCGCGACCGCGCGACCGTCACTACCTGGTCCGGCCACCGCTCCGTCATCGATCGCGTCCGCGAGGGGCTCGTCGTCCCCGGCCGCCAGCGACTCGGGCTCGTGGAGGACGACACCATCGTCGACGGCTACATCCATGCAGACCGGATCGCGGACCTTGTGCGCCGCTGCCGGCTGGGCGAGGACGCCAGGGGGTCCATCACCCTGCGCTACACCTATATGGACATCGACTTCATCAAGTATCTGGCAGCCTTCAACAGGACGCTCGCCGCCGTCGACGCCGCCACCTCCCTTGACCCGCGCGAACGCGGCGTGGGAGAGCAGGTTCTGGTCCGCCGGTTGGAGTTGTTCCGCGAGAATGTCAGACCGTAAGCATCCGGGCATCGAGCGCCCCATCGTCGACATCGCCGCCGCCAATGCCGGCTGGCCCGACCCGTGGCCGAATGTCGCCGAGATCGCCGCTGTGCTGCCGACCGACAGGTGGACCCTGGTCGGCGGCCTGATGACTCAGTTGCACTCCATCCACCACGGCCTAGGCATCGTGCGCCCGACCAACGATGTCGACATCGTGCTGCACATCGAGACCTCCCGTGGTGTCGCCTCCGAGACCGCGACCGCGCTGCGCTCCCTCGGTTACGACCTGCGTTCGGCCGTCGATCCGCGCGACAACACAGCACACCGTTTCTGCCGCGGCAACAGCAAGATCGACCTGGTCGCCAACCGTCCCGACGAGGAGCCGGAGGAGGTAGTCGACGTTTTGGTCTCCGACCACCACGCGCCGAACGTCACCGAACAGCTCGCCGGACGCGACATGGTCCGCATCGAGGGCGGCACGCAGGCGCTGCGACGCACGATCAACGCGCGCCTGGAGATCGAGCCCGGAACCATCACCACAGTCTCGGTGCCCGGCGCGTTCGGCGCACTCATCTTGAAGGCCGCTGCCTACAAGACCGACTCCCGTGACCCCGACCGCCACCTGCGCGACGCCGTGGCCCTGCTTGCCTGCATCGACGACCCGTTCACCGAGCGCGAGGGCTTCACCGGCTCCGACCGATCCCGGCTCCAGACGCTGCGCACCCGGCTCACCCCCGACGACATCTCCTGGACTGTACTGACCGGCCAGCACCGCATCGACGCCGAGACGGCCCTGGAGATCCTCACCGACGAGGACTGACCGCGAACCGAGCGGACGCAGGTAGCTCAGGCGGCCATGCCGCGCTCTGAGCGGAGTCCGACCATGCCTCTGACCATGCGCCTGCGGCGTCCGATCTGTCGATGGTGGGTCATAGCCGCAAGTGAAGCTGTTCGGGCCAGATCTCGGCCGGACGGAAGTCGCCCCCGGAGAGTCCCCGGGACAGCCCTTGAACGCCCTGGCGCGGGGGTTTCTGGGTCACAAACCGCGGCACAAGCGGGGATGGTTCAAATAACAAGTGGCCCCTGATCTGCGTTTCCGCAGGTCAGGGGCCACTTTTTCGTAGCGGGGGCAGGATTTGAACCTGCGACCTCTGGGTTATGAGCCCAGCGAGCTACCGAGCTGCTCCACCCCGCGTCGGTGAACCCCACGTTACACAGGGCCCACCGACACGGCCAAATCGGGGTCCTACCGCAGCGCGAGCGCCTGCTCGATCAGCTGTTGCGCCCGCTCGACGTTCTCCTGGTACGCCGCCAGGTCGCCCTCGGCGAGGGCCTCGTCGGCGGCGGTGAACGCCTCCTCGGCGCGGGTGAGCAGCTGCTGGATCTGCTCGGCGGCCGAGCCTTCCAGCGGCGGGTCGGTCTCTTCAGGCTGCTCCGGCTCCGGGTCGACGTTGCCCTCGGTCGGGTCCTCCGGCTCGGGGTCGCTCGGGTTGGTCTCGCCGCCGGCGTTGGTCAGCAGATCCTGGAGCGAGAGCCGCAGGGTCGAGCCGATGCCGATGTCGTCGCCGTACTTGGTGAGCACGAAGCGCAGGATCGGGAAGCTGGCGTCGGAGAGCTGGCGGGCGGCGTACACCGGCTGGACGTACATCAGCCCGTCGTCGACCGGCAGCGTCAGCAGGTTGCCGTAGACCGGCCGGGCGCCCGAGCGGTCGAACTGGGCCAGCTCGAAGGCGACCTCCTCGTCGGAGGCGAACTGGTTGGCCACCAGGTTCGGGCCCGGGGTCTGCTCGTTGGGCAGCTCCAGCACCCGCATCGTGCCGTAGTCCTCCGACGTGGCGTCGGAGTCGACGGAGACGAAGGAGGCAAGGTTCTCGCGGCGGAACGGGGTGTAGACCGAGGTCAGCGAGAAGGTCTCCTCCTCGCCGGGGACGGTCGGGCCGTCCACGAAGAGGCGGTACGGCGGCTGGAAGGTGCGCTGCGCGTACGGGTCCTCGGGGACCTCCCAGCGGTTGTTCGACTGGTACCAGTCACTGGGGTCGGTCACGTGGTAGCGCGCCAGCTGGAAACGCTGCACCTTGAACAGGTCCTCGGGGTAGCGCAGGTGCTCGCTCAGCTCCTCGGGGATCTCCTCGATCGGCTGCACCACGCCCGGGAAGGCCGACATCCACGCCTGGAGCAGCGGGTCCTCGGTGTCCCACTCGTAGATCACGACCTCGCCGGTGTAGGCGTCCACGGTCGCCTTCACGGCGTTGCGCATGTAGTTGATCTGGTCGGTGGGGATCGTCTGCAGGCCTGTGTTCGCGTCGGCCAGCGCGTCGTCGATCATGTCGGAGTAGGAGTCCTTCTCCGCGCCCGGGAACCGGTCGGTGGTGGTGTAGCCGTCGAGGATCCACTGGATCCGGCCGTCCACGATCGCCGGGTAGGGGTCGGAGTCGACCGTCAGCCACGGGGCGACCTTCTGCAGCCGCTCGGTGGGGTCGCGGTCGAAGAGGACCCGGGAGTTCTCGTTGACCCGGTCCGAGAGCAGGAAGTTGGTCTCGCCGAACTTGATGGCGAACATCAGCTTGTTCCAGGTCGAGCCCACCGGGGCGTCGCCCTCGCCCTCGAAGGTGGTCGAGGCGCCGACCTCCGAGCCCTGCAGCGGCAGGTTCAGCTCGTAGTCCTCGGCGTCCGGGCTCGGCTTGCCGACGATGGAGTACTCCGGGCTGTTCTCGCCGTAGTAGACCCGGTCCTCGTAGCCGCCGGTGGCCTCCTGCAGGTCGTTCTCGTTGGCCTGCGTGCCCTGCGCCCACTCCAGGCCCGCGGCGGTGTCGCCGGCCGACTCGGTGTCGAGCTGGCTGCGGTCGTCGCGCCCGCGCTGGTTGGCGTACGCCGCGATGATGCCGTTGCCGTGGGTGAAGACGGTGTGGAGGTTGGTCCAGTTCTGGTCCGAGATGCCGTCCTGGTTGAGCTCGCGGACCCCGAGCACGAGTGCGCGGTCGGTGCCGTCGATCTCGTAGCGGCCCACGTCGAGCACCGGTGCGACGGAGTAGTAGCCGCGCACCTGCTGGGTCTGCTCGAAGGCGGCCCGCACGACCTGCGGGTCGACCAGCGGCGTGGACTTGGTCTGCCCGTCGAGCGAGGCCAGCGTGGCTCCGATCGACGCCTCCGGCGTGTAGGGCTCGATCTGGACGTCGGTGAGGTCGTAGGCCGCCCGGGTCGCCTCGATGTTGCGTCCGATGTACTCGCTCTCGCGGTCCAGCTCGGAGGGCCGGACCTGGAACTGCTGGACGATGCCAGGCCAGATCAGCCCGAGCAGGATCGCCGAGAGCGCGAGCAGCGCGACGCCCATCGAGGGCAGCATCCAGGTGCGGCGCCACACGTTGAGGAAGAACAGGATCGCGCAGATGACCGAGATGCCGATGAGGATGTTGCGCGCCGGCAGCACCGCGTTGTCGTCGGTGTAGGTGATGCCGGTGATCAGGCTGCCGGTCTCGCTGGGCAGGTCGAAGCGGTCCAGCCAGTAGTCCACGCCCTTGGCCAGCACGAACAGGCCGACCAGCAGCGAGAGCTGGGCCTGCGCGGCGCCGCTCATCCGCTCCCCGGCCGAGGCCTGCAGCGAGATGCCGCCGTACAGGTAGTGGGTCAGTGCCGCGGCGATCACCGAGAGCACGAGCACGGCCATCGCCAGGTCGACGACGAAGTGGTACCAGGGCAGGTCGAAGACGAAGAAGCCGATGTCGCGGCCGAAGTAGAGGTCCTCGCTGCCGAACTCGCCGCCGTTGCGCCACAGCAGGAAGGTGCGCCACTGGCCGGCGCCGGAGGTGCCGGTGAAGACCAGCAGCACCGCGCCGATGCCGAGCACCACCCAGCGGCGGATCGGGGTGATCGCGTCGCGGTAGCGGCCCATCCCGTTGGGGTCGCCCATGCCGACGAAGATCGGGCGCAGCCGGAAGGCCAGCACGATGTTGAGGCACACCACGAGCGCCATCACCAGGCCGGTCGCCACGAAGAGCCCGACCCGGGTCCACAGCAGCGTGGAGAAGACCTCGCCGTAGCCGCCGGAGACGTACCACAGCCGGTCGGTGTAGAAGCCGGAGAAGGTCGTGAGGCCGAAGAAGGCGACGACCAGCACCACCCCGGTGATGACCAGCGCCCGCGAGCGCGGGTTGCGGGTCGGGGGCGGGGGGAGGTCGGGGGTCTCCGCAGTGCTGCTCACGGTCGATCGTGCTCCTCGTCGGTCGGGTCGGTCTCGGCCAGCGTCGCCGCCAGCAGCTCAAGCAGGGCGGGCACCAGGTCGGTCCCTCCCACCACCTTGGTGTCGTCGTCGTGGCTGCGGAAGCGCATCGCGCAGTACGTCGCGCCCGCGCGCGTCGCACCGGCCACCAGGCGCAGCTCCTGGCGGTGCGGGTGGGAGGCGGCGTACGACGCGGCCTCCGCGGGGTCCTCGGGGATCTCGGCGTCGGCCTCGGGCGGCAGCACCGTGCGCTCGACCACGGCCGCGCAGCCGGTGACGTCCGCCGGCCACGTGATGGTCTCCAGCGAGCGCTCCAGCGCGGTGCGCGGGTCGAGCCCGTCCTGCTCCACCGCCGTCAACGACCCCTGCTCGGCAGCGTCGTCCAGGCCCATCGCGGCGGCCAGCGCGGGCTCGCGCTGCACCAGCTGCGCGGTGTCGACCAGCGCGAAGAGCTTGGCCGGCTGGTCCCAGCCCAGGGTGCTGGCGTGCTGCTCGATCTCCAGCACCGCCGAGGCGAGGGCCGGGTCGACGTCGAGGTCCCCCACGCGCGGGGTCTCAGGGTCCAGGGCTTCGCTCACGCGTCCTCCTCGCAGCTCGGCAGGTCGGCGTCGGGGTCCTCGGCCCAGGCCTGGACCGAGGACAGGGCGTCCTCGAAGGTCTCGACCCGCACGAGGCGTGGGGCGCCGTCGTCGACCTGGGCGGCGTCGGCGCAGTTGTCGGCCGGGACGAGGAACAGCTCGGCACCGTCGCGCTCGGCGCCGGCGATCTTCTGCTGGATGCCGCCGATCGGGCCGACGGCACCGTCGAGGTCGATGGTGCCGGTGCCGGCCACCGCTCCCCCGCCGGTCAGCGAGCCCTCGGTGAGGGTGTCGTAGATGCCGAGGGCGAAGATCATGCCCGCAGAAGGGCCGCCGATGTCGGGGTCGATGTTGACCGACACCGGGAACGGGTAGCGGAAGCCCTGGCCAGGGGTGAACCCCACCCGGACCACACCGTCCTCCTCCTCGCGCGGCGTGACCGAGACCGTGCGGCGCTCCCCGTCCCGCTCGAGCAGGAACGTGACCTGCTCGCCGGGCTCGGTGCCCTGGATGGTGCGCACCATCTCCTCGGCGTCGGTGATCTCCTCGCCGTTGACCCGCAGCAGCACGTCGCGCACCTCCAGGGCGCCGTCGGCGGGCGAGTCCGGCACGACGAAGGCGACCTGGAGGGTCGGCTCGACCTCGTAGTCCAGGGCCCGCAGCGCGTTGGCGATCGCGACGTCCTGGCTGGTCACCATCGAGACCGCGCCCTCGCGCTCGTCCTCCTCGGGGGTGACGTCCTCGGGGTGCACGTAGTCGTAGGGGTAGACCGCGCGGTCGCCCGACCACCACGCCGACATCAGCTCCGGCAGGCTCAGGCGGTCCCCGACCGGGCTCACGCTGACTGTCGTGAGTCGCAGCTGGCCGTTGTCGCGGTAGGTCTTCACCCCGCGGACGGCGATCGTCTCCGACCCGTTGGGCTGGTCGAGCACGTCCACGGTCGGTCCGGGGGCGTACGTCGCGTACGGCAGCTCGGTGAAGGCGGCCGCCACGAGCATCGCCAGCACCAGGGGCACCGCGAGGAGCGCGGCCAGGGTGCGCTGGGACATGAGGTCACCCTCTCATCCGGGGCCAACCGGGCGCGCCCGGTCCTGGGTGGAGCCTCAGTCGCCCCGGCCGCGCGAGCGCCGTACCGCGATGCCGGTGCTGCGGTCGCGCTCGGGCCGCGGGGCGGCGTACCGCACCGGGGTCCCGGAGGAGAGCCCCTTCTCCAGGCGGCGCAGCAGGACCTCGCGGTCGGGCTCGGGCCGCTCGCGACCGACCCAGCCGACCCAGCACATCGCCACGACCGTCACCAGGGCGGCGGGCAGCAGCCAGAGCAGGATCTCCACGGCTCGCAGGCTAGGCGAGAGCGGGTACGTCGTCGCGCAGGCGTGCCGCGTCCACCCGAGACCCGTCGGTCGGCCTCAGGGGGATCGGGCTCAGGGGGTCCCGACCCACTCCTCCTCGCCGTCGGCGAAGCGTTGGTGCTTCCAGATCGGCACCTCGGCCTTGAGCGTGTCGATCAGGTCGCGGCTGGCGTCGAAGGCCTGCCCGCGGTGGGCGGCCGAGGTGGCGACGACGACCGCGATGTCGCCGATCGCCAGGGCCCCGACGCGGTGGACCGCGGCCACGGCGCGCACCTCGTGCCGGGCCGCCACCTGCTCGCAGACGTCCCGCAGCCGCGCGAGCGCGGTCGGGTGGGCGGAGTAGTCGAGCGACAGCACGCCGCGGCCGCCGTCGTGGTCACGCACGCGCCCCACGAAGAGCGTCTCCCCACCGGCGTGCTCGTCGGCGATGGCGGCCAGCACCTCCGCCACGTCCAGCGGGGTGTCGCGCACGTCGACCAGGCGCACGCGGGACGACGGGTCCGGGGTTGCGCCCACGGGCTGGTCCTGGGGCTGGGAGTCGGTCACCGGCACACCGTAGCGAGTTGCCGCCCGGCGTACCGTGGACCCATGAGCAGTGGCGACGACGGCACAGGCGAGCACGAGGGCCGCGGCGAGGACGAGCAGCCCAACCCCTTCAAGGGCACGCCGTTCGAGCAGCTCTTCGGCGGCATGGCCGGCGGCGGGCTCGGCGGTGGCCTGGGCGGCGCCTTCGGCAAGGACTTCCAGCAGCAGTTCCAGGCCTTCGGCCAGCAGCTGGGCGGCGCGGGCGGGCAGATGCCCGACCTCGGGCAGCTCTTCGGCCAGATCCAGGCGATGCTCCAGCCCTACGACGGCCCGCTGAACTGGGAGCTGGCGCTCGACACCGCGCGACGGGTCGTCGCGCAGCAGCCCGACCCCAGCCCCACCCAGAAGCAGAAGGACGCCGTCGCCGACGCCGTCCGGCTGGCCGACCACTGGCTCGACGACGCCACGGACCTGCCCTCGGGCATCACCAGCACCACCGCCTGGTCCCGCGCCGAGTGGGTCGTGGAGACCGCCGCGGTCTGGCGTCACCTCGTCGAGCCGATCGCCGCCCGCTCGGTCGACGCGCTGTCCGACGCGTTGCCCGAGGAGGCCCGCGCCATGTCCGGGCCGCTGCTGGGCATGCTCGGCAAGGTCATCGGCGGCATGCTCGCCTCGCAGGTCGGCTCGGGCCTGGGCACCCTGGCCCAGGAGGTGCTGAGCGTCTCCGACGTCGGCGTCCCGCTGGCCCCGGCCGGCCGGGCCGCGCTGGTGCCGGCCAACGTCGCCGCGTTCGCGGAGGGCCTCGACGTCAGCGACGACGACGTGCTGCTCTACCTCGCACTGCGCGAGGCCGCCCACCAGCGGCTCTTCGCCGGCGTCCCGTGGCTGCGCGACCACGTGGTCGAGGCGGTCACCGACTACGCCAGCGGCATCCAGATCGACACCGACGCCATCCAGGAGCGGGTCGAGGAGCAGCTGCGCGGCATCGACCCGACCGACCCGGCCGCCATGCAGCGCCTGGTCGAAGGCGGGATGTTCGACATCCCCAAGTCGCCGGTGCAGCAGGCCGCCCTCCAGCGGCTCGAGGTCGTCCTCGCGCTCGTCGAGGGCTGGGTCGACGAGGTCGTCGGCCAGGCCACGGCGCAGCGGATGCCGTCGGCCACCAAGCTCCAGGAGGCCGTGCGCCGCCGCCGCGCCGCCGGCGGTCCCGCCGAGGACACCTTCGCCGCACTGGTCGGGCTCGAGCTGCGTCCGCGGCGCCTGCGCGACGCCTCCACCCTGTGGGGCTCGCTGCGCACCCGGCAGGGCATCGAGGGCCGCGACGGCGTCTGGATGCACCCGCACCTGCTGCCCACCGCGGCCGACCTCGACGACCCCCTGGGCTTCCGCGCCGACGCCACCGCGCCGGACTCGCTGTCGGAGGAGGACTTCGACGCCGAGCTGCGCAAGCTCCTCGACGGCCCCGACGAGGGCGACGGCGGCGAGGGCGGGGCCGGCGACGGCTCCCCGACCGCGTGAGCCTGCACGCGGACGCCCTGCACGCCGACGCACTGCGCACCCTCGACGGCTGGACGGCACCGGACGCTGCCCAGGAGGCGCTGCGCACGCGCTTCGTCGGGCACCTGCGCGCCCACGAGGACGGGGTGGCGCGGTCCTGCTTCCCCGACCACCTCACGGCCGGGGTCCTGGTCGTCGACCGCACCGGCGAGCACGTGCTGCTCAACCTGCACCGCAAGGCACGTCGGTGGTTCCACTTCGGTGGCCACCTCGAGCCCGGGGACGCCACGCTCCTGGCCGCCGCCCGGCGCGAGGGGCTGGAGGAGTCGGGGCTGGCCGAGCTGAGCGTGGACCCGGGGCCGGCCCAGCTCAGCGAGCACACGGTCGCGTTCTGCGACCCCCGCGGCCCGGTCCAGCACCTCGACGTCCGCTACGTCGCTCGGGCTCCGCTCGCGGCGCGGCCGGAGACCAGCGAGGAGTCGCTGGACGTGCGGTGGTTCCACCTCTCGGCGCTGCCGGAGCTCGAGGACGAGATGCACGCGCTCATCGCGCTGGCCCGGTCGGGGTCCGCCGCCCGCTGAACCAGGCGGGCTCAGTCGACGTGGCCCTCGGGCAGGTCCTCCAGCTTGGCCGCGGCCGACCAGCCCATGAGGTAGCCCTTGGCCCGCTCGGCCTGGGGGTAGCGGTCCACCCAGGCCCAGAAGCTGTCGTTGTGGTGGGTCTCGATGAGGTGCGCCAGCTCGTGCACCAGGACGTAGTCGATGACCCAGGTCGGCATGCCCTGCAGCCGGGTGGAGAGCCGGATGGTGCGGTCGCCCGGCGTGCAGGAGCCCCAGCGGCTCGACTGGTTGTCCACCCAGCGCACCGACTCGGGCACGGCGATCCCGCCGAGGTAGCGGTCCGACAGCGACAGCGCGCGCTCCATCAGCGCGTCGTCGCTGGGCCGGCGGCGTGCCTCGGCCCGCTCGATCCGGGCCACCATGGTGTCGACCCACTCGGCCTCCTCGGCCCGGGTCAGGGTGGCCGGCACGAGCACCACGATCCGGTCGCCCTCGCGGTAGGCCGAGACCGTACGACGGCGGCGCTTGGACCTGCGCACCTCGACCGCCGTCATGGCTCGACACTAGCCCGGCGCGCCGCCCGCGCCGGGGACCTCGCCGGACACCCGCGCCGGCCTGTCAGACCTGTGCCCGGCCCGGACCCGGTCCGGGTCAGACCGCGGCCCACTCCAGGAGCCGGTCCTTCGGCCAGGTCGTGACGATCCGGTCCGGCTCGATGCCCGCGGCCGCGGCCCGCTCGGCGCCGTACGCCAGGAAGTCCAGCTGGCCGGGCGCGTGCGCGTCGGTGTCGATCGCGAACAGGCACCCCAGGTCGCGGGCGAGCTCCAGGAGCCGGGTCGGCGGGTCGCGCCGCTCGGGTCGGGAGTTGATCTCGACCGCGGTGCCGGTCTCCGCGCACGCCTCGAAGACCGCGCGGGCGTCGAACTCCGACTCGGGGCGCTTCCCGCGCCCGCCCGTGACCAACCGGCCGGTGCAGTGGCCCAGGACGTTGACGAAGGGGTTGTGGACCGCGGCGAGCATCCGTCGGGTCATCGCGTCCGCGTCCATCCGCAGCTTGGAGTGGACGCTGGCCACCCGCACGTCGAGGCGGGCGAGCAGCTCGTCGGTCTGGTCCAGCGACCCGTCGTCGAGGATGTCGACCTCGATCCCCTTGAGCAGGGTGAAGCCCTCCCCCGCGCCCGTGGCGTCGAGGTGGTCGTTGACGGCGTCGACGACGTCGAGCTGGCGGGCCAGCCGCTCGGCGGAGAGCCCGCGGGCGACCTTGAGGCGCGGCGAGTGGTCGGTGAGCAGCTGGTACTCCCGGCCCAGCTCCATCGCGGTGAAGGCCATCTCCTCGATCGGCGAGCCGCCGTCGGACCAGTCGGAGTGCGAGTGCAGGTCCCCGCGCAGCTGCGCGAGCAGCTCGGAGCCCCCCTCGGCCAGCGGGCCGCCGTGCTCGGCCTCGAGTCGCGCCAGGCGGTCGGGCAGGACGCCGCGGACCGCGTCGGCGACCACCGCGGCCGAGCTCGCACCGATCCCCGGGATCGAGGAGAGGGTGCCGGCCTCGACGTGGGCCGCGACATCGTCGGGGTCCAGGGGCAGCAGCGCGGCCGCGGCACCGCGGAAGGCCTTGACCTTGTAGGTGTCCTCCCGGCCGCGCTCGAGCAGGAACGCGACCCGGCGCAGGGCGGCGATCGGACCGTCGGCGTACTCCTGCGGTCTGGTCATGGCCCCCATCCTCTTCCCTCCACACCCGGTGGAGGAACGTCCGCCCAGGTCAGGTGCGGCGACGGGCGTTGCGGCCCGTCGCTCCTCCACAGGTCCCGCCCACAGGCACGCGGTGCTCCTCCACGGGTTCCGGGCGTGTCTCCACAGCGTCGTCCACAGCGTCCTCCACAGGGTGGGGAGGCGAATCGCCGCGCCGCGTTGACCCCGCTCGCCACCGACGCCTAGCGTCCCGCGCAGACGGGCCCCCGGGTCCGGCTCCGGAGGTCCGCAAGGGGAAGGCAGACCTACGGTGCCGGCCGGGGGCCCGCACCAGCTCTCGGGGCAGGAGCGCAGCCGGGGTCAGACCCCGCGGAAGTGGGGCGCGCGCTTCTCCTGCGCCGCCGCGATGCCCTCCTGCAGGTCTGCGGTGGCGAGCGTGACCGGCTGCGCGAGCGCCTCCCACTGCAGCGCCGCCTCGAAGTCGGCGTGCCCGCCGTCGAGCAGCGCCAGCTTGGTCAGCCGGCTCGCGATGGGCGCGGTCCCCGCGATCCCCCGGGCGGTCTCGAGGACCTCCTCGAGGAAGGTCCCGGGCGGGAGCACCCGGGAGACCAGACCGAGCCGGACCGCCTCGTCGTCGCGCACCAGGCGCCCGGTGAGCAGCAGGTCCCGCGCCGCGGCCACCCCGACCGCCTCGGGCAGCAGGTGGGTGCCGGCCATGCCGGGGTGCAGCCCGAGCCGCACGAACGGGACACCCATGCGCGCGCCCTCCGCGGCGTACCGGATGTCGCAGGCCAGGGCCAGGCAGAGTCCGGCCCCGATGGCCGGGCCGTTGATCGCCGCGATCGTCGGCACCTCCAGGCGCCGGATCGTCAGCCACGCGCGGTAGAAGGGCAGCATCCGCGAGCGGAGCCGGTCGACCCCGGCCTCGGGCTCGCTGGCGATCCACGCGGTGTCGCCGCCGGAGGAGAACGCGCTCCCCTCCCCGGTCACGACCACCACGCGCACGGTCGGGTCGACGGAGAGCGCCTCGAGTGCCGCCACCCACGAGGAGGTCATCTCCTCCGACATGGCGTTGCGCATGCCGGGGTTGTCCAGGACCAGGACGGCGACCCCCTCGGAGGGCCGCTCGAGGCGCAGGTGGGACAGGGCGGGGACCGGTGCGGGCCCGGGCGTCGAGGTGCTCATGGCACCCCATCCAACCAGCGCCCGGCTCCCCCGCGCCGACACGCTCGGCGCACCGCTGGGGGGCGCCTGTCGCACGCCTGGCTGAGCGTGCCGTAGGGTCGTCTCGGCCGGCGGCAGACCGCCTGGCCCCGGCGGGCTTCCCCTCACTCTCCCCGCCGCGACGACCGAAGTGAGACAGAGGCAAGGAGGCCGTCATGGCGGAGACCTGGAGCGGCGAGTTCTACTGCGTGAAGTGCAAGGAGAAGCGCGAGGCGGAGGGCGAGGTCAAGGTGAACGACAAGGGCACCCGCATGGCCAAGGCCGTGTGCCCCGTCTGCTCGACCAACCTCAACCGGATCCTCGGCAAGGCCTGAGCCTCACCGGAGGACCACCCAGGACCGGCACACGCCTCACGGCGGGTGCCGGTCCTGTGCTTTCCGCCCCCGGGCATGGAGCCCGACGCCCTGTGGAGGAGCGGCGGCGCCGACGTCACGGACCGGGTAGACCACGGTCATGACCCCAGCCCACGCACCGGCCGGCCCGCTCCCCGGGCAGCCGCGGCTGCTGCCCGGCACCGCCGTGGCCCGACGCGACGCCCAGCACCTCCAGGTCGGCCTCGACGCACGAGCCGCCGTCCTGCCCGACACCCCCGAGGTACGCCGGGTGCTCGGCGCCCTGCAGGAGGGAGCTCCTCTCGCGGCGGACCTGCGCGACTCCCCCGGCACCGCCCTGGCCTTGGGCCGGCTGCACACCGCCGGACTGCTCGTCGACGGTCCCGCCCTGCGCACCAGCCTGGCGTCGTACGCCGCCGGGCCGGTCGAACGCGCCGCCCTCGCGGCCACGTGGTGCGCGGACCCGGCCGGCGCCGCGGCGCGCTGGGCCGTACGCCGCCAAGCGGTCGTGGCCGTGGACGGCCCCTCACCGGACCGGGTCACCGTGGAGCGGCTGCTGGCCACCGCCGGCGTCCCGACCCGCACCGGGCCACCCGACGTGGTGCTGGTGCTGCGGGAGCGACAGCCGCACCGCTCCGAGGTCGACACCCTGACGCAGCAGGACCGCCCGCACCTGCTCGTGCACGGCGAGCTCGACCACGTCGTGCTCGGACCGTTCGTCGCGCCGGGCCGCACCGCCTGCCTGCGCTGCCTCGATGCGCACCTGGCCGACCTCGACCCACGCCGGCCGCTGGTGCTCGAGCAGCAGACGGACGTGACCGCACCCGTCCCGCTGGACCCCGTGCTCTGGCAGCTGGCACTGGCCTGGGCGGTCCGCGACGTGCTGCGCTGGGTCGACGGGGAGCGGCCGAGCACCTGGTCGGCGACGGTGCGACTGGGCCCCGACCCCTCACCGCAGCGGCAGGAGTGGCTGCGGCACCCGCGGTGCGGCTGCGGCTGGGCCGAGCTGGCCGCTCACCAGTGCTCGGGGGCCAGCTTGCCCTCCATCGAGCGCAGGTGCTCGCGCGAGCAGGTCTCGCAGTAGCGGTGTCGTCGTCCGTCCTCGACCGCGGTGCTCCAGCGCAGGACCGCGGCCTCGTCGTCCTCGCGCCGACCGCAAAAGTCGCAGGTGAGCATGCTGGAGCCTACGACGCCGAGGCTCCGCCCGCGGTGCGTCGGTGTCCCGAAATGCCGGGAAGCCGGGGCCCCGACGGACTCTCCGTCGTTGCCCCGGCTCCCGGGTGGCACCCGCGATCAGGTGCCGATGGTGTCGTGCCTGCAGCCCGTCCTCGTCAGAGGGCGCGGGCGAGGGCGAGCCTCGCCTGCTGAGCGGCGACCTCGGCCTTGCGGCCCAGGCGCTTGGCACGGGCCAGCTGGTGGCCCCGTCGCAGCTCGTGCGCCTCTCCCAGGCGCGCGGACATTTGCGCGCGGGCCAGGTTCTCGTTCATGAGTTCCATGGTGGTGCTCCGGATCGTGTCGTTGTGCATGTCAGGTGGTCTCTTCTTCGTGGTGCGGTGCTGCGCTCAGAGCGCTCGGGCGAGGGCGAGTCGAGCCTGCACGGCGGCGTGCTCGGCGCGTCGGCTGAAGCGGTGGGCTCGAGCGAGCTCGTGGCCCTGGCGCCGGCGCTGCGCCTCTCCCAGGCGGGCGCTGATCTGCGCGCGAGCCAGGGTCTCGGTCTGCGGGAACATCTCGTGGTCTCTCTCTCGGGTGGTGCGGTGGGTGGTGCTCGGAGGGTGGTGCGGGTGCTACGGCGGCTCAGGCGGCCACGGGGTTCTTCCGCGGGCGGCCGCGGGGCCGCTTGCGCGGGATGACGACTCCCTGCAGGAAGAGCTCTCCTCCCCAGACCCCCCACGGCTCGCGGCGCTCCAGGGCGCCGGTGAGGCAGAGGCTGCGGACGGGGCACTCCACGCAGAGCGCCTTGGCGCGCTCGACGTCGGCCGGGGTCTCGGCGAACCACAGCTCGGGGTTGTTGACCCGGCAGGGCATGGTCTCGTCGTCGACCTTGGCGAGCTCGTCGTGCAGCTCGAGGACACTGACAGTCATCGGTTCGATCACCTCCTCTCGTGGGACTGGTCGCAGCTCGACTGGTCCGGGAAACACGAAGGCCGCGGATCCCGGTGTCGGGTTCCGCGGCCTGGAGGTGCCGGTGACTGTTGGTCTCAACAGGTCGGTGGCCTCCAGGCGTTGTCACCCGGGATGTAGATGGCGAAGACGCCGGTCTTGGCGCCGCGATCACGCACGACGGCCGGCACGGCAGCACCCTCGAGGAGGGAGCCCTGGACCTGGGTCCAGCGGTGGCCGCATGCGGGCATGCCGAAGCGCGACGGGGTCTGAGCCGTCGTCTGGCGCGTGATGTTCTCCATGGGGTCCACCTCCTCAGGTGCGTCTGGCGCGGGTCTTGTCAGGACCGTGGTGCGCGGGTGTTCAGGGCGTGATCAGGAAGGTAGTGCCTGCACGATGTAAGGAGCAAACCATTTATTGACTATTTCTTGATTTTCTCCTGGCAACCTGCGGCCACGGGCCACGAGGGGGCAGCCCGAGCGGCTCCGGTGCCGGCGACCGCTGCGCTCAGGCGAGCAGCCCGAGCACGTCCTCGCCGTACTTCTCCAGCTTCGAGCGGCCGATGCCACTGATCTTGAGCAGCTCGCGCTCGGTGGTGGGCCGCACCTCGGCGATCAGTTGCAGCGTGGCGTCGTTGAAGACCACGAAGGCCGGCACCTTCTCCTCGTCGGCGCGCCCCTTGCGCCACTCGCGCAACCGTTCGAAGAGCTCCTCGTCGTAGGAGGCGGGACAGTCCTCGCAGCGCGCCCGCTTCTTCTCCGCCGGCGTGGTCAGCGGACGCCCGCACTCGCGGCAGGTCATCGCCCCGCGGCGGCGCGCGCTCGGCTCCGCCGGGCGAGCCGACTCCGGGAGCACCGGGTCGAGGAAGCGCGAGGGCTTGCGGTTGCCGCGGCCGCCGGGGTTGCGCGCCGCGGACCACGACAGCCGCAGCGTGCGACGCGCGCGGGTGATGCCGACGTAGAGCAGCCGACGCTCCTCCTCGATCGCGGCGGGGGTGTCGGCGTAGGTGATCGGCAAGGTGCCGTCCTGCAGGCCGACGCAGAACACGACGTCCCACTCCAGGCCCTTGGCGGCGTGGAAGGTCGCCAGCGTGACGCCCTCGGCGACCGGCGCGTGCTGCTCGGCGGCGCGGCGGTCCAGCTCGTCGACGAAGGCGTTGAGCGGGTCCTCCTGCGCGGTGCCCTCGCCGGCGGCGTACTCCTCGGCCTGGTCGACCAGCGCCTGCCAGGACTCCCACCGGTCCCGGGTCTGGCCGCGGGCGCGCGGCGGCTCCGGCGTCCAGCCCATGCCCGCCAGGGTCGAGCGCACGGTCTCGACCAGGTCCTCCCCCGGCGCGCTGCGGGCCGCACCACGGATGCGGGTCACCGCCTCGCGCACCTCGGGCCGCTCGAAGAAGCGGCCGGCGCCCCGGATGACGTAGGGCAGGGAGCGGGCCGAGAGCGCCTCCTCGAAGGCCTCGGACTGCGCGTTGATCCGGAAGAGCACCGCGATCTCCGACAGCGCGACGCCCTCGTCGCGCAGCGCCAGGACCCGCGCTGCCGTGGCCTCGGCCTCGGCCACCTCGTCGGGCTGCGGGGCGAACTCCACCGCCGCGCCCGCCGGCTGCTCCGAGCGCAGGGCGACGCCCTGGCTCGGGGTGCCGGCCAGCAGCGTCGTCGCGGTGCGGACGATCTCCGGGGTCGAGCGGTAGTTGCGCACCAGCTCCACCGACGTGGTGCCGGGGAACTTGCGCGGGAAGTCGCGGAGGTAGTCGGCGTTGGCGCCGGCGAAGGAGTAGATCGTCTGGGCGGGGTCGCCCACCACGCAGATCTCGTCGCGGCCGCCGAGCCAGAGGTCCAGGAGCGCGGACTGCAGCGGCGAGACGTCCTGGAACTCGTCGACGACGAACCACTTGTACTGCCGGCGGACCTGTGCCGCGACCCGCTCGTCCTCGGCCAGCAGACCGGCGGTGAGCAGCAGGACGTCCTCCATGTCCATCCGGCCCTCGGCGCGCTTGACGTCCTCGTAGGCGCCGAAGACCCGGCCCACCGTCTCGGCGTCCAGCCCGCTCACCTCGCGCCGCCGGGCCGTGGCGATGCGTGCGTAGTCGTCCGGGCCGACGTTGGAGACCTTGGCCCACTCGACCTCGGAGGCGAGGTCGCGCAGCTGGGCCTGGTCGGCACGCAGCCGCTGGCGCCGGCAGGCGCCGGCGAGCATCCCGATCTTGGACTCGGTCAGCACCGGTAGGTCGACCCCGTGCACGTGCGGCCAGAAGTACCGTAGCTGGCGCAGCGCGGCGGAGTGGAAGGTGCGCGCCTGGACCCCGCCGGCGCCGAGCGTGCGCAGCCGGGAGCGCATCTCCCCGGCGGCCCGGGTCGTGAAGGTCACCGCCAGGACCTCGGTCGGTGCGTAGGTGCCGGTCGCGACGCCGTGGGCGATGCGGTGGGTGATCGCCCGGGTCTTCCCGGTGCCGGCACCGGCCAGCACCCGCACCGGGCCGCGCAGCGCCTCGGCCACCGCCCGCTGCTCGGGGTCCAGCGCGTCCAGCAGCGCCTCGGCACGGGTGGGGGCGGGGGACATCGGCGGGAACAACTCCGGGTCGTGTGAGGTTGCAGGTGGGAAGCGGCCACCAGCCTAGATCGAGGAGGGGACAGCCCCGATGAGCGCGTCCACAGCCAGCGTGACGATGTACAGCACCCCGTGGTGCGGCTACTGCCACCGCCTGAAGAGCCAGATGGACCGCGAGGGCATCGCCTACTCCGTCGTCGACATCGAGCAGGACCCCGACGCGGCGCTGATCGTCGAGCAGGTCAACGGCGGCAACCAGACGGTGCCGACGCTGGTGTACTCCGACGGCACCGCACAGACCAACCCCTCGCTCGCGCAGGTCAAGGAGAAGCTGGCCGCGCTGGCCTGATCACACCGGCCGCGCGGCCGTGGTCACCACTGACCCGGCAGGGGTCCGCCGTACCAGTGCTCGACCAGCGAGCGGCTGATCGAGACCCCGCCGGGCAGCACCAGCGTGCCCGCCTCCGCCTGCTCGCGCATCTCGGCGCGGGTGAACCAGCGGGCGTCCTCGAGCTCGTCGTGGTCGACCTCGATCTCGGTGCTGGTCGCCCGCCCGACGAAGCCGAGCATGAGGCTGGCGGGGAGCGGCCACGGCTGGTTGCCGAAGTACTGCACGTCCCCGACGTGGACCCCGGTCTCCTCGAGCACCTCGCGCCGCACGGCGTCCTCGAGGGTCTCCCCCGGCTCGCAGAACCCGGCCAGCGTGGAGAAGCGGCCCTCGGGCCAGACCGCCTGGCGGCCCAACAGGCACCGCTCGTCGTCGCTGCCTGGCTCGCCGGCGGCCACGACCATGATCACGGCGGGGTCGGTGCGCGGGAACTGCGGCTTGCCGCACTGCGTGCAGACCAGCTCGTGGCCGGAGCGGCGCGGCTCCAGCGTCCCGGCGCAGCGCGGGCAGTAGCGGGTCACGAAGAGCCACTCGGCCAGGCCGAGGGCGTGGAAGACCAACGGGGCGTAGGCCAGCGCGTCGTCGGCGAGCGCCGGCAGCAGGCCGCGCAGCGGCAGCCATCCCTGACCCTGCTTCGACACCGCTGCGTCGGTGACGACCGCGAACCACGCCCGGTCCTGCCACTCGCCCAGCAGCACGCGCAGGTCGCCGGGTCCGTCAGGGGCCTCGGCCGGGGAGATCCAGTCGACCCGGCCGTCGACGGGACGGATCCGGGTCCCGGAGACGACCAGCACCCGGGTCGTGGGGTCGGCCCACCGCTCCTCGAGCCAGGCGTCGTCGGCGCGGCGCAGGGCCGCGCGGTCGTGCGCGTCGGCGGCCATCCTCAGGTGGGCGTACGACGGTGCAGCACTGCTCACGGGTGGCTGACCTCCGCCTGCCAGGCCGCCTCGTCCTGGCGGGTGGCGGCCAGGATCGCGGCCGCGACGCTGTCGGGGCTGAACGTCCCCTCCTTCGCCAGGGCTCCGCGCACGGTGACCGAGACCGCGCGCATGCCCTCGGCTTGCAGGGTGCGGTCGAGGGAGAGCACGAGGTTGCGCAGGCCGGCCTTCTGCACGCCGAGCGAGGCGGCGACGTGGTTCGGCTCGTCGGCGGCCATCGACCCCGTGGCACTGACCCGGGCTCCCGGGCCCATCCACGGGTGGGCGGCCTGGACGGCCGTCAGCAGCGCGCCGACCCCCAGCCGCACGTCGGCCAGCAGGTCCTCGACGGTCAGGTGCAGCGGGTCGGCCTCGCGGTAGGCGCTGGGGTTGACGTGCAGCACGTCGACCCGGCCCAGCCGCTCGGCGACGTCGGCCACGGCCTGCCGACCCGCGACCGGGTCGGACACGTCGGCGACCCGGCGCTCGACCCGGACTCCGGTGAGCGTGGCGGCGAGGTCGGCCAGCACGGCCTCGTCGTTGCCGACCAGGCCCACCGACCAGCCCTCCGCGGCGTACAGCCGGGCCAGCGAGCCGCTGACCCCCGGTCCTGCCCCGACGACCACCACAGCGCTCATGGCCCGAGACTAGACCGCGGCCAGGACTCGCCTCAGGACTCCCCGAGGAGCGCCTCGAGGGCCGCACGACCGGGCAGGTCGGCAGGCTCCTCGACGGTCCCGGTGCGCACGTAGTAGAACGCCGCGCGCACCTGCTCGGGATCGAGGTCGTGCAGCTCGGCCCAGGCCAGGCGGTAGAGCGCGAGCTGCAGCGGGTCGGCGTCGGCGCGGCGGTTGGTCTTCCAGTCGACCAGGAGGTAGCCGCCGTCCGGTTCGCGGTAGACCGCGTCGATCCGCCCCCGCACCACCTGCCCGGCCAGCACCAGCGAGAACGGCGCCTCGACCCGGTGCGGCACCCGTGCTCCGAAGGGGCCGGTCTCGAAGGCCGTCACCAGCTCCTGGAGGTCCGACTCGTCGTCGATGCCGGCGTCGCCGCGACCCGGGAGCTCGTCGGGGTCGAAGAGGTCCTGCTGTCCGAAGCGCGCCTCCACCCAGGCGTGGAACCGGGTGCCGAAGCGCGCGGCGGACGACGGCGGACGAGGCATGGGGCGCGCCAGGTCGCGGGCGAAGCCGTCGGGGTCGTCGCGCAGCCGCGACATCGCGGTCGCCGAGAGGCTCGCCGGCAGCCGCACCCGGGTGAGGGCCGCCCGGTCGCGCCGCGCCTCGGCCAGCAGCCGGTCGAGCTCGACGTCCCACTCGGCTACCCGCGCCGCCTCGATCATGTCCAGGCCCTCGTCAGGCGCAGCGGGCTCGGCGGCGCGGACCCGGCGGGCGGCCTCGCGGCGCAGCAGCGCCTCCCGGCCGGCCGTGGTGACCGGCCAGGGGCGGGAGGAGTCGACGGCGGCGTAGGGGTTGGGGTCGCCCTTCACCGGCTTCTCGCGCCAGGTGCCCGGCGGGGTCCCCCACTCCTCGAGCTGCTCCTTGAGCACCCGCTGGTAGGCCGAGGGGCCGAAGGGTGTGGCGCGCTCGGACCAGCAGTACGACGTGACGCAGAGCCGGTGGGCGGCGCGGGTGACCGCGACGTACCCCAGGCGCAGCTCCTCCTCGGCGTCGTGGTCGCGGGTCGCCTGACGGTAGGCGTCGAGCGCGGCCTTGTCGTGGCCGAGCAGCTGCGGCTGGTCGGCGGCGTCGCCGCGCAGGGGCGCGGGGAGCACGGCCGGCGAGGAGGTCCACAGGGTGCGCGAGCGGTTGCTGGGGAAGCGGCCCTCGCAGGTGCCGACCAGGAAGACGGTGTCCCACTCCAGGCCCTTGGAGCGGTGGACGGTGAGGAGCTTGACGGAGTCGGCGAGCGTGGGCGTGGCCAGGTCCAGACCGTTGCCCTGGTCGTCCTCGGCGGTGAGGTAGGCGAGCAGGGCAGGCAGGGTCACGGCGCCGTCGACGGCCTGGAAGTCCGCGACCGCGCGCACGAAGAGGTCGAGGTTGTCGCGGCGCGCCTCGGCAGCGGGGCTGACCGCGGAGGCGAGCTCGACGTCGGCACCGGTGACGTCGAGGATCCGGCGCACCACGTCGAGCAGGGGCTCGCCCACCACCGAGCGCAGCAGCCGCAGCTCGGCGGCCAGCAAGGCGAACCGCTCGCGGGCCTCCTCGGAGTAGGGCCGGTCGCCGGGGTCGGCCAGCGCGTCGTCGAGCGAGGGTACCTCGGCGGGGTCGACCCCGTCGGCGATGGCCACCAGCTCCTCCAGCGCCGAGGCGTGGCGGGTGCGGGCCGAGAAGCCCGCCAGCTCGCGGGCGCGCTCGGCCAGCAACCGCAGGTCGCGCGGGCCGACCGCCCATCGCGGCCCCGAGAGCAGCGTGAGCAGGGCGTCGTTGGCCGTGACGTCGTGCAGCAGGGTCAGGCAGGCCACGACCTCGGCGACCTCGGGGAGCCGCAGCAGCCCCGACAGGCCGACGATCTCGACCGGGACCCCGGCGGCGGTGAGGGCGTCGAAGACCTCCGCGGCGTGCTGGTTGTCGCGGCACAGCACCCCGACGTCGGACCACCGGCCGCCGCGCTCGTGGACGGCCACGACCTCCTGCGCCAACCAGGCCAGCTCGTCGGCGTGCGTCTCGTGCACCGCGACCTCGACCGTGCCGTCTGCCGCGCCGGGCTTGGGCTCCAGCGGCTCGACCTGCTGGTAGGCCTCGAGCAGCGGACCGGCGAGCCGGTTGGCGACCTCGAGGATGCGGCGGTCCGAGCGGCGGTTGACCGTGAGCGGGTACGTCGGGACCGGCCCGCCGTCGGCGGCCGGGAAGGTCTCCCCGAACCCGAGGATGTTGGAGACCGAGGCGCCCCGCCAGCCGTAGATCGCCTGGTTGGGGTCGCCGACGGCGGTGACCGCGTGCCCACGGCCGTGCTCGGGGTCGGGCCCGGAGAAGAGGTGGCCCAGCATGACCGCCTGCGCGACGGAGGTGTCCTGGTACTCGTCGAGCAGGACGACCTTGAAGCGGGCCCGTTCCGCGGCGCCCACAGCCGGCTGCTCTCGCGCCAGCCGTGCGGCCAGCTCGATCTGGTCGGAGAAGTCCATGAGGCCGAGGTCGGCCTTGAGCCGGCGGTAGCCGCCGACCAGGCCGAGCAGCTCCGCGCGGCGGTCGAGGGCGTGGATCGCCTTCTCGGCTGCCTCGCGCCAGGTCTTGCGGCCCTTGCCGGCCGCCTCCTCCTCGATCGCGCGGAGGAACCCGCGGCGGGCGTCCTCGTCGGTGCGCCGCACGTCGTCGGGACCGACCAGGTGCTCGCTCATCGCGCTGTCGAGGGCCAGGAGGTTCTGGATGACCGTGGGCGGGTGGTCCGACAGCGCGCGGACGTCGCCGGTCCAGCCGTCGACCACCCGGGCACCGAGCTGGTAGCGGGCGGCGTCGGTGATGACGCGAGTGTCGGGCTCGTGACCGATGAGCAGCCCGTGCTCGGAGAGCAGCTGGGCGGCGTAGGCGTGGTAGGTCAGCACGGTCGGCTCGAGGGTGTCGTCGGGCGCCTCCCCGCCCGGCGGGACCTCGGTGTCGGCGTCGAGGACGCCTGCGGCGCGCAGCGCCTCGCGCACCCGCTGGCGCAGCTCGCTCGCGGCCTTGGTGGTGAAGGTCAGGCCGAGGACCTCGTCGGGGCGCACCTGGCCGGTGAGCACCAGGTGCACCACGCGGGCGGCCATCAGGGTGGTCTTGCCCGAGCCGGCGCCGGCCACGACGACCGCCGGGGCCAGCGGCGCCGAGATCGCCCGCCACTGCTGGGGGCTCGGCGCGTAGGGGGTGCCCATCGCGCGCTGGAGGTCCTCGGGCGTGCGGATCTGCAGCGGCCCGTCGGCGAGCAGGCTCACGGCGCCCCCACCACCGGTCCGGCGGACTTGATCGGGCACAGCGGCACGAAGGGGCAGTCGCGGCAGTGCGCGCCGGCCACGGCCGGGAAGCTCTCCTGGCGCAGCATCACCGCAGCGTGCTGGAGCCGGCGCAGCAGCTCCTCACGGGCGGTCCCGCCGTCGGGCTGGACGTCCTGCAGCTGCACGGTCGCGGTCTCGGAGCCGTCCTCGAGGCCGAGCTGCACCAGCTCGGCGCCGCCCGCCACGCCGGGGCCGCCGGTGTGGGCGGCGAGCACCTCGTCGACGGCCCCGCGGTCCACGGCGTACTGGTAGAGGCCGAGCTGGAGGTGCTGCTGCACGGCCGGGCCCGTGGGCGCCGAGCGCCCGGTCTTGAGGTCGACCACCACGACCCGGCCGTCGTGGTCGAGCTCGACCCGGTCGGCGTACCCGATCAGCCGGACCCGCTCGCCGTCGGGCAGGTCGACCTCGGTGGTGAAGCGGGACTCCGTGCCGACCAGGGCGCGGGGGTTGGCGTGGTGCCAGCGCAGGAAGCGCGTCAGCGCGACCCGGATGCGCTCGTGCTCGCGGGCCCGGGACCACGGCGTGCGGAACTCGAGCCGGCCCCACACCGCGTCGACCTGCTCCATCAGCAGCGCCAGGCCCTCCTCGTCCGGCGCAGCGGCGAGCTCACCGGTCGAGACGCGCTCGGCCAGCGCGTGCACCATCTGGCCGAGGTTGGCCGACTGGTGGGAGCGCACTACCCCGCCCGCCTCGTCGGCCAGGAACCAGCGGGTCGGACACAGGCCGAGCGCCTCGAGGACCGACGCCGAGACCGGGACGGGTTGCTCGGGGTCGCGCACCGGCTGCGGGGACAGCGAGGCCGCGCGGGTGCCCCACCAGGTGCCGGGGTCGGCCTGGGGGACGAGCGGCCGGACGCGGTCGCCGCTGCCCACGTGCTCCCCCGCCAGCCGGCGCAACCGCCGGGCCGCCGCCTCGCGCAGCGGCTCGCTGGTGTCGGGATCGGCCAGGGTGCGGCGCAGCTCGGCCACGAGTCCGTCCATCGACAGCGGTCGGCGGGGGCGGCCGACGACCGCCTCGACGCTCACCCCGAGCTCCTCGAGGAAGCGGGAGGGCTGCTCGCCCTCGTCGTCGGGCGAGGCCACCGCGGTCACGACCAGCCGCTCACGGGCGCGGGTGCAGGCGACGTAGAAGAGCCGGCGCTCCTCCAGCAGCAGCTCGCGTCGGCTGACCGGCGGCACCAGCTCACCCGCACCGATCCGGTCGGCCTGCAGCAGCGTCGAGCGTCGGCGCAGGTCCGGCCAGGCGTCCTGCTGGACGTGGGCGACGACGACCAGGCGCCACTCCAGGCCCTTGGAGCGGTGGGCGGTGAGCAGCCGCACGGCGGACCCGCGCGAGCCGCGCTCGGCCAGGGTGTCGGCCGGGATCTCCTGCGCCACGAGCGTCTCGAGGAAGGTGCGCACCCCGAGGTGGTCGCGCTGCTCCTCGGCCCGGGCGGCCACCTCGAAGAGGGCGCAGACCGCGTCGAGGTCGCGGTGGGCCCGGCGTGCGGCGCCACCACCGCTCTCGACGGCCCGGCGCAGCCGCTCCGGCCACGGGGTGCCGGACCACAACCGCCAGAGCAGGTGCTCCGCGGACTCGCCGTCCTCCAGCGCGGCCCGGGTGCTCGCGAGCAGGTCGGCGACCGCGCGCACCCGGTCGACCTCGGGGGCCTCGGGGCCGTGGGGCAGCCCGGCGAGGACGGCGGGGTCGAGGACGCACGCGCGCAGCAGCTCGCGGGAGGGTCGGGGGGTGCGCTCCTCGCGGTGGGCGCGCTCCTTCTCGCGGGTGCGCAGGCGTCGCGCCAGGCGGCGTACGTCGCCGGCGTCCAGGCCGCCCAGCGGACCGGTCAGCAGCGCCTCGGCCCGGGCCGGCCCGACGTGGTCGGGGTGGGCGGGGTCCTCCTCGTGCAGGTGGACCACCGCGCGGAGCGCGTCGAGCAGCGGGAGCACGGCAGGGTCGCGGACCAGCGGGAGCTCGTCGCTGGCGACCTCGACCGGGACGCCGGCCGCGGCCAGCGCGCGCCGCAGCGGCGGGATGGTACTGCGGCCGGAGCGGACCAGCACCGCCATCTCGTCCCAGTCGATGCCGTCCTCGAGGTGCGCGCGGCGCAGCAGGTCGGCGAGGTGCTCGGCCTCGGCGCGCTCGGTGTCGAAGGTGCGCACCGTGACCCGGCCCTCGACCGTCGCCTCCGAGCGCGGCATGAGGAACGCCTGGCGGGCGGCCTCGTCGATCGTGCCCGGCAGGCCGAGCCGACCCGCTACCCGCTGGGCGGCGACCAGCAGCCGCGGCCCGAAGCGGCGGGTGGTGCGCAGCGCCACCACCGGGGCCGGCCGGCCCTCGGCGGTCGGGAAGGCCGTGGGGAACTCGAGGATCCCGCGCACCTCGGCCCCGCGGAAGGCGTAGATCGACTGGTGCGGGTCACCGACGGCCACGAGGTCGCGGCCGTCGCCGGCCAGCGCCCGCAGCAGGGCGACCTGGCCGGGGTCGGTGTCCTGGTACTCGTCGACGAAGACGTGCCGCAGCCGCGCCCGCAGCTGGTCGCGGTGGACCTCGGCCTCCAGGGTCGCGCGGCGGATCAGGTCGGGGTGGTCGGTGGCGCCCTGCGCGTCGAGGTTGGTGAGGTAGGCGTCGAGGAAGAGCCCGGCCGCGACCAGCTCGGGGGCACCGTGCTCGCGGCCGAGGCGCGCGAGGTCGGGCCCCTCCAGCCCCTTCTCGCGGGCGCGCGAGAGCACGGCGTGCACCTCCTTGGCGAAGCCGCGGGTGCCGAGCGCGTGCTCGAGCGATTGCGGCCAGCGCACCGACTCCGGGGTCTGCGCGAGCAGCTCGCGCAGCACGACGTCGCTCTCGGGCGCCGAGAGCAGCCGCAGCGGCGACTCGTAGAGCTCGGCCGGCGCGAGCTCGCGGATCAGGCCGTAGGCGAAGGAGTGGAAGGTCGAGGCCAGCGGGGTGCTCATCGTGCGCCCGAGGCGTGCCGTCACCCGGTCGCGCAGCTGCTCGGCGGCCTTGCGCGAGAAGGTCAGCGCCAGCACCTGCTCGGGCCGCGCACCGTCCTCGATGCGCCGGGCGATCGCCTCCACGAGCGTGGTCGTCTTGCCGGTCCCCGGACCGGCCAGCACCAGCAGCGGACCGCCCGCGTGGTCGACCACGCGCTGCTGGTCGGCGTCGAGGCGCGGTCGCTCGGTCGCCGCCGGCCCGCGCTCCAGGACGTACGCCGGCCCGGTGGCGGTCACGCGGTCGACTGGGGGCACCGGGCCATCAGACCATCCGGCTCCGACACTCCCGACCCGGACCCGCTCCTGAGCGAGCGGATCAGGCGTCGGGGGCGCGCTCGTTGTAGCCCGGCGCCCGCTCCTGGCCGGTCAGCGCGGCGATCGCGTCCATCACCTCGTCGGTGAGCTCCCGGCGGGCGCGGCCCAGCGGCACGCCCTCGAACCGGCCGGTCACCGGGATCGGCGCCCCGAAGCGGACGTCCACGCGCACCAGCCGCGGCACCCGGGCTCCCACCGGCTGCAGCTGTTCAGTGCCCACCAGGCCCACCGGCACCACGGGGACCCCGGCGGTCAGCGCGAGGTGGGCGACGCCGGTGCGCCCGCGGTAGAGGCGGCCGTCGCGGGAGCGGGTGCCCTCGGGGTAGAGCCCGAAGGCCTCCCCCCGACCGAGCACCTCCAGCGCGGTGTCGAGCGAGCCCAGTGCGGCCCGCGGGTCGTCTCGGTCCACCGGCAGCATCCCGAGCCCCTCGAACCACGCCCGCGACAGCGCACCCCGCACACCCGTGCCGGTGAAGTAGTCGGACTTGGCCAGGAACACCACCTTGCGCGGCACCACGACGGGGATCACCACCGAGTCCACGAAGGAGAGGTGGTTGCTGGCCAGCACCACCCCGCCGCTGGCCGGCACGTGCTCCAGGCCGGTGACCCGGGGGCGCCAGACCGCCTTCGCCACGGGCGGGACGACCGCGTGCAGGGCCCGGTAGAGACTCACCCGACCAGCATCGTGGTTACCGCCGGGTCCGCCGAACCGGCGCGCACTGGTGCCTCAGCCGAGCAGACCGGCCTTGCGGCCGAGCCGCTCGGCGACCTCGGCAGGGGTGAGCTCGCCGCGCAGCAGGCGCGCCGTCGTCCAGGAGGAGGTGTCGATGCCGGAGAGCCGCGAGAAGAGCGGCAGGTCCTCGGCGTACGCCGCCAGCAGCACCTCGATGTCCTCGGCCGTCGGGGCGGCGGCCTCGAAGCCGGTCTGCGAGGCCGAGCGGGCCTGCGGCTCGACCGGCTTCTGGTAGGGCTCCAGCCCGAGCCGCGAGACCAGCCGCTCCGCGGTGGCGTGCTGGTCTCGGACGAACTCGTGGAAGTCGACCAGGAGCAGCTGCTCCTGGGGGAAGACCGTGCGCGCGTGGGCCAGCTGCGCGCCGTACAGGCCGCGGCCGACCACCGAGCGGGTCCGCAGGTCCTTGTCGCTCCAGCCCTCCGGGCGCCGACCGATCCAGGCGGGGTCGTAGCCGATGCGCACCGTGTCGGCGAAGGAGAGTCGCTCCTCGGGCGACAGGCGGCGCGTGTGGTTCATGACCCAGTGGGAGAACGCCCGGTCCACCGGGTCGCGGAAGCACAGCACCACGGGCACGTCCGGGTTCCAGGCACGGATCCGCTCCAGGGCGCCGGGCCAGAAGAGGTAGGACGGGCTGGCGTCGACCGACATCGTCGCGCGGGCGCGGGGGCCCCGGCGGGCGACCTCGTAGCCGGTGAAGTCCGGGTCGTCCCAGTCCCGCGACTCGTCGTCGAAGAAGTGCCACTCCTTCTGCGGTGCGCGGGCGATCGACTGGTGCGCGACGAGCACGCGGTAGAGCGTGCTGGTGCCGGCCTTCTGCACACCGGCCACGACCACCCCGATGGGCAGCGTGCCGTGCGGTGCGTCCAGGGGGTCGCCGTCGGGACGGGGAGAGATGGTGTCCTCCAGCGGTCGGGGCGTCGGGGCGGGCGTCGGGCGGGTCGGGCCGGCGCCGTCGTGCGGGCGAGAGACTAGCCGACCGCCGGCGTCCGGCAGGCCTGCCGGGCGCTCACGGACAGGCGCGCACCGCGAGCAGCACCTGGTCGTCGTCGTGGGTGTGCGCCTGCTCCAGCAGCACCGAACAGAGCTCCTCGGGACCGGCGCCGGCGTGCGCGCGGACGGTGTGCACCAGCCAGTCCAGCCCCTCGTCGATGCCGGCGTCGCGCCGCTCGACGAGTCCGTCGGTGTAGAGCAGCAGCAGGTCGCCGGGACCCAGCAGCAGCCGGTGGTCGAGCCGGTGCGCCGAGGGGTCGAGCCCCAGCAGCAGGCCCGGCTCGGTGTCGAGCAGGTGCACGGCGCCGTCGGCCGTGCGCAGCAGGGGCGGCGGGTGACCGGCACTGGCCCAGTGGAGCAGCTGGCCCTCGGGGCCCCGGTCCTCGAGCACGGCGACCACGGCGGTCGCCACCTCCTCCATGCCCAGCCCGTGCATGGCCAGGTCGAGGTCCTGCAGCACCTGCGAGGGTCGCCACACGTCGGCGGAGTAGGTGACGCCGCGCGCGAGGTTGCGCAGCTGGCCCATCGCCGCAGCAGCGGTCTGGTCGTGGCCGGCGACGTCACCGACCATCATCGCCACGGCTCCGTCGGGCAGCGGGTAGCAGTCGTACCAGTCGCCGCCCACCTGCGCGAGGTCCGAGGCGGGCTCGTAGCGCACGGCCACCTCGAGGGAGGGTCCTGTGATGGGTCTGGTCAGCAGGCTGCGCTGCAGCGCCTCCGAGATGGCGCGCTCCGAGGCCGCTGCGGCGGCGCTGTCGAAGGCGGAGCCGATGGCCGCGGCGACGGCCAGGACGAACTCGGAGTAGCCGCTGTCCAGGGGCAGCCGGGGGCTCAGCCGCGCCGCGAGGTGGCGGGCCCGTGCGCGCGGGTGGCGCTGGAGCAGCTCCACGACGCAGGGCGTGCCGTGCTGCCGGCCGGTGCCGGGGTCCAGGGTGAGCCCGGGGCCGGGCGCCGGGCCGTTCAGCACCCGGACCTCGAGCAGGTCCGGGGAGGAGGCGAGGATGACCTCCGCCCGCTCGACGACGGCGTGGTCGTCCTCGGCGTCCTGCAGGGCGGAGACGAGCCGGGCGACGAGCTCGCTGCGCCGTCGGGCGAGCACGAGCTGCGTGGTCTCGACGGCGATGTCGAGGACCCCCTCGATCTTGTCGTCGGCGCCCCGGACCGGCGAGTAGGACCAGGTGAACCAGCAGTCCTCCATGAAGCCGGCACGGCTCAGGGGCAGCAGGACGTCCTGGCTCCACGTGGACTCGCCGCGGCGGCTCACCTGCTCCAGGAGCGGACCGATGTCGGGCATCGCCTCGGGGAACACCTCGGCGCACGCCCGTCCCAGCGCCACCGGGTGCTTGTCGCCGACCATCTCGGCGTAGGGCTCGTTGTAGAGCAGGACCCACTCCGGCCCCCACAGCAGGGTGGCCGGGAACCGCGTCCCGTTGACGACGCTGAGGGCGGCCCGCAGCGCCGGCGTCCAGCCGGACACCGGGCCCAGCGGGGTCGCGGACCAGTCGGTGGCGTCGTACTGCGCGCGCAACGCACCGGCGCCCGCGAAGAGGCTGCTCTGGACGTCCGGGGTCACCCCGGCATCGTCGCAGGTCAGCGCCACACCCGGAGGGCTACTGCGAGGTCGAGCCGCACCCGGGCGTCGCTGCTCACGGGTCCGACCAGCCGCTCGATCTTGGCCAGGCGGTAGCGCATCGTGTTGTAGTGGAAGAACTGGGCGCGCGCCGCCTCGGCCACGTTGAAGTTGCAGTCGAGCAGGACCTGCAGGGTCTCGCGCAGGCCCTCGGCCTCCGGGTCGTCGGCGGCCAGCGGCCCCAGCACGTCGCGCGCGACCTCGCGCAGCACCCGCGGGTCGGGCACCGCGGCGAGCAGCCGGTCCAGGCCGAGGTCGTCGAAGAACGTCGTGGCGCCACCACCGTGCCGCTCGCGACCGATCTCGGCGGCCCGCCTCGCCTGGTCGTACGCCGTGGCCAGGCCCGTCCCGTCGGGCGCGGCGCGGCTGACCCCGCAGGTGAAGCCGGAGGCGCCCTGCAGGTCCCCGGCGACGGTGGCCACGACCCGGTGCACGAGGTCCTCCCCCGCCCGGCGGGCACCGGGGGTGGCAGTGACGGGCAGCACCGCGACGACCTCCGTGCCGAGGTCGGCGCAGGGCAGCGCGGACCTGTGGTCGCGGCAGGCGGCCTGCCAGGAGCGGGCGAAGCGCCCCTGCTCGACCCAGCGCTGCTCCCCCGGGGCGTCGAGGCTGGCGACGAGCACGACACTGGGGCCCTGGTGCTGCCAGCCGAGCTCGGCCAGCAGCGGCTCCGGGTCACGACCAGTGAGCAGGTCGCGCAGGACGTGGCCGAGGTAGCCGTCCCGCTGGAGGCGGTCGCTGTGGTCGCCCGAGACCTGCCGTCGCACGATGCCCTCCTCGCCGCCTGCGTCGCAGGTCACCGAGCCTAGGCGATGGCACCCAC
Source organism: Actinomycetota bacterium (assembly GCA_009701885.1). Classification (GTDB taxonomy): domain Bacteria; phylum Actinomycetota; class Actinomycetes; order Propionibacteriales; family Nocardioidaceae; genus Nocardioides. Next base: position 69,350 of record WLJH01000011.1, read on the forward strand.
AGGCAGTGCCGAGGAGGGACCCGGGCCGGGAGGGGACCGGGCTCAGGAGGTCAGAGCAGACCGGCCAGGCTCCCCAGCCCCGGCAGGGCCGGGGCGAAGGGCTCGGTGCCCAGCGCCAGCCTCAGCCCCGGGATGCCGGAGTGCTGCTGGGCGAAGGCCAGCTCGCGGGAGAGGTCGCCGGTGTTGTTCGACAGCGGCAGCGGGGCCAGGCCCAGGGTCGACAGCGTGCCGATCGCCTTGCCGTCGGCATCGACGAAGGCCGAGCCGGAGTCGCCGGGGACTCCCGGGGTGAGGGTGTAGAGCTGGTGGGTCCAACCGTCGCCGCTGGTGCCGAGCGAGACGCCGTACTTCGGGGAGAGCAGCTCGACGCCCCCGCGCAGCGAGGAGTTTCCGTAGCTGAAGAGCTGGTCGCCGGCGGCGGTGCCGTCGGTGTCGATGCCGGTGGGGCCGCCGAAGACGGGGATGCTCGGGTTGACCTTGCCGACGTCGGCGGCGGAGACCTTCACCAGCGCGAAGTCGTTGTAGTCGCAGGTGTTCGGGTCGGTGGTGCCGAGCCGGTTCATGGTCACCCAGCTGCTGTAGACCAGCGTCCCCGTGCCGACCACGGTGCCGGCGGAGAGCTGGCTGCCGCCGCGCTCGAAGGTGACGCGGGTGCCCAGCGGCACCGACTCCTGGCCGCAGCCGCTGGTGTCGGTGGCCTCGCCGAGCCCGGCGCAGTGCGCGGAGTAGCCGACGTACACCCCGCCGTCGCGGTCGGTGAAGACGAAGTTCGCGGTGCACTGGCTGCCCTCGGTGTACATCTGCACGCCCGGGGTGATCGTCGCGGTCGCGGCCGGCGCCCAGCTGACCGTGCGCTTCTTCTTGCGGGCCGCCTCGGCGGAGGTGGCGAGCGTCGCGACCATCGCGAGGGCGACGGCGAGGACCAGCAGCAGGACCGGGAGGGCACGCGGGCGCAGCATCGTCATGACCGGAGAACGAGGCAGGGCCCCGACCGGCTACGCGGTCGGGGCCCTGTCTCAGGTGGTGAGAAGCCGGAGCGGCAGGCTCACAGCCCCGGGGAGAAGGGCTCGGTGCCCAGGGCCAGCTCGAGGCCCTCGATGCCGGAGAACTGCTGGGCGTAGGCCAGCTCGCTGGCCAGGTCGCCGACGCCGTTCGAGGCCGGGAGCGGGGCGATGGCGAGCGTCGACAGCGTGCCCAGGGCCTGGCCGTCGGCGTTGAGGAAGGCCGAGCCGGAGTCGCCGGGGACGCCCGGGGTCAGGGTGTAGACCGGGTGGCTCCAGCCGTCGCCGGTCGTGCCGAGGCTGATGCCGAACTTCGGCGAGAGCTGCTCGATGCCGAAGCGCAGCGAGGAGTTGCCGTAGGAGTAGACCTGCTCACCCGCGCCCACGCCGTCGATGTCGATGCCCGTGGGGCCACCGAAGAACGGGACGCTCGGGTTGACGCTGTCGTCGTCGGCCTCGTCGACGAGCACCAAGGCGAAGTCGTTGAAGGCGCAGGTGTTGGCGTCGGTCTCGCCCCGCTCCTGCATGGTCAGCCAGGAGCTGTAGGCCAGGGTGCCGCCACCCACGCGGTCACCGGCGCCGATCAGCGAGCCGCCACGGACGAAGTCGACCGCGGTGCCGAGCGGCTGCGAGCCGGCCAGGCAGCCGTCGGTGTCGGTGGCCGCACCGAGCCCGGCGCAGTGGGCGGCGTAGCCGAGGTAGACGTTGTCGGCGGCGTCGGTGAACACGAAGTTGGTCGTGCACTGGCCGCCCTCGGTGTAGGCCTGCACACCGGGGGTGAGGACGGCCTCGTCGGCCGGCGCCCAGGTCGGGGCGGCCGAGGCGGGCGCGACGGTCGTGGTCGCGGCGACGAGCGCGGTCGCGCTGGCGAGGGCGGCGAGCCCGGCGAGGCGGGCGAGGGGGCGGGGCGTACGCATGGGTGTCTTCCTCCAGGGAGCACTGGGCCGGACCCGAGATGGCCGGCACGGACATGGCCGACCTACCCCGTGTGGCGTGGACTACACCCGCTGGAACGTGTTTTTACCCACGAGTAGCAACGGGCGTGCACTGAGAGGGCTCTCAGTGCACGCCCGCTGCTCGGGCCGGGTCCTGCGGCCCACCGGGGTCAGTACGACGGCTGGCTGGGGTCGATCTGGTTCACCCAGGCGACCACGCCGCCGCCGACGTGCACGGCGTCGTCGTACCCCGCACCCTTGAGGACCGCCAGCGCCTCGGCCGAGCGCACGCCGGACTTGCAGTGCAGGACGACCTGGGTGCCGGAGTCGACCGACGGCAGCTGCTCGAGGGCGTTGCCGTTGAGGAACTCGCCCTTGGGGATCAGGACCGAGCCCGGGATCTTGTTGATCTCGTACTCGTTGGGCTCGCGCACGTCGACCAGGACGAAGTCGCGGGTGCCCTCCTCCCGCTCCTTGAGCATGTGCTCGAGCTGGGTGACCGCGATGGTCGACCCGGCCGCGGCGTCCGCGGCCTCCTCGGAGATCGCGCCGCAGAAGGCGTCGTAGTCGATGAGGCCCGTGACGTCGGCGTTCTCGCCGCACAGCCGGCAGTTCGGGTCCTTGCGGACCTTCAGCTTGCGCCAGCTCAGCTCGAGCGCGTCGTAGATGACCAGCGAGCCGATGGCGGGGTCACCGGCGCCGGTGATGAGCTTGATCGCCTCGTTGACCTGGATCGAGCCGATGGATGCGCACAGCACGCCCAGCACGCCGCCCTCGGCGCAGGAGGGCACCATGCCCGGCGGCGGCGGCTCGGGGTAGAGGCAGCGGTAGCAGGGCGCGCCCTCGACCTGCTTGGGGGCGAAGACCGAGGCCTGGCCGTCGAAGCGGTAGATCGAGCCCCACACGTAGGGGATCCCGAGGAAGTACGCCGCGTCGTTGACCATGTAGCGGGTCGCGAAGTTGTCGGTGCCGTCGACGATGAGGTCGTAGCCGGCGAAGACGTCCATGACGTTGTCGTTGTCGAGGCGCTCCTCGTGGAGCACCACCTCGACGTAGGGGTTCGCCGCGACGATCGACTCCTTGGCCGAGATCGCCTTGGACTTCCCGATGTCGGACTGGGTGTGGATGATCTGGCGCTGCAGGTTCGACTCGTCGACCTCGTCGAACTCGGCGATACCGATCGTGCCGACACCGGCCGCGGCCAGGTAGAGCAGGGCCGGGCTGCCGAGGCCACCGGCACCGATCACCAGCACCTTGGCGTTCTTCAGCCGCTTCTGCCCGGTCATGCCCACGTCCGGGATGATCAGGTGACGGCTGTAACGGCGTACCTCGTCGACGGTCAGCTCTGCTGCCGGCTCCACGAGCGGCTCGATGCTCACGGGTTCTCCTCGCCTTCGGGGGCTGGGGTCCAGGGTCTGCGGGTGAACGCCCGCGGACCGCCCTATTGTTCCCCCAGTCCTCGCCCGGCGACCGCCTCCACCCGCAGCCTGGACATGGCGTTAGGCTCCTGCCCCGCCGGATGTGACCGGCAGGTAGCGAGGAGAGCGCAGTGACGGCAGGACAGCAGGACGTCGGCGGCAGCCGCACCCGCGGGGCGCGCATGCCGCGGCGCGAGCGCCGGGCGCAGCTGCTCGAGTCTGCCCTCGAGGTCTTCGTCGCCCAGGGCTACCACGCCGCCGCCATGGACGACATCGCCGAGCGCGCCGGCGTCTCCAAGCCGGTGCTCTACCAGCACTTCCCCGGCAAGCTGGAGCTCTACCTCGCGCTGCTGGACCGCTCCTGCGACCAGATCATCGACAACTGCCGCGCCGCCCTGGAGTCCACCGAGGACAACAAGCTGCGCGTGGGCGCGACGATGGACGTCTTCTACGAGTACGTCGCCCACGACACCGGCGCCTTCCGCCTGGTCTTCGAGTCCGACCTCACCAACGAGCCGGCCGTGCGCGAGCAGGTCGACCGGGTCACCACCGAGTGCGCGGCGCTCATCGCCGGCGTCATCCAGCAGGACACCGGCTTCTCCGACGAGGCCTCCCGGCTGCTGGCGGTCTCCCTGGTCGGCATGGCCCAGGTCAGTGCCCGCTTCTGGCTCACCGAGGCCGGCGGCCTGGCCCGCGACGAGGCCGCCGCGCTCGTGGCCGGCCTGGCCTGGCGCGGCATCGGCGGCTACCCCCGCACGGACTAGGCGGGGCGCACTAGGGTTGGTGCCGTGGACGTGAAGATCGGTATCCAGATGGCAGCCCGCGAGATCACCCTCGAGTCCGACGAGACCGCCGAGAGCATCGCGGCGAAGGTCGCCGAGGCCGTCTCCTCCGACGGCCTGCTGACCCTGGGCGACACCAAGGGCCGCACCGTCGTGGTGCCGGGCTCGAAGATCGCCTACGTCGAGTGCGGCTCCACCCAGGTGGGCACGGTCGGCTTCCGCAGCTGACCTCGCTCGACCCTCGCCCCGGACCGACCCATGACCGTCTCCGTCACCGTCTCCGCCCTCCTCTGGGCGCTGGTCGGCGGGGCCGTCGTCGGCCTGCTCGGCAAGTGGGTCGGGCCCGGGGACCACGAGGAGGTCCCGCTGTGGCTGACGGTGCTCGGCGGGATCGCCGGCGTGCTCGTCGGCACCGTGCTGCACGCCCTCTTCTTCACCACGCACCCGGTCGGCACCGACTGGTGGCGCCACGTGTGGCAGATCGTCACGGCCGTCCTGGTCGTGGGTGCCCTGGCCGCGGTGGCCGGGCGGCCGCACCACCGCACCCCCCGCGACCGCTCCGGGGCGCGGTCGCGGCGCGGGGCCTGAGCCCCGCTCCGACGTACGACGCGGGGCGGGCGGGCCACTCCGTCGGCCGGGTCAGGCGTCGAGCCCGAGCTCGGCCATCCGCTCGGTGTGCCGCTCGGTGAGCCGGGCGAACATCCGCCCGATCGCGGCGAGGTCCAGCCCGGGCCGGTCCGTGCCGCCCGCGAGCAGCGCCGACAGCGCGTCCCGCTCGGCGGCGACCCGCTGGGCCTGGATGAGGGCCTCCCCCATGAGCCGGCGGCCCCACAGCGCCAGGCGACCACCGAGGCGGTGGTCGGCGGCGATGCCCGCACGGACCCGGTCGACCACGAACGCCGCGTGCCCGGAGTCCTCGAGGGTCCGCACCACCAGGTCGCGGGTCTCGTCGTCGAGGTAGGCGGCGATCTCGCGGAAGAAGTCGTCGGCCAGCCCGTCGCCGACGTAGGCCTTGATCAGGCCCTCGTACCAGTCGGCCGGCGCGGTGTGCTCGTGGAAGCGCTCGATGGCGTCGCTGAAGGGCGCCATCGCCGCGAAGGGGTCCGCCCCCAGGGCCTCGAGCCGCCGGTGCAGCGCCGCGACCTTGGAGAACTCCCCGGCCGCCATCGTCGCGATGGCGACCCGGTCCTCCAGGGTGGGGGCCAGCTTCGCGTCCTCGGCGAGCCGCTCGAAGGCGCTGATCTCGCCGTACGCCACGACCCCCAGCAGGTCCACGACCGCCTCCCGGTAGGCCGGGTCCTCCAGCGCCAGGGGTGTCGACGGCTCGGACCCGGTCTCGACGCGGGATTCAGTCATGCGCGCACCCTACCGATACAGTCGTCCCACGTATGTGCGCGGTTGACCGCCCGGGTCGGCCGCACCGCCTTGACCCGCACGACCTATCCGCTCCCCCGGAGCGACGCACAGAACCCCACCGCGACCCTCGTCGCCCTGATCCGCTGCTGCGGGTCCACCGGGACACCCGCGCAGCGATGAAAGCAGCACACGTGACCACCACCTTCCGCGAGCTCGGGGTCCACCCCGAGATCTGCGACGCCCTCGAGCGCGCCGGCATCACCACCCCCTTCGCCATCCAGGAGATGACGCTGTCGGTGGCCCTCATGGGCACCGACCTGATCGGCCAGGCCCGCACGGGCACCGGCAAGACGCTGGCCTTCGGCATCCCCGTGCTCCAGCGCAGCGTCTCCCCCAAGGACCCCGACTACCCCGAGATCCCGCAGGGCAAGCCGCAGGCGCTCGTCGTGGCCCCGACCCGCGAGCTGGCCCTCCAGGTCTCCAGCGACCTGACCCTGGCCAGCGCCGACCGCGGCCTGCGGGTCCTGACGGTCTACGGCGGCGTGGGCTACGAGCCCCAGCTGGAGGCCCTGGAGGCCGGCGTCGACATCGTCGTCGGCACGCCCGGTCGGCTCATCGACCTGGCCAACCGCAAGTCCCTGGACCTCTCGCACGTCCACGCCGTCGTCCTCGACGAGGCCGACGAGATGCTCGACCTCGGCTTCCTGCCCGACGTCGAGAAGCTGATGCGGATGACCCCGGAGACCCGGCAGACGATGCTGTTCTCCGCCACGATGCCCTCCGCGATCGTGGCCCTGGCCCGCACCTACATGCGCCACCCGATGAACATCCGGGCGGAGTCCTCCTACGAGAACGCCACCGTCCCCGCCACCGCGCAGTTCATCTACCAGTGTCACGACCTGGACAAGCCCGAGATCATCGGCCGGCTGCTGCAGGTCGAGGACGCCGACAAGTTCATCGTCTTCACCCGCACCAAGCGCCAGGCCCAGCGCGTCGCCGACGACCTGGCCGAGCGCGGCTTCGCCGCCTCCCCCCTGCACGGCGACATGGCCCAGGTGGCGCGCGAGAAGGCGCTGACGAAGTTCCGCGAGGACAAGATCCGGGTCCTCGTCGCCACCGACGTCGCCGCCCGCGGCATCGACGTCCGCGGCGTTTCCCACGTCATCAACTACACCTGCCCCGAGGACGACAAGACCTACGTCCACCGCATCGGCCGCACCGGCCGCGCGGGCGCCACGGGCATCGCGATCACCCTGGTGGACTGGCAGGACCTCCACCGCTGGAAGCTCATCAACAAGGCGCTGGACCTACCCTTCGACGAGCCGCTGGAGACCTACTCCACCTCCGAGCACCTCTTCCACGACCAGGGCATCCCGCCGGGCACCAAGGGCCGGATCGTGGCCCCCCGCCCCCCGGAGCCCAAGAAGGACCGCGAGCCCCGCGAGCGGACCGAGCGCAACCGCAACCGCACGCGCACCCGCTCGCGCGGCGGCGAGGTCGTCGCCGAGGGTGGAGCACCCGCGGCGGCCCAGGCCGGCTCGGGCGAGGGGTCGGAGAAGCCCGCCGGGTCCGGCAGCAGCCGCAACCGTCGTCGTCGCCGCTCGCGCGGGGGCAGCGGCGGTGCCGGTGCGAGCGGCGGCGGCTCCGGGACGGCTAGCGCGTCGAGCGAGTGACCAGGTTGGCCGCGACCTCGCGGTAGGCCTGGGCGCCCTTGCTGGAGCGGCTGGTCGCCAGGATGGAGCGACCGGCCGCCGGCGCCTCGGCGAACTTGATCGTCTTGGGGATCGGCGGCTCGACGACCTCGAGCTCGTAGGTCTCCGCGATCGTCTCGAGCACCGTGCGCGAGTGGTTGGTGCGCCCGTCGTACAGCGTGGGCAGCACGCCCCAGACCTCGAGCTTGCGGTTGGTGAACTTCCGCACGTCGTGGACGGTGTCGAGCAGCTGGCCGACACCGCGGTGCGACAGCGTCTCGCACTGCAGCGGCACGAGCACGCCGCGCGCGGCGGTCAGCGCGGCCACGGTGAGCACGCCGAGGGAGGGCGGGCAGTCCAGCAGCACCCAGTCGTAGTCGTCCTCGAGGTCCTCGACCACCATCTTGACCACGTGCTCGCGGCCGGTGCGGGTGAGCAGGTCGGCCTCCGCGCGGGCGAGCTCGATGGTCGCCGGCAGCAGGTCGACGCCGTCCTCGGTCGTGAGGATGACCTCGGTCGGGTCGGTGCCCTTGGTCAGCACGTGGTGCACCGAGAGCTCGAGGTCCTCGGGGTCGATGCCGAGGGAGAAGGTCAGGCACGCCTGCGGGTCGAGGTCGACGAGGAGCACGCGGTGCCCCAGCTCGGCCAGGGCCGCGCCGATCGAGGCGACCGAGGTGGTCTTGGCGACGCCGCCCTTCTGGTTGGCGATCGCGAGTGTCGTGGTCATCAGGGGTCATCATGCCGGACGCACCCTCCCCGGCACCCCCTCGACCTGTTCTACTCCTCGCATGTCTCGCTCCCTGGTCACCGGACCGACCGCCGGCATCGGTCTCGCCTTCGCCCAGCAGCTCGCCGCACGCGGCGACGACCTGGTCCTCGTCGCCCGCGACGCCGCCCGTCTCGAGGCGCTGGCCGGAGAGCTGCGCACCGCCCACGGGGTGGAGGTGGAGGTGCTCCGGGCCGACCTCGCCGACCGTGCACAGCTGCGCACCGTCGAGGAGCGGCTCGGCGACCTCCAGCGACCGGTCGACCTGCTGGTCAACAACGCCGGCTTCGGCCTCAAGGGACGCTTCCTCGACAACGACGTCGACGCGGAGACCGAGATGCTCGACGTCCTCGTGACCGCCGTGATGCGGATGACCCACGCCGCGCTGCGACCGATGGTGGCGCGCGGGTCCGGCGGGGTCATCAACGTCTCGAGCGTGGCCTCGTTCCTGCCCCGCGGCTCCTACTCGGCCGCCAAGGCCTACGTGAACCGGCTCGGCGAGTGGGCGGCGGCCGAGTACGGCCCGCAGGGCGTCACCGTCACCACGCTGTGCCCGGGGTTCGTGCGGACCGAGTTCCACGCCCGGATGGACGTCTCCCAGGACTCCGCCCCGGACTGGCTGTGGCTGGACGCCGACGACCTGGTCCGCCAGGCCCTGGCCGACCACGCCCGCGGCCGCGCGCTGTCGATCCCGAGCGTGCGCTACAAGGCGATCGCCGGGGCGGCGCGCCTGGTGCCGACGCCAGTGCTGCAGCGCTTCCAGTCGCTCGGTCGCAAGTAGCCGGCCCAGACCTGACTCAGAGCCCGAGCGGCTCCGGGGCGTCCCGCCCCGCGGCGCGCCGGGCGTCGGCGGCCAGGGCGAGGAGCCGCTCCAGCTCCTCGGGGTCGGTGGTGTTGCAGGCCAGGTCGTGGCCGACCTTGCCGGTGCCGTGGTGGTCGCTGGACCCGGTGACCACCAGGTCGAGGTCGCGGGCGATGCTGCGCAGCTCGGTGCGGGCCCGCGCGTCGTGGTCCTGGTGGTCGACCTCGAGCCCGGCCAGGCCGAGGTCGGCGAGCTCGGCGATCGCCTCGGCGTCAGGGACGCGCAGGGTGCGCCGGCCCCAGGCGTGGGCGATCACGGTGACGCCCCCGGCGGCGGTGACCACCTCGATCGTCTCGCGCAGCGGTGCCGCGTAGCGGTCGACGTACCCCGGCATCCCGGGGTTGAGCAGCCGGGCGAACGCCTCGTCACGGTCGCGGACCACGCCGCGGGCGACGAGGGCGTCGGCGATGTGGGGGCGACCGCTGGCCGCGGCGTCGCCGGAGACCCGGGCGACGTCCTCCTCGGTCAGGTCGATGCCCACGGCGCGCAGCCGCTCCAGCACCGCGGGCACCCGGTCGTTGCGGCCCTCGAGCACCTTGTCCAGCAGCGCGACGAGGGGCGGGTACGTCGGGTCGGGGAGGTAGGCGAGCAGGTGCACGCCGCGCCCGTCGAGCCGGGTGCTGATCTCCATCCCCCGCACCAGGGCGATGCCGGCCGCGTCGGCGGCGCGCTCGGCCGCGGCCCAGCCGTCGGCGGTGTCGTGGTCGGTCAGCCCCAGGACGTCGATCCCCGCGGCAGCCGCAGCCTCGACCAGCTCCACCGGGGACTGGGTGCCGTCGCTGGCGCGGGTGTGGGTGTGCAGGTCGACCCTCACCGTGCGCTCTCCCGGCGCTTCACCACGGGGGCGCGGGCGCGGCGAACGGCAGCTCGACCAGCGGCGGACCCAGGCCGGACACGTCGCGCAGGATCCAGTCGTCGCGCAGCAGCAGCACCGCCGAGGCGGGCCGCACCACGATCCACAGCCACCGGCCGAGCGCCTCGCCGGCGACGACCGAGCGGTCCCACTCCCCCGAGCTCCCGCTGGTCGAGACCGACCACAGCGGCACCTGCTTCTGGTCCAGCCGCACCCGCACCAGCGGGGGCCCGTCGGGGAGCCCCGGGCCGGGGTCGTCGTGCACGGAGCCCGCGAGCCGGGCGCCCAGCCCGGTGCCGGTCTCCTCGGTCACCACCACCACGTCGACCGGGCCGTCGAGCTCACTGGTGCCCGAGCAGCAGGTCATCGTCGCGCGGGTCCCCGCCTCGGAGCCGACGGCCGCGAAGTCGGTCACCGACCAGCCGGGGCTCAGCGGCCACGGCAGGTAGGTCGGGAAGCCACGCGTGCGGCCGAGGTGCTCGGTGAACGCGGCGTACGACGCCGACGGGGGCCGCCAGAGCGCGTCAGTGGGCCCGTGGTCGGGGCACGACCACGACCTGCCTCCGTCGCCGGGGGCGACGGGGGCCGAGCAGCGGGGACAGGCCGGTGACATCGCACGCACTCTAGCCCCGCTCAGGCGGCGCTAGCACGACGACCCATTCCTCGCTAGCTCGGCTGTGGGCCGCTCCAGTTCTTGTCCGGCTGCGGGGTGGGGCGACCCGGCTGCTCGCCGCCGCGCGCCTCGAGGTAGCTGTTCTTGGGCACCATCACCTTGCGACGGAAGATGCACACGACCTTGCCGTCCTGGTTGTAGCCGATGGTCTCCACGTGGACGACGCCGCGGTCGTCCTTGCTCTTGCTCTCCCACTTGTCGAGCACGGTCGTCTCGCCGTACAGCGTGTCACCGTGGAAGGTCGGCGCGACGTGGCGCAGCGACTCGATCTCCAGGTTGGCGATCGCCTTGCCGGAGATGTCGGGGACCGACATGCCGAGCAGGATGGAGTACACGTAGTTGCCGACCACGACGTTCTTGCCGAACTGGGTGGTCTCCTCGGCGTAGTTCGTGTCGAGGTGCAGCGGGTGGTGGTTCATGGTGAGCAGGCAGAACATGTGGTCGTCGAACTCGGTGACCGTCTTGCCGGGCCAGTGCTTGTAGGTCGCGCCGACCTCGAACTCCTCGTAGCTGCGACCGAACTGCACGTCAGGCTCCTCTGCGTCTCGTCGTCCCCACCGGAGGTGGTGACCCATGGGTAACAAGCGCTGGTCATCCTGCCACGCGGAACCCCTCCCGACGGGCTAGCGTCTCAGCACCATGAGCATGCTCCGCGTCACCTCCCGCGCCCTGGCCGCCGTCACCTCAGGGGCACTCGCGCTCGCACTGGCGGGCTGTGCAGGCGGCGACGACGTGGCTCGCGACGAGCCGACGCCTGCTGGCTCCCCCTCGTCGGAACCGGCTCCGCTGGACGAGCCCGACGACGGCGGGTTCGCGCCCACGACCTACTCCTACACGCTGCGGATCTCCTGCTACTGCCCGTACGCCGCAGTGCCGGTGCGCGTGAGCGTCGAGGGCGACAGCGTGGTGGACGCGGTGTTCGAGCGCGGCGGCGGCCGCGGCGGCGCCACCCGAGGCGAGCAGGCCCCCGACCTGCTGCGGCTCTCGATCGAGGACGTGCTCGCCGAGGCCGAGGAGGCCGAGGCCGCCGGCGCGCACGAGGTCACCGTCGAGTGGCCCGAGGGCAGCGAGCACCCGACCGAGGTCTACATCGACCGCAACGAGCTGGCGATGGACGAGGAGGTCGGCTACACCATCTCGGACCTGGACGTCGTCGCCTAGGGCGCGGGCGGCCCGTGGGTGGGCACGCGAACCTGCGAGGTGGAGGTCCTCCCCGGCACCTGGTGCCGGACAGGACCTCCAGTGCCCACGGTGCGGCCCGTCCGGCTACGTGCAGCGAGCCGCGACCACGGGTCCGGCCCCGGTCAGCTGCCGCCGCCGCCGGCCTTGCGCCGGTGGGTGCGCGGGCCGCCGCCCACGACCTCGGAGCCGTGGGCCTTCTCCTTGGTCGGGCCGGCCTTGGGGACGCCGCGGTCGTTGCTCTGCTTGCGCTCGAGCGCTTCCTTCATCTTGGCCTTGATGTCGTCGGTGGACGGGGTCGCGCTCTGCTCAGCCATGCCCCCACCATGACGCGACGAGGCGCCGAGGTCCAGCGAATTCGCGTGGTCCTCGGCGCCTCGTACGACGCGTGCTGCTCAGCCGGTCAGGCCTTGTACTCCTTGAGGAGCGAGCGACCGATGATCATCTTCTGGATGTCGGAGGTGCCCTCGCCGATGAGCATGAACTTGACCTCGCGCATGATCCGCTCGATCTCGTACTCCTTGGAGTAGCCGTAGCCGCCGTGGATGCGGAAGGCGTCCTCGACGACCTCGTTGGCGTACTCCGAGGCGACCATCTTGGCCATGCCGGCCTCGACGTCCATGCGCTTGCCGGTGTCCTTCATCCGCGCGGACTTCACCATCATCGCGTGGGCGACCTCGACCTTGGTCGCCATCTCCGCGAGGCGGAAGAGCACGGCCTGGTGGTCGGCGATCTGCTTGCCGAAGGTGTGGCGCTGCTGGGCGTAGGCGATGGCGAGCTCGAAGCCGCGCCAGGCCAGGCCGCAGGCGCGCGCGGCGACGTTGACCCGGCCGACCTCGACGCCGTCCATCATGTGGAAGAAGCCCTTCCCGGGCTCGCCACCGAGGATCTGGTCGGCCGAGATCTTGTGGCCCTCGAAGACCAGCTCGGTGGTCTCGACGCCCTTGTAGCCCATCTTCTCGATCTTGCCGGGGACGGTGAGCCCGGGAGCGGTCTCGCCGAAGCCGGCCTCCTTCTCCACCAGGAAGGTCGTCATGTTCTTGTAGACCGAGTCCGCACCCTCGTCGGTCTTGACCAGGCAGGCGACCAGGGTCGAGGTGGCGCCGTTGGTCAGCCACATCTTCTGGCCGGTGATGGAGTAGGTGCCGTCGTCGTTCTTGGTGGCCTTGGTGGAGATGGCCGAGACGTCGGAGCCCAGGCCCGGCTCGGACATGGAGAACGCACCCCGGACCTCGCCGGTGGCCATCCGCGGGAGGTACTTCTGCTTCTGCTCCTCGGTGCCGTGCTGCATGAGCATGTAGGCCACGATGAAGTGGGTGTTGATGACGCCGGAGACGCTCATCCAGCCGCGCGCGATCTCCTCCACGCACAGGGCGTAGGTCAGCAGCGACTCACCCAGCCCGCCGTACTCCTCGGGGATCATCAGGCCGAAGACACCGAGCTCCTTGAGGCCCTCGATGATGTCGGTGGGGTACTCGTCGGCGTGCTCCAGCTCGTTCGCGACAGGGATGATCTCCTTGTCGGTGAAGGCCCGCACGGCCTTGAGGATCTCGATCTGGTCCTCGGTGAGTCCCTCGGTCTCGCACAGCCGGCTCATGCTGGTCCTTCCACGTCGACGCGGCCCCACCGGGCCGGGAGCTGGGTGTTGGGTCTGGTGTTACCCGACAGTAACCGACCCACGCACGAGCCGGGAGACCCGTTCGGCCCCCGGCTGGTGTGACGGCTCCTACACTGGGCGTGGCCGATCATGACAGGTGCACGCACAGGTGGGTTGATGGACGAACCGAAGGGACCCTGGCTCGAGGCCGTGGGTCTGGTCGTCATCCTCACCCTCGCCGCCGGCGCCTTCTGGGTCTCGCTGCGTCCGGGACCGACCGAGCCGGTGGCCACAGGCACGAGCAGCTCCTCGACCCCGGCCGCCCGGCCGGCGCAGGAGGTCGTGACCGGCGGGACGCTCAGCGCCGCGGAGCAGCGTAAGCAGCGGCGCCAGGAGGACCGCGGCGGCCAGGCCGTCCCGCGCCCCCAACGCATCCCGGGCGGGGTGCTCCAGCGCGCGGAGCGCTGCGTGATCAGCACCGACTCCTCCCTCGAGGTCGCCTCCTTCAACATGCGCTCGGGCTGGAACCGCGACCGCAGCCGCCTGATGCTCCCGACGCTGGCGCAGGAGATGGCCGCGCTGCAGGTCGACGTCCTGCTGCTGCAGGAGGTCGACAAGAACCGCATCAACAGCGGCCGCGTCGACCAAGCCGCCTACCTCGCGGGCCAGCTCGGCATGGAGTACGCCTTCGCGACCAACGTGCTACGCCCAGGCGACAGCAGGTACGGCACGGCCGTGCTGTCGGCGTACCCGATCGTGGAGTCGGCCAACACCCTGCTCCCCCGCCCCGGCGGCACCCAGCAGCGCGGGCTGCTGCGCGCGGTCCTCGAGATCGCCCCCGGCCGGAGGGTGAGCGTCTACACCACGCACTTCGAGCACACCTCCGAGGGCGCGCGCATCCAGCAGGCGCGCGCCGCGGCACAGGTGATCGCCCAGGACCCGTACCCCGCCGTGGTCGGCGGCGACATGAACTCGCGGCCCGCCTCGACGGCGATGAACACGCTGCGCACCGTCGCGACCGACACCTGGGCGGTCGGCGGCGAGGGCGCGGGCCTCACCCATCCCTCGACCAGCCCGCGCAGCCGGATCGACTACCTCCTGCACCGCGGCGACCTCGGCGTCAACGCCGTGACGACCTTCCCGAGCCAGGTCTCCGACCACCGGGCCGTGCGCGCGTCCTACGACCTCACCCCCGGCGCCCCGGACGAGATCGAGCTGCCGTTCGGCTGCTGAGGCCTAGGACCGACCGAGCACCCGGCGTACGCCGCGGCCGACCCGGGCCCGCCACCCGGGCTCGAGCGCGGCGAGCTGGCGGTCCTTGACCTCCCTGTGCGACTCCAGCTGGCGCGAGACCATCGTCGTGAGGGCGGCGACCGACGCCTGGGCCACCTGCTCCTCGGTGACCTCCTGCTCGTCGGGGGCGAAGGACTCCTCGCGCGGCAGCAGGTCCTCGACGTCGCCGACGACGTCGTACCCACCGCTGCGCAGGTGCTCGACGTAGGCCTCTGAGAGCTCCTGGCACCAGGCGGCCTCGCTGCGCGGCAGCAGGATCCGGCGGCCCTCGGTGCCGCCGAGGACCGCGACCGAGAAACCGCGCTTGCCCACGTCGCCGTAGACGTCGCGACGCTTCAGCTCGTCGGGGATGCCCGCGTTGACCCGGCGCAGCACCTCGGCCTGCTCCAGCCGCAGGCCGCGGTTGTCCCGGCCCACGCTCGACCGGTCCAGGTGGGCCGGGTCGACACCCAGGACGGAGCAGAACCGGCGCAGCAGCAGGTCCTTCTCCGCGCCGGCGGGCGGGACCGTGACCACGTGGATGCGCTCGGCGGGGACGTGGCGCCCCCACTTCTCCAGCACCGCCGGGAGGTCCTTCTGCCACCAGATGGGCGCCGGGGTGCCCTGGGTCTCGTGCAGCCGCGCGAGGTAGGCCGGGAAGGTGATCGAGCGACCCGACTGCAGGCCCTGCTGCCACACCGAGGGGATCTGGCGCGCCAGGTCACGGGCGGTCACCACCAGGTGGACCTCGCGGTCGGAGCAGGCGTCCAGCAGCCGGCGCAGCTGGTGGTCCTCGGCCGGCGAGAACGACTCCTCGGAGACCAGCGCCGCCCGTCCGGGCGCGCTGCGCAGGGCCTCGGGAAGGCCCCGCAGCACCTCGCGGGCCTGCGGCGGGTTGTGCGGGCGGAGCCGGTCGCGCACGTCGAGCATCAGCCAGTACGCCTCGCGACGCTGCCGCGGGTGGACGTCGAGCCCGTGCTCGCGCAGGACGTCCTGGTTGCCCAGGAAGAGCCCCTGCAGGTAGGACGTCCCGGTCTTCTGCAGACCGATGTGGAGGTAGAGCGGCCGCGTCACGGGCACACCCTAGGGCTGCGCGGGCTCCGTCGGCTCGGTCGGCTCGGTCGGCCCAGCGGGATCGGTCGGCTCGGTCGGCTCCTCGACCACGGGCGGGTCGGCGATCGCACCGAAGGCCCGCACCCGCGACTTGTAGGCCTTCTTCGCGGTCTCGGTGCGCAGCACGGTGCGCTCGGTGACGATGCTGCGGGCCAGGGCACGGTCGAGCTCCAGCACGGTCCTCGGCGTCGCGCCGGCGCGGCTGGCGAGCACGGTGGTGCGCGGGACGCTCGCGTCGACGGCCTCGGGGCGGTGCCGCAGCCACGACCCGGGGATCTCGGCGAGGCGGCGCACCAGGAACTCCTCGGCCGGGGTGTTGGCCGCGGTGCCGGTGAGCACCTGCACCGTGACCCCGCGGCGGGCCGTGTCGAGCAGCTTGTTGGCGAAGCGCCGCATGTCCAGCGAGGACGTCTGCACCCGCAGCGTCCCGCCCTCCGGCACGCTGCGCAGCGCGGTGAGCAGCGAGCGGGCGACCGCGCCGCGGGCACGCTGCGAGGTGGCCAGCGGGTCGTTGACGGTGGTGCCCGCAGCGAAGCTGATCACCGGCTCACCGACCGTCTGCTCGGGCAGGGCAAGCTCGACGACGAGCGCGTCGTGGTCGGAGTTGAGCTCGCGGGTGGTCTGGGCGAGCACGCTGAAGACCGCGGCGGGGCGCACCATGACGTAGTCGATCGTGGCGCCGAAGTGGTCCCCGGTCGGTGCGTAGCGGCCGGAGAGGTCGTAGACCGCGTTCATCCCGTGCTGCTGCAGCAGGGCGCGGGGGTACTCCCGGGACTTGTAGTGGCGGTTGAAGTCGCCGCCGACCAGGACCGGTCCGCTGGAGCTGAGCTGGCTGACGAGGGCGCCGAGCCGGTTGATCGAGGGGCCGAGCAGCTTGGTGGTGCGCTCGGACTTCGGCGCGATGTGCACCGAGACCAGCGAGACGGTCTGCTGCCCGTCGACGGAGCGCAGCGTCACCCAGTTGGCGTAACGCACGCCCCACATGACGCGCTGCCCGCGGCCGTAGCCCTGCAGGTTGCTGATCATCGTGGTCCCGCGGGCCTCGGCGGTCCAGCGGTCCGTGCGCCACACGACGGGGGTGGCGCCGGTGTACTGGCCCGGGGTGCGCCAGATGGCGTAGCCGGCCGGGGCGAGGTACTGCGGCTGGCGCATCGGGACCTCGTTGTAGGTCACGAAGTCGGGGCAGGTCTTGAAGACCTTGCGCAGGTCGGCGCGGAACTTCGACAGCTCGGTGCCGGACTTGATGTTGGCCTGGACGACCTCCACCGACGTGACCGGCTCGGGGTCGGCCGGCGGGGTCGTGGGAGTCGTCGGGCTGGCGGTCGGGCTGGCGGTGGGGCTGGTCCGCGGGCTCGGGGTCGCGGTGGGGCTGGGCGACGTGGTCGCGGTGGCGCTCGGGCTGGGGGTCGGGGTGAACGTCGAGGGCTCGGGCTCGCTCGCGCAGCCGGTCGCCGCGGCCAGCTCCAGCCCACCGTCGTACGTCGTCGGGAGGCCGCCGTCGAGGGCGAGAACGGCTGCTCCGGCCGTCGCCAGGGTGGCGGCGAGTCCGGTGGCCAGGGCCCGGCGCAGCAGCATCGTCGTGTCTCCTCGGGGCAGCGCGAGAGCGCCCCGTGCGCACTCGTCACAGGAATCACAACAGCAACACGAGCCACACGTCCAGGGGTCCGCGACAACTACAGACGTGTAATTCGCAAGGCCTCCGCGAGGGTGTCCGCGAGGTGCTCGGAGTAGGCCGTCGTCATGTGCTCGGAGTCGCGCATCGTGATGAACCGACCGACCACCGACGGGCAGCGCAACCGTTCGCAGAACCACTTCTCCGCGTCGATCGCCTCCACCCCGACACGCTCCGCGACCTCGATGAAGCCGCGCTGCAACCGCCGCGGCGCCCGCTCCGGACTGAGCAGGCACTCCCCCAGGTCCGAGGCCCGGGAGAGGCAGACCGCCTGCTCGCGCTGGAGCTTCGGGGTGTTGGCCAGCAGCACGACCCGGTCGGCGTCGGCGTCCAGGCGCTCCAGGGCCGCGGCCAGTCCGCGGTCCAGGGCGTCGCCGAAGACCTCCGGCCCCTCCGAGCGCTCGACCACCTCGCCGGTGTCGACGTCGGTCACCGGGGCCAGCGGTGCGTTGGAGACCAGGACCAGCTCGGGCTGCAGGTCGGCGACCGTGTCGAGGGTGAAGTCGACGAAGTCGGTGCACTCCTCCCACTCCCGTCCGGTCTCCGGGTCCAGCCGGATGGCGAGGTTGGTGGGGCACCCGGTGTAGGCCAGCGTGAGCACGCGGTAGCCCAGCCGCTCCCCCAGCAGCCGCACCGCGGGGCTCCAGGCCCGCGCGTGGGAGTCGCCGGCGAGCACGATCACCCGGTCGGCGTCGGCGTCGCCCTCGGGGCACAGCTCGCGGGTGCCGGTGCGGTAGTCGCAGTCACCCAGGGACGCGGTGTCGCTGCGGATGTCCACCAGCCCCGGGACCAGTCCCCCGGGGATCGGCCGACCCTCCTCGGCCGCCAGCACCGAGGCCTGCACCAGCGCCCGGACCGGGTCGCGGGACAGACCGTCCCGGGCGTAGTCGGCGACCTCGATGGCCGGGTTGTCCTCGGTCGCCGCCAGCCGCTGGTCCAGCCAGAGCTGGGAGGCCAGCACCCCGATGGCCAGGGTGCCGACGGCGGCGGGGTACATCGGCAGCGCCCAGCGGGCGCGGTCCCAGCGGCTGCCGCGGCGGCGGAAGGGCTGCTCGACCAGGTGGTAGGTCAGCCCACTGAGCACGCCGATCGCCACCACGCACACCAGCGCAGCCAGCGGCGAGAGCCCCCCGAGGTAGCTGCGCGCCACCACGATCACCGGGAAGTGCCACAGGTAGATGGAGTAGGACCAGTCCCCCACGACCTGCATCGGGCGCAGCGACAGGGCACGGGCGACCATCGTGCCGTCGCCGCCGGGCAGGGCGCCGGCCAGCAGCAGCGCCACCGCACCGAGGACCGGCACGGCCGCGACGAGGCCGGGCACCGGGGAGTCCGGGGTAAGCACCAGCGCGGCGACCACGACCAGCACGACACCGGCCCCGGCGAGCAGCCCCGGCACCGACGCCCGGCCGCGAGGCTCTCGCGCGTGCCCGGCGGTCGGCGACGTCGTACGACGGTGCAGGACGACGGCCAGCAGGGCACCTGCCCCGAGCTGCCAGCCGCGGGTGAAGGTCGAGAAGTAGGCGGTGTCCGGGGAGGCGTAGGTCGCCCAGACCGACCAGGCCAGCGAGGCGAGCACCAGGACCGTCAGCACGTGCTGGATGCCGGCCACCGGGTCGCGGCGGCGCCGGACCGCGAGCGCGGCGACCACCAGCAGGAGCACCGGCCAGACGAGGTAGAACTGCTCCTCCACCGCCAGCGACCAGTAGTGCTGGAGCGGCGAGACCGGCTGGCCCTCGGCGAAGTAGTCGGTCTCGACCATCGCGAAGCGGACGTTGGCGGCGAACAGCGCCGACCACCAGGCGTCGGTGAGGATCTCGGTCACCCGCGTGACCGGCAGCAGGACCGCCGAGGCCGCGCACGTGGCCACCAGGACCACGGTGGCCGCGGGGAGGATCCGCCGGGCCCGCCGGGCGTAGAAGTCGACCAGGGCGCCGCGCAGGCCCGGGGCGTCCGGGCGCTCCCGTGCGCGCAGCAGCAGCCCGGTGATGAGGAAGCCGGAGATGACGAAGAAGACGTCCACCCCGACGTAGCCGCCCGGGACCAGGTCGACCCCGAGGTGGGTGACCACGACGAGCAGCACGGCGACCGCACGCAGGCCCTGGACGTCGGTGCGCATCGGCTCCTCCGGGGTGACGGGGTTCGGGTAAGGTGACCCGGGTCATGTCGGACCCCAGCAAGCACCGCGCCCCGACCCCTCGGGCTCCCCGGAGTGTAGTGCGGCGGGCCCTCGCAGCCGCGATGGCGCTGACCGTCGTGGGTGTCGGCGTGGCCGCCGCCACCCAGGTCCCTTCGCTGGTCGACGGGGGCGCCGCCTCCATGAGCATCAGCGGCCGCACCTCCACCCCCGTGGTCGAGGAGGTGCCCCAGGCCGTCGTGCCGGGCGTCGAGCTGCGCCTGACCAAGGCCCGGATCGCCGAGCTCGAGCGGCTGGAGAGGCTCGCGAAGGCCAGGGCCGCCCGCGAGAAGGCCGAGCGGATCGCCGCTCGCAAGGCCGAGAAGGCCGCGGCCCAGCCGTTCACCTTCCAGGTCGCCTCCTTCAACGTCCTCGGCAGCAACCACACCGCCCCCGGCGGTGAGCGCCGCAGCTTCCCGCCCGCCGGTGCCCGCACCCCGCAGGCCGCCGCCGTCATCCGCAGCCACGGCACCGACCTCGTCGGCCTGCAGGAGGTCAAGCCCGACCAGCTCGTCGGGCTGACCCGCGCGACGGGGATGGTCGCCTGGCCCGGTGCCGGCGCCGCCGACCCGGACAACTCCGTGATGTGGGACCCCGCCCGCTTCGAGCTGGTCGAGGGGTCCACCTTCTACGTCACCTTCATGAGCCGGCCGCGGCCGCAGACCGTCGTGCGGCTGCGCGACCGCGAGACCCTGCGCGAGTTCTACCTCGTCAACATGCACACCTCCGCCGGCCGCGACCCGCGCAACACCTCCACGCGCGTCGCCGGGTGGGACCGTGGCGCCGCCGAGGTGCGTGCGCTGCGCGCGACCGGGCTCCCGGTGCTGGTGACCGGCGACATGAACGACCGGGCGGCGTTCTTCTGCCGCTTCCTGCCGCCCACCGGCTTCGTCGCCGCCGTCGGCGGGAGCACCGCAGGCGGCTGCCGGCCGCCGGCCCGGATGCCGGTGGACTGGGTCGTCGGCAGCCCCGACGTGTCCTTCAGCGGCTACGTGATCGACGAGTCCACCGTCAACCGGCGGATCAGCGACCACTTCTACATCAGCGCGACCGCGACCGTCGCGCCCGCCACCGCCGACTGACCGCGTCCCGGACCCCACTGGCGCCCGGCGCCTGGGCACCCGCCTCGCGCAGCTCCGAGCGCAGCGCCCGGACGTCGCCGAGCAGCCCGGCGATCACCTCGGCCCCGGCCTCGGCGACCTCGGCGTCGGTGACGCTGTCCGGCGTACGCCGGGGCTCGAGCTCGGCGGGCACCAGCAGCCAGGCCGGGTCGCCCACGACGTCCACGCCGCGCTCGGCCAGCAGGGCCACCGCTCGCTCGCCGCGGGCGCGGCAGTCGGCCACCTGGTCGGGGTAGGGCCAGAACCGCTCCCCGCCGCGGGTCACCAGCCGCTCGTCGGCCAGGAACGTGCGGATCCACACGCCGCGGTCGAAGGCGGACCGGAACTCCCCGAGGTGGGCGTTGACCCGCCGCAGCAGCTCGGCCTCGACCACGCCCATCGACTCGTTGGGGAAGGAGCCCGACACGTCCACTCCCGTGTGGTCCAGGCCCAGCACCCCGGCGAAGCGCCGCCAGATCTCCTCGCGGTCGGCGGTGCGGTCCAGCGGCAGGACGTGCACGCGCTCGGCCGGGACCGCCTCCAACCAGCGGTCCAGGACCAGGGACAGGTCGAGGGTGCGCCAGTCCCAGATCGCCTCGGGGCTGTCGGACTCGGTGCGGCCGTAGTCGGCCATCGGCGTGGTGCTGCGGTTCTTCAGGCTCTCCTGCCAGCTGGCCGTGAAGAGCCCGAGCGGCTCGCGCGCCGTGACCAGCACGTGCACCTCGCGCCCGCCCGTGGCCAGCTGCGCCACGAACCGCCGGGCCTGCTCGGCGGAGGCCGCGGCGAAGAACTCGTGGGAGACCAGCACGTCGCCCTCGGCAGCGGCCACGTCGGCCAGCACCCGCTGCATCGCCTCGTGCTCGCGCTCCGGGCGACGCCGGCCTCCCGGCTCCTCGCGCACGACGCGGGAGACCCACAGGTGGTCGCGACGCTCGCGACCGGGCAGCACCAGTCCCTGGGCCGCGACGGCGTCGCGCTGGCCCCACAGGATCGTCTGCAGGTAGGTCGTCGCGGTCTTGGGCAGGCCGAGGTGGAGGAAGACCCTCCTCACAGGCTGTCCTGGAAGGCGGCGATCGCCGCGTCCACCCGCTCCTGGTCACGCTGGGCCATCGGCACCAGCAGCTCCTGCACGAGGTCGGCCAGCTCGGCCAGCCGCAGGTTGTGCCGCCGCAGGTCGGCGACCTCCTGCTCCAGCCGCGCGACCCGCTCGACGAGGTCCTTGTCCCGCTTCAGTCCCACTGTCCTCAGTCCCACTGTGCGACCACCTTTCCGACCGATCCCTTGCCGCCGTCGGCGCCCCCGGCGGGCGCCTCGGCGACGTCCAGCACGGTGCCCCCGTGCCGCTCGAGCAGCTTCTGCACCCGTGCGACCTTCATCGGCACCAGGCCCGCGCCGCCGCGCCCGCGGCCGGTCCAGGTCTGCACGTAGAGCCGCCCGCCGCCGCGCAGCGTCATCGACGCGAGCCGGCCCAGCGACTGCCGGCCGAACTCGTCGGTGGCGTCGAGCACGTGCCGCGCCAGCATCGCGCGCGGACCCTCGGGGAGCCGGCTCACCCGGGCGCCCTCGCTGAGCACCCAGCGCCACTCGTCGAGGTTGAGCGCACGGACCTCCAGGGGCAGCTCGCGCCGGGCCGCCGTGCGCTGGGCCTTCTGCAGCCCGCGAGGGGCGAAGTCGTAGGCGAGCGTGGGGTGCCCCTGGCGGGCCAGCCACAGCGCGTCGCGTCCGCGGCCGGCACCGACGTCCAGCACGAGGGTGCCCGGGGCCTCGGCCCGGCGCAGCTGCTTGGCCAGCGCCGAGGAGCCCTTCGGGACCGGTCGCCGACGGCGTTGGGCCGCACGGCGCTCCCAGTCGCGGCGGGCGTGCCCGGTGCCGCGGAACCACTGGTTGAGCAGCTCGGTCACCTGGCGCGGGGTCTCGAACTTGAAGGCGGGGTCGGGGACCTGCCAGGACGGCCCGTACATCACCTCGAGCAGCTTCTCCGGGCGCGCCGGGGCGGGGTACTCCCGTCCGCGCAGCGTGGTGCGGCCCAGCGGCAGCAGCCACTCGCGCTCGAACGGGTGCCCGACCTCGCCCATGAGGTAGAGCCGGCCCCCGTCCAGGAAGCCGCCGAACACGTCGAGGAAGCGGGTCGCGCCGTCGGCCTCCACCACCTCGACCCGGAAGGCCAGCCCGCTGTAGCGGTAGGTCGCCCACCCGCGCTCGGCCACGGCGCGCTGGAGCCGGAAGGACTCGCGCACCACGTCGACAGGGCTGGAGTGCGAGGAGACGTAGCCCAGGTCGGCGTCGGAGTCGTGCCCGAGGAAGTCGCCTTCCCGCACCGCGCCGAGCAGGGTGCCGTACGCCGGGAAGGCCGCGACCCCGTGCGCCGCGAGCACGTCCAGCAGCTCGCCCATGGCGTCCAGCAGCGGATCCAGGTCGGCGGCGGTGCGCTCGGCGAAGACCGGGCTGAAGCGGTCGGACTTGTCCAGGCTGATCGGGTGTCCCTGGCGGTCGACGAACTCCACCCGGCGCGCGTCGTCGGTGAACACGACCTCGCCGGACCACACGTCGGCCCCGCTGACGTGCTCGCGCAGCGTCACCGAGCCGGTGCCGACCAGGTGCGGGCGCATGGCCGGTGGCCAGGTGATGCTCCGCCCCAGGCCACCAGCCAGGCCGCCGACGCCGCCGCGGCTGGTGTCGCGGCGCACCCAGAAGGACCAGATGCGGCGGCCGTCGAAGAGGACGTCGACCACGCGGTCGGACCCGAGGGCCACCAGGCCGACCCCGTCGGCGTCGACGCGCAGGACGCGCAGGTCGAGCAACGCGACCTCAGTCCATGTCGACGTGCTGGTACGGGTCCGGGTTCGGCGGCGCGTCGGCGCGGCGGGCGGCGTTCGGCGGCGGGTTCTCGAACCAGCGGTCGATGAAGCGCTGGTAGAGCAGCGTGTTGCGGCGACCGACCAGCTTGCCGATCTGCTCGTCGGAGCGGCTCGCTCCGTCGGAGGTGTTGGCCGAGCCGTTGAAGGTGACGTGCGCGGTGCGGTCGGCACCCAGTCGGCCGTTGATGGTCAGCACCTTGAGGTGGAAGTAGTTGTCGAAGTCGCCGTCGCCGTCGAAGTCCTGCACCAGGTGCCGGATCGGCACGGGACCGCGACCGCCGCCGGCGGTGAGGATGCGCTTGGCCTCCACACCCATCACGGTGTAGGCGACGCGCACGTCACAGCCCTGGTCCCACAGCGCCTTGAGCCGCCGGGCGGCGATGTTGCCGCGCTGGCCGCGGATGACGTCGGGGGCGCTGCGCACGATGGTGCGGCCGTTGGCGTTCCCGGCGTTCTCGGCGCCGAAGCAGCGGATGTCGTCCATCGCCTTCTGCACCGGGTCGCCCTTGAAGTCCTTGCCGTAGTAGGGCGAGAAGTAGAGGCTGTAGCGGTTGCCCTCGAAGGCGCGGTAGGCGTTCTTGCGGGGCTGGTCGAGCCACATCTCGTCGAAGATCTCCTCGGCGAAGTCGTAGAGCTTCGTCCGGCCGACGTAGGTGTAGATCTCGTTCCACTGGTTGGCCGCTGAGGCCGTGGTGAGGTTGGCACTGCCCTGGATGAGCACGTCGCGCGAGAGGCCGACCTTGTCGAAGAGGAACATCTTGGTGTGGGCGGCGCCGCTCTTGCCGCGGCACGAGCCCTTGCACATGCGCGCGAACGACTTCGTCGCGTTCTTCTCCCGCTTGCCGTTGGTGGCGGCGAGCCCGGCCTTGAGCCGGCGGAACGACGGGTTGTCGGTGTCGACGTCGTTGTTCGAGGCGTCCATGAGCACCCGCACCGTGGTGCCACGGCGGGCCCGCTCGATCAGGGCGTCGGCGGCCTGGGGGTTCATGAAGTTCCAGGTCATGATCTTGATCGTGCCCTTGGGCGAGGTGTGCCGGATCGTTTGGATGATCTTGTCCAGGATGGCCCGGCGCTGGGCGGGCTCACCGATCGCGGTGTTGAAGGTCGGCCCCTCCTTCGCCCGGTACGTCGGCTTGCGCTCGACCGCGGTGGCGACCGAGCCGCCGGGGACCGAGGCGCCCGGCGCGAGCAGCGCGGGCACGAGCGGGAGGACCAGGGCCACGAGCAGGCCGGGGACGAGGAGGCGGAGACGGAGCACGGAGACTCTTCCGGGAGTTCGGACGCCCACCGCACAGCGGCCGGACGCCTAGGAGCACAGACGCAGGGCAGGCTACACGGGCAAGGTGACAGGCCCTACCTGCCGCGTCCGCGCAGCAGCCCCTTGCGTGAGCCGGGCCCCTCCCCCGCGGCCGCGCCCGCGGGGACCGGCGAGGTCCCGCGGTAGAGCTCGGCCTCCGGCTTGGGCCGCCCGCGCCACTCCTCCAGGGCCCGCGCGAGGTCGTCGGCCGGCACGGCGCCGGGGGCGGTCGGGCACCCGGGCAGCGGCTGGAGCGGGTCCACCTCGTCCAGCACCTGCAGGTCGCGCAGGTCGGCCAGCGGCTCCTCCACCTGGAGGCGGTAGAAGCGTTCGAGCTGGCGCTGCAGCGCGTCGGGCTCCAGGCCCCGGGAGATGAGCTGGCGCAGGGTGCGAGCGGTCTGGCGACGCTCGGCCCGGTAGGCCGCGCGCGGGCCGGAGGCCACCATGGCGGTCCACTTCCGGCAGAAGTCCTGCAGCGAGTAGGACTCGTAGTGGTGGACGACCCAGGCCTCGTCCTCCAGCCCCGGGTCCTGGCTGCGGTCGTCGTGGGCCACCTTGTGCAGCGTCAGCCAGCGCTCGGCCCCGATCCGCACCGCGGACTTGCCCATCACGTGCCCGCGGATCCAGGACTGGTTGCTGGGCTCGGCCAGCAACCCCAGGCCGTGCAGCAGCGCGAGGTGGTCGTCGTCCAGCTCGCGCTTGAACGCGGTGGGCTGGCCCTCCCAGCCGCTGCTGGACACCGCCTCGCGCACGGCCAGGCGCAGCGCCGTGGCGTCGGCCGGCACCGCGCCCAGGGCACCGCGGTCCACCCGCACGACCTCGTCGCCGTCGATGTGGAGCAGCCAGCCGTGGCCCAGCCCCAGCCCGTCGAGCACGCGGCGGGTGACGTTGGCGTTGATGCACTGGCGCACGTTGAGCTCGCGCGGCCGGTCCCCGCCCCACCAGGCGCCGCCGGCGCGGACCGCGGTCACCCGCGGGTGCTGCTCGAGGTAGGTGAGGACCTCGCCCTGCCCCTCGTCGGAGGGCGCGTCGAGGAACACCACCAGGTGGTCGACCCCACCGGCCAGGTTGCCCTCCACGTAGCGCCGGACGTGCTCGGGGCTGTCCTTGACGGTGCTCGCGGCGACCAGGGGCGTGCTCATGGGCGCACCCTAGTGCGGCCGGCTCCGGCGACAGGGCAGCCGGGAGCGCCGGGCTGCGGGTCCGGCGGCGCGAGCCCGCAGCACGTCGGCGACGGCGGCCGGGTCCACGTCGGCCGGCCACGGCACGTCGGGGGGCGGGTCGTCCGGTCCGGCCAGCACCGGGTCGAGGTCGGTGGGGTCGCCGTGCACCAGGTGCCCTGCCGACGCCACCTCCCCCAGCCACGCGTGGGTGGCGGCTGCCAGCAACGGTCCGAGGTCCGCGGGGGTCCGCGGGGGCGTGGAGGACCGCGCGGCCAGCTCCTGCTCGGCCCAGCCCCGCTTGACGACGCGGTGGTGGACCTCGGTGCTCATCGGGGGCTCGTCGGCGGCGAGCAGCCGGTTGACCTCGCGGACGAGGGCGACCTCCGGCGCCCCCAGCGACGGGTTGCCCGCGACCGGCAGCGCCGGGTCCACCGGGCCGTCGGGCCCCGTCGGCAGGCCCACGCCCTCGGCGAACCGGCGCCACAGCTCCTCCCGGGGCGCCCCCGGCGCCGGGCCGACCACCAGGTGGCCGGTCGCCCCGCCCGCGGTCCAGCGCGCCAGCGTGTCGGCGAGGTCCTGGCCGTGCCAGAACCTCGGCCGCACCCCGCCGGCGTCGGGCCCGGCGTCACGACCGCTGTCGGCGCGCAGCTCCTCGGCCTCGAACGTCGCGAAGGAGCGGGTGTCGCCCAGCTTCACCCTTTCCTGCCAGTGGGCCACCGCCTGCCGCCCGAGGTCCCGGGCGGTCACCACCACGTGGACGTCCAGGCCGTCGAGGTGCGCCAGCGCTGCCACCGCCTGCTCCGTCGTGGCGCCCGCGAGCACCTCGTGCCCGAGCACGACGTCGCCGCCGGTCCCCTCCACGTGACGGCGGGCCTCCGCGCACAGCGCGGACCAGGCGCCGTCCACGCGGGAGGGGTCGAGGCCGAGCAGGTGTGCGCTGCGGCGTACGTCGGCGGCGGCGCGGAAGTGGGTGCCCGGCCCGAGGTCGGGGTAGAGCCAGCCCGCGGCGAGCAGCGGCTCGCGGTGCGCGGCGAGCAGCGCCTGGAGGTGCGTGGTGCCCGTCTTGGTCAGGCCCACGTGGACGACGACGCGCACCCGGCCATCGTGCCACTGACCCGGCCCGTCCATCCTCATGCCCTAGCCTCGGGTCGTGAGCTCCAGCCCGGTCCGCGTGTACGCCGCACGGCTGGTCGGCCTCCCCATCTTCGACCCCCAGGGCGACCAGGTCGGCAAGGTCCGCGACGTCGTCGCGGCCGTGCGCTCGGAGACCAGCCAGCCGCGGGTGCTCGGCCTGGTCGGCGAGGTCTTCGGCCGGCGCCGGATCTTCGTGCCGATGACGCGGGTGACCAACATCGACGCCGGGCAGGTCTACACGACCGGGCTGCTCAACATGCGCCGCTTCGAGCAGCGCACCACCGAGACCCTGGTGATCGGCCAGATGCTCGACCGCACGGTCACCATCCCCGGCAGCGGGGTCACCGGCACGGTCTACGACGTGGCGATGGAGCAGGCCCGCAACCGCGACTGGGTGCTCTCCCGGGTGGCCGTGCAGGAGCCGGGCAAGGGGCTGCGCCGGCGCGGGCAGACCCACGTCGTGGAGTGGCGCGACGTCGAGGGGTTGACCCGGCGCGACGAGGCCCAGGGCGCCACCCACCTCGTCCACGCGCTCAACGAGATGAAGCCGGCCGACGCGGCCAACATGATCCACGAGCTGCCGCCCGAGCGGCGCAGCGCCGTGGTGAGCGCGCTCGACGACGAGCGGCTCGCCGACGTGCTCGAGGAGCTGCCGGAGGAGGACCAGGTCGAGATCCTCAGCCACCTGGAGGAGGAGCGCGCCGCGGACGTCCTGGAGGAGATGTCCCCCGACGACGCGGCCGACCTGATCGCCGAGCTGCCGCCGGAGACCGCGACCGCGCTGCTGGACCTGATGGAGCCTGAGGAGGCCGAGGACGTCCGTCGGCTCATGTCCTACGTCCAGGACACCGCCGGCGCGATGATGACCCCCGAGCCGGTGATCCTGGGCCCGGACGCCACCGTCGCCGATGCCCTCGCCCACGTGCGCAACCCCGACCTGACGCCGTCCCTGGCCAGCCAGGTCTACGTCTGCCGGCAGCCCCTGGAGACCCCGACGGGCAAGTTCCTCGGCGTCGGCCACATCCAGCGCCTGCTGCGCGAGATGCCCTCCTCGCTCGTGGCGGGGGCGCTCGACGACGGCAGCGAGACGTTGCGCCCGGAGATGACCATCGACGAGGTGGCGGCCCACCTGGCGACGTACAACCTCGTGGCGGCGCCGGTGGTCGACGAGGCCGGGCACCTGCTCGGCGCGGTCACGGTCGACGACCTGCTCGACCACATGCTCCCCGAGGGCTGGCGCGACCGCTCCCTGGGCCGCCGCAGCCAGCAGCTGCGCAGCCAGCGCGAGGTGGGCGGTGGCTGAGCCGCGCGGGTCCGAGCGCCCCGAGCGTCGGCCCCGTCTCGACACCCCCCGAGAGGCCCGCCGCCCGCTGGTGCGGCGCCCGCGCTTCGACACCGACTCCTTCGGGGTCTTCGCCGAGGACTTCGCCCGCTTCATGGGCACCGCGACGTTCCTGCTCTACATGACGCTCTTCGTCGCGGCGTGGGTGGTGTGGAACAGCGTCGTGCCGGGCGAGTCCTCCTTCGACGACTACCCCTTCATCTTCCTGACCCTGATGCTCAGCCTCCAGGCGTCGTACGCCGCTCCGCTGATCCTGCTGGCCCAGAACCGCCAGGAGGTGCGCGACAAGGTCGTGGCCGAGCAGGACCGTCAGGCCAACGCCCGCGCCCACGCCGACATGGAGTTCCTCGCCCGCGAGGTCGCCTCCCTGCGGATGGCCGTCGGCGAGGTCGCGACGCGCGACTTCGTGCGCTCGGAGCTGCGGGCGCTGCTGGCCGACATGGACGAGCGCGAGGCCGAGCGTCGCGAGCGGGAGGCCGACCGCGGGTCCGACGAGACGTCCGCCACGTCTCCCGAGGGCGGGGAGCAGCCCGGCAGCGCCTAGACTCGAGCATCATGAGCAGCACCCTCCTCGAGCAGGTCCGCGCCGCCCTGGCGACCGTGAACGACCCCGAGATCAAGCGACCCATCACCGACCTCGGCATGGTCGACACCCTCGAGATCGACGAGGCCGGCGGTGTGGACGTCACCGTGCTGCTCACCGTCGCCGGGTGCCCGCTGAAGGACACCATCACCCGTGACGTCACCGGTGCGGTCTCGAAGGTCCCCGGCGTCACCGACGTGCGCCTGACCCTCGGGGTCATGACCGACGAGCAGCGCGCCGGCCTGAAGGAGATCCTCAGCGACGGCCGTGCCCAGCGCGAGATCCCCTTCGCCCAGCCCGGGTCGCTGACCAAGGTCTTCGCCATCGCCTCCGGCAAGGGTGGCGTCGGCAAGTCCTCGGTGACGGTCAACCTCGCCCTCGCCATGGCCGCCCAGGGCCTGAAGGTCGGCGTCGTCGACGCCGACATCTACGGCCACTCGGTGCCGGCCATGCTCGGTGTCGCCGACTCCCGCCCGACCCAGGTCGACGACCTGATCATGCCGGTGCCCACGGCCTCCGGCGTCTCGGTCATCTCCATCGGCATGCTGAAGCCGCGCCGCGACCAGGTCGTGGCCTGGCGTGGCCCGATGCTCGACCGGGCCCTGGTGCAGATGCTGGCCGACGTCTACTGGGGCGACCTCGACGTGCTGCTCCTCGACCTGCCGCCGGGCACCGGCGACATCGCGATCTCCCTGGGCCAGCACCTGCCCGGTGCCGAGGTCGTGGTCGTGACCACGCCGCAGGAGGCCGCCGCAGAGGTCGCCGAGCGCGCCGGCACGATGGCCTCGATGATGCACCAGCGCGTCGTGGGCGTCGTGGAGAACATGAGCTACCTCCCCTGCCCGCACTGCGACCCCGCCGAGGACCACCGCCTGGAGATCTTCGGCAGCGGCGGCGGCGAGCGCGTGGCCCGCACCCTCTCCGAGCGCTTCGGCTACACCGTGCCCGTCCTGGGCCAGGTGCCGCTGGACACCTCGCTGCGCGAGGGTGGCGACGCCGGCAAGCCGATCGTCGAGAGCGACCCGACGGCCCCGGCCGCGCAGGTCCTCACCGAGGTCGCCGGCAAGCTCGCGGGTCGCGGCCGCGGGCTGGCCGGGATGCAGCTCGGCCTGACCCCCGCGGGCCGGCTCTGAACCTCGACGGCCGGGCTCTCCCGGCCGTGCCCTAGGCTGCACCCGTGTTCGGAGTCGGGCTGTCGGAGCTGGCCGTCATCGCGTTCGTCGCGGTGCTGGTCTTCGGGCCCGACCGCCTCCCCGTGCTGGCCAAGCAGGCCGGCGCCTGGGTGCGCACCGCGCGCAAGTTCGCGATGAACGCGCGCGACGAGCTGCGGCAGGAGCTCGGCCCGGAGTACGCCGACCTCGAGCTGCGCGACCTCGACCCGCGCACCATCGTGCGCAAGCACATCATCGAGGCGATGAACGAGGCCGGCGAGGACGACGAGGAGCTCGACGAGCTCGAGCAGCGGCGCTCGCGCCGCAAGCAGCGGCCGCTGGACGACGGCGAGGTCCCGCCCTACGACCGCGAGGCCACCTGAGCGCTGCTCAGCCGACCCGAGCCACCGCGGCCAGGGCGTCGAGCGCCACCAGGACCGTGCGGCCCTCCCGGCCCGTGCGCAGCTCCACGAAGTCCGCACCGACCCGGACCGGCACGCCCTCGACGCGTCCGCCGTCGAGCCGGTGCCACCAGCACGGCTCCCCCGCGTCGGCGAGCCGGCGCAGCGCCGAGCCGACCCCCAGCCGGCCCAGCGGCGACCAGGCCACCTCGGGCAGGGCCCGCTCCGAGGCTCGGCGCACCTCGACCACGGCGGCCGTGCGCACGACCCACTCCGTGCCCGCCACCTCCAGCGACACCCAGCCGGCGGCGACCCGGTCCAGCTGACCGGCCAGCCGGCCCACGCCCTGCACGTCCAGCTCGACCGGACCCCCGACGCTCGCGGCGAGGCGTGAGGCCAGCGTGACCGCGGCGTACTCCGCCCGCACCCGGTCGGCCAGCTCCGGCCCGCGCTCGGCGTCGTAGAGCGCCTCGGCCTGCTGCTCGAGGTCCTCGAGAAGCTCGAAGACCTGCTCCTCCCACGCCATGACGGCCCCCTCCCCCGGTGGCCGCCCGGTCAAACGCGGGCCGCCCGGCGGCCCGGCGACCCCGCTAGAGGACGGCGCCGTCCTCGCGCCGGGGCGGGGCGAAGGACCACGGCCCCCTGCGGTAGACCACGGCCCGCGAGCACCGGTTGCAGAAGAACATCACCAGGTGCAGCGAACGCCGGCGCCAGAAGGAGCCCAACGAGCCCTCCTCGCGCGTGAACGTGTCGTGGCCGCACTGCTCGCACGCGGCGGGAGCCGTGACCGGTGTCGTCTCGCTGCTCATGGACCTCTCCTCCGACGGGGCTGGCGCCGACCGTAGCGCGAGCGGCGCCCACGCCCTCCACAGGCCGTGCGGCGCTCCGTTGACAGGCAGAGCGAAGCAGCGTCTACTGGTCCAGACCGATGCAAACGGACGCAAACGCAAGGTTCAACACGATGACTCTCGGGAACACCTCCCTCGCGCGGTGCGCCGCGGTCTGGCTGGGCGCGCTCGCGCTGACCGCCGGCACGGTGGCGCTCCTGGCGCCCGACCTGCGGCCGGCCGGTGACGCGCTCGACTTCGAGGCCGTCGTCGTCACCGCCTCCGCGTGGGCACTCGTGGCCGCTGCGTGCTGGCTGCTCGTGGTGACCACGGTGGTGGTCGTCCCGGTGATGTGCTCCGTACCCGTCCCCCACCGCGGGCTCCCCGCACCGGTCCGTCGCGTGCTGCTGCGCGCCTGCGGGGCGGTCGTGGCCGGTGGCCTGGTGGCGGGCGCCGTCGCCGGACCGGCCGCCGCCACCCCGGGCAGCCTGGAGCGCGAGACCAGCGAGCGCGCCACGCAGACCGTGCAGCCGCCCGCAGGGCCTCAGCCGGCCTCCGGCCGGGTCATCGTCCGCGCGAGCGCCGCCGAGCCCGACCAGGTGACGGTCCGTCCGGGTGACTCCCTGTGGCGGATCGCCGAGACGACCCTGCGCGAGATGGGCCTTCCGGCCGGTGAGGCCGACGTCGCGGCGTACTGGCCCCGCATCCACGACGCCAACCGGGCCCTCGTCGGGCCCGACCCGCACCTCGTCCGACCCGGCGTGCCGCTCGTGCTGCCCGCCCCTGACCCGCAGGAGACCTGAGATGTCCGTGCTGTCCGCCGTGCCCTTCGCCGAGGTCCAGGGCTCCCTGGCCCTCGACCTCGCCCCCTACCTCGAGGCCGAGCCGGTCGCCCCGCTGGCCGCTCGTCACGAGGTCGGTGCCGACGCCGACGTCGTGCCGATCGACCGCCGCGAGCGCGCCGAGACCGAGCGCTGGGCCCGCCACATCGTCCAGGCCGCCCTCGAGGTCGTCGGGGGCGTGCGCCCCTCCAGCCAGCTCGTGCGCTGGCTCTCCCCCACGGTGTACGCCGACCTCCGCCGTCGCACGCACCTGCTGGCCCTGGCCTCGGTGCGCGAGCCGGAGCGGGCGCACCCGGTGCGCGCCCGGCTGCAGACCCTGCACGCGAGCTACCCCACCCCCGGGGTGCTCGAGGCCGCGGCGCGGGTGCGCCACGGGGAGCGCTCCCGCGCGGTCGCAGCACGCTTCGAGCGCCGTGCGGACCGCGGGTGGGTCTGCACGGCGCTCGACTTCGCCTGAGGCTGGGTCCCGGCGCTGCGGGTCAGCCGCCGGCGCGCGTGGTCATCCCCGTGGGGCCGCCCGACGCACCGTGGCAGTGCTTGTACTTCTTGCCCGAGCCGCAGGGGCACTTGGCGTTGCGGGTCGCACCGGCGTAGGGGTCGTCCGCGGCCGGGGCAGCAGCCCGGACCTCGGCGTCACCGGTCTCGCTGGGCGCGGTGTAGGTGAGGTTCGCGGGAGCGGCCGGGGCGTCGAGGCCCTTGGCCTTGATCTGCGGGGCGGCACCGCCGGCGACCGGGGATCGCAGGCCGGGGGCCACGGTGAGCACCTCGTCCTCCTCGCCCTCGTCCTCCTCCTCCACGGTGACCTGGAGGTTGAAGAGGAACCCGACGGTCTCCTCCTTGATGCCGTCCATGACCGCGGCGAACATGTCGAAGCCCTCGCGCTGGTACTCCACGAGCGGGTCGCGCTGGGAGTAGGCCCGCAGGTAGATGCCCTCGCGCAGGTAGTCCATCTCGTAGAGGTGCTCGCGCCACTTGCGGTCCAGCACCGAGAGGATGACGCGGCGCTCGAGCTCGCGCATGACTTCCGAGCCGACCTCCGCCTCGCGGGCCTCGTAGGCGGCGTGCGCGTCGGCCTGGAGCAGGCCGATCAGCTCGTCGCGGTCCGCGGCGTTGCCGCCGCCGCTCTCCTCGTACCACGCGTGCAGGTCGACGCTGAGGGGGTAGAGCTGGGACAGCGCGGTGGTGAGGGCGTCGAGGTCCCACTCCTCCGCGACGTCCTGGGTGGCCCCGGTGACGTAGCCGGCGACGACGTCGTCGACGAAGCCGCGGATCTGCTCGGTGAGGTCCTTGCCCTCGAGCACCTCGCGGCGCTCGGCATAGATTACCTTGCGCTGGCGGTCCATGACGTCGTCGTACTTCAGGACGTTCTTGCGGGACTCGAAGTTCTGCGACTCCACCTGGCCCTGCGCGTTGGCGATGGCGTTGGTGACGCGCTTGTTCTCGATCGGCACGTCGTCGGGGATCCGCAGCACCTGCAGCACCCGGTCGACCCAGTCGGACTTGAACAGCCGCATGAGCTCGTCCTGCAGCGACAGGTAGAACCGGGACTCGCCGGGGTCGCCCTGACGGCCGGAGCGACCGCGCAGCTGGTTGTCGATGCGGCGCGACTCGTGGCGCTCGGTGCCCAGGACGTAGAGGCCGCCGAGCTCACGGACCTCCTCGGCCTCCGCGGCGACCTGCGCCTTGATCCGCTCCAGGGTCGCCGGCCATGCCGCGTCGTAGGCCTCGGCGGTCTCACCGGTCGGCTCGAGGCCCTGCTTGCGCAGCTCGGCGTCGGCGAGGAACTCCACGTTGCCGCCGAGCATGATGTCGGTGCCTCGACCGGCCATGTTGGTGGCGACGGTGACCGCGCCCTTGTGGCCGGCCATCGCGACGATCTTGGCCTCGTCGGCGTGCATCTTGGCGTTGAGGACGTTGTGCGGGACGCCCTTCTTCTTCAGCAGCGCCGAGAGGTAGTCGGACTTCTCGACCGAGACCGTGCCCACCAGGATCGGCTGCCCGGTCTTGTGCTTCTCGGCGATGTCCTCCGCGACGGCGTCGTACTTCGCCTCCTCGGTGCGGTAGACCAGGTCGGGCTGGTCGACGCGGACCATCGGGCGGTTGGTCGGGATGGGCACGACGCCGAGGGAGTAGATCTTGTCGAACTCCGAGGCCTCGGTCATGGCCGTGCCGGTCATGCCGGAGAGCTTGTCGTAGAGCCGGAAGAAGTTCTGCAGCGTGACGGTGGCGAGGGTCTGGTACTCCTCGCGGACGGTCACCTTCTCCTTCGCCTCGATGGCCTGGTGCAGGCCGTCGTTGTAGCGACGACCCGACAGGATGCGGCCGGTGTGCTCGTCGACGATGAGCACCTCGCCGTTCATCACGACGTACTCCTTGTCGCGACGGAACAGCTCCTTGGCCTTGATGCCGTTGTTGAGGAAGGAGATCAGCGGGGTGTTGGCCGACTCGTAGAGGTTGTCGATGCCGAGGTGGTCCTCGACCTTGGTGATGCCGGGCTCGAGGACGGAGATCGTGCGCTTCTTCTCGTCGACCTCGTAGTCGACGTCCTTCTGGAGCTTGGCGACGATCTTGGAGAACTCGCCGTACCACTTCACCTCGTCCTGCGTGGGGCCGGAGATGATCAGCGGCGTGCGGGCCTCGTCGATGAGGATCGAGTCGACCTCGTCGACGATCGCGAAGTTGTGGCCGCGCTGCACGCACTCCTCGAGCGAGGAGGCCATGTTGTCGCGGAGGTAGTCGAAGCCGAGCTCGTTGTTGGTGGCGTAGGTGATGTCGCAGGCGTAGGCCTTGCGGCGGGCGTCGGGGCGCATGTCGGGCAGGATCACGCCGACGGTCAGGCCCAGCCAGTTGTGGACGCGGCCCATCTGCTCGGACTGGTAGCGCGCGAGGTAGTCGTTGACGGTGACGACGTGAACGCCCTTGCCGGCGATCGCGTTGAGGTACGCCGGGGCGACCGCGACGAGGGTCTTGCCCTCACCGGTCTTCATCTCGGCGATGTTGCCCAGGTGCAGTGCCGCGCCACCCATGATCTGGACGTCGAAGGGGCGCATGCCGAGCACCCGCTTGGCGGCCTCGCGCACGGTGGCGAAGGCCTCCGGCATCAGGTCGTCTAGGGACTCGCCGTCGGCGTGCCGCTTGCGCAGCTCCTCGGTCATGCCCTGCAGCTCGGCGTCGGACATCGCGACGAAGTCGTCCTCGATGGCGTTGACGGCCTTCGCGACCCCCTCGAGCTGGCGCAGGATCTTTCCCTCGCCGATGCGGAGGATCTTGTCGAGAATCGCGGGCACGGCGTTGCTGCTCCCTCATGCTCAGGCTGACCCGCACGGCTGCGTCGGGCCGCGGTCACTCTACCCAGCCGGGTGAGCGGACCCTAAAGCGCACCGCAGGCGGCGGAGAGCTCCGGCGCCAGGTCGCCCCGCGGGGCGACGGCCAGCCCGGCGAGCCCCAGCCAGTCCGCGAGGCGGCGCAGCTCGGCGGCCAGCTCGGCGGCGGTCGCGGCAGGTGCACCGGGCTCGGCCCAGGCCGCGGCGACCCGCAGGAGCCCGCCGTCGGCGGCTCCACGGTCGGCCTTGAGGTCGACCCGCGCCACCAGCTCGTCCCCGAGGAGGAACGGCAGTACGTAGTAGCCGTGCACGCGCTTGTGGGGCGGGGTGTAGATCTCGATCCGGTAGCGGAAGTCGAAGAGCGCCTCGGTGCGATCGCGCTCCCACACCACCGGGTCGAACGGGCTCAGCAGGGTGCGGGCACCCACCCGACGCGGGAGCCGGGCGTCGCGGTGCAGGTAGGCCGGCCTGCGCCACCCCTCGACCGTCACGGACAGCAGCTCGCCCTCCTCGACCAGCTGCTGGACCGCCACCGCGGTGCTGGGCAGCCCCGGACGGCGCGGGTCGGGTTGCTGGCGCAGCCGGTAGTAGTCGGCCAGGCAGGCGGCGCTGGCCACACCGTGGGAGCGCGCCGCCCGTCGGACCAGCTCGGTGACGGCCTCCTGGGGGCTCGGCGTCGGCAGGGCCAGCACGGAGGCGGGCAGCACCCGTTCGGGCACGTCGTAGCGCACCTCGAACTGGGCGTTGCGACCGGCGACGGCCAGCTCGCCGCACATGTAGAGGTAGTCGAGGACCTTGCGCACCTCCGACCAGTTCCAACCCCAGTGGTCCTTGCGACGCGGGGAGCCGGCACCCAGCCGCTCCTCGAGCCCACGGGCCGTGACCGGGCCCTCCCCCGCCGCGACGGCGCTCCTGACCCGGTCGACCAGGGCGTCGTCCACGTCCTTCCACCACTTCCCGCGACCCGCGCGGTAGGTGTCCATCCGGTGCTGCATGAGCGGCCACAGCTCCACCGGCATGAAGGCCTGGACGTGCGCCCAGTACTCCACGACCCGGCGCGGCCGCCGCTCCGCCGCGCGGGCCAGCAGCCCGCTGGCGGGATGGGCGTCGTAGGGGCCCATCCGGGAGTACAGCGGCATGTAGTGCGCGCGCTGCAGGACGTTGACCGAGTCGACCTGGAGCACGCCCGTGCGGGCCAGGGTGCGGTCGAAGGTGCGCAGCGTCGGCACGGCGTGCGGCGGGTCGAGGAACCCCTGGGCGGCCAGGGCGACCCGGCGCGCCTGGGCGCGGCTCAGGGACTCCAAAGCCCTAGTGACCCGTGGCGTCCGGTGCGTGCTCAGGCAAGGCGGAGGAGCGAAGGCGGCCTTTGAGCGGAGCGGGCCGTCGAGCGACGACAACGCAGCCTGAGTGCGTGCCGGGCGTCACGGGAGGTCCAGTAACTTCTCCTTGACGGCATACATGACCGCCTCCATGCGGGAGTGCAGCTGCAGCTTCTCGAGGATGTTGCGCACGTGATTCTTGACCGTGTTCTCGGAGATGAACAGGTCCTTGGCGATCTCGCGGTTGTTCTTGCCGGTGGCGACCAGCCGCAGGACCTCGAGCTCGCGCTCGGTGAGGCGTAGGCCGGGCATGTGCTCGCGCTCGGGCTTGGACATCTGCTTGAACTCGTCGATCAGCTTGACCGCCATCGACGGACTGATCAGCGACTGGCCCTCGGAGACGACGCGGACGGCCTGGGCGACCTCCTCGATGGAGGAGTCCTTGAGCAGGTAGCCCGCGGCGCCGCTCTTGACGGCCTCGTAGAGGTCGGCCTCCTCGTCGGAGACGGTGAGCATGATGATCTTGGCGGAGGGGACGGCCTCCTTGATGGCCTTGCAGGCCTCGATGCCCGAGCGCTTGGGCATCCGCACGTCCAGCAGGACCACGTCGGGCGCGGAGCTGGCGGCCAGCTCGGTGCCCTCGACTCCGTCACCGGCCTCACCGACGACCTCGATGCCCTCCTCGACGGAGAGCAGCATGGTGAGCCCTCGACGGAACAGCTCCTGGTCGTCGACGACCAGGACGCGGATCGACTCCTCGCTCTGGGTACCTGGCACGGCCGCATCATGGCACGTCCGGGCCCCTCGGGTGGACACCCTCGGGCTACCCGGACGTGCCGTCGATGGCTCGCTGGGACTAGGGGCGGGCTACTCCGGGGACCCCTCGCCACCGAGGTCGAGGGAGATCACGCCGTAGTCGTAGCCACGCCGCCGGTAGACGACGGCGGGCCGCTCGCTCTCCTTGTCGACGAAGAGGTAGAAGTCGTGCCCCACCAGCTCCATCTCGTAGAGCGCCTGGTCGAGCGTCATCGGCGTGGCGGGGTGGGTCTTCTCGCGCACGACCAGGGGGCCGTCGCCGGTGACCGCGATCGGACCGACGTAGCGGTCCTCGCTGCGCTCGCTGCCCTCGGACTCCTCCTCCAGCGCCAGGCCGCCGGGGCCGTCACCGACAGGCGGCAGGCCCGCGGTGGCCTGGCCGACGGAGATCGGCCGCTTGCCGCCGCGGTGGATGCGCTTGCGGTCTGCCGCCTTGCGCATCTGCGTGGCCATCTTGTCCAGGGCCAGGTCGAGGGCTCCCATCTTGTCGTCGGCGGCCGCCTCGGCCCGGATGACCGGGCCCTTGGAGAACGCCGTCAGCTCGACGTGCACCGCGCGGTCGTGCTGGCGCGGGTTGGGCTCGCAGTCCACCTCCACGTGCACCCGCATGATCCGGTGGTCATGCTTCTCGAGCTTCGCGAGCTTCTCGGTGACGTGGTCCCGGAAGCCCTCCTTGATCTCGCAGTTCCGGCCGGTGACGACAACTTCCATGGGAATCCTCCTCAGAGCGCACTCATGGGTGCGCCGTTGGTGTGGCAGGAGGAGTCCGTCCGGCCGACCTGGTCTTCGTCCCCACACTCGCCTGCTGGGGCTCTCGCAGCTTCTCTGCCACTACTGACCCTCTCCCGACGTCGACCGCATGTGACGGTCGGGCCGAGGCAGGACTTACGACTAAGCCGCACCGTGATCCCGCCCGGGGGCGGTTACGTGGACCGTTTCGCCTGCGACTGGCATCGGCTTGCCGCGGGGGCATCCGGACTGACCGGGGCGCCCCTACGACGCAACCACGGACCCGGACGGACTCCATGACGAGACGATAGGCGCAACGCCGGTGGCGCGGAAGGGACCAAGGTCGGCTTTCAGGAACTCCTCACCTACGCCCCCCGGGCGGTCCCGTCCGGCGCCTGCCCGTGGCCCCCAGCGTGGCGGCCCCGAGGACCGGCAGGCCGACCGCTCGCAGCGCCCGGGACGCCTCCACGAGCGTGGCGCCGGTGGTCACGACGTCGTCGCAGAGCACCACGGCGGCGACCTCCGGGACCCGCCGCGAGAGCCGCCGCAGCTGCTCCGGCCGCACCCGCAGCGAACCGTCGAGGTTGGCCGCCCGCTCCTGGACGCCGAGCCCGGCCTGGTCCACCAGACCCGGGCGGGTGGTGAGCAGCGGCGCCACGACCACCGGTACGCCGCGGCGCCGGAGCGTCCGCGCCGCGGCCCGCACGAGCACGAGGGCGGCGTCCCTCCCCCGCGCGCGCACCGCGGACGGTCGCGAGGGGGCCGGCACCAGGAGGACCGGCGTGCCGGGGGGTGCGTGGTCGCCCCCTCCCGCGAGCGCCGCCAGCACCGACTCGGCCAGCAGCGCGCCCAGCGGCGCGGCGAGGGCCTGCTGACCGTGCTCCTTGTGCGCGACGACCAGCTGCCGCAGCGCGCCTTCGTAGGCACCGCACGCCCAGGTCGGCGGCAACCCCGCAGGGCACGGGTCGGGACGGGTCGGCCGCGGCGCCCCCGGCGCCTCCTGCACGAGCGATGCCCGGCAGCCGGGGCACAGCACGCTGCCCCGGCGTCCGCACGCCGCGCACGAGCCGCCGAGGAAGAGGTCCCGGGCGGCGCAGAGGAGGGTCGGTGGGTCGGGCGGCACGGACCCAGTCCAGCCGCCGGAGGGATGCCGTGGGGCGAACAACTCCCACGGCGTGGATCACCCGGCGTCGCCGCTCCGTGTGGAGACCTGGCGGGCACCTCACCGGGTCTCGGCACGCGGGTCGCTCGACCACCGTCGTCGGGTCCGCTGGCGCGTCCTCACCCCGCGTAGTCGAGGTAGCTGACGCCCTCGTCGAGGACCCGGGGGCCACGCACGGTGGCGTTGAGGTCGGCCAGGCCGGAGTCGGTGACGGCGTACACCCGCGCGCCGGGGGCGGGTGAGCCGGCCAGCGCGGTGGCCCCCGACAACGTCGTCGTGATGCCGTCCAGGCCGCCGGGCGAGCCGTCGACGCCGACGGTGACGACCTTGGCCGAGACGTCGGTGAGCCGGTTGAGGACGGCCAGGGTGGTGGTGGAGTTCCACGCGACGTCGCGGATCCGGCGGCTGGCGCCGTCCTCGATGGCCACGGCACGGGCCCGGGTCACCCCGGCGACCCCGCCCTCGGCGTCGGTGCGGATGCGGGCCACCCGCAGCGAATCGCCCCGGGGTCCGCGCACCACGACGACCAGCCGGCTGCCGTCGCGGGAGACCAGCAGCTCGGTGACCTGCTGGCCCGAGACGCCCGGCACCTCCACCACGCCGCTGCGCTCCTCGCCGTACCACTGCACGACCGCGCCGAGGGGTGTCCGGTCGACCAACCAGAGCCGGTCGTGGACGTCCCAGGCGGGGGGCAGCAGGTCGGTGCCCGTGACCACCGTCGCCACGTCGGCGAGCCCGGGGTCCTCGGCACCCTCCTCGGTGGCTCCGGTGCCGCCGTCGCTGAGCGGGGCGAGGTAGGCCGTGGTGCCGCCCTCGGAGATCGCGGCGACCTGGTCGCTCGCCAGGTCCACCGAGACCGAGCGCAGGCCCAGCGGGACCCGACCCAGGACACCGTCCACCGGTTCCAGGGAGCCCGGGGTGCCGGCGACCAGCAGCCCGTCGCGCAGGCCGTAGAGCAGGGAGTCGGACTGGAAGCCGACCGGGTCGAGCCGGTCGCCGGCCTGGACGGAGAAGCGGGTGGCGCCCTGGGCGGTGCGGACGGGCCGACCGTCGATGTCGAGGGTGAAGGCGTCGATGTCGGGGTCCTGCCGCAGCGTCCAGGCCAGCTGGGAGACCAGCAGCTCGGTGTCGGCTGGGGTGAAGGCGCTCGCCTCGCCGGTGAGGGAGATGGCCGCGGTGCCGTCGGTCACCGGCACCGACAGGTCGACCCGCAGGCCCGAAGGGAGCTGGCTGGAGACCACGCCGCGCAGGCTGGGGCCGGGACCGCGCAGCAGGCCGGAGACCAGCGTGGAGGCGAAGGTGGAGTCGTCGCCGACGAAGACCGGCTCGGGCACCAGCACCGTGCCGGTGGGGTCGGGGAAGTAGAGCGCGACCTGGCGGTAGCGCTGCTCGAACCAGGTCGTCGGGACCACGAGGGCGGGCGGCAGGTCGGCGATGCGGTACTCCCCGTCCTCCAGCACGAGCCGGAACGCCAGCGAGTCCTCCTCGGCCGAGAGCGCGCCCAGCCAGGCACCACGGGCGTCGAGCCGGTCGGCGCCGCCCACGCGCAGCTCCACCCGCCCCGCGCCGCCGGCGGGCGGCAGGGCGTCCTCGTAGAGGATCGTGCCCTGGGGGTTCCAGGTGGTGCGGGCCTCGGAGGAGAGGAACTCCTTGGCGGTCGCGAGCTCGGTCGGCCAGGCCTGCATCGCGTCCAGGAAGCCCTTGACCACCTCGGGCGGGGACTGGCCGTCCTGGGGCGGTCGCGCGTCGATCGCCGCGGCCCCGCCGGTGTCGGCCTCCCCCGTGGACTGGCGCTCGACCTCCACCACCGGCCCGGAGACGGGCAGCGAGACGCACCCGGCCAGCGCGAGGGGCAGCAGGGCGGACACGACGCCGGCCCGCAGCGCGCGCGTACGCCGCCGGCTCACACCGGCTCCACGACGTCGTCGGGGATGAGCGAGATCGGGCTGCGGCGCAGCGGGGTGCCGTTGCGCCGCGGGAGGGTCAGCCGGAACTGCGCGCCCTCGCCCGGGCGCCCCCAGGCCTGCAGCCAGCCGCCGTGCAGGTGCGCGTCCTCGAGCGAGATCGACAGCCCGAGCCCCGTGCCGCCCGAGGTGCGGGCCCGGGCCGGGTCGGCGCGCCAGAACCGGTTGAAGACCATCGCCGACTCCCCCGGGGCCAGCCCCACGCCGTAGTCGCGCACGGCCACGGCCGCTGCGTGGTCGTCGCCGGCCACGCTCACCACGACGGTCGGCGTCGCGCCGGGCGCCCGCGGACCGGCGTGGTCGATCGCGTTGGAGACCAGGTTGCGCACGACGCGCTCGATGCGGCGTACGTCGGCCTCCGCGAGGCACGGGTGGCCCGGGGAGCGCACGACCAGCGTGACCCCGCGCTGGTCGGCCAGCGGTCGGGTGCTGTCGACGACACGGTGGGCGACGTCGACGAGGTTGACGTCGTCGACCTCCAGGACCGCGGCCCCGGCGTCGAAGCGGCTGATCTCCAGCAGGTCCGCGAGCAGGGTCTCGAATCGGTCCAGCTCGATCTGCAGCAGCTCGGCCGAGCGCGCCGTGACCGGGTCGAAGGAGTCCTTGGCGTCGTGCAGGACGTCGCCGGCCATCCGGACCGTGGTGAGCGGCGTGCGCAGCTCGTGGGAGACGTCGGAGACGAAGCGCCGCTGCACCCGGCTCAGCTCCTCGAGCTGGCGGATCTGGCGCTGCAGGTTGGAGGCCATCTGGTTGAAGGAGGTCGCCAGGCGGGCGAGGTCGTCCTCCCCGGAGACCTCCAGCCGCTCGGTGAGCCGCCCGGCCGCCAGCCGCTCGGCGACCCGCCGGGCCATCCGGATCGGGGTCACCACCTGCTGGGCGACCAGCCAGGTCACCCCGGCCACCAGCAGGAGCAGGAGCACCCCGGCGGTCAGCAGTGCCCGGGTGACCAGGGCCAGGGTGTCCTCGTCCTCGGAGGTCGGGAAGAGCAGGTAGAGCGTGTAGGTGCGTCCGTCGGCCGGCAGCGTGACCTGCGACCCCACGGCGATCCCGGGCTCCTCCACCGTCGTCTCGCCGTCGGCGCCCAGCCGGCGGATCGTGGTGTAGGTCCAGGACGGCGGGGCGATGGTCGAGAAGTGCTCCACCAGCGAGGCCGGCACCGACTCCCGGTCCAGCCCGAAGGTGTACGTCGCTCCGCCGCTGCCCGGGTCGGAGGCGACGCCCCCGCTGCTGCCGTCGGGGCCGGCGAGCACGACGGCGAAGTCGCGCGAGAGCCCGCGCTGGATGATCGGCTCGACGAGCGCCCGCTGCTGCTCGGCGGCGTCGACGTCGCTCAGCGTGGCCGACTCCAGCCGGGCCCGGGCGTCGCGGGTCTCGTTGGCCGCCTCGGCGACCACGGCGTCGATCCGGTCCTCGAGCAGCCCGTCGCGGGTCTGGCGCAGCAGGAACCAGCCCACGGCGCTGACCACGACGAAGGAGAGGACGAGCGTGCTGGCCACCACCCGCGCCTGGATGGAGCGGCGCCAGAAGGTGAGCGCGCCCACGCGGCTGCTCAGGCGGCGCCGGCCTTGTAGCCGACTCCGCGGACGGTGACCACGATCTCGGGGTTCTCCGGGTCGTGCTCGACCTTGGAGCGCAGCCGCTGCACGTGCACGTTGACCAGGCGGGTGTCGGCGGCGTGGCGGTAGCCCCAGACCTGCTCGAGCAGCACCTCGCGGCTGAAGACCTGCCAGGGCTTGCGGGCCAGGCACACCAGCAGGTCGAACTCCAGCGGGGTCAGGTTGACCGGGCGCCCGGAGCGGGTGACCTGGTGGCCGGCGACGTCGATGTGCACGTCGCCGATGGAGAGGGTCTCGGCCTGCGCGGTGGCGTCGAAGCGGCGCACGCGCGCCCGGATGCGGGCCACGAGCTCCTTGGGCTTGAACGGCTTGACGACATAGTCGTCGGCGCCGGACTCCAGGCCCACCACCACGTCGACGGTGTCGCCCTTGGCGGTGAGCATGACGATCGGGACGCCGGACTCGGCGCGGATCTCCTTGCACACGTCGATGCCGTCGCGGCCGGGCAGCATCAGGTCGAGCAGCACCACGTCGGGCTTGTAGTCGCGGAAGGCCTCGACCGCTTGGTCGCCCCGCAGGCACATGCGGGAGTCGAAGCCCTCCTGACGCAGGACGATGGTGAGCATCTCGGCGAGCGAGGCGTCGTCGTCGACGACCAGGACACGACCCTTGGTCGTGTAGTCGTCCTGCGTCGCCGCGTCACTCATGGTCCCCATCTTGCCCCCTGCCCCTCAGCACGCGCGAACGGCGGCCCCGTCGAGCGGGGCCGCCGTGCGCGTGGTGTCGATCAGATCAGTAGCGGTACTCGTCGGACTTGTACGGCCCCTCGACCGCCACGCCGAGGTAGCCGGCCTGCTCGTCGGTGAGGGTGGTCAGCTTCACGCCGAGCGCGTCGAGGTGCAGGCGGGCCACCTCCTCGTCGAGGTGCTTGGGCAGCACGTAGACGCCGACCGGGTAGTCCTGCGGCTTGGTGAACAGCTCCACCTGGGCCAGGACCTGGTTGGTGAAGGAGTTCGACATGACGAACGACGGGTGGCCGGTGGCGTTGCCGAGGTTCATCAGGCGACCCTCGGACAGCACGATGATCTGGTTGCCCTCGCCCTCGGGGAAGGTCCACACGTCGACCTGCGGCTTGA
The DNA here is from genome assembly GCA_009701885.1 of Actinomycetota bacterium. Classification (GTDB taxonomy): domain Bacteria; phylum Actinomycetota; class Actinomycetes; order Propionibacteriales; family Nocardioidaceae; genus Nocardioides. The sequence goes on from WLJH01000011.1 coordinate 113,399, forward strand.
CGTTCTTGCGGACGATGCCGGGGTAGGTCTCCAGGCCGGCCATGTCGATCTCGTTGTCGAAGTGGCCGATGTTGCCCAGGATGGCGTTCTGCTTCATCCGGCGCATCTGGTCGACGGAGACGACGTTCTTGTTGCCGGTCGCGGTGATGACGATGTCGGCGGTCTCGATGACGTCGTCGAGCGTGGTGACCTGGTAGCCGTCCATCGCGGCCTGCAGCGCGCAGATCGGGTCGATCTCGGTGACCACGACGCGGGCACCCTGGCCGCGCAGCGACTCGGCCGAGCCCTTGCCCACGTCGCCGTAGCCGCAGACGACCGCGATCTTGCCGCCCATGAGGACGTCGGTGGCGCGGTTGATGCCGTCGATCAGCGAGTGGCGGCAGCCGTACTTGTTGTCGAACTTCGACTTCGTGACCGAGTCGTTGACGTTGATGGCCGGGAAGAGCAGCGAGCCCTCACGCATCATGTCGTAGAGGCGGAGCACACCGGTGGTGGTCTCCTCGGTGACGCCGATGATCTCGCGCGCGACGTTGGTCCAGCGCTCGTTGCTCTGGGCCAGGCTCTGCTGCAGGACCTCGAAGATGATCCGCTGCTCGGTGCTGGTGGCGGTGGCCGGGTCCGGCGCCTCGCCCTTCTTCTCGGCCTCGACGCCCAGGTGGACGAGCAGGGTGGCGTCGCCGCCGTCGTCGAGGATCATGTTGGCGTAGCGCTGGTTGCCGTCGGCGTCGGTGCCCCAGTCGAGGATCTGCTGGGTGCACCACCAGTACTCCTCCAGGGTCTCGCCCTTCCAGGCGAAGACCGGGACGCCGGCAGGCGCGTCGACGGTGCCCGTCGGGCCGACCGCGACGGCGGCCGCGGCGTGGTCCTGGGTGGAGAAGATGTTGCAGGAGGCCCAGCGGACCTCGGCACCCAGGGCGGTCAGCGTCTCGATGAGCACGGCCGTCTGGATGGTCATGTGCAGCGAACCGGCGATGCGCGCGCCGGCGAGCGGCTTCTCGGCGCCGTAGCGCTCGCGCATGGCCATCAGGCCGGGCATCTCGTGCTCGGCGAGCTCGATCTCGGTGCGGCCGTAGTCGGCCAGGGACAGGTCGGCGACCTTGAAGTCCATCAGGGTGTCTCCTCGCGAGGGGTGGAGCCAGGCCTGCGCCGCGCATCTGCGCACCGTCGGGATCTCCCGCGCAGTCCGACGTCCAGGGTAGGCGGCGGCTGGGGACGACGGGGAATCCTCACGGGTGCGACCGCAGATGTCTGGAGCGGCTGCCGGCTGCCGAGGTCCCCCCGAGGGGAGGGCTCAGTGCGCGGCGCGGCGCCGGGGCACGAAGTGCATCGCGACGACCACCACGGCACCGACGACGATGCCGAGCACGGCGGAGAAGAACGTGTTGGTCACCCAGCCCAGGACCGCACCCAGGGCACCCGTGGCGTCGTGCACCGCCTCCTCGAGGTGGTGCACGGCGTCGTACGGCGCGGTGAGGCCGAGGTCGTAGGCACCGACCAGGATGATGTGGCCGCCCACCCAGAGCATGGCGACGGTGCCGACCAGCCCGATGACCGTCAGCACCCGCGGCATCGCGTGGACCATGCCCTCGCCGAGGCGGCGGGCGGCCCGGCCGGAGCGCTGGGCCAGGGACAGCCCCACGTCGTCCATCTTCACGATCAGCGCGACCACGCCGTAGACCACGACCGTGATCAGCACGGCGACCACGACCATGATCGCGGCGCGGCTCCAGAAGCTCTCGCCGGCGACCTCGTCGAGCGCGATCACCATGATCTCCGCCGAGAGGATCAGGTCGGTGCGGATGGCGCCGCCGATGAGGTTCTTCTCCGTCTCTGCCGGGTCGCCGGTGTCGACCGAGGCGTGGTCGTCGCCGTGCCCGTGACCGCCACCGAGCTTCTCCCAGACCTTCTCGGCGCCCTCGAAGCAGAGGTAGGCGCCACCGATCATGAGGATGATCTTGAGCAGGGTCGGCAGGAACTCGCTGAGCAGCAGCGCGACCGGGAGGATCAGCAGCAGCTTGTTGCGGATCGAGCCGGTCGCGATCTTGCGGATGATCGGGAGCTCGCGCTCGGCCGCGACGCCCTGGACGTACTGCGGGGTGACTGCGGTGTCGTCGACGACCACGCCCGCCGCCTTGGCGCTGGCGCGGCCCGCGGCCGCCCCGACGTCGTCGATGGAGGACGCCGCCAGCTTCGCGAGCGTCGCGACGTCGTCGAGCAGAGCGAAGAGTCCACCGGCCACGGGGCGAGCCTAGGGCCTACGGCACGCTCTGCGGCACCCGGCGCACCTGCTCCTCGACGTGCTCCTCGATCCGGTCGGAGAGCCGGTCGGCCTCGACTTTCGCCGTGGCCACCTCGAGCGCGTGGTCGAGCTTCTTCTCCCCCCAGCCCAGCGGGTCGACGGCGTGCTTGAGCACGCGCGCCACCGGCGGGCTGGCCAGCAGCAGCGCCACGCCCACCGACCCCACGGTGGTCACGAGCAGGCCCAGCCACTGCTGGTCACCGAAGAGGTCGCCGTACCCGGCGTACCCCAGGCCCTTCACGACGAAGCCGTGGAAGAGGTAGACCACCAGCGTGAAGGCGCCCATGGTCGTGAACCAGCCGCGGATGCGCGGCACCAGGGCCAGGAAGGCCCAGGCGCCCAGCGTGCCCAGCACGAGCAGGCAGGCGCGCGTGAGGAACGCCTGCCCGTCGCTCACGTCCAGCTCCTCGTAGCGGGCGCGGTAGTAGAGCCACTCGGTCGCGGCCCACTCGTCGGTGCGGCGGGTGAGCCAGAAGATGGCGGCGAAGACCCCGACCGCCAGCACCTGCACCGCGCGGCCGCGCAGCAGCTCCAAGCGCTCCGGGGTCGCCTTGAGGCCCATCACGAAGAACGGCAGCAGGCCCAGGATGCGGGCGACGTCGAGGGTGTCGCCGGCGTACAGCCCGGCCACCAGCGAGATGCCGACCGCCAGCGCCAGACCGCCCCACAGGTCTTTGAAGACCGGGGTCAGCAGGCGCCAGAAGAACAGCGCCGAGAGGTACCACATCGGCCAGTGCGGGTCGCGCCAGAGGTTCTCCATCTCCTCGCCGCCCACGTGGATGCGGAACAGCGCGATCGCGGCCTCGAACAGGACGTACGGCACCGCGACCGTGCGCACCAGCTGCCACATCCGCGCGCGGGAGTAGGTCCAGCGCCGCGAGAGGTAGCCGGTGACGAAGACGAACGCCGGCACGTGCCAGGCGTAGAGGAAGTCGTAGAGGTGGTCGCGCGTCACGCTCTCGGGCAGCAGCACCCACGCGTGCCCGACGACCACCAGGGTCACCAGGGCCATCTTGGCGTTGTCGAACCACGGGTCGCGGGCCGCGGGGGCGGTCGCGGGGGTCGTCTCTGGAGCAGCGCCGGCAGGGGTGGAGTCGGCACGGGAGGTGGCGGTGGACATGGGTTCTCTTGTTCCCGGGGCTGCCCACACCCGAAACGTGACATGGGGCGGCGTGGCCGAGAGGCGCGCCAGCGCCGCTTACCGCTGGTCGAGGTGCGAGGAGCGTCAGCGACGAGCCGCGAGACCCCGTACGCCGGTCGCTCCGCCTATCCCCGTGGTTGCTCCCTGGGTCACCGCCTGCGGGTCGTGGCGGGTTCGCGCCGCAGCAGGTCCTGGATTCAGTGAAAGCGTGGTCGCCCTGGGTGCCGCTTCAGCTTCTTGGTTGCGCTTGACTCGGTGGTCGCCCGCCGCTGGGGTGCTCGCCTCGGCTGGGCTTGGATCAGTCCCTCAGGAAGTTCACGAAAAGTGGATCTGACCTGGGGAAACACTGTCGCTCGAACGTGTGTTCGAGTATACTTTCACCATGGCCACCGCCTCCCTCCTCGACGCGATCCGCACCGCCAAGGCGCGTGAGGACGACGCCGCGCGGGAGCTGCTGATCGGGATTGCTGAGTGGGCTGATGCGCACACCACCGGTGTCCTGATGCCGGACTTTTACGGCACCTACTCCCACCCCGACGAGGAGGCGTACGACGCCGCCGAGGCTGCGTGGACGGCCCGGTTCGGGATGCCCGGTGCCGACACCATGCTCGATCTGGCCGGCGCCGGCGCTCCCGAGGTGTCCGACTTCGCCGTCACCGAGTTGTCCACCGCCCTCGGGCGCACGCGCGAGTCCGGGCGCCTGCTCGTGGGTGACGCCATCGAGGCCAAGCACCGCCTCCCCAAGGTCTGGGCCCGGCTCGTCGCAGGACAGGTCACCGCGTGGCGGGTCCGCCGCCTCGCCCAGACCACCAAGGGCTTGTCGGAAGAGGCCGTGGCGTTCGTCGACGCCCAGGTCGCCCATGTCGTCCACACCGCCGGACCCGTCGTCGTCGACCGACTCGTCCTCGAGGCATCAGCGCGGTTCGACCCCGAATCCACCGAGGTCACCGAGTGCGACACCCGCGCCAACCTCTACTTCGACCTCGACCTCGCATCCCCCGCTACCTCGGTCGGTGCGGCCTCCGCCGTGTCCGCCGACGGGTTCCTGGACCGCGCCGACGCCGAGGACCTCGAGCAGGCGATCCGCCACATCGCCCACCAGCTGCTCCTCGACGGCTCCACCGACACGCTCGCCGTCCGCCGCGCCAAAGCACTCGGCTACATCGCCCGCGGCCAAGACCTCCTCCCCACACCCGATGGTCGAGCAGCGAGCGCCAGCGAGCGTCGTCGAGACCGCGCGACCGACACGCCCACCGGCCCCGGCAGCAACGCGCCCAACGCCCGCACGTCCGCTCGCCGGGTCGTGGTGCTCACGGTCCACCTCTCCGACGCCGCGCTGACCGGCGCACCCCAGACCGACCCCGTCACCGGCCAGCTCGGCCTCAACCTCGCCCGCCTCGACAACCACCACCAGCTCCTCACCGCCGACGCCGTCCGCGAGTGGTGCGGGACCCCCGGCACCCAGGTCGTCGTCAAACCCGTCATCGACCTCCACGACACCGTCGCCGTCGACTCCTACGAGGTCCCCGACCGCATCGCCACCCGCGTCCGACTGACCCGCACCACCTGCACGTTCCCGCACTGCAACAGGCCCGCCGAGACCGCCGACCTCGACCACACCATCGAGTACTCCGACACCGGCCCACCCGGTCAGACGAGCACCGACAACCTCGCGCCCCTCTGCAGGCACGACCACCGCGCCAAGACTCACCCCTCACCAGCAGGCAGACCCTGGCGAGTCACAGGGCTGAGCCCAGGTCATTGGCTCTGGACCAGCCCCCACGGCCAGCACTACCTCGTCCACCCCGACGGCACCACCCCACTCTGAGCACCCAGACCTGAGCGCGCTCGCAGCCCGACCACCACCCGGCGGCCGGGCTACCAGCACGCCCGCACCTCGGCGACCCGCCCCGTAGAGCCGATCTGGAGGCTCTGCGTTGCACCAGGTGCCAGACAGGACCTCCACTTCGGTTCTTCGGCCGGACCGTCGATCAGCCGGGCGACAGCCGCCGGGTCGAGGAAGCGCGCCGGCGCCGTCTCGAGACCGAGCCATGGCCTCCAGAACTCCGTCGCGGCGGACGGGTCACGGGTGGCAGGGTGCCGCAGGTGGACGGGACGAGCCGGGTGGTCTTCATGTGCGGGCCGTCGGGTGCCGGCAAGACGACGTACGCGCGGCGGCTCGAGGCCGAGGGCATGGTGCGGCTCTCGTTCGACGCCGGCATCTGGGCACGCGGGATCACCGGGGGCGAGGTGCCGGACACGGTGCGCGAGGAGATCCGCGCGCAGCTGCGCACGGAGCTGCTGCGGCTCGTCAGCGCTAGGCGCGACGTCGTCCTCGACTTCTCGTTCTGGTCGAGGGCGATGCGCGAGGAGTGGCGCGCGCTGCTCGCGGAGCACGGCGTCGTCCCCGAGACGGTCTACCTCGCCACCGACCGCGGCACCGTGCTCGCGCGCGTGGCGAGGCGGCGAGCCGACCACGCCGACGACTTCCCGGTCGACCTCGACACCGCAGCGTCGTACGTCGACCGGTTCGAGCCTCCGGTGCCGGAGGAGGGCCCGCTGGTGCTGGTCGTCGACGGCGAGGAGTTCCGGGTGACCCGGCGCAGCGCAGGCGTGTACGACTACGACTGGCTCACCCACCGGCACGGGGGCTACGGCTTCGGCTCGGCGACGAACGACCGGTCCGCCGAGAGCGGTGAGGGGCACGTGGCAGCGGTCCGCGACTTCCTCGCCGCGGTCGACCCACGGACCGGCTTCATGCGGGACGACCCGGACGACGAGGGGGGCTAGTCCTCGACCAGCCCGAGCCGGAGGTACTCCGAGGCGTAGGTGCCCGAGAGCATGAGCGAGGCGTAGCGGGCGACCTCGGTGGGGGCGTCGGAGCCGAGGGTCTCGACCCGGACCCCGCGCTCGGCGGCCGCGGCGAGCAGCCGGGTGCGGTGGGTGCGGACGGTGGCGTCCTCGGACCCGTCGTCGAGCAGCACCAGCACCGGACGCGGGCCGGAGGTGCCCTCGGCGAAGGGGTCGTCGAAGACGTCGCGGGGGCGCGCGGCCTCGATGACCGGCAGCAGGTGCTCGGCGTCGCCAGCGATCGCGGTGCGGCCGGAGGCGCGGCGCACGGACTCCGCGACCCGGCGCGCGGCGCGGGCCGCGAGGACGGAGCCACCCCAGACGACGGGCGCGGCGTCGGCGAGCGCGATGGCGAGCATCTTGGCGGGGTTGACCGCGAGGTCCTTGCGCGGGCCACAGTCCAGGGCGACCTGGTCGAGGGCGTCGGCGACCGAGTCCGGAGCAGCCTCGGGACCGAGCTGGACCCGGTGGAGGTAGGACAGCATGACGACCGCCGAGGCGAGCTGGTCGCGCGTGGTCGAGGGCAGGACCGTGGCGTAGCGGCCGACCGTGTGCTCGGCGACCAGCGAGCCCGGCGGGCACGACACCACGACCTGGCAGCCGCGGCGCACCGCCTCGGAGACCGCGGAGGCCGTGCCGGCGTCGGCGCCGTCGGGCGCGAGGACGACGACGAGGTCCAGGCTGCCCGCCCAGCCCGGCAGCGCCGGCCCCGGCCAGGCGACGAACGGCACCGGGCACCACGGCTCGAGGACGGCACGCAGCAGCCGGGAGTCCGGACCCGCGGCGATGACCGCGCGCGGCCGGTCCAGCTCGCGCGCCCGCTCGACCGCGCTGTCGGCCGCCTCGGCCGCGTCACCGACCTCGCGGCGCACGCGGGAGCCCGACTCCGCCAGGTGGCGCAGCCGCAGGTCCACGGTGCCCAGCGCCGACTCGTCGTCGAGCCGGGCCTCGTCGAACCAGGTCACGGCCGGCGGGCCTCGTCGACCAGCAGCACGGGGATGTCGTCGCGGACGGGGTAGGCCAGGCCGCACGTGCCCTGGCAGACCAGCTCGTCGGCGCCGTCGGGACCGGTGCCGGGCGCGAGGTCGCCGTGGCACTGGGGGCACACGATGATCTCCATCAGGGCCGGGTCGATGTTCATCGCGTTCACTGCTTCCCTCCACGGATCCTGGCCAGCACGCCATCGCGCACGGCCTCCATCGTCTCCTGGTCGCGCCCCTCGGCGTTGAGCCGCAGCAGCGGCTCGGTGTTGGAGGGCCGCACGTTGAACGTCCAGTCCGGGTGGCTGACGCTCAGCCCGTCCAGCCGGTCGGTGGTGACGCCGTCCTGCCCGGCGTACTCCGCCTCCAGCGTGTCCATGACCGCAGCCTGGTCCGACACCTCGGAGTTGATCTCCCCCGACATCGGGTACCGCTCGTACGCCGCCAGCAGCTGCGACAGCGGCACGTCCGTGCCCGCGAGGGCCGCCAGGGCGTGCAGCGCGGCGAGCATGCCGGAGTCGGCGCGCCAGAAGTCCCGGAAGTAGAAGTGCCCCGAGTGCTCGCCGCCGAAGACCGCGTCGGTCTCGGCCATCCGGGCCTTGATGAAGGAGTGCCCGACCCGGGTGCGCACGGGGGTGCCGCCGAGCTCGGTGACCAGCTCGGGCACCGCGCGGGAGGTGATGAGGTTGTGGATGATCGTGGCGCCCGGCTCCTTGGCGAGCTCGCGCGCCGCGATCAGCGCGGTGAGCGTGGAGGGCGAGACCGCCCGGCCGCGCTCGTCGACGAGGAAGCAGCGGTCGGCGTCACCGTCGAAGGCCAGTCCGACGTCGGCCTTCTCCGCCAGCACCCGGGCCTTGAGGTCGGCCAGCGTGGTCTCGTCGAGCGGGTTGGCCTCGTGGTTCGGGAAGCTGCCGTCGAGCTCGAAGTAGAGCGGCACCAGGTCGACCTGGTCGGTCCCCATCCGCCCGAAGACCGCCGGCGCCGTCCAGCCGGCCATGCCGTTGCCGGCGTCGGCCACGACCTTGAGCCGGCGCCCCGAGACCGGGGCCAGGGTGAGCAGGTGGGCGGCGTACGCCTCCAGCACGTCGTGCTCGCTGATCGAGCCCGCGGCCGGGGCGGGGACGAACCGCTCGGTGACCTCCCCGGAGGCGACCAGGTCGCGGATCTCGTGCAGACCGGTGTCGGCACCGACGGGGACGGCGTGCGCGCGGCACAGCTTGATCCCGTTGTACTGCGCGGGGTTGTGGCTGGCGGTGAACATCGCGCCCGGGTGCCCGAGGTGGCCCGAGGCGAAGTAGAGCTGGTCGGTGGAGGCCAGGCCGATCATGACGACGTCGGCACCGGCCTCGGAGGCGCCCGAGGCGAACGCGCCGGCCATGCCGGGCGAGCTGGGACGCATGTCGTGGCCCACCACGACCGTGCGGGCACCGAGCACCCGGACGTAGGCGCGACCGGTCGCGCGGGCGAGGTCCTCGTCGAGCTGGTCGGGGACCGTGCCGCGCACGTCGTAGGCCTTGAAGACGGCATGGAGGTTCGCAGCCCCCAGCGAGTCGGAGGTGCGGGTGTCGGCCATGCCCGAACCCTAGTGCTCGGTGGACAGCACGCGCAGATGACCCTTGCGACCGGTCTCGCGGCCGGTCTCCTCGGCCGGTGCCACCCGTCGGGGCGGCTGGGGCCGGCCGGCCTCGCGGACGGCGTCGGCCAGCGCGAGGAGGTCGTCGTTGCTCGGCCGCGGCGGCGCGGGCTGCGCCAGCCGCAGCACCTCCCAGCCGCGGGGTGCCGAGAGCCGCTCGCTGTGGGTCTCGCAGAGGTCGTAGGCGTGCGGCTCGGCATACGTCGCCAGGGGGCCGAGCACGGCGGTCTGGTCGGCGTAGACGTAGGTCAGCGTCATCACCGCCGGGCGACCGCACGCGGTGCGGCTGCAACGACGGGCGGGACTCACGGCCCAGACGCTACCCGCCCGCACCGACGCCCGCGGATAGGCTCGCGGGCATGACTCGTGACCGTCGGGGCCGCGGCATGCGCGGACCCGCGGTGCTCACCGCGCAGCCGGGCCGCCCGACGTCGCGCGAGCGCTTCGACCGCGTGGTCCTCGACGCCGTCGAGAGCGTCGAGGAGCGGTGGGCCGAGCGCCTCGGGCTGGTGGAGTACGCCGTCGAGGACGTGCCCCACGTGCCCGACGACTGGGACTCGCCGACCGTGCCGCTGTCCTCGCTCGTGCGCGCCACCGGCG